>NZ_JBCEVZ010000073.1:0-22104 GCF_038448715.1 Hymenobacter segetis | reverse complement strand
CCAATTTCATCCTCTACACGCAGGACGTAAAATCGAGCCCGACCACGCTCGATATGTTCCCGGACCTGCCCAAGGCCGACGCCAAAATCATCGACGACCTGAACTACCGCCACTGGAACGTGTGGGACGACCACCTCGCCAGCCACGTTTTCTTCCAGCCAATTAATGCTGACGGCAAGCCAGAAGGATACGGCAAGGACGTAATGGCAGGCGAAAAATTCGACTCCCCGCTGATGCCTGATGGCGGCTCGGAGCAACTGGCTTTCTCGCCCGATGGCTACCGCATTGCCTACACCAGCCGCAAGCTGACGGGGCGCGCCGAGGCCGAAAGCACGAATTCCGACATCTACCTCTACGACATTCACGACCAGAAAACCGTGAACCTGAGCGAGGGTCTGGGCGGCTATGACACCGAGCCCGCCTTCGCCCCCGACGGCAAGCAAGTGGCCTGGCTGAGCATGGCCACGCCCGGCTTCGAATCGGACCGTAACGGCATTGTGGTCTACGATTTCGCCAGCAAAAAGCGCGTCGACATCACCAAGGGCTCGGAGCTGAGCGCGGCCAACGTGCGCTGGAGCGCCGATGGCAAAACCATCTATTTCATGGCCGTGGTGACGGGTGCCGAGCAGCTGTTCTCGGTGCCGGGCAAGGGCGGTAAAATCCGCCAGATTACCACTGGTGCGCAGAACTACAACGCGTTTGAGCTGGTGGGCAAGGACCAGGCCGTGGCCAACCGCACCACCCTTTCGGCCTTCGCTGATATCGTGCGGCTCGACTTGAAAACGGGTAAGGAAACGCCGCTCACCACCATCAACCAGCAGGAGCTGGCGGGCATCAAAATGGGCAAGGTGGAGGACCGCCGCGTGACCACCACCGACGGCAAGCAGATGCAGGTGTACGTGATTTGCCCGCCCGATTTCGACCCCGCCAAGAAGTACCCCACGCTGCTCTACTGCCAGGGCGGGCCGCAGTCGCCCATTACCCAGAGCCAGAGCTACCGCTGGAATTTCCAGCTGATGGCAGCCAACGGCTACATCATCGTAGCGCCCAATCGGCGCGGGCTGCCCGGCTTCGGGCGGGAGTGGAACGATGCGATTTCGGGCGACTGGGGCGGCCAGCCGATTAAGGATTACCTCTCAGCGATTGATGCGGTGAGCAAGGAAAGCTACGTTGACAAGGACCGGCGCGGCTGCGTGGGGGCCAGCTACGGCGGCTACTCGGTGTACTACCTGGCCGGCCACCATGAGGGCCGTTTCAAGACCTTCATTGCCCACGACGGCCTCTACAACCTCACCAGCTGGTACCCCAGCACCGAGGAAATGTTCTTTGCCAAACACGACATGGGCGGTGCGCCCTGGGATGCCACGCCAAATAAATCCTACCAGGAATTCAACCCCCAGCAGTTCGCCGGCAAATGGGACACGCCCATTCTGGTCATCACGGGCGGCAAGGATTTCCGGGTGCCCGAGGGGCAGGCGATGGAGGCCTTCGGCACGGCGCAATTGCGCGGCATTCCGAGCCGGTTTCTGTACCTGCCCAACGAGGGGCACTGGGTGATGAAGCCGCAGAACTCGGTGCTCTGGCAGCGGGTGTTTTTTGAGTGGCTGGGCCGCACGCTCAAGCCCGATGGCACGGCGGCGAAGTAGCCTTTGAGAATAAGCATGAGAAAGCCCACCTGGTCATCCAAGTGGGCTTTCTGGCGTAGCAAGGTATCGTTTCAACCCGCTTGGATTGCCTGCTTGCGTTTAACTCTGTTTCCCGAACTAGATAACTACCAGGGCTATGGTGCTCGAGCAACGGTAACAACGGCCAGCACTTGGGCAAAAAGCCGTACCTTGCATACAGCTATTTTTCTGAAAAACAATTATTTAGTATTTAGCTTATAGCTACCTGCGGTATACCGGGTTTTTCAGTATGTGGACGCTTTTTTGCTTTGCTGTCAAACTGGCCCACGCCATTATAAATCAAGCAAAAACTTGCCTTCCGGGCTAGTCCAACACTCCCATGAAGGAAAGCGAAAAACGTTACCGCCGGCTGATGGAAGCCAGCCAGGATTTACTGGTCACCGTTGACCTGAAGGGCAACATTATCGACACCAACGAGGCGGCGGTCAACAGTACCGGTGTGAACCGCGACGCGCTGATGGGCTCCAGCTTCTTTGCCTATTTCGCCGAGCCGGCCGTGGTGGAGCACATGTACCGGCAGGTGCTGGCTACCGGCACGGTTACCAACGTGGCCTGCACGCTGCTGCACGCCAATGGCGCACCGACGGAGGTGCTGCTCGACGGGACGGTGAACAAGGACGACCACGGCCTGGTGCTGGGCGGTGTGCTGGTGGCCCGCGAGGTGGCCGAAAAAAACTGGGCCACGGAGCTGGGCATTGCCAATAAAGAAATTGCCTTCCAGCACAACGAGAAGGAAAAGCGGGCCGACGAGCTGAGCATTGCCAACGAGGAATTGGCGTTTCAGAATGACGAGAAGGAAAAGCGCGCCGCCGAGCTGGTGATTGCCAACAAGGAGCTGGCGTTTCAGAACGACGAGAAGGAAAAGCGGGCCCAGGAGCTGGGCGTAGCCAACACCGAGCTGGCCTTCCAAAATGACGAGAAGGAGAAGCGCGCGGCCGAGTTAAGCATTGCCAATGAGGAGCTCGCTTTCCAGAATGATGAGAAAGAAAAACGCGCCCAGGAGCTGAGCGTAGCCAACGAAGAGCTGGCGTTTCAAAACAACGAAAAGGAAAAGCGTGCCCAGGAGCTGAGCATTGCCAACACCGAACTGGCGTTCCAGAACGATGAAAAGGAGAAACGCGCCCAGGAATTGAGCGTGGCCAATACCGAACTGGCTTTCCAGAATGATGAGAAGGAAAAGCGCGCCGCCGAGTTGGGCATTGCTAACATCGAGTTAGCCTTCCAAAACGACGAAAAGGAAAAACGGGCGCAGGAATTGGGCATCGCCAATACGGAGCTGGCTTTCCAAAACGACGAGAAGGAGAAGCGCGCGCAGGAGCTGAGCGTGGCGAATACCGAGCTGGCCTTCCAGAACGACGAGAAGGAGAAGCGGGCGCAGGAACTGAGTGTGGCCAATACCGAGCTGGCGTTCCAGAACGACGAGAAGGAAAAGCGGGCGCAGGAGTTGAGCATTGCCAACATCGAGCTGGCGTTTCAGAACGACGAGAAGGAAAAGCGGGCGGCCGAGCTGGTGATTGCCAATAAAGAGCTGGCGTTTCAGAACGATGAGAAGGTGAAGCGGGCTGCCGAGCTGCGCATTGCCAACTACGCCCGCAGCCTGATTGAGGCCAGCCGCGACCCGCTGGTGACCATCAGCCCGGAGGGCAAGATTACGGACATGAACTCGGCCACGATGTACATCACCGGCATTGCGCGGGAGCAGCTGCTGGGGTCCGATTTCTTCGCCTACTTCACCGAGCCGCAGATGGCGCGGGAGGTGTACCAGGAGGTATTTGCCAAGGGCACGGTGGCCGACTCGCCGCTCACGCTGCGGCACAAGGATGGCAAGCTGACCGACGTGCTGTTCAACGGCTCGGTGTATAAAAACGACGAAGGGCACGTGCTGGGCGTGGTGATTGTGGCCCGCGACGTGACCGACCAGAAGCGCATCGCTACGGAGCTGACGGAGGCCAAAATCGCGGCCGAGCGCGCCACCGTGCTGGCCGAGGAAGCCCAGGCCAAGGCCGAAAGCGCTACCCAGATTGCCGAAGACGCCGTGAAGGCCAAACAGCAATTTCTCAGCAACATGAGCCACGAAATCCGCACCCCGATGAATGCCATCATCGGCTTCACGAAGGTGGTGCTGAAAACGGAGCTTACCGACAAGCAGCAGGAATACCTGACGGCCATCAAGCTGAGCGGCGACACGCTGATTGTGCTGATTAACGACATTTTGGACCTGGCTAAGGTGGACGCGGGCCGCATGACGTTTGAGCAGATTCCGTTCAAGCTCTCGGCCTCGGTATCGGCCATGGTGCACTTGTTCGAAACCAAAATCCAGGAAAAAAACCTGGAACTGGTGATGGAATACGACGAGAAAATCCCGGAAGTGCTGGTGGGCGACCCCGTGCGCCTGCACCAGATTATCCTGAACCTGGTGAGCAACGCGGTGAAATTCACCAGCGAAGGCAGCATCACGGTGGGCGTGCGGATGCTGGTACAGGATGCCGAAAAGGTCATCCTGGAGTTCGCCGTGACCGATACCGGCATCGGCATCGAGCAGTCGAAGCTGGGCACGGTGTTCGACAATTTTCAACAGGCCACCAGCGGCACCAGCCGCTTGTTCGGCGGCACGGGCCTGGGCCTGGCCATCGTGAAAAACCTGGTGGAGCCGCAAGGGGGCACCATCAACGTGAAGAGCAAGGTGGGCAAGGGCTCCACGTTCAGCTTCATTCTGAGCTTTAATAAAACGCTGGAAAAGGCCGACGCGGAATCCAACCTGACCGTGGAGCTGGAAGATGGTTTCAAAAACGTGAAAATCCTGGTGGTGGAAGACATTGCCCTCAACCAGCTGCTGATGAAGACCTTGCTGGAAGATTTCGGCTTCGAGATGGAAGTGGCCGGCAACGGGCAGATTGCCATCGACAAGATGCGCACCACGCATTTCGACATCGTACTGATGGACTTACAGATGCCCGTGATGAACGGATTTGACGCCACCGAATACATCCGCACGCAGCTGCATTCCAAGGTGCCCATCATCGCCCTCACGGCCGACGTGACCACCGTGGACGTGGAGAAATGTAAGGCCGTGGGCATGAACGACTACATCTCCAAACCCATCGACGACAAGCTGCTCTACAGCAAAATCATCAAGTACCTGAAAAGCTCAGGCTACAACAAGCCGGCCATCGAGCCGGGCCACGTGGAGCCCGAGCCGCAGCCCATGATTACCTGCGTCAATTTCGATTACCTGCGTCGCATCACCAAGAGCGATTCGCGCATGGCCGAGATGATTTACCTCTATCTCCAGGAAATTCCGCAGCTGGTGCAAACCATGAAAAAGGCCATTGAGGATAATAAATGGCGCGCCCTGAAATTGGCCACGCATTCCATCATTCCCACGTTTGCTACCATGGGCATCAACCCGGAGTTTGAGGATAATGCCAAGGACCTGCAAGCGCTGGCCGCCATCCTGATTGCCAACGAGCCCAGCGATGATGGCAGCGCCGAAACCGTGGCCCAGGTGCACGTCCTGTTCTCCAAAATCGAAGCTGTGTGTGAGCTGGCGGCCCGGGAGCTGGAGGAGAAGCTCCAGCGGCTCTCGCAAACGCTGCACGGGGGCCGGGTGCAGGCCTAGACCGAACCAGTTGGAATAGCACGGTTTTTCTTTCTTATAAAAAATGAATTTATAAATGAATTAATTGTTATTTGCCGCTTCAGCAGTCTTTAGCATCGGCCTATGCGGTTTTGTCTATTCATGGCGTTTCTGCTGTGCTGGTGGAGGCCGGGAGCCGCCCAGCCCGCGCCACCGCACGTCCTGCGCGACACGCTGCTACTGAAGGACCCCAAGGGCGCGCACATCTCGGAAGCCTACCGCTACTACACCGAGCCCTTCGGCTCAGCACCCGACCCCGAGCGCGCCGAAGCCGCGTGGCGCGCCGGCCGGTTCCGGCCCGGCCCCTGGCACGAGCCGCTCAACCTGGGCATGCTGCACCGCCGCGTGTGGATGCGGCTGCCCGTGCGCAACACCGAGCCCCAGCGCCTGCGCTTCCTGTGGAGCATTTTCAATTTCACCGACAGCGCGGCGCTGTATTGCCGGCGGGCGGGCGAGGCAAAGTTTACCCGCCTGGGCGAGGCCAGCTCCTGGGTGCCGGCCGCTGAGCGGGCTTTTCCGGCCCGCTCGCTCAGCTTCCCCTTTGCGCTGGAGCCCGGCGAAGCCGCCGTGCTCTACCTGCGCGTGGACGCCCACACCGGCGGCATCTACCTGCCCACCTACATCGAAACCACCGAGCATTTCCTGGCCTGGGAAATGGGCTTTCCGTTTGAGCGGCACTGGGTGTGGCTGCTGGGCTTTTACCTGAGCAGTGCCTTGTTCAACCTGGTGCTGTATGCGTTTCTGCGCGACCGCATTCACCTGTGGTATGTGGCCTACGTGCTGGCCGTGACGCTGTTTTTGATGATGGAGGACGGGCTGGACGCCATGTTGCTGCCGGCCGGGCCGTACCGGCTGCTGTGGTCGGTGGGGCAATACAATTTTATGCTGCTGGCAGCAGCAGCGGGCATTCGCATCATGCAATTGTTCCTGCGGCTGCGCATTGCCTGGCCGCGTCTATACCGGGCCGGCAACTGGCTGGCGGGCACGGCCGTGGTGTTTGTGGCGGGCTATGCCGGCCTGTTTCCGTGGGCCGTGCGCCACAGCCTGTCCACCGTAGAAGCGCTGAACTGGGCGCGCGAGCTGCTGATGGTGCTGGTGTTCGGCTACGGCTGGGTGGTGCTGATAACGCTGCTCCGGCACCGGCGCTGGCAGCGGCTGGCGGCCTACTACGCCCTCACGTATCTGTTCTTTTTTATCGGCTACGGCATCTTCTGGCTCAATCATCTGGGATTTACCAGCTTCAACCCCATCTACCCCAACCCGCTGGCCTGGGGCCTGCTGCTTGAACTGCTGATATTGAGCGCGCTGCTCACCGGCCGCTTCCGGCACACGCTGCGCCACAATGCCCGGCTGCGCGTGCAGCACCTGCGCCAGCGCAATGCCCACAGCGCCCGCCTCATCGCGGCGCAGGACGATGAGCGCGAGCAGCTGGCCCGCGAGCTGCACGATGCCCTCGGCCCCAACCTGGCCGCCCTGCACATGGCCTGGCAAAGCGAGGCCGTGCGCGCCGCCCTGGCATCGGCCCCCGCTGCCGCCGCCGTGGGCCAGCTCAGCGAGGAAATTCTGGGTGAGCTCTACAACCAGGTGCGGCAGCTCAGCCATGTGCTGCTGCCGGCCGAGTCGGTCACCAACCGCCTCACCACATCCATCAGCACGCTGCGCGACATGCTGAACCTGCACGGTAGCCCGCAGGTGCACACCGATTTCGGCCCCGGACTCGATGAATTGCCGCCGGCCGTGCAGTCGGCCGCCTTCCGTATTGTGGCCGAGCTGGTGAACAACGCCGTGCGCCACGCCCAGGCCCGCAAGGTGCGGGTGTACTTGCGCCGCCACTCCACCGCCCTGGAGCTGTGCGTGTCAGACGACGGCCGCGGCTTCGGGCGGGGCGAGGACACGCCACTCACCGGCATTGGCCTGCGCGGCGTGCGGACCCGGGCGGCGTACCTGGGCGGCAGCGTGGTTATTGAGGTGCCGAAGGTGGGCACACGGGTGCGGGTGCGGCTGCCGTGCTGAGTGGAGGGTATGAGGGTATGAACGTCATGCAGAGCGCAGCGAAGCATCTTTACCGCCACCAGTAATCATTTCGATTGGATTGCGTTGCGCGGTAAAGATGCTTCGCTGCGCTCTGCATGACCGGCTACTGAGGACGTTCCGAAGCCCCGCCCCTACCCCGCCAGCACCTCCGTTACCTTTCCGATATCCCCGCTCACCTTCTGCAGAAACGTGAGCTGCTCCAGCAGCAGCTTGTCGTCGGCGGCAGCTACGGAGATGTTGGGTTCGGGCGCGGCCAGCTCCACGGCGGGCGGGGCACTGGCGGGCGCGATGCGGGCCAGGCTTTTGCTGAGGGCGGCCACGGCGCTGGTGAGGGCGCGGCGGCTATCGGGCGGGAAGGGCGGCACTGCGGGCGCGGCCTCGCGCAGGGTGCCGGTGAGGGCCGCGATGTTGGAGGAAAGAATGTGGTTCAGCACCACGAATTCGTGGGTTTCGGTGGGGTGGTGCTGCTTGCTTTTGGGCTCGGTGAGCATGCGCTGGAATGCCGCCGCGAGGTTGGCCCCGCTCACGTACACGTTTTTGCGGAGCAGGCGGTACTCGTTGGCCGTGAGGGGGCGGCCGGCGAGGCGGTCGGCCAGCTGGCGCAGGTAGGCCAGGTTGGCGCGCAGGGCGGCAGCCATGTAATCGGTCAATTGCTCCGATTCCCAGCTCGGAAACAGGAAATAGCCGGCCGAAAACGCAATGGCGCAACCCATCAGGGTATCGATGATGCGCTCCTGGGCCACGCCCAAATAGCTCAGCCCCAGAAACCGGAACATGATGAGCAGATAGGCCGTCAGAAACACCACCGTAACCAGATAAACGGTGCGCTGGAAGCTATACGCCACCACCATAAACACCACCAGAATGGCAAACCGGGCCTCGGGCCACGGCACCGCCCACAGGATAAGGCCACCCAGCGCCCCGCCCGCCAGCGTGCCGATGATGCGCTCGGTGTTCCGCTGCCGCGTGAGGCTGAAGCCGGGCTTGAGCATGATGGTCACCGTCATCAGAATCCAGTAGTTGTGCTGGCCGTGCCACAGGGTTTCGGCCACGGCGTAGGCCACCAGGCAGGCCACCATCATCCGCACGGCGTGGCGGAACACGGCCGATTTCATGGTGAAATTCTGGCCCAGGGCGCGCAGCTCGATTTCCTGGCGGGCCACAAATTGGGTGTGCTCGGCGGCGCGGCTGGCGGCGGGCGCGGCGGCCGAGAGGGCTTCATCAAAGTAGCGGCGGATGTTGCCCACGCGCCGGATGATGTCGCGCAGGTTCACCAAGATTTTTTTCAATACCAGCGTATTCCCGTTGCCTGCCGAAGACGCTTCCAGAGCACTGATGCGGGCTTGCAGGCGGTCCCACTCGGCGGTGAGCACGGGGCCGGTGCCGGGGTGCGCGTGGTTGGTCTGGATGGCCACGCCGAGGTGGTCGAGCTCGGTAGCGACGTGGCGGATGAGCCGGGCCACGTCATCCAGAATCCCCGTTGTCCCGAAGCTTTCGCGCACGGCCGAGTAGTCGTAGTAGCCCACCGTGATGCGCTCGTAGAGGTCCACCGTTTCGACGAAGGTGAGGACCAGGCGGCGGCCGGTAGTGGTGGTTTCGTTCACAATCTGGCGGGTGCGGAAGAGCAGGTCGCGCACGGCTTCCTGCTTTTCATTCACCACGATTTGCTGGGCTACGAGCTGGCGGTAGTCCTCATCGAGGGCGGTGGCGGTGTTGTAGAACTTGGCTTTGAGGTCCAGAAAGCGCGCCAGGGCGTGAATGCACTCGCCCAGCGCCTGCTGGGCCGGGCGGTAGGGCCGCACCTGGTAGGCCACCATGGCCAGCCCCGCGTACCAGATGCCGCCCAGCAGCAGCAGCCCCGCATGAAACGGGGCATCGGCCAGCGCGGGCGGGTGGGCCAGCAGCAGTACCACGTTGAGCAGGGCGGCGGTGCCCACGGCTCCGGCCCGCGCCCCCCACACCAGCAGCATGGTCAGCCCGAAGCTGAGTACCCCGATTTCGAGGGCCAGCGTCCAGACGTTGAGGGCGGCCACGCTCGTGAGCAGGGCGGTGGTGCCCACCAGCACCAGGGCGGCCAGCATGCCGTTGCGGCGGTGGGCAGCGGGGCCAGGCGTATCGGTCACGCTCACGCACACGGCTCCGGTCGAGATGCTCAGCCCTTCGGCAAAGTGCCCCCACTGGCCCAGCAGCACGGCCGGCAATAGGATGGATACCGTGATGCGCACCCCATCGGAAAAATTCTGGCCGGAAAAGAAGTAGCGGAGGCGGCGCGTCTGGTGGTTCATGCGGCGGGGGCGGGTGATGCGGCAATTAACGCGAAGATGGGCCAAATGGTAGGGCCGTAGCGCGAACTTTTAGTTCGCGCCCCCTCCAGATGGCCCAGATGGCGCGGGCCTGCGGCCCGTGCCTACTATTAGCATGCCTCTGGCCTGCAATCGTTGAACAGGTTGCCTGGGTATCGTCTGACGCCGCGGGCCAGAGGCCCGCTATTATTCGGCACGGGGCACAGCCCCGCGCCATCCTGTCGTGCTATAGCTGCTTCAGCGCGGGGCGCTCATCATCGTCGTAGGCCGTGGAGTCTCCGTCGTCATACACGGCGCTTTCCAGGTCACCCACGCAGGTTTCGAGCTCGGCTACTTCTTCTTCCTTTTCGGCCAACTGGCGGCGCAGGCGGGCCAACTCCTGGGCCTGCTGCTGCTGCACGGCTTCGAGGCGGGCCAGGCGTTGCTGGTCGGCCTGGCAGGCGGGCAGCGCGAGGGCCAGGCCGGCCAGCAGCACAGCCCGGCGGGCCGGAGCAAAAGTCAGGGGAAGTTTCATTGGGCCAAAATTACGGTTCCTACCGCGTAGGGGCGGCCGGTTTGTAATGGTTAGTCGGCGGACGTAGGGGCGGGGCTTGCCCCCGCCCGCCATTTGAAAGGGGGCGTTGAAACGGTGCGAACGGCGGGCGGGGGCAGGCCCCGCCCCTACTGCCCCTTCACCACGGCCAGCAGCCAGTCCTCGCCTTCGCGGCTGAGGCGGTAGGCCCGGCGGCGGCCGGCCGGCACCAGCTCCACCAGGCCCGATTCGCGCAATTCGCGCCAGCTACGGGTGAGGCTGACCGGGGCCAGCCCCAGCGTTTCCACCAGCCACGCATCGGTGCTGTGCTGCTCCGGCACGGCCAGAAACCGGTGGCAGATGATGGCCAGCGTGCGCTGGCGGCGCGGGTCGCGCTGGCCAAGGCGCTGGCGCAGGGCCCGGCGCAGGCGCTCCTGCACGCTGGCTGCGTCCAGCGGCGGCGGGGCGGGCACCCGGGGCTCATCGCGGGTGAGGACGCGCTGCTCAAAGGCAGCCAGCGCAACGGCTTCAGGGGAAATATCAGGGCTCATGGGTTGAATGGGCTGTAGAGACGCATGCTTGCGTCGCGTCGTTGAACGAAATTGCTGAAGCAGCGCGCCCGCAAGCCGTTCAACGACGCGACGCAAGCATGCGTCTCTACTTCGTTTCCCCGGCCGCTTCAGTCCCAGCGCGGCACAAGGTAGTCAATCGGCTGATATCAATCATTCCGCCTGTAATATCAATCGTTTCTACACCAACACCAATCAGCGCGCTAACCATGTCAATCTGCGCGCTAATAATATCAATCTGCGCGCTGATGAGAGCAATCTGCGCTGTCACGAATTAAATCATTGCACGTAAAAACTCAATCATTGCTCAATTGAACCCAATCATTGATGCCCTGATACCAATCACCGCACCCACATATTAGTACAGCACGTCGTTCACCGCCTCAATCTTGGGCGGCAGCGTGGTTTCTTCGAGGAGCTCGCGCAGGTCGATTTCGATGCTGCGGCAGATGGAGCTCATCGGCACGTCGTAGATGTCGTTTTCGAAGGGGTTTTCGCTGGTGTGGCCCACCACTTCAATCACGTTGAATACCCACGACACCAGCACCGAAAACGGCACCATCAGCCACACGTGGTACTGGCCCAAGGCCAGGCGGCTGTCGAACTCCTCCACCAACCCCAGCGGCAGAATGGCCGCGAACACCCACACGAATACGAAGCTGAAATAGGCAAACTGGCGCGGAAACGGCGTGTTCTTGATGCGCTCGCAGCCCCCCTGCGCGTTGAGCAGGTCCTGAATGGTCTGCATCAGGGCCACCTGGCGGAACTCGGTGAGGAGGCCGCGCTTGTATAATTCGCGCAGCTCCACGCTCTGGCGGCGCAGCAGGTGGGTGGGCGGGTTGCTGAGGTTTTTGGCCTGCTCGGCTTCGGCCGGGGGCAGGAAGGGGGCTACTTCGGTGTCCCAGAGGGCGGCGGTCTGGCGGCGCAGGTGTAGGCGCAGGGCATTCACCCAGGCAATCTGGCGGTAGAGGAGGCGGCGGTGCAGCTCGGTGATGTAGCGCGGGTCGGGGCCCACGCCATCGGGCACGGCCTGCACAAAATCGAAGGTGCGGATGGCCCACACGCGGCTCGTGTTCACGATGGTGCCCCACAGCTGCCGCCCCTCCCAGAACCGGTCGTAGGAGCCGTTGCTTTTGAAGCCGATGTAGAAGGCCACCGCCGTACCAAGCAGCGCCACGGGCTGCCACGGAATATCCAGTACGTGCACGTTGAGCGGCCCGTAGAGCAGGCATATCAACGTGTTGTAAATGGTAAAAATGAGCAGGCTGCGGCGCGTGAGCTGCCACACTACTTCCCAGCGGAGGTTTTTGCGAACGTACATTGGGGGTAATAACCGCTAATTTTCCCGGCGTGTTGCGCTGCGGGCATTAATTCCCCATTAATTCGGCAGCGCGGCAATGCACTTCAGCTCGATGGCGATGGGCGTGGGCAAGCAGTTTATTTCGAGGGTGGTGCGGCAGGGCTGGGCCGTGGCGAAGTACTCGGCGTAGAGGCGGTTGTAGGTGGGGAAGTCGTCCTTCATGTTGGTCAGGAACACGGTCACATCCACCAAATTGTCCCACTCGGCCCCGGCTTCTTCCAGAATGTAGCGCACGTTTTGGAACACAGCGCGGCACTGGCTTTCAAAGTCATAGCTGAGGATATTCCCGTCGCCGTCCAATTCCACGCCGGGAATAGCCTTCTGGCCGCGCTGGCGCGGCCCCACGCCGGAAAGGAACAACAGGTTGCCCACGCGGCGGGTGTAGGGGTAAGCGCCTACAGGTTCGGGGGCGCGGCTTTCGGTGGTCATGCTAAATTATGCGTTGAGGGATGCGGTATTTCGCTTCAAAGAACGTCATAGAGAAGGGAAGGCGAAACCAGACGGGGCGCGGGCTGCCGTTCTTTGCAAAGCACGCCGGCACTATTTCGGCGGGCACGGCCTTTGCGCTGCAACCGTCTTTTTAATCCCCCATCCCCTTCCCCCCTATTCTACGCATGAAAATTCCGATGTTTCTGCTGCTTGGCGGCCTTAGTTTCTTCAGCCTGTCGGCCCACGCCCAGAAGCGCAAAATGCCGCCCAAGCCCTCGGCCAATGCCGTGTACGACTCGGTGCAGCAGCCCGCCGTGCCCCTGGGCGGCACCGAGCGCTACGCCCAGTTCCTGGCCGCGCACCAGAAATACCCCGCCACGGCCATGCAAAAAGGCATTCAGGGGACGGTAAAAGTGAGCTTCGTGGTAGAAAAAACCGGCACCGTGAACGAGGTGAAGGTGGAAACGCCCGTTTCGCCCGAGCTCGATGCCGAAGCCGTCCGCCTCATCAAAAGCGGCCCGAAATGGACGCCCGCCAAACACCGCAACGCCGTGGTGCGCCAGCGCGTGGTGGTGCCCGTGTCGTTCGTGATGTCGCCGGGCAGCACCGTCACCATCGGCGGGCCGGCCAAGGAGCGGCCCATCACCACCTCCGCCGCCGACATCGCCGCCTCAGCCAACCCCGACCGCCCCGCCGTGGTGGCCCCCGACCGCCCCACCCAGCCCGTGGGCGGCAACCAGGCTTTTTTCGAGTGGATTGAAAAAAATCAGAAGTACCCCGACCTGGCCCGCAAGCGCAAAATCCAGGGTAAGGTGATGGTCGAATTCATGGTGCAAAAGGATGGCAGCCTGACCGATGCCCGCGTCATCAAGAAGATGGGCTCCGGCCTGGATGAGGAGGCCCTGCGCCTGATAAAGGCAGCCCCGAAGTGGGAGCCGGCCATGTTTCAGGGCAAGCCGATGAAGCAAAAGATGGTGTTGCCGGTTCTATTCCAGCTGTAGGCTGCAACTCCCCTCCTTACCAAGGAGGGGACGTGGCCGCGAAGCGTTGGCTGGGGTGGTTGTGGGCGTTGGTTGACAACTGCTGACACTACTGCGAAAACTGTTCAACGCCCACAACCACCCCCGTTTCAGCTTCGCTGAAACATCCCCTCCTTGGTAAGGAGGGGAGTTTTTTCGCTTGCCACCCCTCGCCTCTCTCCTGCCCCACCCATGCTCTCCTCCTGCTCCTTCACTGCATCTAAGTTGCCCGCCGTTATTACCCCGCCCGCCCAAATCTGGCCCCACCAGGTGCGCTACCGCGAGGGTGCCCAGGCCTTGGCCCAGGACTTATTCGATGCCCTCGATGACGACCTGAAGCCCTTTGTACTGCTGCTGGCCCTGCCCGCCGACGACGCGCACCCCGCCCGCTGCCTCGAGCCCGTGGATACCGGCCTGCCCGCCGCCGCATTTTCCGATGCCGTGGCGCGGGGCCGCGTGAAGCAACTCACCACTCCCTGGCCCTTCCCCGACCGCGACGACGTGACGGCCGCCACCATCCGGCGCAAGCACCAGGGCATCGGCATCCGGGACGCGGTGCAGGAAACCCTCAACGAAATTGACGAGCAGGGCAACTACGTGCATTTTTCCGGCTGGCCGGTGGAAATCAACGGCTACTTCGTGGTGACGGTGCTGCGCCTGCTGCGCAAGCCGCTGCGGACGTATCCGTCGCTGCAACCGGCCCGCTACTACACCGACGGTAAGCCGCTTGCCGCGTCGCTGCTGCTGGCGGCCGTGCACCGCTTCACCGAGGAAGGCGTGAAGGCCCTGAGCGAGGCCGAGCCGGGGGCCAGCATCTTCGTGCGGCCCCGCGAGAGCGAGGAGCTGCTACGCGCCGCCGGCAAGACTTTTCTCGACACGCCCGCCCAAGCCCTGGGCCTCGACCCTTCCGTTATCAAGCTGTTTGCTACCTGCAACACAATCAGCAGCCTGCGCTACGAGGGGGCAGAGGGTGTGGGCAAGCTGCTGCTGGCCCGCCGCGGCCACCCCAACATCGAGGAAATCTTCGCCCTCACCTGCCCCACCGAGCTCACCGACTACCGCGCCGTGCGCAAGCTCCTGGAGATGACCACGCCCGACGTGCACCTGCTCGCCGACGGCGAAAACGTGTACGCCCTGGGCAAGCAAATAGGCCATTACGATGCCGTGCGCGAGGATTTGTTCGTCATCAGCTTCGTAACGCACTACGCCTGGGAGCTTCAGCACGCGGGGCACGTCCTCATGCGCTCGCACTACGGCCTGCCCGGCCTGCCGCGCACCCGCCTCAGCCGCACAGCCTTCCGCAAGTCGCTTAAGCGCACCTTCGCCCTCACCGATGCGCCCAAAGTGGAGCGCCTCTGGGACGTAGTCCTCGAAGCCAGCCGCCAAAAGCACGGCACGCTTCTGGTCATCACCACCGAGGCCCTGGCCGAAGCCGACCGCCTCAAGCTCCAATGCACGCTCATCGAGCCCGTGCCGCTCACGCCGCTCATCACCCGCCTCGTCACCAGCATCGATGGGGCCGTGCTGCTCGACCCCGAAGGCTACTGCTACTCCATCGGCGTCATTCTCGACGGCCGTGCCTCCGGCCGGGGCGACGGCACGCGGGGGGCGCGCTACAATTCGGCCCTGCGCTACGTGGAGAGCTCGGATTATCCCTGCATCGCCGTGGTGGTGAGCGAAGACGGGATGGTGGACGTGATTTCGTCGGTGCAGGAGTAAGCACCTGTCATTGCGAGCGAAGCACGGCAATCCGTCCTCTCATCCGCGACCAGCCATGAGATGTGACAACCGAAGGTCAGCGAAGCTAAAGTTTTTTTTACCAACAGAAAGCCCCGATACTGCGAAGTGTCGGGGCTTTCTGGTATAAGAAGGTGTCTGTCTTTGACAGGACGGATTGCCGCGTTCCGCTGCGCTCCACTCGCAATGACAAACGAAGGGACTACTTCTTCGCCCGAAACGACCAGGTCAGCCTAAATACCGCCACCACGTCGCCGGCCTCATCCACGCCGGTGCTGGTGCATACCACGGTGCGGCCTTCGCCGGTGGCGCGGCTTTCGGCAATGGCCTGGGCGATAAGCGGGCCATCGGGGCAGGTGAAGGCGATAAGGCCCACGGCTTTTTTCGTAAAATCGCCTTGAATGCCGACTACCAGCATCGAAACAGGCCCGCCAGCCTGCACCTGCATCATGGCCTGCACGCCGCTGGCAAACTCCGCCGCCATGGCCAGACAGGCGAAATAGAGGCTGCGAAACGGGTTCTGGGTAAGGTATTTGTAGCGGATGGTGACCGTGGCCGATTCCGGCGTGAGCTGCGTGAGGCGCAGGCCCGCCAGCCACGCCATGGGCAGCTTGCGCAGCATAAACAGCCGCAGCTTCAGCGGATTCAAAACCTGGCGGCGGAAGGCGGCGGCTTGCAGGGGATCGGTGGCAGTGGTCATGGGGCGAAGGTACGTTTTAGTGTTTGCGCGCTTTGCCCTTTTCATCGGCCGGACTTGAAACCGGGCCGGGGGCTGGCCGCACCACCAGTTCCTGGTAGCCAAACGTGTCGTCTTTTTCGCGCCGAAACTCTAGCTGCGGCAGCTCGCCCAGCACGATTTCGGCGGTGGTGTACACCTTGCAGCCATCCAGCAAATGCCCGCCGATGGTGCGCCCGGTGCTGTCTGAAACGGCCAGGTGCAGGTGCGAGCCATTGGTGGAAAGTGTGCCGACCAGCGACACAATCTCGAAATGGCCTTTATACACGCTCGGTGCTTCCTGATTGGCCAGCCGTAGCGTAGCCACCGTGAGGCTGCCCACGCAGGTAATCATGGTGCCGGCCAGGATGTGGTTTTGCTGCGCGAAGGCCGTGAGCTGCTGGCGCAGGTCATCGCCGGGGTGCAAGCGCAGGGCGTATGTTTTGAGGGCGGAATGTTGGGCGGCGGGCACGGCGAACATGGACGGAAGCGGAGTAGTGGGCTGCGCCAGCAGCGGCCCCGCCGCCAGCTCCAGCCCCGCAAGAAGTAGCAGTTTCATGGTCGAAGGTAGTCAGCGCAGCCCCGCTCCCACCTCATTCCAAAACAACAACGCCCCCTGACAAAAGCCAGGGGGCGTTGGGCAATCAAGAGCAGGTGGCGGTTATTCCTTCACTACCTTCAGGTGCTGAGCGGGCTGGCCGGGCAGGGCCAGGTGCACGAAATACACGCCACTGGCCAGGCTAGCCAGCTCCTCGGGCAGCTCCACCTTGTTGGTACCGGCTTGCAGCGTGGCCGTGCCCTGCTTCAGCAGGGTGCGGCCGGCGGCGTCGGTCAGAGTGAGCTGGGCCGGGGCGGCGGCAGTGCCCAGGGGCACGTCCACGGTCAGGGTGAGGGACTGCCGGAACGGGTTGGGCGCGGCCGTCAGGCGCAGGGCCGTGGCCTCGCTCGTGCCGAACGTTACGGTGCGGACGGGCGAGAACGTGGCCGTGCCATCCAGGTCAAGCTGGCGCAGGCGGTAGTAGCGCAGGCCGGCTTTGCTGGCTTCCTGGTCGAGGAAGGCGTAGGCGCGCGGGGCCGTGCTGCTGCCAGCGCCGGCCACAAAGCCCATCTCGCGGAAGCTGCGGCCGTCGGTGCTCACCTGCACTTCAAAGCCCCGGTTGTTTTTCTCGCTGGCGGTGGTCCAGGCCAGGGCCGCGTTGGTGCCCTGGCGCTCGGCGGTGAAGCTGCTCAGCTCCACGGGCAGCGGGGCTTGGGCGTCGCCCAGCGTCCAGACGGACAGGTGGTCGAGGCCAGCCTTGCTCACGGTGTGGGCCGAGGTGTTTGGAGTGCCGCCCGCGTAAGCAAACGGCCCGGCCACGGTGGGAGCACTGAAGAGGCGCAGGTTGCTTTCGCTGATGCTGTTCAGCTCAAACACCGAATTGTTGTAGCCAAATACCATGTCCACGTTCAGGTTGGTATCGTTGACGGGCGTGATGGTAAAGCGGCGGCGGATGCTGCGGCTGCGGGGGCCGCCGGCCGGCGTCACCCCGTAGAGGGGCGTACCGGTGCTGCGCATCACTGTGGTCAGGCCCGGCAGCGTGGCCGGGGTCACGTTGTCGGCTTTCAGGGCGTGCGTGGTCAGCGTGAGGCCCAGGCCGGCAAAGCTGCTCGTGCTGTTGTCGGTGCTGAGGTCGGCGGCGGGTACCTCCACATCGCCCAGCACGAAGCTGGTGCTGGTTTCGGTGATGGTGGCACTGCCGGTCAGGCTGATTTTATGGCTGTTGGCCAGCACGTAGGTTTTCAGAATGCCGCTGGTCAGCACCAGGGCATTGGCTACCGTTTGGTTGGTATTCACGTGCAGGGTATCGGCCTTGTTCACCGTTAGCTGGAAGAAGCTCAGCGGCTGGGACCCGTCCAGGTTCTGGGCCACACTGCCCACGAAGGCCACGGCGCCCCCGGTCAGGGTGGCGTTGGCAGCGGGCGTGTTGTTGGTCAGGTTGCCGTACACGCTCAGCAGGCCGGCGCTCTGGGCCAGGCGGGTGCCGTTGTCCAGCGTCAGGCTACGCACTTCGGCGGCGGCCGTCGTGCTCAGGTTCGGGTAGTTGGCGAGGCCGGCTGGGATGAGGGCATCCACGGTGCGGGAGGGCACGCAGGCCGTCCAGTTGGCCGGGTTGAACCAGTTGCTGCCGTCGCCGGAAGCAGCCCCCGTGTAGGTGGTAGTGGTGCAGGCGGCGGCGGTGCCCACCGAAACGGTGGTATTAGCCGTGCAGGCGTTGGCATCGCGCACCGTCACAGTGTAGCTGCCAGCCAGCACACCCGTGAAGGTGTAAGCGCCGGCCGTGGCTACAGCAGGCAGGAAGGTGGTCCCGTCGAGGCTGTACTGGTAGGGGCTCGTGCCGCCGTTGCCGGTGGCCGTAACCGTGCCATCGTTGGCACCGGCGGCGGTTTCATCGGTTTTAGTGGCCGTCACAGCCGTGGCCGAAGCCGGAGCCGTGATGGTAACCGACTGCGCCGCCGAAGCCGTGCAGAACTGGCCCTTCACCAGCACCTGGTAGGTGCCCGCAGCCAGGCCCGTGAACGTGTAGGGGTTGGTGGCACTGGCGGTATAGCTCGTTCCGTTGTCGATGGAGTACGAATACGGAGCCGTGCCGCCCGCCGCCGTCACGGTGATGCTGCCCGTGCCGCCGAAGCAGGCCACGTTGGTTTGCGTGGTGCTGAAGGTGGGCAGCGGGTTCACCGTGATGGTGATGGGCGTAGCCGGGCTGGTGCAACCGCTGCTGGGGTAGCTGGCGGTTACGTTGTAGGTCGTGGTCGTGGTGGGGTTGAAGGTGATGTTTGAACCCGCTACCGAGGCCGTGGCCGGGTTGCCGACTACGGTGTAGGTGGGCTGGTCAGTGCGGGTACCACTTACGCCTACGTTGTCAATGGCCCAGTATAGGCCGTAAACGCCTGCATAGCGGAAGCGGATTTGTACGCTGGCCTGGTTGAGGGCCGCTGCTGGCAGGGCCACGGTAGTGGCTGGCGAAGCGCCACTGCTGGTGCCCACATCGGAGCCCGTGTAAGTAGCAAAAGCCGTCCAGGTAGTACCATCGGTGCTGTATTCAATGCCTGCAAAAGTATCGTTCGAGAAGCTGTTGTAGTACTGCTGCACCGAAAGGGTGGCGGCGGTATAGGCTAGGGTGCTGAAGGCCGGCGACACCAGCGTGGTGTTGGTGTTTGAACCGATGCCCCCGTCGTCGCTATCAGCAATGAAGAAAGACCCGGTGCCGCTGTTCGACGGCCCGTTATAGCTGGTAGGATTGCCGGCACGAGTGCCGGTGAAAGGCGCTGCCACTCGCTTAAAGCCCGTTATGGGCAACCCCGTATTGGTGGTCGTGAAGCCATTGGCTCCGCTGTCAAAGTCCGCCGTGGACAGAATCGTCTGCCCGGTCAGCGTGACCGCATTCGTCGAAGCCGCGACCACCGTGCTGCCACCGGCGCAGTACGCGGCAGGGGTACTGGGGGCCAGGGTCGGCGCGTTCGGCGTGGGGTTCACCGTAATGCTTACCGGCAGCGTGGCCGAGCAGCCGGTGGTGCTGTTGCCGTCGTTGGCGCTCACCGTGTAGGCCGTGGTACCTACTGCCGCCCCGCTGAACGTGATGGTCGAGCCGCTCACGGTGGCATTGGTGGCGGGAAGGATGCTCAGGTTGGTATAGGTGCCGGGCACAAAGGTGAGCACCGTGGAGCCGCCCGCGCAATACGAAGGAGTACCGGTGTAGCTCAGCGTCGGCGGAGTCGTCACGTTCACATCCACCGCCATGCGGGCACTCTGGCAAGGTCCCGTTACCTGCCAGTTGTAGAAGTAGAAGTAGGTAGTGGCCGTGGTGCCAGCGGTGATGGACACGTTGCCGCTGGGCGAGGTGTAGGGGAAGCCCCCGCTGGATGTCTCCCGCACCAGCGAGGTAAAGGTGCCGCTGGTAACCAGACGCAGGCCCGTACCCGCCGGCACGTTGTAGTTCAGGTTCACGGTGTAGGCCGTGGCGCCTGTGCCGGCCGGGTAGCTATAGGTGCCGGTCAGGCCCGGAATCAGGGTCCCGGCGCTGTTTTGCACCTGAATGGTGACCGAGCCAGCCGCCCCGTTCGGGTAAATATTCACCGATTTCAGGATGAAGGCCGAGGCTGCGGTGAACACCAGCCCGTTGCTGGTGGTGGTGCCAGCGCTTGCAGTCGGGGCCGCCCGACCTACGCTCTCGCTGCCCGCGTTGGGCGTACCGGCGGCCGCGAAGTACTGACGGCTGGCCGTCACGTTGGGCGAATAGCTGTTGCTGGTCGCCAGTATCGTCGTCGAAGTATTCGTGTCGTACCAGTAGATGGTGCTGCCCGCGTTGGGCGTCGCGGTCAGCGTCACGGTGCCGGGGCCGCAGCGCGTCACCGGCGAGTTCGTGGTCGTCACCACCGGGTTGCTCACGGCCACGGTCACCAGGTTGGAGGTGGCCGTGTTGCTGCCGCAGGTAGCCACGGCTTGGTAGTAAGTGGTGGCCGTGATGGCCGGAGCCACAAACGAGGCCTGGTTGGCGCTGCCCGCAAGGTCGGCGAATGGCCCGCCCGCGCTGCTGGCCGACTGCCACACGAAGCCTGAAGTAGCCCCGGTGGTGCCGGTAAGGGTGAGGGTGGGGCTGCCGCCCGGCGAGTTGCAGTAGCTGCCGGGGTTGGCCGATGCCGAGCCGGCCGCCAGCGGCGTCACGGTCAGGGTCACGGTGGTGGTGTTGGAGCAGGTGCCGTCGGTACCCGTCACGGTGTAGGTGGTGGTGGCGGCGGGCGTGAAGGTGATGTCCGAACCGCTCACCGTGGCCGTAGCCGTGGGCGTTACCGAGTAAGTGGGATAGCCGCCGAAGGTGATGGTGGTGCTGCTGTTGGCGCACACCGTCGAGGCCGGGGCCGCCGGCGTGACGGCCGGTGGCGTGGTCACGTTCACCTGAATAGGCGTGCGGGCAGTGGGCTCGCAGCTAGTGGCGAAAGTCAGGTTGAAGAAGTTGTTGTACGAAGTGTTTGACGTGCTGCTGGTACCGGCAGAACTATACGAATGCGTCACCGAGATAGGCCCGCTGGTGAGGGGATAGCTGCCCGTGTAGTTGCCCGCAGCGTAGCGCACGAAGCCGGCTGCATTGGCAGGGTTGCTCAGCTTGTAGCCGCCAGCGGCCAGGGCAAAGCCCAGCGGCACCGTCACCTTCGTGCCGACTTCGGCTGCCGTAAAGGCCCGGCTCACCACCGCGCCGCTCACGGCCGTACCCGCGCCAGGGTTGCCCCCGGCCACGGTATACAGCTGAATGCTGCTCGTGCCTGCCACCGTCGGGTACACGTCCACTGACACCAGGGTGCCAGCTGTGGTCACGTTGAAGCCCAGGGCATAATCAGCGACCGTAGTACCGGCCGAAGTACCGTTGCCCACGTTGCTGGCCAGGCCGGCCACGTTGGTCGCCGAACCGTTGTCTTTAGCCCCCACGTAGTAGGTGGTGGTGCCCGTCACGCTCACCGTGGCCGATGGCCCCGTAGCGAAAGCGGTGCCGCCCGTGGCGGCCGTGTAGTACTGCGCCGTGGCGCCGCTGCTGGCCGTGGCCGTCAGGGTCACGCTGCCTGCGCCGCAGCGCGACACCGGCGTGTTGGTGGCCGTGATGGTCGGGTTGGTTACCGTCACGGTTACCGTGTTGGAGAAGGCTGAGCTGCTGGGGCCGCACACCGACTTTGCCTGGAAGGAAGTAGTGGCCGTGAGGCTGGGCGTCACGAAGGGCGAACCCGTGCCAATAGCGGCTGTGTAGCCGTCGGCCGATGAGTACCAGGTGAGGGTACCACCGGTGGCGCCGGTAGCCGTGAGCGTGGCCGTGGTGGGGCCACAGCTGGTGGCGGGCGTCACGCTGGCCGTGCCCGGTGCCAGGGGCTGCACGGTGCGGGTCTGGGCAGCCAGGTTGTCGTTGCCGGTATTCTGGTCGCCGCTGGCCGTGGCCGATACGGCGAAGGAATAGGTGCCGGGCAGGGTCATGTCGAGGGTGCCGGGCAGGGTAATGTTCACGCTGGCCCCGCTGGCCAGCGGAGTGCCGCCGGGGTTGCCGGCGTTGGTGCTCACGGTAGTCGTGAAGGTCTGCGTCACTG
>NZ_JBCEVZ010000072.1:0-22901 GCF_038448715.1 Hymenobacter segetis | reverse complement strand
ATTATTTCGCCGCCCGGCTTTAGCCGCCGCATCGCGCTGGCAGCTACCCCACAAGGAGGTATGTGGCTGGGCTACGATGCATTGGCGCACGGCAACTACGACGTGTGGCTGGCGCGGTTGGGCAAACCGGCTGGCGCGCCTATCCACACCGACACGCTGCTGCAAGCGACCCGTGACGCCAGCACCGACGACTCGCCCAGCCTAGCCTGCGGCCCTGACGGCACACTGTGGGTAGCCTGGAATTCGCTGCGCGGCTTGGTCCATGAGCCGTTCCGCGCCGACCAGCACGCCGGCGGCGTCTTCGTGCGGGCCCTGCGGCACGGCCGCTGGCTTACCCCGCCCGCACCTGCCCCGGGTTTGCCCGCTGGCCAGGTGAACCCCTGGGGAATCGACAAATCCGCCCACGATGCCGTAGAGCCGGCCTGGCATTGGAAACAGACCCAGAATTACCCAACGATATGCCTCGACCGCCAACAGCGCCTGTGGGTGCTCTGGCGCACGGACCCTACCGGGGGACACAATTTTGACTTGTGGGGCCGGGTGTATGGCCCGGCTGGTTGGTCCCAGGAGCTGCACCTGACCGAGTTTTCCCCCGGCCGCGACGAGTGGCCGGCGCTGGTCCCCTTGCCCAACGACCGGCTGCGAGTGGCTTGGGAAGGCCAGGTCCTGCCTCCCAAGGGCGACGAGGCCAAATACCAGGGCGGCTTTGTGGACGCCTACAACACGCGCGCAAATGCGAATGTGGTGCTGACGACTGTGCTGGACCCCGAAATGCTGCGCTGGACGCCCGCACCGCTCCAGCCAGCGCCACCCGAAGCCTTCGACCCAGCCGCTGTGGTGGACCAACCCCTGCCTGGGCCCATACCCGGCACGGCCCGCACGGCCGACGGTCGCTATGGTCTCTACTTTGGCGACCCCCACAGCCACAGCGTCCTCAGCGACGCCAAATACGGATGGCCCGACCAGCTAGTGGCCCTGGCCCGAGGACCCCTGGGCCTGGATTTTAGTGTCGTGAGCGACCACGCCGAGATGGGACGCTTGCAACCGTCCGAATCGGCTGAACTGCAGGAGGTGGCCGGCATCTTTACAACCCCGGGCCGGTACGTCAACCTGCTGGGTTTTGAGTGGACCGCTGCCCCGGATTATGGTCACCGCATCGTCCTCTATCCCGGGCAAAATGCTCCCACCTTTAGCTCGGCGCTGCCGGAGGCCAATACTGTGGACAACCTATACGAGCGTATAAAGCCCTGGGGCGGCTTGGTGTCGGCGCACCACGCCGGGCAGGCCACCTGGGGCCGCTGGAACCCCAATGCTCCTTACGACGCAACCGCCGAGCCCAACTTTGAAATCACGTCCTGGCACGGGCGGGCCGAATTTTATGGCAACCCCCACGAGGGCCGGCGCCAGGTGCCCGGTCACCAGTATCAGGATGCCTTGCGCCTGGGCCACCGCGTGGGGGCAATGGGAGCCAGCGATACCCACCACTTAAGCCCCGGCGACGGCGGCTTGACCGTGGTGCTGGCCGACAGCCTCACCCCTGGCAGCCTGGTAGCGGCCCTGCGGCAGCGCCGCAACTACGCTACCAGCGGGGCCCGCATCGTGCTCGAATTTACCCTCAACGGCCACCCCATGGGTTCGGTATTGCCGCTGCCAGATTCGGCCCGGCTGGTGGTGCGGGTAGAGGGCACCGCCCCGATTGACCGCGTCGAGCTGGTGCGCAATCTGGACAATCGGTTTGCCTTGGTGCGCGTGGAACAGGAGCCGGGCATGAATAAGGGGACCTTCCTCCTTTACGACCCCGCGCGGCCCCAGAGCGGGCAGCAGCTACGCACGGAGGACCTGCGCCGAATTCGCTTTGCGGTAAGCGAGTCCACGAAGGGGCAAGGGCCGCTCCTCTACTATGTGCGCGTGACCCAAACCGATGGCCAACAGGCTTGGTCGTCGCCTATTTGGCTTGACGTTCCCACTCTGCCCAGCCAGAAATAGCCGTTCGGCAACCTGCCCACCGAACGGATAATCAGCCTACTTCATCATCCCCTTCTTTGTTGAGCTTATGCAAGCGGTATCTTTTGGGGGCCTAGGAATGGCCCGGTGGTGCTTCACCATTTTATTGTGCTCGTTGATTGGTCTGCTGCGGGCCCAGCCAGTAACTACGCCGGTGCCGCGCAGCATTACCCTGCTCTACACCAACGATTTTCATTGCGCCATCGACCCTATTCCGGCCTACTGGCTGCCGGGCCAGCCTCGGGTGGGCGGTGCCGCCCACCTGGCCACGCTCGTCAACCGCATCCGCCAGCGAGACAGTACCGTGTTTCTGTTCGACGCGGGCGACATGTTTACCGGCACCCAGTCTTTTTTGAGCCGGGGAGCCGTGATGATGGAAATGATGCGGGCCATGCGCTACGATGCGATGGCAATCGGCAACCACGAATTTGATTACGGCTCCGACAACTTTACCCGGCAGATGAACCGGGTACCCTTCCCTATACTGGGAGCTAACATTTTCTTTCAGGGCACCGACCATCCCTACTGCCGCCCATCCGTGATTCTGGAGCGCAATGGGCTGCGGGTAGGCGTCATCGGCATTATTGGAGCCGATGCCCGTGACGTATCGCTGAAAACTGGTGTGGCCACTCTGGACTTTCGCGACCCCGTGCCCTTGCTGCAAGCGGCAGTTGATGAACTTAAGCCCCAAGTAGACTTGATTGTGGTGCTGGCGCATCAGGGCCAAACGGGTCCAATGCAAACCGACGCCGAGGCACATCCGGACCTGCAGCGTGCATTTGCAGAAGATATCCGCGTGTGCGGGGCCGTGCGGGGCATCGATGTGTTTGTCGGAGGGCATGCTCACCGCGGCATCGAGCAGCCCTATGTGCATTCCCAAACCGGTACCCTCATTGTGCAAACCTACGGGTACGGTACCCGCCTGGGCTACCTCACCCTGCAAGTGAAAGGCGGGCAGGTATTGAGCCATCGGGGGGAGCTTCTCAAAGTCTATACCGACAGCCTGCCCCCCGACCCTGCCGTCGTGCGTGCGTTGTGGCCGTACCAGCAGCAGTTAGCGCGGGAAATGGGTCCTCCCCTGGCGAACGCGCCACGCCGCCTGGTGCGCGACTACCGCACGGTATCGCCGCTGGGGGCGTTTGTAGCTGACGTGATGCGGGCTACTTCCGGCGCCGATGTGGCGTTTGTAAATGCTGGCGGCTTACGAGCCGACTTGCCGCAGGGGCCCGTCACCCGCGCCCACGTACTCGATGCCTTACCTTTTGAAAATACATTGGTTATGTGCACCATGAGTGGCACTCAAGTGCTGGAGGCGTTGCGGCATGGCCTGACCCGGGAGCGTGGCATGCTGCAATTTTCCGGCCTGCGCGTCCGAACCCGTCGCGATGGCACGCTGGAACAGGTCTTGATTGGCGGCAAGCCACTGGTGCCCGCACGGAGCTACTCGGTAGCCGTGAGCAGTTTCATACAACAGGGCGGCGACCTGTATGAGGTATTCACCCACGCCAGCAATGTACGAGATAGTGGTAAGCTGATTTCCAGCATCATCTGTGACTACTTGCGCCAACACGGATTTCCGGCGGCAGAAAGCGTTTCCCGCTTTGAAGTGAAAGGAAAGTAGTGTCATGCGTCCGCGTGCCTGCTCCACAAGGTGCTCTTTACTTGAAAAGGGTTCTCCTCTACCGACGGCTGGCCACCGACCAATGTGCTTCCTCCAGCTTTGAAATGCTAGGCGTGCCTCCTCCCAATTGTGGCATCAGCGCTGGTAATAGTATCCAGAAACATTGCTGTACCTATCCAAAATTCCTGGATTACTCCAGAAGAATCTATCATCAAAACAGAATAGCAAGCCTGGCAATAGATGTGATTACATTACACCAATAATCTGTTTAACAATGCTTTATATAACAACCGGATACTGTTATGTGATTGCGAAACCAACTGGAAATATGGTGGCATAACGCTTGATTTAGCTAGGTCAGAAATCACTTCTTCCTGTCCTGCGATATGCCAAACTCCAAGCAAATTATCGAAGGTATCTACCGCCATATCCAGGAAAATAATTTGAGCAAAGTGCTGCCCCTGCTGGATGAGCACGTGCAAATCCACGTTCCGGAATCGCTGCCTTTTGGGGGCATCTACCACGGGCGGGCGGGCTACATCTCCCTGTTTTCAGCCATCACTCAAACGTGGGCCAGTCTGCAAACTGAATCCATTCAGTACTACACCCGCAACGACGTCCCCGACGACGTGGTGGTGGCTACCGGGGAGCTCAGGGCCCAGTTACAGCGAAATAATGCCCCCTACGCCATGCCTTTTATGAACCACTGGCACCTGAAGGATGGGAAGGTAATTGAGCTCACCGTTTTCTACTGGGATACGGCCCTGCTGCTGGCCACCTTCCACAAAAACCTGCCCGGGCCCGCTTCATCCAACGGCATTTATCCGACCGGCCCGGAATCGCCCCAGAGCTGACATCATTGGTCCAGCTTGGGCATTATCTCCGCAACCGTGGCTTATCACGGACAAAATCCCGCGGCCCCAGGTTAGAGCGTGGCCCGACACCATTTGTTTTTTCACCCCATTAATTACAACCCCATGAAAACCAATAACTCCATGAAAACCAAAATTCTGTGGGCTGCGCCGTTGGCGGCCCTCGCCCTCGTGCTCGCCTCGTTCACGCTGCTTAAGCCGGAAAAGAAAGCCAAAAAGACCTTCGTGCTGGTGCACGGGGCCTGGGTCGGCAAGTACGCCTGGGATAAGGTGAAGCCCCTGCTGGAAAAGGATGGCAACAAGGTAATCGTGTTCGACCTGCCGGCGCACGGCGACGACCAGACGCCGCTGGGCGAGGCCACGATGGACAACTACGTCAAAACGGTTTCGGCCTACATCAACAAGGAGCCGGGCAAGGTGGTGCTGGTAGGGCACAGCCTGGCGGGCATGGTGATTACCCAGGTGGCCGAAAGCATTCCCAACAAGATTGAGAAGCTGGTGTACCTCTCGGCCTTTCTGCCGCAGAATGGGCAGTTCGTGCTGGGCATCCCGGACCCTAATAGCCTGTTTGGACCGAACTTGGTACTATCGGCTGATAAGTCGAGCGCTACCATCAAGCCCGAGGCCATCGTACCCATTTTCGCCTCGGACTGCTCCGACGACATCAAGAAAATGGTCGTGGAGCGGCACCGCACCGAACCCTTACAGCCTTTCACGGCCAAAGCAGCCGTAACTGAGGCCAATTTCGGCCGGGTGCCCAAATACTACATCGAAACGCTGAAAGACGTGGGTGTGAGCACCAACCTGCAAAAGCAGATGGTGGCGGCGAATGGCCACGTCGTGAAAGTATTCACGATTGACAGCGGCCATACCTCCTTTTTCGCCAAGCCCACGGAGTTGGCCGGCATTCTCAACAGTCTATAGGCCCGGCAACGCCATATTGTGAGCAGCTTACTTCGACAAACCGTCGAGGCCCACGGCGGCCTCGAACGCTGGCACCGGCTGGAAATGCTGACCGTGAAAGCGAGATTTGGCGGCGGCCTGTGGGGCATTAAGGGCCAAGCCGAAATCATGGCGCACGAGCTGGCTGTGACCGTGCAGCTGCATCGCGAATGGACCTCGCACCTGCCCTTCGGCGCGCCCGACCACCGCACCGCCGTCACGCCCGGCCGAGTGCTCATCGAAACCACTGCTGGCGACGTGGTAGAGGAGCTGCTAAACCCGCGCGCGTCCTTCGCCGGCCACACGCTCTACACGCCCTGGACGCCGCCGCAACTAGCGTATTTCATTGGCTACGGCATGTGGAATTACCTCACATTTCCCTTCACCTTCACACTGCCTGGCTGCCGGATTGCGGAGCTGGGGGCTTGGGAGGAAAACGGCGAAATCTGGCAGCGCATGCAGGTCACGTTCCCCGACTCCATCGCCACGCACTGCCCGGTGCAGACCTATTACGTCGCGCCGGATGGCCTCATCCGCCGGCATGACTACGACGTGGACATCAACGGCGGCACGCCGGGGGCGCACTACTTCTCGGGGCACGCCACGGTGGCTGGCATCACGCTGCCCACCGAGCACCGGATTTTCATCCGCAACGCGGATTTGACCCACGAGCCCGAGCCACTGATTGTGTCAATTGACGTGTGCGACATCGAGTTCAGCTAGCGCTGGCAGTATAGGCAGCGCCAAATGAGCAGGGCTTTCCAAGGAAATCCAAAACCACCCTAATCACCCCCTTACAATCCCATTATGCGGTACATCAAAACGGGCACCGATGCCGCTGGCAACGACCTTCACGTAAATTATACTGACCTCGGTCAGGGCCCCGCTATCGTGCTGATGCATGGCTGGCCGGCCACCCACGCCATGTGGGAATACCAATTAGCCGAGCTTCCTAAACACGGTTTCCGCGTGGTGGCCCACACCCGCCGCGGCTTCGGCCTCTCCGACCATCCCTGGGACGGCTACGATTACGACACGATGGCTGACGACTTGAAGGCCGTGCTCGACCACCTCGATTTGCAGGACGTGACGCTGGTGGGCTTCTCGATGGGCGGCGGCGAGGTGGCCCGCTACATGAGCCGCCACGGCGGTGCCCGAGTGGCCAAGGTAGCTTTCATTTCGGCCGTAACGCCCTTTTTGCTCCAGTCCGAAGCCAGCCCGGACGGTGTGCCCCAGCAAATCTTTGACATGTTTGAAGGCGCCATTAACAACAACCGCTTCGGCTTTCTGACCGATTTTGCGAGGCTGTTCTTTGGGGTCGGACCTTTCGCCCCGGCCGTGGACCAGCCCACGCTGGACTGGATGCAAAGCATCTGTCAAACGGCGTCGCCGCGGGCCACCACGGCGTGTATTCATGCCTTCAGCGCCACCGACTTTCGCGCTGACTTGGCTACGATCAAGGTTCCCACGCTCGTGATTCACGGCCGCGAGGACAAGATTGTACCCATTGCCGCCGGCGGGGCCCGCGTTCCCGATTTCGTGCCGCAAGCGCAGTTCGTTCCCTACGAAGGCGCGCCCCACGGCCTGTTTCTCACGGAGAAAAAACGCCTGAACCGTGACTTGCTGGCTTTTGCCGGCGGCCAGCCGGTCGATAATCGCGCCTAGCAAAGCAGTGGTCCGGCTGTCCGCAAGGAGGCATAGGGACTTTCCTATTGCAGTAAGAAGGGGCTAGCCTGGTAGCAGGACCTCCGAGCGGATAGCCGGACTATACGCTTTCAGAATCTGAATTTACCCGCGCACCAAGCGCTCTAATTCATCTTAATCCAGTTTAGTATGGAAACTCTCCCATTCATTGAGCACCACATCCCGCGGGATAAGGGTAGCATTTACGTGCGTGATTACGCCGGCGCCGGACCAGCCTTTGTGCTCATGCACGGCTTTCCGGACAATCTGCTGATTTACTCTGAACTGATTCCCTACCTCGTCGCGGGCGGACGCCGAGTCGTGGCCTTTGATTTTCTGGGTTTCGGCGCTTCCGAGAAGCCGACGGACGCCATCTACAGCTTCCGACAGCAGCTCGGTGACCTCCTCACCGTGGTGGAGGCGCTGAACCTGGGCAAAATCGTGCCGGTTGGCCACGACTCTTCTGGCATGGCCGCGATGGATTTTGCCTTGGATTACCCGCAGTACGTCGATTCGCTCTGCATTCTCAATTGCATCTATTCGCAGACGCCTACCCTGCGATATCCGGCGTTTATTGAGCTGTTTGCAAACGATAGTCTTAAAGACTTCGGCCGGGCCCTGCTCCAAAGCCCGGAGCAATTTGGCTGGGTCCTCTACTTTCAGCGCGACCATTTTTTGCAAGGCCTTACCGATAAGCAAAAGATTCACAACAAAGAAGTTATCGGGACAATCATCGATAACAATTTCCGGCAGCAGCCCAGCGCCGGGCCGGCCTTCGCCCAACTGACGTCCCAGTTCAACGACGCTGTGGCGCGCAATACCCGCCGGCTCTATGAAGTGGAGGCCCTCGATATCCCCGTCAAGATAATCTGGGGCGAAAATGACCCTGACCTGCATACGCAGTTGGCGGAAAATTTACACGCGCACCTTAAGCATCCGGAGCTGCACTTCGTTGCCGCCGGCCACTGGCTGATGATTGATGTGCCGGAGCAACTGGCGCACCTAATGCTAACCCAAGGTGCTCCGCGTCTAGTGAAAGGGGGCTTGTAATCTTCTTGAAACGCCAACAACGCACCTCTTAATCCCATGGAAACAATCACGGAAGTACGCCACCAAGTGGTGCGGGTACAACTACCATTTGACCATTTTACGCGCAACATTGAAGCAGCTCTGCCGCCGCTGGACCGGGCCTTGATGGATAAAGTCGGAACCGAGCCCGGCATGGTGGAAGCGGAACTGGCTAAGCGGCACGGCCACGGATTCCTCTTTATGCAAGTAGACCACGGGTTGCTGCTAACGATGGTAGGGGCCCCGCGCAAAGCAATGCTCTACGCACTCGGCAACCCCTTGACGCTCTCGAAAATGACCCGGCTGGATATGCGGGCGGGACTCTACGGACCGCTGCACCTGCTGGTGTATGAAGACGATAGCCAGCAGGTATTCGCGGAGTACGATTTGCCCTCTTCAGTTTTCGGGCAGTTTGGCAACCCGGAAGTGAAGAAAGTGGCGGAATTCATCGATGAGCGGGTAGCGGAGTTGATTGCGGAAGCAGACCAGGAATCGCACTAGCTATTGTCGAAAAAGCCATCATGCTTTGCTACGCGTTGCATGATGGCCTAGCAACTTGGTTTACTCTCTTTTCCTTTTACCCCCATGACCGACAGCATCGCAGCCAGCCATCAAGTGGTGAAGGTGGCCTCCTCTTTCGCCCAGTTCACGAAGCACCTCGAAGCTGCGCTGGGACATCTTGACCGGGCGATGTTCGGCAAGGTGGAGACGGAACCAGCCATGGTTGAAGCCTACCTCAAGCAGCTAGGTGGCGAGCAGGATTTGGTCTTATTCGGAATGGAGGACCATGGGGCCCTGCTGACCATTGCCGGGGCACCGCGCAGGGCCAAACAGTACGCCATCGGCAATCCGCTCATTGCCATGTCCATGACGCAGCACGATATGCGCGCCGCGCTGTATGCTCCGTTGCGCGTGCTCGTGTATGAGGCCGCCGACCAAAAGGTTCGCGTGGAATATGACTTGCCCTCCTCGCTTTTTGGGCAGTTTGGGAATGCTGCCATTAGCAAAGTGGCGGACTCGCTGGACGCGAAGCTGGCCGCGCTAATTGCCAGCGTAGACGAGCAAGGCGCTAAATAATACCTGCTCGCCGAACTGCGGAACTACCCCATTTTTTACCCCGGAGCCCGGTGCACCTGCCATTTGCCCCTACTATGAGCGACACTGTTGATGCCCTTGCACCCTGCGAGCCTGTAGCGGAGCCGCAGTCGAGGCTCTTGCTGTTGCTTGTAATCCTGACGGCTCCCCTGCTCTCCGTGTTGGACGTGTTCATCGTAAATATGGCCATTCCCGCCATTCGAACCGACCTGCACGCCACCGGCGCCGACCTGGAACTGGTGATTGCCGGTTACCTACTCGGATTTTCTTCCTTCCTCATCACTGGCGGCCGGGCCGGTGACCAGTACGGCCGGCGCCGCATTTTTCTCGCGGGGCTGGTACTGTTCACGCTCACCTCCTGCCTGTGCGGCCTGGCCCCCAGCATTGCCCAACTGGTATTGTATCGCTTCCTGCAGGGCGTAACTGCGGCCTTCATGGTGCCGCAAACCATCGCCCTGATTCAAGTCAACTTTCCGGAAGCGCACGCCCGCAACAGGGCGTTTGGCTACTACGGCATCACGCTGGGCTTGGCTTCGATGCTGGGACTGTATCTGGGTGGCTTCCTAGTGAGCACGGATTGGGGAGTGGCCGGTTGGCGGCTCACCTTTCTGGTAAACTTGCCCATCGGAGCCGCAGCTACTTTAGCTGCTTGGCACCTGCTGCCCGAAACGGTACCCAACCATGCTCAGCGATTCGATTTTCGCGGCGTGGCCCTGCTCACCGCCGGGCTGGTGGGCGTGGTTTATCCGCTAGGGGTAGGTCGGGAATTGGGCTGGCCCCTTTGGAGCGTAGCGATACTGCTGACAGGCACGACGGTTCTGGCCGGCTTCGTGGCGCAGCAGGCCCGGCTGGGGCAGCGCGGGGGCAATCCATTGCTGGACGTTGGCTTATTTGCCTATCCATCGTTTAACCTGGGGATGGGCGTGCTAATCTTCTTTTTCAGCGTGCATAACTCGTTTTTGCTGATGAGTACTGTGTATTTGCAGAGTGGTTTGCACGTTGATTCCTACGCGGCGGGGTCCACCTTCCTATTTTTAGGAGCGGGCTTTTTGGTCTCTTCCTACCTGTCCATTCGATATATTGCTCGCTTTGGGCGGCGCCTGCTCCAGTTCGGACTGCTGCTCATGCTGGCCGCGTTGGCCAGCCAGATGCGGTGGGCCCCGGCGTTTGGTTCTTCCACGGCGGGGCTCAAAGGACTGCTGCTGCTCTACGGTTTAGGCAACGGCTTGGTATTGCCTTCGCTGCTGAACGTGGCCCTGCGCGGCTTACCGGCCCGTTTTGCCGGCGGAGCGGCTGGGGTCTACTCAACATTTCAGCAGGTAGCCTCGGCGCTGGGCGTTACCGTAATTGGAGGCCTTTTCTTCTCGTTTTGGCACCCCGGGCAGCCGGCGAGTTACGTGCACGCCTTCCGCTATGGGCTCGGGGTGGACATTGCGTGTCTGGTCCTGGCCGCCCTACTATTGGAAAGGCTCAAAGAGCCCAAGGAAAGCAATTGAATTGTGGCGCTGCGAACTTTTAAAAAAGAAAGGTGTTGGGCATAAAATACCGATTGGTATATTTGTAATTCATTTCCTTTTCCCCATGTCCAAAGCCGAGCGCACCCGCCAGTTCATCATCGAGCAAACGGCTCCCATTTTCAATAAGCAGGGCTACGCTGGCACATCCCTGAGTGACTTAACCACCGCTACCGGACTGACCAAGGGTGCCATCTACGGCAACTTCGAAAACAAAGAGGAAGTGGCCCTAGCTGCTTTCGACTACAATTTGGGACTGGTACAAGCAGGCCTGCGGGCCGGTGATGCAGATTCCGGTCCGGCCCGGGAGCAACTACTGGCACTGCCCCGCTTCTACCGGACTGTCTTCCCCGAACTCAGCCAATGCGGCGGCTGCCCCATCCTCAACGCGGCGGTGGAAGCCGACGATGCCCCGCCCAGTGCCTTGTTGCAACGGGTAAAAGACAGCGTGAGGCGCTGGCACCGCCACGTGGTGCGGCTCATTGAGGCCGGCCAGCGGACCGGCGAAATCCGGCCGGAAGCCGACGCCGGGCGCTACGCCACCTTATTCATCGCGCTGGTGGAAGGCGGCATTCTGCTGGCCCGGGTTGCGGGCGAACCCTCCGCGCTGCACACTACCCTGGACCACATCGAGCATTTGATTGAGACCGAACTGACCGAGTAATATTTTTTTGATTCAAAATTATACCGATTGGTATAATAACCAATTTTCGCATGAGCACTCTTCGCCTTTTTCTCTTATGCGCCACGGTCATTTCTGCGGCCGTCATGGAGCTCATTGATACCAGCATTGTGAACGTGGCCCTCTCCCACATGGGCGGCAACCTGGGTGCCACGCTGGCCGACACCTCGTGGGTTATCACGTCCTACGCCATTGCCAACATCATCGTCATCCCGATTAGCAGCTTCCTGGCAGCACGTCTAGGACGGCGGCGCTACTTCATCGGGTCGATTATCCTCTTCACGGTGGCGTCGGCCCTGTGCGGCACGGCGGGCAACATCTGGACGCTGGTGGCCTTTCGCTTTATTCAGGGTTTGGGCGGCGGGGCCTTGCTGTCCACTTCTCAGGTCATCGTTTTTGAAGCCTTCCCGGTCGCTAAGCGCGGCATTGCCAGTGCCCTCTTTGGCATTGGGGTATTCACCGGACCCACGATTGGGCCGACGCTGGGTGGCTATATTCTGGACGTGACAAGCTGGAACTGGATATTCTTGGTCAATGTCCCCATCGGCATTCTGGTGACCATCCTTTCTATATGGCTCGTTGCGGAACCCGCGCCCACAGCCAGCCGCGAGAGCCTGCGCATGGACTGGATAGGCCTGCTGCTGCTCGTGGTCGGCATTGGAGCCCTGCAAGTAGTGCTGGAGCGAGGGCAGGAAGAAGACTGGTTTCAAACCACTTACATTGCACAGTTGAGCGTAGTAGCAGCCGTGGGCCTGGTCGGGTTCATTTGGTGGGAACTCACCACGGAATTTCCCATCGTGAACCTGCGCGTGCTCAAAAGCAAAACGCTGGCCGTGGCAGCCGTGCTAACCTTCGTAACGGGCATGGGCTTGTTTACTTCCGTGTACCTCACGCCCGTATTTGCCCAGCGCCTGCTGCACTTCCCGGTGCTTGATACCGGCCTGCTGTCCGTGCCGGGTGCCATCATCGCCATTTTTGCGCTCATCCTCACGGCGCGGGCCTTGCAAAGCGGCGTACCGATTCCGGTGGTCATCGCGCTGGGCTTTCTGCTTTTCTTTGGCTTCAGCTGGCGCATGTCGCTGCTTTCGGGCCTGGCGGGAAAAGGCGACTTTTACCTGCCGCTGATTATGCGCAGCGTGAGCATCGCCCTGCTCACCGTACCGCTGACGGCGCTGGCCGTGTCGGGGCTGGCACCCCAGGACATTGCCCAGGGGGCGGCGCTGAACAACATGATGCGCCAACTTGGCGGCTCCTTCGGCATCGCCTTGGTTAATACCTTCCTAGCCACCCAGTTTGCCGTGCACCGCCAAGCCCTAGTGACGCACCTGACCGCTGGCGATTTAAACGTCAGTGAACGGTTGGCCGCCACCACCAATCTGGTTGCGTCCCGCATGGGAACGGCGCCAGTCGAGGCCGTTCAGCGGGCTTACCAACTACTGGACAGCCGGGTGAACCTGCAGGCGGGCATTCAAAGCTACAACGATGCCTTTCTACTGGTGGGCGGGTGCTTTCTGATTGCCATGCCCCTTTTGCTGCTCGTATTGCGCCGCCGGCCGGGGGCCGCACCGGTCGTGGTCAGCCTCTCCGACCATTAAGCCGGGCTTCCATATCCTTTAAATTCTCATTTGTATGCCTGAACTAAAACGAGTGGTCGTGACGGGCGTGGGTGCCCTCACCCCCATCGGCAACGACGCCCCTTCCTTTGGCCGCGCCTTGGTGGCGGGAGTGAACGGCGTAGGCCCCATCACGCGCTTCGATGCCGCCAAGTTTAAGACCCGCTTCGCCTGCGAGCTGAAAGGGTTTGACCCACTCAATTTCCTCGACCGCAGCGAGGCCCGCAAATACGACCCGTTCACGCAGTATGCCCTGGTAGCCGCCGACGAAGCAATTCGTCACGCCCAACTGGATTTCGACCAGCTGGACCGCACTCGCATCGGCGTTATCTGGGGCTCGGGCATGGGCGGGCTGCAAACGCTGCAGGAGCAGATTTCGGACTTCGCTGGCAGCGACGGCACCCCGCGCTTTAACCCGTTTTTTACGTCCAAAATCATCATTGACATTGCGGCGGGTCTTATTTCCATCAAGTACGGATTGCGCGGTCTGAACTACGCCACCGTTTCGGCGTGCGCTACGTCCACTACTTCGCTGATTGATGCCTTCAACTACATTCGCTGGGGCAAAGCGGACGTGCTGATTTCGGGAGGTTCGGAGGCTGCCATTAACGCCACTGGCATCGGCAGCTACAACGCGACCCGAGCGCTGTCCACGCGCAACAACGACTACGCTACAGCCTCCCGCCCCTTCGATGAAGACCGGGACGGCTTTGTATTGGGCGAGGGTGCCGGGGCGCTGGTGCTGGAAGAATACGAACATGCGCTCCGGCGCGGGGCTCCCATCTTGGCCGAAGTGGTGGGCGGGGGCATGGCCGCCGATGCCTACCACCTCACCGGCACCCACCCCGAGGGCGAAGGGGCCTACCTAAGCATGCAGGCGGCCCTCGATGATGCTGGCCTGCATGCGGCCCAGATTGACTACCTCAATGCCCACGCCACGTCCACTGGCCTGGGGGACGCGAGCGAGGCCAAGGCTATCGAGCGGGTATTTGGGCCCGCGCCTTACCTCCACGTCAGTGCGACCAAGTCAATGACCGGCCATCTGCTCGGGGCTGCCGGGGCCATTGAGGCCATTGCCTGCGTGCACGCGGTACAGAATGACATCGTTCCGCCCACTATCAATACCACCGCGCTGGGCCCGGAATTCATTGGTCGCTTTCCGCTGGCGCTACACCAGCCAGTGTACTTGCCGGTAACCTACGCCATGAGCAACTCCTTTGGCTTCGGCGGGCACACGGCTACCATCATTGTGAAAAAATATACGGCGTAGCGGCAGGCTGGCTTATTGGCGGTCCCACCAGCCGCTAATAATGGGCTTCCTTGGCACTTCCGCGGATGCGGCTAAGCGAGGTATCGGTCACGCCCAAATAAGAGGCAATGTGCTTGAGTGGGGCATACTGCAATACTTCAGGGCTGGCCTTCATGAGCTTTTCGTACCGGGCTGTCGCCGTTTCCCGAATTTGGTCCAGCATTCGTTCCTGCATGCTGGCCAGCGTCCGCACAAGCACCGACCGGCCGAACTCCCGAAACTCCGGCCGCGCATGGAACAGTGCATTGAACTGCTGGTGCGTAACCAACCAGCCCGAACACTCGGTCAGGGCTTGCATGTATTGTTGAGAAGGCGTTCGATTGAAGAAAGAAGATGCCTCAAAGGCAATCTGCCCGCCCGAATAAAAACCAGTAGTGACTTCGTTTCCTTCGGTATCGTACACAAATGCCCGTAATAACCCGCTGTCTAGGAATAAATAGGCATCGCTGACGCTGTCGGCGTGCAACAAAAAGTCACTTTTGTGAAGCATGCGATGGGTAAAACTCTCAGCAATATCGCTAGCCTGCGATGCGTTGATAAAGCCGGCACGCTGTAGAAACTCCACTAATTTTTCCTTGGCCATGAATGCTGGTAATGAATGAGAACGAAGCCAGCAGCAGCTTTTTTCATCTATCTCGCAAACTACACAGTTTGCATCAAACGTGCTGGCGATATTATACAGCAACCGATGTTTGCATCCTTGGTCAGTAAAGAAGTAAGTATTGAGGTGTCAAGTTATCCCAGACGGAATTCCAATCAAAGCGAACTATTTGAGCTCCTAGCTGGTGTTAAAAAAGGTGCGCCTTTCTGCAACCCCATCCCCTACTGGCTGCGCGAGGCAACACAACTGATTTTGATGGGTCAAGAAGTGGGTTCTGAAAGTTTTTGGCTGGTTGCTTTATGAGCTATGGTTTCTGAACCACATAACGCACAATTAACTACGCCCGCGTCTTGAATACTGCAAGTAACCAGCGGCAAGTCCAAACGCGACTTTTGGACCAACCTTTTAACCAAGGCCAGCTATTTGCTGAACGCGGCTCGGCTGGACGAACGGCCTTCTGCCTAACGGGTACGCCCGGGCCGGGCATGGTGCTCAGTTCCGGCGTTGTTGCAGCACATTGCGCTCTGCCAATGAAGGCCACCGGCTCCGCCTAATACCGGGACGTCATCGACCGTGGCAGGGCCAACGGGCTGTTTACGAAGCTGAAGCAGGCCCAAAAGCACCGGCTGTCGCCACCATGTTGGCGGAAAGCGGCGCACTACTGACCCGGCTCGCGCCTACCCCACCAACAGTAAATCTTCCAGCCGGGTGGTGTACTGCGGCGTGCGCCACTGCGCCTGCCCTTCCCATGGCGCCCGCAAGTGGCCGGCAGGCAACACCAGGGAGGCGAGCTTCACGGTGCCTTTGCCAAAGCGGCGGTTCAGTGCATCGAGCTCGGCCATTAGCCGGCTCCGCTTTTCGGAAACCGGCCCGGCTTCAAACAGCGTCAGCTGGGTTTGCCCTTCCGGCTCCAGGCCGTCGAGAATCACGCCCGCTTTGGTGTAGCGGGTGCCCGGCTGCCAGAGGCGCTTGAGCGCCGCCCGCGCAAACCGGACCAGTTCCATGGTGTCGTTAGTGGCCACGGGCAGGGTCAATACCGCCGAGCTGGAGTACGGCGGCGCTTCCAGCCCGTAGCGGCTCTTGCTCAGGAAAACCGTGATGAGGTGGGCCGCGTCGCCCTGCCGGCGCAGCTTCTCGGCCGCCCGCGAGGCAAATGCGCTGACCGCGCCGGTGACATCGGGAAACTCCGTCAGCGGCCGCCCAAAGGTGCGCGAGCAGCACAGGCTGCGACGGGAAAGCGTGCCGTCCTCACTCGGGGCCAGGCCCTGGCAGGGGAGGCCCTGCAACTCGCGCACCAGCCGGCCGCCCACCACCCCGCCCAGGTGCTTGCGCGCAAAGGCCTCGGAGCAGCCGGCCAGCCCCGCCGCGGTGGTGATGTTGGCTGCGTAGAGCTTCTGGGCGTACTGCCTCCCGATGCCCCACACGTCCTCTACCGCCACCTGCTCCAGGGCCCAGCGGCGGCGCTCGGCCGTGTCGAGGTGGCACACCCCGCCCAGGGCCGGGTTCTTCTTGGCCAGGCGGTTGGCGAGCTTGGCCAGCGTTTTGGTGGGCGCGATGCCCACGCAGGTGGGAATGCCGGTGCGGGCCAGCACGTTGGCGCGGACGTCACGGGCGAACGTATCCAGGCTGTCCACCACGAAGGGCTCCATGCCGTGCAGGTCCAGAAAGGCCTCATCGATGGAGTACACTTCCACCGCCGGCGTTACCTGGCTCAGGTACCACATCACCCGGCGCGACATGTCGCCATAAAGGGCGTAGTTGCTGGAGAACACGGCCACGTGGTGCTGCTCCAGCAGAGGCTTGACTTGAAAATACGGGTCGCCCATCTGCAGGCCCAGGGCCTTGGCTTCGGCCGAGCGGGAAATGATGCAGCCGTCGTTGTTGGAAAGGACTACGACGGGCCGGCCGTCGAGCCGGGGCTGGAAGACCCGCTCGCAGGACACGTAGAAGTTGTTGGCGTCGACTAAGGCATACATGGCTAGTCGCGGGTGCGCAGCAAAGCCGCCAGTTTACCGGGAATTAATTCGTGGAGCACGTGGGTGACCACCCCCCAGATGCGCACGTCGCCGGCGTCGCGAATCTCCCAAGGCTGGTAGTCGGGGTTTTCCGGCTTGAGCCACCAGGTGCCGTGCACGCAGACCAGGCGCTTGACAGTGCACTCCCCGTCCACAACGGCCACCACGATGTGGTTGTGGTCGGCTTCCAGCTGCTTGTCCACGGCCAGCAGGTCGCCTTCGTGAATCTCGGCGTTTTTCATGCTCTCCCCGCTCACCCGCACCAGGTACGTGGCGTCCGGGTGACGCAGCAGCAGGCGGTTTAAATCGAAGAGCTCATCGGTATAGTCAGATGCCGGCGAGGGAAAGCCGGCGGATACCGAACAGCTGAAAAGCGGGAGTAAAAACGGGGTCTGGGAGTCATGGACGGGGATTAGTTCGACGTTGCGCATGGGTGGTATGGAGTAGGCGTACCCACAATAATACGCGCTACTAATAAAATTAGTAACAAGAAAGCTAAAAATAGTAGTCAATCCTGGCGCCAGGTCAGGCCTGATGGGCCGTGCGCAACCGTCACCAGCCCGCCACACCCCGAGGCCAGCCTGCCCAAAAACAGGCCCGCGCCGGGGCACTCTTCGCTTATAAAAAGTGGTTTTTCAACTCCTCAGCCTTGAAGCTGACCAGTTGAAAGGAGTGACTGATTTAACCCGGTCCCGGAGGGGGCAGTAGGGAAAGAAAGTCTAATAAAAAGAGCAAAAAGATATATAATAAGAAGCAAAAAATAAACTATCAGGTGACTATTTGCGTTTAATAGGTATAACAAACGCCCACAAAAACAGCGCTTTATTATGAAAAAGACCCGCAAGCCATCCACCTGCCAAGCTGCCGCTGCTACCTCTCCCCGCCCCGATGTGTACCAGATTGTAACCGACCGGATAGTGGCCGCACTGGAAGGCGGCGTGATTCCGTGGCGCAAGCCGTGGAATGCGGTCTACGGCCTGCCCCGCAACTACGCGACCGGCGCGGCTTACTCGGGCATCAATGCCTTTCTGCTGCACTTCAGCGGCGCGCTGCCCTTTTTCCTGACCTTCAAGCAGGCGCTGGCCTTGGGCGGCAACGTGCGCAAGGGCGCCAAGGGGCACCCGGTCGTGTACTACAACGTGTCGGTGCGCGAGAACGAGCAAACCGGCAAAGAGGAAAAGCTGCCCTTTCTGAAGTACTACACCGTGTTTTCGGTAGAGGACGTTGAAGGCATCGAGTTTAACCTGCCCGCCGTGGAGCGCCACGACCACACGCCCATAGCGGCGGCCGAAGCCATTGTGTGCCGCTGGGAAGGACGCCCCGCCATCGAGCACCGGCACCAGCGCGCTTACTACTCCCCGTCGCTGGATATTGTGAATATGCCCGAGCGGGCTACTTTCACCACGGGCGAAGGCTACTACGCTACGCTGTTTCACGAGCTAACCCACAGCACCGGCCACGCTTCCCGGCTTGACCGCCCGGACCTGATCGCCGGCGAAGGCAAGCTTTCGGCCAGCTACGCCCGCGAGGAGTTGACGGCGGAGATGGGCGCTTCCTTCCTGTGCGCGGCCGCCGGCCTCGATACCGCGCAGACCGAAGAGAATGCCGTGGCCTATATCCAGACGTGGCTGGAGCGGCTCAAAAACGATAAAAAGCTGGTGCTGCAAGCCGCCAGCAAGGCCCAGCGCGCCGCCAAGCTGATTCTGGGAGTCGAAGAAGAGGGCGAATCAGTGCCCGCCCCCGCTCCGGCCCGGGTGCTGGAATTCGCGCTGGCCGAGGACGAGGTCAGCCAGCAGTACCGGGACGCCGAGCTCAGCTGGCTGGCCGCTGCCTGAGTTTCCCCGCGGGCAGTCGCTTCCGGCGGCTGACCCTAAGGCCGGCCCTTTACCTCCTCATCACTTCCCCCTCATCACTTCCCCACCGTCCCATGAATGCAGCCGAAGCCCCCGTTTTCGGGGACCCCGATTGGAACCAGTACCGCGCCCGGGTTGCCGCCGCGCTGACCGACGTGGAAGCCGACATGCAGCAGCGCGGCTACGGCCTCAACAACGAAGGCCTGACGCTGGAAGTGGCCGGGCGCCTGCAGCTGGGCCTGGCCACGACGGATGATTTTCAGGTCCTCGAAGCCCTGGTGAAGGCCTTGCGGCCCATTGCGCGCGAGGCGGTTCGCACCACCCGCGAAAACCAGGGTGGCCAGTATAGCCTGCTTTTGCTTTAAACTTTATCACGACCCTCACGATGAATACTCCCCACCAGCTAACCATTGGCGACGCCGTGCTTTATCCCCGCGAGCAGGCCGTGGGCCTCATCTACGAGGTGTACGAGCGGGGCCCGGATGAGCGGCCGGGGGTGCAGGTGCTGCTCAGCCGGGGCGGCCGCGACCTGAGCGGCTTCAGTGCCGGGGAGGCTGACCAGTGCCTGCACCCCCTGGGCGGCCCTACCGGGTTCGCCTACGAATTCACCCAGGTCGGCCAACTGCACGCCGACTACCACGGCGGCCGGTTTGCCCAGGCTTTTGCTACGGCCCGGCTGCTGGCCGGCTTCCGGGACATTCGCTACCTGCACGCGCGCTGAGTAGCACCGGCGCTTTGGCTTCCCTCCACCCCTACCCTACTCTCATGACGCAGTCCCTCAAATCCGTTCCCTTAGCTAATCCCTTCCCGCCCCAGCAGGCCTACCTGGCCATTGAGCAGAAACCCGCTGATGCTGCCGAAAAGCGCCGCCTGGAGGCCTTGCGCCGGCACGTGCAGGCCCACACCCACACCACCGATTTGCGCGGGCTGGCGGGGGCAGTGAAGAAATTGCTCGGCACCGGCTACGAGGTCGGCTGCGGCAGTGCCCACGTCTGGGTGTTGCGCGCCGGCGAAACCGAGCGCCTGGCCATCGTGGCCGACCGACTGACGACTGCTTACCGGGATTGGTTTGAGCCCTCGCTGGGGCAGACGCCCGCAACCAGCCGGAGCCCGAACCGGCGCCTGGGGATTCCAGGGGCACCACTGGCGCCGGCCGTCGGCCCAGCCTGAGGGCGGGCCCCTGCAAAGGCGGCTGATTTGGCTGGAGCAGCAGAAAACCGTTTCATTTGGCTTATAAAACCTATTAATTCGGCCGGTCCACGCCACATTTTGCGGAGCTGGTGCGGCAGGCAGCCCACTAGCAGCTCCCGCGCTTCCCGGACCGCCACGCTGTCGAGCAGGCAATTGCCCAAGCCGAGCGCATGCCCCTGCCGCTGATGGCCCGGCAGGCAAGCATGTTTGCCGTGGACTAACTGCTTTCCATTCCGGGCGCAACAGTCGAGCCAGGCTGTTGCGCTTTTTGGGGTCTTGTGCGCGCTGGGCAGTGGGGCAAAGAAGAGCGGATGAAAAGAGCAAAATGATATAAAATAAATGGCAAAAAGAGAACTACAGACCGCGTTAAATCGTTTATAATACAGAAGCAACCAGCAATAAATCAGCTCTGTATTATGGAAAAGGCCCCTCGCTCAACTCGCCCGCAAGCCCTGCTCTTTAGTCTGCACAACACGGAACTGGTAAAGCCCGAGGGAGCCAACTTCCCCCTGCCTCCCCGCCTGTTCCTGCGCACCCGCGCCGGTCAGCCCACCCAGATTGTGGCTCTGTGTGGCACTACCGGCAACCTCTTCCCCACCACGACCTACGACCGCAGCCCGCTGCAGGTAGTGGGCGCGCGGGAATACCCTTCGCGGGAGGCGCTGGGGGAATACTTCCGGAGCCAGTACGCCGCGATGCTCCCCGCCGAGGGCGCGGCCATGCTGCTGGGCGTGGACGGCAGCGTGCGCGAGGTGCGTCCGGAGAAGGGCCGCAAAACCTTTCAGCTAACCCAGCTTTGCGCGGCGCTGGAGGCGGATTACATCGACGTGCATTGCCCGCAGCACGGGCCCTACGATGGGTATATCCTCGTTTTTGACGACGAGGGCAAAGACCGCCGCCGGCCCATCAACCCACTGGCCACGGCCGCCTGGTTTGAGACCTACCCGCTCGACCAGTACTCCCCCGTGGACGTGGTGGCCGGCCCGGTGCTGCTGATGAAATCCAACATGATGCGCTAACCCCGCCCGCGCTCAGCCGCTCCGCCAGGACCCGGGGCGGCTGAACTCGCGCCTGGTATCACTTTATCCGCTCACTCATGCCCGCATCATCCCAGTTGCCCCAGACTCCGGAAATGGAGGCACTCCGCGCCGAGCTGCGCTGCATTTTGCAGCACCCCGCCATTACCCCGGCCCGCCGGCAATCCGCCGAGCAGCATATCAGCGGATGCACGGCAGCGGGGCAGCTGTGGAAGTGGCTGGCGCTGGCCGTAGCCGAGTGCGCAAGCTGGGAAGAGCAGACCCTGGCCACGGAAGCAGCCCAGGGCTGCAGTTGCAACCGGTTGCCGCTCCAGAGCCAGCACCTGTGTCAGTGGTAGGGGCCATTAGCGGGGCCATTGCAAAAGCCCCGCCGGCTTGATTTTCTAAAAACCGGCAAGCTGGTTTTTCAGGTACGACGTAAAGCCTATACCTTACGCGCTTTATTCTGTGCCTTTTTCAGCTTTTTCTGATGTCCAAAGTTGCTGCCCCAACCGTCGCTTTTACCGAGCCGCTGACCAGTCCGCCCCGGGTACACTACCCCGGCACCTTGGCGGAATTGCTCGAAGTAGCCGGCACCCGCAAGCGCATCGTGGAGGCCTGGGGAGTGTCGGCCCGTACCTACGACACCCGCAAGCGTAGCCCCGGCACCTGCACGGTGGGCGAGCTGCAGCAGCTGGCGCGGGTGCTACAGGTGTCCGAGGAGGAGTTGTTCGCCGTGGTGCGGGCCGAAGCGGCTGCTGCCAACACCCGGCAGGTGGAAGCCAAGGGCTGATTATCGCAGGCCGCAGATTTTCAAGAAAAGACCGCCGGGGTTCTTGGTCGCCTTCACCTTGTCGGTTTTGAGCTGGTAGGTAAACTTAAACAGCTGGTCCAGGTGCTTGGGGTCGCCGAGGATGGTGGCCACCAGCTGGGGCTGGGTGATGCCCAGTGCTTCCAGGCTTTGCCGGGCCGCGTTGGCCCGGGCATCCTCCGAAGGCTGCTCGAAGGGAATGGGCAACTGCTGGGGCTGCTGGCGGGCAATGGTGAAGCGCACCGCGTCGTAGGCCCGCCCCTTCTTGACCAGCTCGTAGTTAATCTTCAGGTCGGTGTGCTCGGTGACCTGGCGCACGGCGATGTCGAGCACCCGGGCCTTGAGCTGGCTGATGTTCTGAAACAGTTCCGGCTCCTTTCCTTTGGGGTCCTTCAGGTGCAGCATCTGCTTGAACTCGTCCAGCGGGTAAGTGCGCGTCGAAGCCTTGTCCTTCCACTGGCTCACGAGCTGGTAGATGCGCTTGGCGTACTTGCTGCTCAGTTTCAGGGCCGAGTGCAGCTGGTAGGAGGTGAAGTTTTCCTTAAGGTTGAACAGGAAGGGCCGGATGGGCGCCGCCAGCTGAATCTGCAGGCAGCCCTTGCCCTTGATGTATTCCACCCGCTGAAACATCCACAGCTGCTGGTACGTGCGCTCGTTTTCCACCTCGAACATGCGCGAGCCCATATCCGCTGTCGCTTCGCGCAACTGCTGGTAATTCCACTGCCGCCCGGTCAGGGCCTCCACATCCTTCACGTAGATGGTGTACTCCTGGTCCGCCGTATCATCCCGGCGCAGCCGGGAGAGCAAGTAGAAGAAGATGTCCAGCTGGCACGCGGTGTAGTCGTAGCGGGCCTGGGTGATGGCGTTGTGCTGGCGAACGACCGGAACCGGAGCTGGTTCCACAAGCACAACGGCAGTATCTTCAGGCTTCATAGACTAGGACATAAGGCGGTGGGAATAAAGCAAAGATAATGAGCCGGTAGCTAAAAAACCACAGTGGTAGTTGGGCGT
>NZ_JBCEVZ010000071.1:0-23307 GCF_038448715.1 Hymenobacter segetis | reverse complement strand
GGCCCGCCGGTTGCGCAAACGCGCAACCGGCGGGCCTTTTCTATTATCCTGAGACGGCTAGCTTTTCTAGGATGGAACGGTTTAGCTCGTGCTTTCCGGCGAAAGTGAGCAACTGCGCGTCGGCCCCGAATTGCTGTAGTAGCTGCTGTTGCTGTTGGGCCTGGGCCGTGGAAATGTACTCGTCATCGGAGCCGATGACGACGGAAACCGGCAAACCCTGGAGGAGCTGTTGCACGGCACCGGGAGCAACATCCTCGGGGAAGCCGCCGGCCCAGAGAATGAGGTGAGCGGGCCGGAAAGCCGCCTGCGCCAGCCAACGGCCCACGGTGGCCGTGCCTTGAGAAAAACCCAGCACGGTGACTTGCACCTCGGGCGGACACTGCGGCAGCACGGCGGCGGCCAGTTGGTTGAGGAAACCAATGTGGTCGTCGATTTCGTGCAGGCGGTCGTCGCGGGTCATCCAGCTGGCGCCTACGCGGCCGCCGTTGCCGCTGAGGTAAAAGCGGGAAAGGCCTTCGGGGGCGATGATGACGGTGGTGGGGTCGGCGTCGGCCAGAAAGGCGAAGTGACGGATGAAATACGCCGCCAATTGCCCATAGCCGTGGCAGATGAACCACACGCGCCGCGTTTGGGGTGATAATTCACCCAGTTGCTGATAGCGGGCGGTGCGGGCAACGGTTAGGTGGCGCTCCATGAAATAGTAGCGACGGCTACCGGCTACCCGGCGGGCGGCAGGTCATCGGCCGAAAAGCAGAAGGGCATGAGGGCGCTGAGGGTATTGAAGCGCAGGATGGTGCCGTCGCGGCTGGGCAGCAGCAGCGGGATGGGCTGGCCCTGGCGGGTCTCGTATTCCAGCATCACCTGGCGGCAGGCCCCGCAGGGCATGGCCGGGCCAAACTCGCCGTGGCCGGGGCGGGCGGCCACGGCCATGCCCACGATGGGCGCGTGGCCGGGCTGGGCGGCGGCGAGGCCAAACAGGGCCGTGCGCTCGGCGCAGAGGCCCGAGGGATAGGCGGCGTTTTCCTGGTTGGTGCCCTTGAAAATGGTGCCATCGGCGAGGAGCAGGGCGGCCCCGACGTGGAAGCCGGAATAGGGGGCGTAGGCGTGCGTGGTGGCATCGCGGGCGGCTTGCCAGGTGGTTTGCTCGGCGGGGGTGAGGTCGGTAGCGGCGTCCAGCTCTTCGAAGTCAATAAGCTGCTGGCGGGAATTGCGGGCCATGCGGATGGGATTAGGGGGCGGCGAAGGTAATACGGAACAGGGGATAAGGGATAGAAAATAAGAAAGAAAGGAATAGGGGGCAGGGGAAAATGGGCTCGGTGGGAAGGAGTTCTCCCGCCTTAATAATTCACCAGTGTCCTCTCCCTTATCCCTTATTCCCCATATTTGCCGCATGACTTCCCGCCTTTTGCTTCTCGGGGCCGGCCGCTCGGCCTCGTCCCTCATTCAGTACCTGCTGCGCCACGCGCCCACCGAAAACTGGTTCCTGACCGTGGCCGATGTGAACCCGGCGCACCTGGTGCCGGTGCTGGCCGCCCACACCGAGTACGCCCGCGCCGTGCCCTTTTCCACCGATAACGAGGCGCAGCTGGAAGAGCTGGTGAGCCAGGCCGATGCCGTGATTTCGATGCTGCCGGCCGCCCTGCACCCCGTGGTGGCGCGGGCCTGCGTGCGCCACGGCCGCCACCTGGCCACGGCCAGCTACGTGAGCCCCGAGATTCGGGCGCTGCACGAGGAGGCCCAGGCGGCGGGCGTGACGCTGCTCATGGAATGCGGGCTCGACCCCGGCCTCGACCACATGTCGGCCATGCGGGCCATTGCCCATATCCGGCAGCGTGGGGGCATCATTACGAGTTTCAAAAGCTACTGCGGCGGCCTGCTGGCCCCGGCGGCGGAGGGCGACAATCCGTGGAAATACAAGTTCACCTGGAACCCGCGCAACGTGGTGCTAGCGGGCCAGAGCACGGCCAAGTTCCTCGAAAACGGCCTGCCGCGCTTCATTCCCTACCAGCAGCTCTTTGCCCGCACCGAAACGCTGGCGGTGCCCGAATACGGCGACTTTGAAGGCTACGCCAACCGCGACTCGCTGAGCTACCGCGCGCCGTATGGGTTGGAAGATATCCCGACCATCCTGCGCGGCACGCTGCGGCGGCCGGGCTACTGCGCCGCCTGGCACGCGCTGGTGCGCCTGGGCCTGACCGATGATGCGGTGAACCTCGACAACCCCGAAACCATGACCTGGGCCGAGCTGGTGGCCGCCTACCTGCCCGCCTCCCACATTCCGCACCTCGACCTGGCCCAGCGCACGGCTACCTACCTCGGCCTGAACCCCGCCGGTGAAGAAATGGACCGCCTGAGCTGGCTGGGCCTGTTTTCGGACCGGCCCGTGGGCCATGCCCACGCCACGCCCGCCCAGCTGCTGGAGCGCCTGCTGGCCGAAAAGTGGCAGCTCCAGCCCCACGACCATGACCTGATTGTGATGCAGCACCTCTTCGAGTTTGAGCTGTCCGGCACCATGCACCGCCTCACCTCCTCGCTGGCCGTGGAGGGCGACGACGCCACCCACACCGGCATGGCCAAAACCGTGGGCCTGCCCTTGGGCATGGCCGTTCGCCGCCTGCTGCGCGGCGAAGTGCCCCAGCGCGGCGTGCTCATTCCGGTGCAGGCGGATTTGTACGAGCCGATTCTGGACGAGCTGGCGGCGTATTACGGCATTGTCTTCCACGAGGAAGAAGCGTAGTGGCTTTCGCCGGGCAATACGCGCTGGCAACCAGGCGTTGGAGCGCGGTATGATGTCGCTATGGGCTTATTTGCGGTTGCGTGTCCGGCTGCTGGGCCGGTTGCTGCGCGAAATCGGGCTGCTGCGACTGGCGCTGCTGGCTCCGGTGCTGCTGGCGGCCGGGGGCCGGGGCTTGATACTGGCAGCCCCGCACCCGCAGGGCCAATGGGCAGTACCAATACTCACGTTCCTAACACTGGGGTCGGCCCACCGCCAGCGGGCCGACTTACGCTTTCTGTTCATTAGCGCGCCGCACTTTCGGCGCTGGCTGGCCGTGGAATACCTGCTGCTGGCGCTGCCTCTGGCATTAGTACTGGCTATTTTCAACGACTGGGGTGCGGCCCTGCTGACGCTGATGCTGCCCGCCACGGCGGCCCTGTTGCCGGCGGCCCGCGACAGCCGCAGCACGCAACACCGCGCCCGCAGCCTGTTTCGGAGCGAGGCGTTTGAGTGGGTGAGCGGGCTGCGCGGCGGGGGCCTCTGGGCCTGGCCGGTGCTATTGGCCGGGGCGCTGTGGCAGCACGCCTCGCCGCTGGGGCCGGGCGTGGCACTGGTAGCGTGGCTGCTGGTACTGCTGGCCTGCTACGGCACCCCCGAGCCCGTGACCATGCTGGTGCTGGCGGCCCACACACCGGTGCAGTTTCTACGGCGGCGGTTGGGGCTGGGTGTGGTCTACGCGGCGCTTACGGCGGCGCCGTTTTTCTGGCTGCTGGCGGCGGGGCCGGCCGGCGTGGGCGGCACGGTAGCGGTGGGTGTGTTCTGGCTGGGGCTGGTGGCGCTGCTGATTCTCACCAAATATGCCTTCTATCCCAATGCCACGCATATTCGCACCACGCAGGCGCTGGTGGTGGGCGTAGCGCTCACGCTATTTGCCCATCCGGTATACCCGGTGCTCTTGCTGGTGGCGGTGGGCGGCTTGATTTGGCAAAGCCAGCGGCGACTGCGGGCGGTGATAGGGATGGTGAGTTAAGAGGTAAAAGCCAGGAGTTAAGAGCTGACTGATGACTTGATGTGACGACCTTTTTTTGATTGAATGGTATGCTGGAAATTGTTAATCTGCGCAAGGCCTACGGCTCGCACGTTGTGCTGCACGATGTTAGCCTGAACCTGCTTCCCGGCACCATTCATGGCTTGGTGGGAGCCAATGGCGCGGGCAAAACCACGCTCATCAACTGCCTTTACGGGCTGGAAAACGACTTCATCGGCACCATCCACGATACGGCGGGGCCGGCCGTGCGCGAGCACACGGGCCTGCTGCCCTATGAGCCGTATTTCTACCCGCGCCTCACCGGGCGCGAGTATCTGGAGTTTTGCCTGCAGGCGCGGGGCCGCACCATCACGGATTTTGTGGGCTGGAACCAAATCCTGGAACTGCCCCTCGACCAGTACGCCGACGAATACTCGGCCGGGATGCGCAAGAAGCTGGCCCTGCTTGCGCTGCTGGTGCAGCAATTCGACTACCTTATTCTCGATGAGCCCTTCAACGGCCTCGACCTCGAAGCCAACCTGCTGCTGAAGGCCATCCTGAAGCGCCTGCGTGACCGGGGTACGGGTATTCTGCTCACCTCGCACATCCTGGGGGCCCTCACCGAAACCTGCGATGAAATCTCGGTGCTGGTAGATGGGCGGGTGCAGCGGCACTATGCTGCCAATGAGTTCGGCACGCTGGAGCACGACTTGCTCGATAGCCTGCACCGCGAAAAGCTGGGCCTGCTGGCCGGGTTGGTGTAGCGCTACAGCGCCAGATAAAACCCCGCCAGTAGCGCCCGAAAATCCGCCGAATACTCCGCGTCATTTTCCGCCGTGCGGATAATCAGCGCCGTTTCCCGCAACACCGCCGCCTCCCGTCGAAACCCGGTGATGTGCCGCAATGCTTTGCTGCCGGGGCGGTGCCGTACCACCAGCCGCGTGGTTGCGTGCAATCCTGCTACCGCCGCTACCTGCTCGAATGCCCGCATCTCGGGCGGTGGCAGCAGCACGGTGAGCAAGCCCACTGGCGAGAGAAAATCCGCCGCAAAAGCCGCTAATGCTTCAAAAGAAAGCGAGTCGGCCGCCTCGTGGCGGGCGGTGCTGCGGGCCGCATCCGGCGAGCGGAGCGACTGCCGGAAAAACGGCGGGTTGCAAACAATGTGGCTAAATAGTTCGGGCCGCGTGGCCACATAATCAGCCAAACTCATGGCCCGCACGTCAATGCGCCCGGCCCACGGGCTGGCCGCTGCATTGGCCGCCGCTTGAGTAGCGGCTGCCGCGTCAATCTCCACCGCTTCGATTGCGACGGTGGGGTGGCGCTGGGCGGCCATGAGGGCCAGTAGGCCCGTGCCGGTGCCAATGTCCAGCAGGCGGGTAGCGCCGGTGAGGTCGGCGGCCGCGCCCAGCAGGCAGGCGTCGGTGCTCACCTTCATGGCGCAAGCGCCTTGCTCAATGCGGAACTGCTGGAACTGGAAATAGTCGTTGGGCATGAAACGGCTACAGCAGGGATTTGGTGGCCTCGATGGCCTCGTACCCCTCATCCACCAGCAGGCCTTTGCCCAGCGCGCTTTGTACGGCCAGCACGTCGCAGCGCTCGTTTTCGGCGTGGCCGGCGTGCCCTTTTATCCAGTGGAAAGTGACTTTGCGCTGCTTGTAGATGCGCAGGAAACGCCGCCACAGGTCCTCGTTGGCCTTCTTGCCGAAATCAGACTTCGCAGCCCAGCCGAATACCCATTTCTTCTCCACGGCATCGACCACATATTTCGAGTCGGACACGACACGGATGGGCAGGTCGGGGCGCGTCACGGCTTCGAGGCCGACAATCACGGCCAGCAGCTCCATGCGGTTGTTGGTGGTGCGGCGGAAGCCCTGGGTGAGCTCTTTCTCGTGGGGGCCGTAGCGCAGAATGGCGCCGTAGCCGCCCGGGCCGGGGTTGCCGCGGGCCGAGCCGTCGGTGAACAGATGAATCATCTTAAAAATTAGCCTTGAATAACTTGATGGCAATGGCCAGCAGAATCACGCCGAACACGCGGCGCAGCACGTCCTCGCCGGCTTTGCCGAGCTGGCGCTCAATCCAGGGGCTGGTTTTGAGCACGGCGTAGACGAACACGAGGTTGAGCAGGATGCCGACCAGGATGTTGGGCAGCGTGTAGGCGGCGCGCAGCGAGAGCAGCGTGGTCATGGTGCCGGCCCCGGTGATAAGCGGAAACGCCAGCGGCACGATGGAGCCGGTGCTGGCCGTGAGGTCGGAATGAAAAAGCTGGATGCCGAGTATCATTTCGAGCCCAATGAGGAAGATGATGACCGCGCCCGCCAGCGCAAAACTCTCGTTATCGACCCCAAACAACCGCAAAATGCTCTGGCCCAGAAACAGGAAGGCCACCATCAAACAGCCCGCCACGAAGGTGGCCAGCTCGGCCTTAATTTGCCCTTCGCGCTGCCGAATTTGGATGATTATCGGGATGGAGCCCACGATGTCAATCACCGCGAAGAGCGTGAGCGTGACGGAGAAGATTTGCTGGAGATTGAGCATGGGGAGGTTGCTTTAGGTAGGGGCGGGGCCTGCCCCCGCCCGCCGTTCGCGCCGTTGCAACGATTCCGTGCAACGGCGGGCGGGGGCAGGCCCCGCCCCTACAGCATATTATCCAGGGTATTCCTTCGCGAAAAACTGCACCAGGGCTTCCATTGCCGCATCGGGCACGGCGGGGAAGTTGGCGATGCGGATGGTGGTGTTTTTGAGCGGGCCGTAGCCGCTGCCCAGCTGCAGGCCCGCTTCCTTGGCTTTGGCTTTGATTTCCTCAATCAACCCGGCCTCGCCGCGCAGGCCGATGACGGTGGTGGAGCGGGTTTCGTAGTTGTGAATGAGGGGCGTGAGCGGGGTGGCCTGCTCGAAGAAGGCGTAGAGCTTTTCGGCGCGGTCGGCGAGGTGCTGGTGCACAGTTTTGATGGGCTCGCGGTCGGCCAGCACGCGGCTCATGAGGTAAATGCCCAGCACGTTGGGTGTGTAGTTGGTCTGGTGGTTGAGCATCTGGCTCAGCATGGCGGGCAGCGCGTTGTAGTGGGCGCGGTCGTTCACGAGCTTGGCCTGGGCCACGGCGCGGGGCGATAAAATCATCACGCCCAGGCCGGCGGGCAGCCCGAAGCACTTCTGCACCGAGCCGTACCAGATGTCGGCCTTGATGTATTTCAGGTTCAGACCGGCCAGCGAGCTGGTGGCATCCACGGCTAGCAGCGCCCCGCCGAGGCGGTTGTAGAGGTTCAGGATGAAGCCTTCACGGAGCTGGGTGGCGGTGCTGGTTTCGTTCTGGGTGATGCAGACGAGGTCGGTATCATCGGGGGCGAAGGGCAGGCTGGCGATGTCGGGCAGCTCATCGAGCCCGAAGCTGAGGCCCGTGCTGGCCGGCCGGATGGCCTTGGCGTACTTGTACCACTTCTCGCCGAAGTCGCCATTATAAAGGTGGAACGAGCGGCGGGGGGTGAGGCTCTGGGCCAGGATTTCCCAGCACTCGGTGGCCGAGCCGGTGAACAGGACGGTGTAGTCCTGCGGCACGTTGAGCTTGGCTTTGAGGTCGGCCACGGTCTGGCGGACCAGGGCGGTCACTTTTTCGGAGCGGTGCGGGGCCGAGAGCCAGCCCTCGTCAAAGGCATCGGTGAGGTACTGCCGAACGGCGGGATATACGGCCGAAGGCCCGGGATTGAAAGTATACATGAGGAAGAAAGGCTAGAGGAGAGGGGCGCCGCCGCCGCAAAGGTAGCGGCTACGGAAAGTGCCACGAGAATGATTTTACGGCGCAATGGTCGTTCCAACGCCAAAACATTCTTCCCATTGCTTCACCCCCGGTTTCCAGCTCTTTGCCGACTGTTTACACCTCTTAGCTAATAGTTTCAGCCATTTTGTTTCCTGTTTCTACTGCTTAGCTATTGCCTTCTACCTCTTTGTCGTTTGTTTCCAGTGTTAAGCTACTTTTTTCAAGCATAATGCTACTATTTTCCATATCATAGTTGCGGTTTTTCACTGATGGAAAACCGCAACTATGATATAACAAACCGCCGCATGATGCTGGAAACTGATAGCAAAAAGCCGGAAATCATCTTCATTACCCCGGAAACCGATAACTATCAGTCATCAGACCCGAAAGCCCACCCGTTTGGGCGTCTGGTTCACGAACCACTGCACGGCGAGACGGTAGCTTTCGAGCCCGAAGCCGCTGATGCTGCCGGCGCAGTGCCGCCCAAAGAGGCTTTTCTGGCGGAAGTCCTCGCGGGCGTGCAGGTTGCTCAGGTGCACCTCCACCACGGGCGCGCTGATGGCGGCCACGGCATCGGCCAGGGCCACGCTGGTGTGGGTATAGCCCCCGGCGTTGAGCACGATGCCGTGGTGAATGAAGCCGACTTCGTGCAGCTTGTCGAGAATCGCGCCCTCGTGGTTGGATTGAAACTGCGTGAGCTTCACTTGCGGGAAGGCTTCTTCGAGCTCGGGGAAAAAGTCTTCGAAGGAGCGGTTGCCGTAGATGCCGGGCTCGCGGCGGCCGAGCAGGTTGAGGTTGGGGCCGTTTATTATCAGGAGGTCCACTTTAATTATGAATTAGAAATTATGAATTATGAATTGGGGGTGGCGTTTGTTTTTGCATTGGTTTTGGTCGAAAGCAGGATGCTGGACAGCAGCTTGCTGATTTCGAGATTATGGATGTGAATAGAATCAAAAGCCTCAGTGGGCAAAAAGTCGTTGTCATGCAGTAGGCGCAGCCAGTAGGAGGTTTCCCGCGCTTCCTTTGCAGCGATATTGAGCTTGTTGATGAAGTCGGCAGTAGAGCTGGCCGCCAGTGCCTCCTCTACATTGGCCCCAATGGAAGTGCCACTTCGGAGGAGTTGTTTTGATAGCACGAACTCCCGTTGCTCGCCTACCAGATACTTGTAAGCCTTAATAATGCGCGAAGCAAACGCATACGACTTCTGCTGAATAATATTCTCCTTCATCCCGCAAATAACTCATAATTCATAATTCCGAATTTATAATTAAATATGACCTGGCCAATTTCTATTAAGCAATTCGACGGCTACCTGCGCCTCGAAAAATCCCTCTCGCCCAACTCCGTGGAGGCCTATGTGCGCGACATCACCAAGCTCCAGCAGTTTCTCATTATTCAAAAGCTGCACGTCGGCCCCACGCAGGTGAGCACCGAAGTGCTGCGCGAATTCCTCAACACCCTGCAAGGGCTGGGCCTGAGCGCTACCTCGCAGGCCCGCACACTCTCGGGCCTGAAGGCGTTTTTCAGCTTCCTCATCATGGAAGACCTGCTGAAACTTGACCCCACCGATACTCTCGAAGCCCCCAAAACCGGCCGCCACCTGCCCGATACCCTCAGTTACCCCGAAGTAGAGCAGCTTCTGGCCGCCATCGACCTGAGCACCGACGAAGGCCTGCGCACCCGCGCCCTGCTCGAAGTGCTCTACTCGTCCGGCCTGCGCGTGAGCGAGCTCTGCGACCTGCGCCTGAGCAACATCTATACTGACGAAGGCTTTATGAAAGTAGTGGGCAAGGGCAACAAGGAGCGCCTCGTGCCCGTGGGCCGCGAAGCCCTCAAGCACCTCAACTTCTACCTCAGCGGCGTGCGCGGGCATTTGGATATCAAGCCGGGAAGCGAAGATTTCGCTTTCCTGAGCAAGAATGGCCGGCCGTTGTCCCGCATCACGGTCTTCACCACCCTCAAGAAACTGGCCGAGCAGGCGGGGCTGCGCAAAACCATCAGCCCGCACACGCTGCGCCATTCCTTCGCCACCCATTTGATAGAAGGAGGGGCCGACCTGCGCGCCGTGCAGGAGATGCTGGGCCACGCCAGCATCACGACCACCGAGATTTATACGCACTTAGATAGAGACTTTCTGCGGCAGGTGATTACCGAGTTTCATCCGCGCAGTTAGGATGGGGTGGGGGAGGGATGCCGAACGAAACTCCCCTCCTTACCAAGGAGGGGACGCTGGCGCGAAGCGGCAGCTGGGGTGGTTGTGGCGTCTGCATCAGTTATTACGGAATGTAGCCTTACAAAAACTGCGCAACGCCCACAACCACCCCCGTCCGAGGCTGCGCCTCGAACATCCCCTCCTTGGTAAGGAGGGGAGTTGTCGTTCCGATACCTCGATTTAATTCATCTGTCCGTTTACCGCCCGCATTGTGTAAATTTGACCTTTCTGCACCCGTCGAATGGCCGATAATCGTTATAAAAACCCTCCCGCCGGCCCCTCGGCTAACCGCCCGAACGAGCCCAAGGCCAACCGGCGCAACGAGCCGCGCCCCAACGGCCCGGCCCCCGAGCCCGCTCCCGCCGCCCGCCCAGAGCCCCGCCCCGCCGCCGCCAACGTGCCCAAAGCCGCCCGCGCCGCCCAACAAGCCCCCATTGCCAAACCCGCCAAGCCGCCCCGCGCCCCTCGCGGCCCCCTGCCCGGCGTAGGCAACCTGCTGAGCCTGCTGCGCGACCGTCGTTTCCACCTTTTCGTGGGCTTCGGGCTGCTGCTGGGCAGCCTCTATCTCACCATCGCCTTCACCTCCTTCCTCTTCACCGGCCACGCCGACCAGAGCGTGGTGGGGGCCATGAGCACCATCCCGGTGCGGGAAGCCGGGGCCGAATCGCACAACTGGCTGGGCCTGCTCGGGGCCTGGGCCGCCGAGCTGTTCATCTACAAACTGTTTGGGGTGGCGGCGTTCGCACTCATTCCCATCGTGTTTTTCCTGGGGTATAAGATTGTGTTCCGCGCCGCGCCGGTTTCGGTGAGCTACATCCTGGCGCTGGGCCTGTTCAGCATGGCCTGGCTGAGCATTTTGCTCGGCTACGTGGTGGTGTCGTTGGCTGCGCCGGGGGCTGACCCCGTGCTTGCTCACCGCCTCGATTTCCTGTGCGGTGGCGTGGGTTTTGAAGCTGCTTCCTGGCTCGACAGCCTCATCGGCTGGGGCACGGTGCTGTTGCTGGCCTTCGCCCTGATATCGTTCGTGGTGTTCTTTTTCAACGTCACCAGCCTCAACCTGGGCCGCTTCCGCAGCCTCAGCACCGAGGACGATGCCGACGAAGACGCCGAGCTGGAAGCCGAAATTGCCGCCGAGCAGGCTGCGGCGGTGGCCCCTCCGGTTGCTCCCGCCGCCCCGGCCATGACGCTGAAAACCCGCCCGGCCGCGCCGGAGATTACGGCTACTACTTCCGCCACAGTTGCGGCCGGCGGTATGCAGGCCGCCGGCCCTTCTTTGGAACTTGATGAGGATGACGACACCGATGAGGCTTCGGTATTTGTAAAAGAATATGAGCCGGCCCCCCGGCCCGGCGCTGGACTGCCACTGGCCGTGGCCGGCGCAGTGGTTGCACCAGCGGCGGGAGCAGCTATGGGCGCGGCTACTTCGGCTGCAGCCGCCGCTTCGACGGTAGCAGCCGCGTTGCCGCTGGCCGTTTCTGGCCCGTCGTTCTCCATCGAAATGCCAACGGCGGAGGAGGAATTGGCCGTAGTAACTAGCGTGCCCGCGTCCACCATTCCCACGCCGCTTTCGCTGGCTGATTTGGCCGATGGCGACGCGCCCTTGCCGGCTTCGCGCCCTGTGCTGCCAATGCCTGCCGCCCGCCCGCTCGAAATCACCGTGCCCGGCCGCGACGACCTCGACCCCAACGCCGGGGCCGACATCGCCGCCGTGGCCGATGAGGACGAAGATGCCGACGCCATGCCTGCCGGCAACTACGACCCCACGCTGGACCTCGCGCGCTTCCAGTTCCCCACCCTGGAGCTGCTCAACGACTACGGCATCGCCAAGGCCCAGGTAACCAAGGAAGAACTCGAAGCCAACAAAGACCGCATCGTGGAGACGCTGGGGCACTACGGCATCAGCATCGCCAGTATTAAAGCCACTATCGGCCCTACGGTTACGCTCTATGAAATCGTGCCTGAGGCCGGTGTGCGTATCTCCAAAATCAAGGCCTTGGAAGATGATATCGCGCTGAGTCTGGCCGCGCTCGGCATTCGTATCATCGCGCCAATTCCGGGCAAGGGCACCATTGGTATCGAGGTGCCGAATACGAAGAAGGAAATGGTGAGCATCCGCTCGGTGCTGGGCTCGGAAAAGTTCGCCAAGACCGAAATGGACCTGCCCATTGCCTTCGGCCGTACCATCACCAACGAAGTATTCGTGGCCGATTTGGCCAAAATGCCCCACTTGCTGATGGCCGGGGCCACGGGTCAGGGCAAGTCGGTGGGCTTGAACGTGATTCTGGCCTCGCTGCTCTACAAGCGCCACCCCGCCACGCTGAAATTCGTGCTCGTCGACCCCAAAAAGGTGGAATTGAGCATTTTCAATAAGATTGAGCGCCACTACCTGGCCAAGCTGCCCGACACCGACGAGGCCATCATCACCGACACCAAGAAGGTGGTGAACACGCTGAATTCGCTCTGCATGGAGATGGACCGGCGCTATGACCTCCTCAAAGAAGCCGGCTGCCGCAACCTCAAGGAGTATAACGCCAAGTTCATTGAGCGCCGCCTCAACCCCAAGAAAGGCCACCGCTTCCTGCCCTTCATCGTGCTGGTAATCGACGAGCTGGCCGACCTCATGATGACGGCCGGCAAGGAAGTGGAAACGCCTATTGCCCGTCTCGCGCAGCTGGCCCGCGCCATCGGCATTCACCTCATCGTGGCCACCCAGCGCCCTTCGGTGAACGTGATTACCGGCATCATCAAGGCCAACTTCCCCTGCCGCATCTCCTTCAAGGTGACCAGCAAAATCGACTCGCGCACCATCCTGGACACCGGCGGGGCCGACCAGCTCATCGGCCAGGGCGACATGCTGTTCTCGGCCGGGTCCGACCTGATTCGGGTGCAGTGCGCCTTCATCGACACGCCGGAAGTGGACCGCGTCTGTGACTTCATCGGCGAGCAGCAGGGCTACTCCGATGCCTACCTGCTGCCCGAAGTTGCCGGGGCCGACGGCGATGCCGGCAGTGGCAACGAGGAAATGGACCCCTCGGAGCGCGACTCCATGTTTGAGGACGCGGCCCGCTGCATCGTGCTGCACCAGCAGGGCAGCACCTCGCTTTTGCAGCGCAAGCTCAAGCTGGGCTACAACCGTGCTGGCCGTTTGATTGACCAATTGCAGCATGCCGGCATCGTGGGACCGTTCGAGGGCAGCAAGGCCCGCGATGTACTTATTCCGGATGAGTATCAATTGGAGCAATTACTCAATTCCATGAAATAGCGCCGAATGGCACGAGTACCGCGAAATTTTATTTCGCGGTACTCGTGCCGAGGTAGCTTTTTTTTCTTCATCGGCGCTTCATTGGCATTTTGGCCGGACGTTTGTTAAACGAAATCCGTATGAGGCTTTTCAAGCCCAGCACTAGCGTCTTTTGAACTCTCTTCTTCTAATGAAAAAATCAATTTCTTTCCTGTTGCTCGCGGTTTCGCTGGCCTTGCCCGCCGCCGCCCAGCAGGACCCCAAGGCCGGTAAAATTCTCGACCAGATGAGCGCCAAATACCAGGCGCTGAAAGCCTTTCAGGCTACTTTTACCCAAACGCTGGAAAACCCCAGCGCTAAAGTGAAGCAGAACATCAACGGCGACATTGTGGTGAGCGGCCAGAAATTCCGCCTCAAAATCAGCGGCCAGGAAGTCATCAACGACGGCAAAACCACCTGGACCTACCTGAAGAACGAAAACGAGGTGAACATCTCCGATTCGGACCCGGATTCGCAGGAAATGTCGCCTTCCCAGATTTATACGATGTATAAAAAGGGCTATAAGTACAACTACGTGCAGCAGGTGACGGAAAGCGGCGAGCCGCTCGACGTGATTGAGCTGGCCCCCGAAAACCGCCAGAATGACGTGTTCAAAGTACGGTTGAAGGTGCGGAAGAAGGACGCGTCGGTGAAAAGCTGGCAGATGTTCAAGAAAAACGGCAACCAGTACACCTTCCTCATCAAAAACTTCAAGCCCAACCCGCCCACCGATGCCGGTACGTTTGCCTTCGACAAGGCCAAGTACAAAGGCGTGAAGGTAGTGGACCTGCGCTAATCTTCGGAAATAACGTGATTTGAGAAACGGCCCGCTTCGAAAGAGGCGGGCCGTTTTACATTTGCCCCATGCGCGAAGATTTCTACCACTACGTCTGGCAGCACCAGTATTTTGATAAGGCCGACCTGCGCACGGCCGACGGCGAGGAAATCCAGGTATTGAAGCCCGGCCACCGCAACGCCGACGCCGGCCCCGATTTTCTGAATGCCCGCCTGCGCGTGGGCGACGTGGAGTGGAATGGCGCGGTAGAAATCCACCTCCGCGCCTCCGACTGGACCCGCCATAACCACCAAATCGACCCCAAATACGACCAGGTAATTCTGCACGTAGTGGGCCAGCACGATGCCGACGTGGCCCGCACCAATGGCAGCCTGATTCCCGCGCTGGCCCTGCAAACCCGCCTCGCCCCCGAGTTGCTGACGCGCTACCAGGCCCTGGTGGATGCGCCCGCCGCCGCGCCCTTGCCCTGCGCTCCGCTGCTTAATCTGGTGCCCGAAATCACCCGCACGATGATGGCCGAGCGCGCCCTGCTGGAGCGCGTGGAGCGTAAAGCCGACGACGTGATGGCCCTGCACCAACACCTCGGGCAGGACTGGGAGGCCACCGCCTACCACGCGCTGATGGCCGCTTTCGGCTTCCAGAAAAATAGCGAGCCACTGGCCCGTCTGGCCAAATCCCTGCCGCTGGCCGTGTTGCGCCGCCACCGCCACGACCAGCGTCAGCTCGAAGCCCTGCTATTCGGGCAAGCCGGATTCCTGGTTGATAATGAGGAGACTGTCACCGATGACTACATCCGGGACTTGAGGCAGGAATATGAGTTTCTGCGGCACAAATACAGCCTGGCGGATGCCGCCCTGGCCGTACATGAGTGGAACTACCTGCGTCTGCGGCCGGCCAACTTTCCGCCCGTGCGGCTGGGCCAGCTGGTGGGCTTGCTCCATGCCCGGCCGGCCTTGTTCGATGCCTTGCTCACGGCTCAAAGCGTGGCCGCGCTGACGGAATTTTTCCAGGCACCCGCGCCGGCGTACTGGCGGGCGCACTTCCGGCCCGGCCGGCCGGGCAAGGTGCCGGGCCTCGGCAAAAGCAGCATCGACCTGCTCATCACCAACGTGGTGGTGCCGCTGCGCGTGGCCTATGCCCGCTACGTAGGCAAACCCGAGGTAGTAGAAAGCAGCGTGGCCCTGCTGAGCGAGCTGCCGGCTGAGCACAACCAATACACCGACGTGTACGCAGACCTGGGCTTTGCCCACCGCACAGCGGCCGACTCGCAGGGCCTGCTGGCATTGCATAAATCTTATTGTGCCCCGCGCCGCTGCCTGCACTGCGCCATCGGCAGCCGGCTGGTGCAACAACCCCGCGTGGTCCGGTGAAAATAGCACTGGCCATTTTGCTCAATGCGGGCCTGCTGGCCGGGCTGCTGCCGTGGCTGTGGCGGCAGTGGCGCGAGGCCCCGGCCGCTTGGTGGCGGGCTGCGTTGGTGATGGGCCTGGGGGGGCGCATAGCCATGGGCCTGATGCGCAACTGGGATTTGCAGCTTGATGCCAAGTTCATGAATGACCTGAGCCAGCCCATCACGGCGCAGCTCTGGGCGCATCCGGCCCAGGCCTGGCAGACGCTTACGCAAGCCGTGACGCTCATTCATATCATCAATTACACAGCTGTTTTTCAGGGATTTTCCAATACTTGGTTCTTCATCAAAGTGCTGGCGTTTCTGAACCTATTTTCGGGCGGCATGGGCTGGCTGAACGGATTCTACCTGAGCCTGTTCACGTTTGTGAGCAGTTGGCAATTGGTGCGGGTGCTGGCCCGGGTATTCCCGGCCACGCCGCCTGGGGCAGGGGCGGTGGCGTTTTTGCTGTGGCCATCGGTGTGGTTCTGGGCCACGGGGCTGAGCAAGGAATCACTGTTAGTCGGCACCGGAGCATGGCTGACGGCGTTGGTGCTGGAACGGCTGTATGATGAGCCCGGGCATCGGCCACCCGCCCCCTGGTGGAGCCGGGCCGGCTGGTGGCTGGCTGTCGTACTATTGGCCTACGTCCACTTCAAAATGCGCTACTTTTTTGCCGCGCCGCTGCTGGCCGTGCTGGTGGGCATAGCGCTGGTGCGTGGCCTGCAGGTGCGCGGGCTGGCGCGGACCCGCTGGGCGCAGGCCGTGGCGCTGCTGGCGGTGCTGGGCTCCGGCCTGTGGATGGCCCAACAGATGAGCGTGGCCTTCAGCGTGAATAAATTTACCAACCAGGTGGTGCGCGTGTACACCTCCGACCTGCCCAAACTGGTGGGACGGCCCCATTTCGAATACCCCGACCTGCGCCCCACGCTGGAAAGCGTGCTGAGCTACGCCCCGCTGGCCGTGGCCAATACCCTCACGCGACCCTACCTGGGCGAGTCCCGCGACCTGCGGCTAGCCGCCGCCGGGGCCGAAAACCTGCTCCTGTTGGTCGTGGTGATGGTGGCCGCCGTGGGTGCGGTGCGGGGCCGGGCAGGCCACCTGCCGTTTGTGCTGGGGCTGGGGCTGGTGATTTTTTGCATCGTACTGGCGGCTTTGATGGGGCTGACGACGCCCAACCTGGGCTCGCTGCACCGCTACCGCAGCGACCTGATGCCCTACCTGGTGCTGCTGCTGCTGCAAAACGGCTATGCGGCGGCGGCGTTACGGCGGCTTGGATTTCGGGACAAATAGCCCTTGGTCCAATCCTCACGTCGTTCCAAAATCACCCCTGCGGCGCGTGCCGTACCTTTGCACGTCCGGGCCTGGCCGCGGCGCAATTTGCGGCCCGCCGGCCCGGCCTCCCTCATCCGAATTCCCTCCATGGAAAACCCCGTTATCATTCTTGGTGCCCAAACCGTGGGCACCGCCGCCCTCGACGCGTTTCTTTCCAACGACGTGGTCGTGTACTGTATGCTCGACGACGATAAAAAGCTGCAAGGCACCGAGCTGCTCGATGTGCCCGTGATGGGCAATACCGACGACGGCGAGTTGCTGAAACTCCTCGGCAAGAAGTGCGAAGTTTTCGTGGCCACCGAAGACACCGCCAGCCGCCGCAGCCTCACCCAGATGCTACGCACCGAGTACGAAGCTGTGCCCGTAAACGCCATCCACGAGCGCGCCAGCGTGTCGAACCACGCCACTCTGGGCCACGGCAACTACATCGGCCCCAACGCCGTGGTAGCCGCCACCGCCACCCTCGGCGATGGCTGCCTGGTGGGCGCCAACGCTGTGGTAGAAGCCCGCGCCACCGTGGGTGACTACGCCCAACTGGGCAGCGGTGCCCTGCTCGGAGCCGATACCAAAGTAGGCGAACAAGCCTTCATCGGTGCCGGTGCCGTGGTAGTGGCCGGCGTGAAAATCGGCGACAAGGCCCGCGTCGGGGCCGGCTCGGTGGTAGTGGCCGACGTGGCCAACGGCCAGACGGTATTCGGCAACCCGGCAGTGAAAGTCTGAAGAGAATTATGAGTTATGAATTAGAAATTATGAATGCCTGGTTAGCGCGTTACTCATAATCTCTAATTCATAACTCATAATTTAAAATTCATAATTAAATATGTATCAGGTTCTTCTTTACTATTGCTATACGCCGCTCGAAAACCCTGAGCAGTTCCGCGATGAGCACCACCGCTTGTGCCTGGCGCTGGATTTGCGCGGGCGCATCATCGTAGCGGCCGAGGGGCTGAACGGCACGGTATCGGGCACGCGCGAAAGCTGCGCCGCCTACATGGCCGCCGTGAAAGCCGACCCGCGCTTCGCCGCGCTGGAGTTCAAGGTGGACGACGTGGAAGCTCACACCTTCCAGAAGCTGCACGTGCGGGTGAAATCCGAAATCGTGCACAGTAGCCTGCACCATGTGCGGCCCCACGAGAAAACCGGCCAGCATCTTTCGCCCGAAGAATTCAAAGCCCTGAAGGACCGCGACGATGTGGTGGTGGTCGACGTGCGCTCTGACTACGAGTATAACCTCGGCCGTTTCAAAAACGCGGTGACGCTGGATATCGAGAATTTCCGCGATTTCCCCGACCGCATCGAGCGCCTCAAGGAGTTCAAGGATAAGAAAATCCTGACCTACTGCACCGGCGGCGTGAAGTGCGAAAAAGCCAGCGCCTACCTTCTAGAGCAGGGTTTCGAGAACGTGTACCAGCTGCACGGCGGCATCATCAAGTACGGCATTGAGGCCGGAGGCGAGGATTTCGACGGTCAGTGCTACGTGTTCGACAACCGCGTGGCCGTTGACGTGAACCGCGTGAACCCCACCGTGATATCGCGCTGCCACCACTGCCATCAGCCCAGCGCCCGCCTCATCAACTGCGCCAACCCGCACTGTAACGCCCACCTGCCACTCTGCGAAAGCTGCGGCGAAACCCTGCAAGGAGCCTGCTCCGAAGCCTGCGCCCAGCATCCCGACATGCGCGTGTACGACGGTACCGGCACCTACCCCAAGCTCAGCAACCACTATAACCCGGCCCAGGGCCTCGCTTCCTACAAAGCCTGAATTTAGTAGTCTGTATTGAATAGTCAGTGGCGGTATTTGCTGTCAATTTTCTTTTCTTGCCGATTATTCCGCTGTCTGATTTCTGACTACTCAACACCGACCACGATGTCAATTCCCAATTCCGAGCTCATCCTCAATCCCGACGGCAGCATTTACCACCTCAATCTGCTGCCCGACCACATTTCCGACACCATCCTCACCGTGGGCGACCCGGCGCGGGTGGCTCAGGTCAGCCGGCATTTCGATTCAGTTGAGTTCGAAACTACGCACCGCGAATTCGTGACCCACGTGGGCTACTACCGCGGCAAGCGCCTCACCGTGCTCAGCACCGGTATGGGCACCGACAACATCGACATCGTGATGAACGAGCTTGATGCGCTGGTCAACATCGATTTCATGGCCCGTGAAGTGCGTCCCGCCGAGGAGCGCCTGAGCCTGCGCATCATCCGGCTGGGCACCAGCGGCAGCCTGCAGGCCGATGTGCCCATCGGCACCATGCTGGCCACCGAGCACGCCGTGGGCCTCGACAGCCTCATGCAATTCTACCCCCTCATGGAAACCGGCCTCGAAACCGAAGTAGCCACCGAGCTGCAAAAGAGCCTGGGCCTGTCCTTCACGCCCTACGTGGTGCGCGGCTCCGACCTGCTGCGCGAGCAGTTGGGCGCGGGCATGACCATGGGCAACACGCTCACTTGCCCCGGCTTCTACGGCCCCCAGGGCCGCAGCCTGCGCCTGCCCCTGCGCCAGCCCGACTATATCTCCCGCCTCCAGAATTTCCGCCACCAGAGCGGCGAAGGCGAATTCCGTCTCAGCAATTTCGAGATGGAAACGGCCGGCTACTATTCCTTGGGCCGCCTGCTGGGCCATGAGGTGTTGTCGTTGAACGCCATCGTGGCCAACCGCGCCACCGGCGAGTTCGCCGAGAATGCCGGTGCCGTGGTTGATGCCATGATTGAGCGCACACTCCAGCACTTGGTGGCGAAGTAAGGGCAGGAGAGCTGCAAAGGCAGTACCAGCCAGAACAAATAAAAACGGTCATGCTGAGCGCAGCCGAAGCATCTCTACCGCAATAGTAAATGAATACTTGCGTGGCAGAAATACTTCGGCTGCGCTCAGCATGACCGTTCTGCTTTTCTTTTTGGCCGAAATCGACTAATAAAAATCGAATCCCAGCACCGCCCGCAACGGCAGCGAGGAGCCAGATTTCAATGTAAGATGCTCGGCATCGGCGGCCCAGATGGTGGTGGCCACGCGCTTGGTCGCGCCGTCGGCCGTCTGGAAATAGATGTCGAGCTTGCCGTGGTAGGCGTTGCCCAGGGTCACGGCGCGGTCGGCATCGGCGCGGCGGCGCTGGCGGTCGGCTTCGTTGGGCAGCACATCGTCGTGGCCGAAGTGCATGGTGGCTATTTCTTCCTTCTCAACAATCTCAACAGTATCAGTAGGATAGGTAAAAGACATGGCGGTAATAGGTAAGCGGGTGGGTGGAGGAGATGGGGGCAAAGTGCCCCCATTGGTCTATCCAAACGATAAACTACCCGCCGAAGTCTGATTTTTCGATGAAAATTTCTAGGGCAGCTGCGCCAGAAATTCCATCGTGTCCACGCGGTCGGCGTACTCGTCCACGCCCGGTGCCTGGGCTTTGCCAAACGGCACGCTGCCCGCAAACCGCCCACTGGCCGACACCACGCACTGCGTCTGGGCCGCCACGTCGGTGAGCTGGTCTACGAGGTCAACTTCGCTGGCATATTCGGTGTAGTGCACCACCGAAATGGGCGACACCAGCGCCGCGTTGCGCGTGAGCAGCAAGAAGCCGGTGTCGTAGTGCGGCACCGCATTCACCAGCAGAATACTCTTGTTGTAGTCGTAGTTATTGTTGTATTTGTGGTGGTTAAGCACATGCTCGAAACCTTGCAGCGCATCGAGCAAAGGCACGAAATCATAGCCCTCGGGCACGAACAACTTGCTCACATTGCGACAGCCGAGGCCGTAGTATTGAAAAATATCCGGCCCCAGCAGGGCCAGTTCCGCGCCGGTTTCCTGGCCCGTGAGCACGGCCACGCTGGTCCGGTTGCGACGGATGAGGTGGGGCCGCTGGCCAAAATAAAACTCAAAGTATCGCGCCGTATTATCCGAGCCGGTGGCGATGAAAGCATCGGCCGCGTTCAGGCGCGGCAGCACTTTGATAAAATCTGTGAAGCGCGGCTCAATCCTCACCAGCTCCTCTATCAGCAAGGTCATCAGCATGGTATCGTCAGCGCTGAGTTTGGCCAGCAGGACGTGGCCGCTGAGCAGCACGCACAGCAGGTCGTGGAAGCCGACCATGGGAATGTTACCGGCCATCACCACGCCTACTTGGTGCACGGTGGTAGGTTCGGTGGGGTAGCGGGCGGCCCAGTGGCGCAGCGGCTCTTCGGCCAGCAGGTGCGCGATGCCGGCCACGGCGGCCGTTACGTTGGGAAGGTCGAACCAGGCATTTTGGTTGCGGGCGCGGGCCGCTAGGGTGGTCAGCTCATCGGTAGAAAGTGTGGTGAGGCGCTGGCCGAGGGCCACAAATGCCGCTAGGCGTTCGGAATGATTCATGAGAAAAGGGGAGGGCGCGGACTGCCAAAAGGACCCGCACGGAAGATTACCCGGCAAAATTGGCTCAAACTGTGCAAACCCAGCCGTTGTTGGTTAATTTTGCAGGCCCAAAGAACGGCGCGGGGCGGGCGTTTTACGTAAAGCTCCCTCGTTCTGCTTTGGTTTCCTCACTTCACCTCCCGAACCCCGACGCCCCATGGCCATCATGATAACCGACGAGTGCATCAACTGTGGTGCCTGCGAGCCGGAATGCCCCAACAATGCTATTTACGAAGGCGGCGCGCAGTGGCGCTGGGCCGATGGCACCACGCTGAAAGAAGTAACCGCCGCCGATGGCACCGTAGTGTCGGGTACCGCCCCGCAAACGCCGGTTTCGGACGAGTATTACTACATCGTATCGGATAAATGCACCGAGTGTGTAGGCTTCCACGAAGAGCCGCAGTGCGCCGCCGTGTGCCCCGTAGATTGCTGCGTGGACGACCCCGACTACCGCGAAACCCGCGAACGTCTCCTCGAAAAGAAAGATTGGCTGCACATTGCTGCCTAACCTGTTCGCCAGCAATTTTTGCTCAAAAAGAAAGGCCGGTTCCTATACAGGAACCGGCCTTTCTTTTTGAATTCATGGCTCAGGTGCCGCAGTTAAAGTATTTATCGTAAGCCGATTCGGGAATCAGGTTGAGCCGGCTCATGAGTTTGATGGGGCCGCGCAGCAGCTGGAGCAGCGCATAGTTGTTGGGGTAGTCGTGGAAGGTTTTGGGCGGGGCGGCCACAATGGCATCGAACTCGGCCCTCGTCAGCCCCAGGCGCTTGATGCAGAGCTGGATAACGGCTTCGTCCTCAATGGAATTGATGTGGGAAATGCGTTCCAGGGCATATTCCCGGCTCATCTGGCCCGAGCGTATTAGCGCCGAATAATTGAACAGCCGCCGGTCGATGTTAAACTTGACGCGGTTGAGGTAGTAAATCAGACTCTGGTAAAGGTCATCGGAATAATGCGCGCCGGGGCTTTTCCAAGCCAACTCGCGCACCAGCAGCTCATCGACCTCGGTGCGCACATAATCAAGGTGATAGAGTAGCGTCACAGTTTTAATACGCCGCACAAAAGCGTAGTAAAACATCTCCTTGATGCCCAGATTGAAGCCCGGGTCTGCAGGCTGCCAGCGCCGTAGCGGCACCGTGCCGAACTGCTTGTGCACAGCCCGCAGGTAGCGGCCATCCAGAAAATTCCAACTCAGCGGAGCAATGCCCTCGGTGCGAAACGACTGGCCGATAATCAGGTGCCGAATACCTTCCTTGGCCGCCACGCCATACAAGGCGGTGGCAATGCCCAGGTCGGTGCCTTCCTCCATATCGGGCACGGAGGCTTTCAAAAAGGCAATTTTCAGGTCTTTCGACTCCCGCCAGTCCGAGGTAATGGTGCGCAGCTCCACGCCCAGGCGCTGGCAGGTGCGCACCATGTTTTCGCCGGCCACAGGATTGCCGAAGCCGTCGTTGAAATGCACCGCCAGCGGGCGCAGCTTGAGCTGGGTGACGCAGTACCATAGCGTGTAGGTGCTGTCGCGGCCGCCGCTCACGCCCACCACGCAATCATAGCGGCGCTTGCGGCCGGCTTGGCGCATCTCTTCGGCTTGGCGTCGCACGGTTTCGCGGCCGGCTTCGCCAAGTGGGAAAGCCGTTTCCATGCGGTCATGCACTTCGCAAAAAGAGCAGGTGCCTTCCGAATCAAAAGTGATGCCCGGCGCAGTGGTATCCATCACACACCGGGCGCATCGCTGATAGTCAGCCGCTGAATCCGTTGTGGCAAGGAGGTCCTGGGAGCGTAATTGTGTTAGCAATGGAGGTGGAAATAAGGGGGCTGTATAGAGAAATATGGGTGTACAGCAAAGACGAATTGTGAGGCACTTCGGGTGGGTGGTAGTTAAACGGAAAGCAAGGATTTCGGTAGGAAATAATAATTCTGAAGCAGGTGTTTAAGGCAACTGGTCGAAGCGGTAGCCTTTGCGCTGGAGCATGAGGCCGATATCGGTGCCGCGCTCCGGGCGGTGGGGACGGGCCAAGTCGGCCACCACCAGCTGGCCGGCAAACTCATTGAACGCCCCCTGCGCACGCACGCCGTGGGCATCAACGGCCAGGGAGCAGCCCACGCTTTTCTTGCCCTCATACGGCCCGCCCACGATGTAACCAACGGACGTTACACTGACCACCACTACGTTGTAAAGCTGGGCAAGGATGGAAAACGGCTTCACCCATTTCTCCTGATAGGGGTCGTGCTCCTCGGTGATGGAGTAATCCACGGTCCATGAGGCCGGCGCGATGATGAATTCGGCGCCCATCCGGGCCAGGGTGTGGCCAATGGGCAGCCCGTCGAGGTAGTTGTCGGCGCAGATATTCACCCCGATTTTGCCCAGTGGCGTGTCCACCACGTTCAGCGTCTGGCCCACGGCGTAGTACGGCTGCTCAA
>NZ_JBCEVZ010000070.1:0-23524 GCF_038448715.1 Hymenobacter segetis | reverse complement strand
GCTGGGCACCATGCACCAGCGCCACGAGAAAGCCTTCGGCCGCGACCCGCGCCTCGTGCAGCTCTTCGACCGCTATGCAACCTACAACGGCTCGGACCCCTACCAGGCCCCGGCTACGCTGAGCATGATTCCGCACCTGGAACACGGCATTGGGGCTTTTTATCCAGAGGGCGGGATTTATGCAATTGCCGAAAGTCTGGTGAAGCTAGCGACGGAGTTCGGCGTGAAATTCCGCTACAACGAAGCTGTGGAGGAAATCATCGTGGCCGATGGCCGCGTAACGGGCATGCGCACAGCGCAGGACGTGTACGATTTTGGCCGGGTGGTGAGCAACATGGACGTGGTGCCTACCTACCGCCGCCTGCTGCCCCGCGAGCCCGCGCCCGAGCGCACCCTGAGCCAGCCCCGCTCCTCCTCGGCGCTTATTTTTTACTGGGGCATCACCCGCGAATTCCCCGAGTTGGATTTGCACAACATCTTTTTCTCTGCTGATTATCAGCGGGAATTCGAGGCCATTTTTCAGCAGCAAACCGTGGCCGATGACGTGACGGTGTACGTGAACATCACCTCTAAAAAAACGCTCACCGACGCCCCGCCCGGCCACGAAAACTGGTTTGTGATGGTGAATGTGCCCTACGACCAGGGCCAGGACTGGGCCACTCTTACCGCGAAAACCCGCGCTACGGTGCTGCGTAAGCTGAGCCAAGCGCTGGGCACCGACATCGAGCCGCTGATTGCCACCGAAAAAACCTGGACGCCGCCCGGCATTGCCGCCGATACCTCGTCGTTTGGCGGGGCGCTCTACGGCAGCTCCAGCAACAATGCGCTGGCAGCCTTCCTGCGGCACCCCAATTTTTCGGGGCGGCTCGAAGGGCTGTACTTTTGCGGTGGTTCGGTGCATCCGGGCGGCGGCATTCCGCTGTGCCTGCTGTCGGCCAAAATCGTTTCTTCTTTAATTAATGATGCGTGAGTTTTAATCATTTGTCATCCTGAGCATAGCGAAGGACCTTCTCACGTCTGAACGATTAGCAGTAATCTCAAATCAGGCAGACGTGACAAGGTCCTTCGCTGCGCTCAGGATGACAGACGATTAGACTTCATCCTCCTTCAAATACATGGTTGATTACACCGAGCCGCTCCCGGCCGCGACTAACCGCCGGCTGCGCGTGGCCCAGGGCCTGGTGTTGCTGTTTCATTTCACCGGTTTCGTGGGGTTGGCTTTTTCCAAAAACCCCGATTTCTACCTGCACTTCACGCCGCTCACGCTCGGGCTCACGGCCTTGCTGCTGCTGTGGTTTCAGCCCAAGCGCGATGCTAGTTTCTGGGGCTTTTGCCTCACGGTGATGCTGCTGGGCTTCGGGGCCGAGTTTGTGGGCGTGAACACGGGGCGGTTTTTCGGGCATTACACCTACGGCGACACGCTGGGCTTTAAACTATTCGATACCCAGCCCTTCAAAGGCGTGCCTCCCATGATTGCCCTGAATTGGCTGGTGCTAACTTACCTGTGCGGTACGCTGGTGCGCTACCTGCCGCTGGGCGAGCTGCCGCGCATTCTGCTGGCGGCCGGGCTCATGGTGGGCTTCGATGCCTGCCTGGAGCCGGTGGCCGGGCGGTTTGATTTCTGGCATTGGTCGGCCGGCGTAATTCCGTTCCAGAACTTCCGCGACTGGTTCATCTTTGCCTGTATCTTGCAGATGCTGTTCAATCGCACCACCTTCACCAAACGTAACCCATTGGTGCCATTGGTGTACATCACGCAGCTGCTGTTCTTTTTCCTGCTCGGGGCCATCTAGCCCGCGCGGCGCGGGGCCAATTCGCGACTCATTCTTCTCTTTGAAAACTGACTTACTCTTTCCTGTAGATGCCTGATTTTACGCTGCCGACGGCTTCTTTGGAAGCCGCCATTCCGGTCTTTTACCGCTACGGCCTGCACGATGCGCCCGATGCGGTGCTGGCCACCGCCCTGCACACCTCCGAGCCCGACCTGACGGCCCAGTTTCCCAGCCGCGAGCTACTGGTGCACCACGCCATCTTGGCCGACATGGAGCGCCAGAAGCGCGAACACGTCGCATTGTACGCCCAGTATCCGTCGGCTGTGGAGCGGCTTTATGGCCTGTTGCAGTTGGGACTGCGCGACCTGGCTGCCGTGCCGAGCAATTACTACGTCGATTTGCAAACCGGCTTCCCGCAAACCTGGGACGCCGTGATGAATCACCTCAGTTCCTACTCGGGTCCTCAGCTGCAGCAGCTGCTTAATGATGGAATTCGCAGCCGGCTGTTCCGTTCCGACATTAATATTCAGCTGGTTACCAAAATTCTGATTGAGCAGCTCAACGTGATGCTCAACCCGCAGGTGTTCCCGCCCGACCGCTACAACATGCGCGAGGTTTTCCGCAGCATTTTCCTGTACTACATTCGGGGCATCTGCACCGATGAAGGCGCGCGGATTGCGGCCGAGCATTTTGCCCGGCTGTAGGCAGCTCCGGCGTCGCGGCCGGGGGTAACTCTCTGTACCGATGCGTTTATCACTACTAAGCGGCTGGCTGGTGCCGGCCGCCGCGGGCCTGCTGCTGGCGGGCTGCCAGGGCAAAACCTCGTCGTCGGAAACGGCCACGACGACGGCCCCAACCGAAACCGAAGCCGCCCCCACCGACACGGCCAGCGTGCCGGCCCCGAACGACGGCATCACGCCTGCGCTCATGGCACAGCACATCAAGGTGCTGGCGTCGGATGAGTTTCAGGGCCGGCGGCCGTTTACGGTGGGCGAGGAAAAGGCCACAGCTTATTTGGCTTCAGAATTCAAAAAGCTGGGCTTGCAGCCGGGGGCCAATGGCTCGTATTTCCAGGCGGTGCCGCTGGTGGAAATCGCGGGCAAGCCCGACTCGATTGCGACGGTGACGGGCAACGGCAAGACCTTGCAGCTGAAGTATCGGCAGGATTTCATGTTCCTGACAGAGCAGGAAAAGCCGGTTATCAGCATCAAGAATTCGCCGCTGGTGTTTGCCGGGTATGGCGTGACGGCCCCCGAGTATAATTGGGACGATTACGCGGGCCTCGACGTGAAGGGCAAGACCGTGGTAGTGCTCATCAACGACCCCGGCAACGCGGGCAACGACACCACCATGTTCAAGGGCAAGGCCATGACGTATTATGGCCGCTGGATGTATAAATACGAGGAGGCCGCCCGCCACGGTGCCACCGGCTTGCTCATCATCCACGACACCAAGCCTGCCTCCTACCCCTGGACGGTGGTGCAAAGCAGCAACGGCGGCGCCAAGCTGCACCCCCAAACGCCCGACCACGGGGCCAGCAAAGTGGCCCTCGAAGGCTGGATGACCCTCGACGCAGCCAAACGCCTCTTCACAGCTTCGGGCCAGAGCTACGACGAAGCCTACGCCGCCGCCAACCGCCCCGGCTTCCGCGGCCGGATGATGAACCTGAGCCTGAGCACCACCATCCACAACAAAATCACGCGCAAAACCTCGAAAAACGTGGTGGCCGTGCTGCCCGGTACCACCCGGCCCAAGGAATACATCATCTACTCGGCGCACTGGGACCACTTGGGCATTGGCAAGCCGATTGCGGGCGACTCGATTTACAACGGCGCGCTCGACAACGCCAGCGGCTGCGCCGGCCTGCTGGCCATTGCCACCGCCCTCAAGCAAGCGAAGGAGAAGCCGCAGCGCAGCATCGTGTTTCTGGCCGTGACTGGCGAGGAGCAGGGATTGCTGGGCTCGGATTATTACGCTCAGCATCCGCTGTTCCCGGTAGCCAGCACGGTGGCCGACATTAATATGGACGAGTTGCTGGCCTTCGGGCCAATGCGCGATTTGACCATCATCGGCTACGGGCAGTCGGAACTGGATGACTACGCCCGCGCGGCCGCCAAGGAGCAGAACCGCTACGTCATCCCCTTCCAGCACCCCGAAACCGGCAGCTTCTACCGCTCCGACCATTTCAGCTTCGCCAAAGTGGGCATTCCGGCGCTTTACGCCAGCGGGCAGTTCGAGAGCCGCCTGCACGGCAAAGCCTTCGCCGAAAAGCAGCGTAAGGACTTCGAAGAGAAAGCCTACCACCAGCCCGCCGACCAGTTCGACTCCAAATGGGACCTGCGCGGCGCGGCTGAGGATGCCCGCCTGCTGTTCCGCGTAGGCCAGAAGCTGGCCGGGGAAACCGCTTTTCCGAAGTGGAAGGAGGGGTCGGAGTTCAAGGCCACGCGGGAGAAAAGCCGGGCCGGGAAGTAGAGCTTATTAGGGGGTGTAGAGACGCAATATTTTGCGTCTCGTCGTTGCTGATGTTGTTATAACTGCGCGGTTTTGCCCAAGCGGCGCGGTTTAGCTCGTTCAACGATGAGACGCAAAATATTGCGTCTCTACATCGTCAGCAGCCAGCCCAGCAGCCCCATTCTTACCGTCCACGCCAGCGTCCTTATCCAGTTGGTGCGCGTGAGGCCGTCGATGGCAATGTAGTCGTAGCCTTGTTCGAGGCGGTTGTGGAAGGGCACGGCGATGAAGAACGTGGCCGCCCACACCACGCCCACCAGCCCGAGGCCCCACCAACCCGCGCCGCCGGGCAGGGCGGCGCGGCCGGCCCAGGCCAGCCAGGCGGCCAGGGCCAGTTCCAGCACCATTGGGGCCATCACCACGTAACTCATGCGGCGGGTGTGGGCCGCATGGAAGGCTGCCCACGCCTCTTTCGGCACCTTGCCGAAGCTGGGGTAATGCACCACCTGCACCGTCCAGATGAGGCCGGTGAGGTAGGCCGCAGCGGCGAAATTGAGCAAAAGCAGGAGGTGAAGCGACATGAGCGGAAAAATAATTTCAACGGAAACATAGCGGTTTTCGGGGGCTTGCGCGGTACGCAAACGTTCCCGTGGACACGGGCCGACACCGGCGACGACGGCCAACATTTCCGTACCCATACGCTGTTGCGTAGGTTCGCACCGCACATTTTGCCCATTATCATGGCTGTAAGCACCGAAAATCTAACCCAACTCTTCCCGCCCGATACGGCGGCCATTCCCGAAGCCTGGCGGCTGGCTGAGCCGCTGCACCAGCGCCAGTACCTGCTCGACGGCGAGCTGCGCGAGTGGGCCGGCCCCACCCAGGAGGTCATTTCGCCCATGTTTGAGCGCCAGCCCGACGGCTCGCTCACGCCCCGCGTCATCGGCTCGTACCCGCTGCTCGATGAGGCCGAAGCCCTCAAAGCACTCGATGCCGCCGTGCAGGCCTACAACTTCGGCCGCGGCGAGTGGCCGATGCTGAGCGTGGCCGAGCGCATCGCGGCAGTGGAGAAATTCACCCGCCTCATCGTGGCCCGCAAGGGCGAAATCGTGAAGCTGCTGCTCTGGGAAATCGGCAAGTCGGCCGCCGACTCCGAGAAGGAGTTCGACCGCACCGTGGACTATATCCACGCCACCATCAATGCCCTCAAGGACATGGACCGCGACTCGTCGCGCTTCACCATCACCGAAGGCATCATTGGCCAGATTCGTCGCTCGCCGCTGGGCGTGGTGCTCTGCATGGGCCCCTTCAACTACCCGCTGAACGAGACGTTCTGCATGCTCATCCCAGCCCTCATCATGGGCAATACGGTCCTCTTCAAACCTCCGAAACACGGTACCCTACTGCACTTTCCGCTACTCCAGGCCTTCACCGAAGCCTTCCCGAAAGGCGTAGTGAACACCGTGTACGGCCGCGGCAACGCCGTGGTGCCGGCTCTCATGGCCTCGGGCAAGATTGATGCGCTCGGCCTCATCGGCAGCAGCCGCGTGGCCGATTCGCTCAAGAAGCTGCACCCCAAATCCAACCGCCTGCGCGCCATTCTCGGGCTCGATGCCAAGAACGTGGCCATCATCATGCCCGATGCCGACCTCGACGTGGCGGTGAAGGAATCGGTGCTCGGCTCGCTGAGCTTCAACGGCCAGCGCTGCACGGCGCTCAAGCTGTTTATGGTGCACGAGAGCATTGCGGCGGACTTCGTGGCGCGCTTCGCCACCGAAATCAACAAGCTGAAACCCGGCATGCCCTGGGATGCGGGCGTGAACATCACGCCCCTGCCCGAGCCCCAAAAGCCTAATTATTTGGCCGAGGTCATCGCTGATGCCGAAGCCAAAGGGGCCCGCGTGATGAACGAAGGCGGCGGCACCACGGCCGGCCCGCTGGTGTACCCCGCCCTGCTCTTCCCCGTGAAAGACGGCATGAAGGTGTGGCGCGAGGAGCAGTTTGGCCCGGTAGTGCCGGTGGCCTCGTTCGCCAAAGTCGACGAAGCCATTCAGTATATCATCGACTCCGACCACGGCCAGCAGGTGAGCATTTTCGGCTCCGAATCGCAGGAAGTGGCCGACCTTATCGACCAGCTCGTGAACCAGGTGAGCCGCGTGAACATCAACGCCCAGTGCCAGCGCGGGCCGGACACCTTCCCCTTCACCGGCCGCAAAGACTCGGCCGAAGGCACCCTCTCGGTGTACGATGCGCTGCGCTCGTTCAGCATCCGCACCGTAGTAGCCACCAAGCAGACCGAAGCCAACAAGCACCTCTTCAATGAGATTGTGGACGGCCAAGAAAGCAGCTTCCTCAGCACCCGGTTTATCCTGTAAGCGCCTTTCGGCCGGGCCAAAACCCTTTCCGGCCCCCTCGAAGCATTCCCCGGCGCACCCAATACTTTGGCCGGCCCCGCCGAAGCAGCACCCGGCCTAGCCGAAGTCCTCCCCGGCGAGTCCGAAGCACTTTCCGGCACGACCGAAGCACTTTCCGGCCCGGCCGAAGCACTTCCCGGCACGACCGAAGCACTTCCCGGCACGACCGAAGCATTTACCGGAGCTAATTTCGGTGCTTCGGGGGTGCCCGGCCCTTTACTGGGCGTTCTGACCCCCAATCCGTCGGCAACCTGCCGGCGGGTTGGGGGTTTTTTATAAGCGGAGCCGTACTCCTGGGTTTACTTCGTTCATCATTCACACCGCCCACCCGCATCCCTTCATGAAAAAACACCTGCTTCTGCTGCCGCTGCTGGCCGCCGGCGTCACCGGCTGCCCGTCGAACTCCCTGAAAACGGCCAGTTCCGCCGATAAGCCCGACATCCTGCACGCGGCCCTGGATACCACCGTGGCCCCCGGCGACGACTTTTTCGCCTACGCCAACGGCACCTGGCTCAAGGACAACCCCATTCCGGCCTCGGAAAGCAATATGGGCATCGGCAAAAAGGTGCAGAACGAGATTTATACCCGCCTGCGCCAGACCAGCATTGAGGCGGCGGCTGCCAAAGCGGCGGCCGGCAGCAACCAGCAGAAAATCGGCGATTTCTGGGCCGTGGGCATGGATTCGGTGAAAGCCGACCAACTTGGGGCTGCGCCGCTGAAGCCGGAGCTGGACCGCATCGCGGCCATGAAAAGCGTGGCCGATGTGCCGGGCGTCATCGCCCACGAAATTCCGCTGGGCGTGCGCGCCCTCATCGGCCCCGTGGTGTACCAGGATGCGAAGAAAAGCGACCAGATTGCGCTGTATCTAAACCAAGGCGGCCTCGGCCTGCCCAACCGCGACTACTACTTCAACACCGACTCACGCACCAAAAACATTCGCGCCGAGTACCTGAAGCACGTGGCCAACACTTTCCGGCTACTCGGCCAGGATGCTGCGATGGCCGCCATCAGTGCCAGCCGCGTAATGGCCCTGGAAACGGCGCTGGCCAAGTCGTCGCGTAAGCTGGAGGCCTTGCGCGACCCTTACGCCAACTACCACAAAATGGGTGTAGCGCAGCTCGACAAGCTCACACCGGGCCTGAACTGGAAAACCTGGCTGGGCCAATTGGGCATTTCCACGCTGGATTCCGTCATCGTGGGCCAGCCCGAGTTTTACCAAACGGCCGGGCAGTTGCTTAAAACCAAGCCGCTCGACGACTGGAAAGCTTACCTGACTTGGCAGCTGGCGCGCACGTTCTCGCCCACGCTTAGCAGCAACTTCGTGAACGAGAGCTTCCACTTCTACGGCACGGTGCTCAACGGGGCCAAGGCGCTACGCCCGCGCTGGAAGCGGGTGCTCGACATGCAAGAAGATGCCTTAGGTGATGCGCTGGGCCAGCTTTTCGTGAAGGAATACTTCAAGCCCGAAGCCAAAGCCCGCTACGACACACTGGTAAAAAACGTGGTGGCATCGTTTGCCGAGCACATTCAGAAAGTAGACTGGATGAGCGCGCCCACCAAAGTAGTGGCGCTGGATAAGCTCCACAAAATCACCCCCAAAGTGGGCTACCCCAATAAGTGGAAAGACTATTCGGTTCTGCAAATCGACCGCAGCTCACTGGCGGCCAATGTGATGCGCGCCAACCACTGGCAGTATAACTATGCGCTTAATAAACTAGGCAAGCCCGTGGACCGCACCGAGTGGGACATGACGCCCCAGACGTATAACGCCTACTACAATCCTTCCAACAACGAGATTGTGCTGCCGGCCGCCATTTTTGCCGTGCCCGGCCTGCTCGACGCCGATGCCGACGACGCGCTGGTGTATGGCTACGCCGGGGCCAGCACCATCGGCCACGAGCTGACGCACGGTTTCGACGACGAGGGCAGCCAGTTCGATGCCAAAGGCAACCTGCACGAGTGGTGGAGCAAGGCCGACCGCCAGCGCTTCAACCAGCGCGTAAACGGCATTGTGAAGCAGTTCAACGGCTACACCCTGCTCGATTCGCTGCACATCAACGGCAAGGCCACAGCCGGCGAAAACATTGCCGACTTGGGCGGCATCGTCATCGCCCTCGATGCCTTCAAGAAAACCAAGCAATACAAGGAGGGCAAGAAAATCAACGGCCTCACGCCCGTGCAGCGCTATTTCCTGGGCTATGCCCTGGGCTGGCAGAGCCACCAGCGGGACGAAAGTCTCGCCTCGCGGCTGCTCACCGACGTGCACTCGCCCGCCCAGTACCGTGTGAATGGCCCCATGGCCGATGTGCCGGCTTTCTACGAAGCCTTCGGCATCAAGCCCGGCCAGAAGCTCTACCGGCCAGATTCGACGCGAGTGGTGATTTGGTAGCCGCCTGTCATTGCGAGTGGAGCGCAGCGGAACGCGCAATCCGTCCTCTCGATGCGACCAGCCCTGAGATGTGATAAAGCCTTTTTTAACAACAGAAAGCCCCAATACTTCGCGGTATTGGGGCTTTCTGGTAAAAGAATCTGGGTTTGACAGGACGGATTGCCACGCTCCACTCGCAATGACAGGTGCGCCTACCCTTTCGCCGCCGGCATACTCACCGTCACGTTAGTCCCAGCGCCTGGCCGACTCTGAATCACCAGCGTGCCGCCGTGCCGGTGCACGAAGGCGCGGCACAGGGCCAAGCCCAAACCCAGGCCGGTAGCCTGCGGCACGGGCGACGGCTCGGGCAGCGCCGGGCCGCTCATGAGCGACGACACGGTGGCAGCGCTCATGCCCGGTCCGGTATCGGTGCAACTGAGGAGGACCATGCGGGGGTCGTCGGGGTCAGGGGCGGCTTCGAGGTGGACGTGGCCGCCGGCGGGCATGAATTTCAGCGCGTTGCCCACCAGGTTGCGTAGGATGGTGCGCGTCATGTTGCGGTCGGCCAGCAGGCGCAAATCGGGCGGGGCGGCCATGGTGATGTGCTGCCAGCTGGCGGCGGCCGTGGTCTGGTACAGGGCCTGGCACTCGGCAAACAGCTCCGTGACCAGCAGGGGCGTGGGGCGGCAGTCCAGCTCGCCGGTCTGGCTCACGGCCCAGTTCAGCACGTTGTCGAGCAGATGGTTGAGACTGTCGGAGGCCTGGCGCACCAGTGCGGGCAGGCGGGCGAGGCCGGCCTGGTCGTTCTGGGCGATGTAGGAATCAATGAGGCTGGTGACGCCGGCAAAGGCCGTGACCGGCCCGCGCAGGTCGTGGGCCACAATGGCGTAGAGCTTGTCCTTGAACACGGCCACGGCGCGCAGTTCGGCCGAGGCTTTTTCCAGGGCGCGGTTGTTGGCGGCCAGGGCGGTGCGGCTGCGGCGCAGGTTGCGGTGCAGGTACACTGCTACCAGCAACCCCATAGCCAGAATAGCCACGGCCGTCCCCAGCACGCGGTTGTGCCAGCCCTGCTCAGCCTGCTGCGCCGTGAGCTGGCGCAGCCGGCGGGCGCGTTCCTGGGTTTCGTAGCTGACCTGGGCCGCCGCCAGGGTTTGCATGGTCTGGCGGTTGTTCAGGGTATCGTTCAGGTCCACGTAGCGCTTGTTCCACTCGTAGGCGTCGCGGTAGTTATCGTGCTCGGCGGCTTCGGCGGCCAGGATGCTGTAGGCATCGAGCACGCGCTCCAGGTAGCCGCTTTGGCGGGCCAGGGCCAGGGCTTCGCGCACGGCGGCATCGGCCCGGTCGGGCTGGTCGGTCTGGATGTAGTACATCGCAAACAAAATCAGCTGCTCGGCCTGGTTGCGGGCCGCGTGCTGGCGGCGGCTGATGGCCAGCGCCTGCGTAAGAAGCCGTTTCACCCGGGGCAGGCGTCCCAGCTGCATCTGGTAGGTGGCCAGGCTGGAGAGGTAGGTCGATTCGGCGGTGGAGTCGCTTTCGCGGCGGGCCAGGGCCAAGGCCAGCGAATCATAATGCAACGCCTGCGGCACCTGTCGCCGAAAGAAGAACAGACTGCCCACATTTCCCAGCAGCTTCATGCGGGTATGGCCGCTCACCCCCGACCGCTGGCTGAGCTGCAGCGCCCGCTGGTAGTGTCGCCAGGCCGTGGTGGAGTCGCCGCGCTCGTGGTAAATACTGCCCTGCGCGGTGTACACGCGCATCAGCGCATCGGTGTCGTGCTGGTTGCGGGCCAGCTCCTGGGCTTCGTTCAGCAGGTTCAGGGTTTCCGGGCCATTGGATAGGTTGGCGTAGCAGCTGGCCAGGTTCAGCAGGCTGCGCAGCAGGCCGGGGGCTTGCTCATCGGCGGGCAGGGTGCGGGCCAGGGCCACGGCGGCTTCCCCGTAGGGCAGGGCGCGGGCGGGCTGCTCATCGTGCAGCCGGTAGCACATCGCCGTGAGCAGGCGCAACCGGGTGGTATCGGGCAGGCGGGTGGCCAGCTGCCGACGCAATACCTCGGTGCTGACCGGCACGGCGGCCCCGGCTCCGGCGGGCACCAACGGCACCAGCAGCCCCAGGGCTAACAGCCATCTCAGCAAAAAAACGGGCCGCGTCATAAATGGCTGCATAGTGCTAGTCAAAGATAAGCACTATGCCGTCAACTTTCACGCTTTAATGCTATTTCAGCATCACCACAGATTCCCAATTTGAATTCCCGCATTTAGTCGGAAAGCCGTACAGGCGGGATAACAATTGTTTTTACCGGATTAATCCTGATATCCGACAACTCCAAAACTGGATTGCAGGCATGATGATGCAATTTCCAGCCCCTGCCCCAAATAGTGTACCGGGCCGACGGCTTAGCCCGTCAGCCCGGTTATTGGCTGAGCTTATTGCTGGGCCGCATCCCGCTCGGCCTGCCGGGCTAGCTTGGCGTTGAGGCGGGCGGCGTCGCCGCGGCGCACCACGCGGGCAATGTGAATGCTGAGCTCGTAGAGCAGCAGGATGGGGATGGTGACGATAATCTGGGCCGAAATATCGGGCGGGGTGATGACGGCCGCGATGATGAGGATGACCACAATGGCATGCTTGCGGTAGGTCTGCATGATTTCGGGCGACACGATGCCGGCCTTCGCCAGGAAGAACACAATCATGGGCAGCTCGAACACGAAGGCGCACGACACGCTCATGGTGGTGAGCGTGCTCAGGTAGCTCTGCATGTCAATCTGGTTTTCAATGCTGGCATCAACCACGTAGCCGGCCAGGAAGTTGATGCTGAGCGGCGCGGCGATGTAGTAGCCGAACAGCAGCCCCATGATGAACAGTATCGACACGAAAAACACAGCCCCCTGCGAGTTCTGACGCTCGTGCGGGTAGAGGCCGGGCTTCACGAAGCGCCAGATTTCCCAGAATAAATACGGAAACGCCAGCAGAATGCCCACGATGAACGACGTGCTGATGTGCATGGTCAACTGCCCGCTCATCTCGCGGTTCTGAATCACGAAGCCGATTTTATCGATGCACAAATCCGGTGCGTGCACCCACTGCCCGAACTTGCAAAACATGCGGTAGGTCCAAAAATCGGGGCGCGAGGGACCCAGAATCAGGTCGTGAAACAGGAAATCCTTGGCGAAAAACGCGCCGGTGGCAAACACCACCACCGAAATAGCCGCCCGGATGATGTGCCAGCGCAACGCCTCCAGGTGGTCGATGAAGGACATTTCGTGCTGTTCGCCCAGCGGTTTGTTTTGTTGTTGAGGTTGCACGGAGGGGAATCAGGGGGAATAAACAGGAGGAGTAACGAACTAAAACAGAACGTCATGCTGAGCGAAGCCGAAGCATCTCTACCGCAATACTATTCCTTTCGATTGGGATTAGTTGCGCGGTAGAGATGCTTCGACTTCGCTCAGCATGACCGCCTGGTTGGTTCGCTTGACGGCCAGTGGCCGCCCTACATACGTAAGAACCTACGCGAACAGTGGGTAGTCCTGCAGCCAGGCGTTCACCTGCTGGCGCACCTGCCCGATGCGGGTGTCGTTGTCGTGGTTCATCAGGGTTTCGTCAATCAGCTCCACGATGCGGTGCATGTCGGTTTCGCCCAGGCCGCGGGTAGTTACGGCGGCCGAGCCAATGCGGATGCCGCTGGTCACGAAGGGCGACTTGTCGTCGAACGGCACCATGTTTTTGTTGATGGTGATGTCGGCTTTTACCAGCGTGTTCTCGGCCAGCTTGCCGCTGAGGCCTTTCGAGCGCAGGTCGATTAGCATGAGGTGGTTGTCGGTGCCGCCCGAGATGATGTCGTAGCCCAGGCTCACGAAGCCTTTGGCCAGCGCCTGGGCGTTGCGCGCCACCTGCTGGGTATAGGTTTTGAAGTCGTCGCTCAGCGCTTCGCCGAAGGCTACGGCTTTGGCGGCGATGACGTGCTCTAAGGGTCCGCCCTGGGTGCCGGGGAATACGCCCGAGTCGAGCAGGGCCGACATAGGGCGGATTTCGCCTTTCGGGGTTTTCAGGCCGAAGGGGTTGTCGAAATCCTTGCCCAGCATGATGAGGCCGCCGCGGGGGCCGCGCAGGGTTTTGTGGGTAGTGGTGGTTACGATGTGGCAGTGCTCGAAGGGCGAGTTCAGCAGGCCGGTGGCGATGAGGGCCGAGGGGTGCGAGATGTCGGCCAGCAGCAGGGCACCTACTTCGTCAGCGGCTTCGCGCAGGGCGGCGTAGTTCCAGTCGCGCGAGTAGGCCGAGGCCCCGCAGATAATCATTTTTGGGCGCTCGCGGCGGGCAATGTCCTTGATTTTGCTCCAGTCGATGAGGCCGGTTTCGCGCTCCACGCCATAGAAGCTGGGCTGGTAGAGCTTGCCCGAGAAGTTCACGGCCGAGCCGTGGGTGAGGTGGCCGCCGTGGCTGAGGTCGAAGCCGAGGATTTTATCGCCGGGCTGCAGGCAGGCCAGCATCACGGCGGCATTGGCCTGGGCGCCCGAGTGGGGCTGCACGTTGGCCCACGCCACGCCGAACAGCTGTTTGATGCGGTCGATGGCCAATTGCTCCACCTGGTCCACGATTTCGCAGCCGCCGTAGTAGCGCTTGCCGGGCAGGCCCTCGGCGTACTTGTTGGTGAGCACGGAGCCTTGGGCGGCCATCACCTGGTCCGAAACGTAGTTTTCGGAGGCAATGAGTTCGAGGCCGTGGGTCTGGCGGGTTTTCTCCTGCGCGATGAGGTCGAAAACGGCGGTATCGAGGAGGCGGGCGGGGGCGGCTGTTTGCATGGGCGTAAAGGTAATAGGGGATAAGGGAGGTGCATGAACATCACTCCCCTCCTTAGCCAAGGAGGGGATGTTTTCGCGCAGCGAAAACGGGGGTGGTTTGATTCGTTGAACGATGGACGAACGACGCGGCTGAACAATAGCTGCATCTCCAAATAAAAACACAGCCTATTACGGCGCGGGCCTTCGTTCGCCCATCGTTCAACGAATCCAACCACCCCCGTTCGAGCCGTTGGCTCGAACATCCCCTCCTTGTCCAAGGAGGGGAGTTGTGGTTCGGCTGCCTGGTTTCCCCATTTCCGTTGTTACTTGCTATGGCCTTTACTTTCTGCTATGCCCACGCCCCTTGCTGAAACCCTTACTCAACTGCGCATTGGCAATCAGAAATTTCTGATTGACTTTTATCAGCGCAGCCGACACCTGTTTGCCCGCTGGGCGCAGCGCAAGCACCAGCTGCCGCCCGACAAGGCCCACGGCCTGCTGCAAGACACGCTGCTCGATTTCTACGACCATGTGGCCGATGGCCGCATCACCCGCATGCCCGAGGACTTGCGCGCCTACCTCTACGGCATGGCCCAAGAGCGCATTGCGGCCCACGTGCCCGCCCACCAGCCCCTGCCCGCCGCCGAGGCCAGCCGCCGCCAGCGCCTGCTGGCCCAGTTCAACCAGCTCAGCACCGACTGCCAGCAGGTGCTCACCTACTTCTACTTCCGGGGCTACCATTTTGAGAAGATGGGCGGCAAAATGGGCTTTCCCAATGCCACCGTGGCTCGCCGCCAGAAAAGCGTCTGCCTGCGCAAGCTGTATGACCTGGTGCGCGGCGGCTATGAGCCAATAACCGGCGAGGTGGTGTGAGGCGCGGCACGTTTATAAAAAGAACGTCATGCTGAGCAAAGCCGAAGCATCTCTACCGCGCCACTAACTCTTTCGATTGGATTACTATTGCGGTAGAGATGCTTCGACTGCGCTCAGCATGACGTTCTTTTGTATTGCTACTATCTGACGTTCTTTTGTTAAAAGAACCCATTTACCCTAACCATCCCCCCTCCCCTTCGCCCCGTGCCCATAGACCTCCGCCCTTATTTCGATGAGCTCGAACGCTTCGCCGATGGCCAGATGAGCCCGGCCGAGCAGGATGCCTTCGAGCTGCGGCTGGAGCAGGACGAAGCCCTGGCCGACGCCCACGCCGCCTACGAGCAGCTGACCGCCGACCTGCGCTGGGCCGCCGGCCACGACACGCTGCGCCAGCGCCTGCAATCCCTCGACGACCGCATGAACGAGCGCGGCAGCGCCCTGGCCCGCGCCCACCACCTGGCCCAGCGCCGCCAACGCCGCTGGGCCGTGTGGGGTACCGTGGGCGCGGTGCTGCTGCTGGCCGCCGGCGTGGCGGCCTGGTACCTGGCCCGCCCCACCCTGGCCCGCCCCGCCCACAATTGGGAAGCCTACTACCAGCCCGACCCCGGCCCCGCCGTGACCACCGGCCTGCTGCACAGCCGCCCCCTGCTGGCCGAAGCCCTCGACCAGTACCAGTCGGGCCACTACCCGGCCGCCCTGCACTCGCTGGGCCGTGTGAGCCCCGCCAACGTGGGGGCCGATACCCTGCTCTACCTGCGCGGCCTGATGCTGCTGCGCCAGGGCCAGGGCAACGCCGCCCAACTCTACCTGCGCCGCGTGAGCGACGATAGCGCCGGCCGCTCCGGCGAGCTGGCCCGCCGCGCCCGCTACCACCTCGGCATGGCCTATTGGCAGGCCCAGGAGCTGGCCCCCGCCCTGGCCACCCTCCGCGCCGTGGCCACCGATTCGCTCAGCCCCTACCGCGCCTCGGCCCGCCGGGTAGTGGCGGCGGGGGTGCTGGACGGGAAGTAGTCCTGCCAATTGGCGTTACAAGGCAGCTTCGGTAACTAAGGCAAATCCCAATATCTATTGTGCAACAAGAAGCCCCGGCCGCTGACGCAGCCGGGGCTTCCGGAAACAGGCGGAAACGCGCGGGGCGCGGCCCTCGCCTCAGTCTTTCACCACGCGCTGGCGCAGCACCTGCCCGCCCACGGTGGCCGTGAGGATGTAGGGGCCGGCCGCGCAGGTGGGCTGCACCCGCACGGGGGCTGCGCCGGGCGTGAGGGCCTGCTCTTGCTGCCACACTTCGCGGCCCATCGCATCGAGCAGGCGCAGGGTGGCGGTGGTGGCGGTGGGGTGGTTCAGGGCCACGGTCAGCTCGGGGCCGAACTGCGTGGGGTAGGCGGCCAGCGTGGCCGGGGCCGCGTCGAAGCGCAGCAGCTGGGGGTCGTAGTAGTGGGCGGTGCCGTCGCGGTCGTCCTGGCGGAGGCGGTAGTATCGGGGGCCGGTCTTGCCCTCGGCAGCATCCACGAAACGGTAGGTGCGGGGGGCACTGCTATTGCTGCCCTCGGCGGCCACGAAGCCGATTTGCTTGAAGCTGTGGCCATCGAGCGAGACTTCGAGGCCGAAGCCCTGGTTGTTTTCCTCAGTCGCCGTGGCCCAAGTGAGGACGGCATCGGCGCCCTGACGCTCGGCCCGGAAGGCGGTGAGGCCCACCGGCAGCGGCGCGGTGATGTCGCCCAGCGTCCAGCGCGAGAAGCCGCTCACGCCGCTGAGCGTGGCAAAGCCGCTGCCGGCGCTGGTGAGGCCCTTGTTCTGCCAGGTCACGCCGTTGTCCACCGACTTATAAAAGCGCAGGTTGGCGGGCGTGATGCCGTTCAGCTCGTGGGCGAAGTAGCTCATGGTCAGGCCCAGGTTCAGGCCGGTGATGGTGGGCGCGCTGATGTCGAAGTAGCGCAGAATGCCCTGGTGGCCGGCCACGCCCACCGGCGCGGTGCCCGTGATGCGCGTGACCTGCGTGGCGCCCGGCAGCGTGGAGCCCACCACCGGCAGCATGGTCAGGCCCACGCCGCCAAAGTCTTCGAGCACGCCCTCGGCAGGCAGGCGGCGCACTTCCACGCGGCCCAGCACGTAGCTGGCGTCAGTTTCGGAGAGGTTGGCCAGCGGGTCAATCTTGAGGCGGTAGGGGCCGGTGGCCAGGATGCCGCTCAGCATCTGCACGCCGTTGTACACCTCGGCGTCATCGGTGAAGGTTTTCACGCCGCCGCCGTTCACTTCCAGGTTGAAGTAGAAGCCGCCGCTCACGGTCTGGTTGCCGGCCCCGGTCAGCTTCACCTTGCCCGTGGAGCAGGTGAACTGGCCGGTGTTCAGCATGTTGCCTTTCACCTCCAGGTCGCCCAGCGTCTGGGCGAAGGTGCCGGTGCTGGTGTTGGTGAAGTTGCCGTTGATGAGAATGTCGCCGCCCGTATGGTTGAGCACGCCCGCGTTGGTGAGGTCGCCGAGCACCACCGTCAGGCCGCTTTCCACCACCATAAGCTGGCCGTTGCTCACCGAGAACGAGTTCAGGATGGTGGTGGCCTGGCTCACGAGGCTGTTCACGCCGCTGGTGCCGGTGTTGGTCACGTTTGTCACGCTGTTGCCGGTGAGCTCGGCGCGGCCCGCTGCCACGCCCATGGCGGTGAGGGAGGCGCTGCTCACGCCGGTCAGGCTCACCTGGCGCACGGTGTTGCCGGTTACCTGGTTGGTGAGGGTGGTGCTATTACCGCAGCTCATCACAATGCCCTTGAAATTCTGGGTGCCCGCGTTCTCCCAGATGCCGCCGGTGGCCCCGGCCGTGCGCCCGCCAATGAAGTTGCCGCTCACCAGCGCCCCATTAGCCCCGGAGCCGGGGCGGAAGTCGATGGCCGTCTGGGCCGTCATGGGGATGGCCGTGGCATTGTAGTAGAAGCTGTTGCCGCTGATGGTCCACTGGTCGCCGTTGCCGGCCCCTACGAATACGCCGGCGCGGCTGAAGTTGAAGAGCTGGCTATTGAGCAGGCTGAAATTGTCGTTGGTTCCGCCGCCCGCGCTGGCCGCGTACAGCAGGTTGGCGGGCAGCAGGGCCGGGTCGGCATTACCCACGAAGCTCTGGATAATGGTGTTGTTGTCGTTGCCGCTGGTCAGGCCGGCACCAATTACCACCACGCCGCTGGTCAGCAGCGTGTTCGAGCCCAGCACGATGGCCTCGCGCACCTCGTTATTAGAAGCATCATTACCAAACACCACCGCCGGGGCAGTGAGGCTGGGCTGGCGCAGCGTGAGGGCACGGGAGATGGTACCGTTGTTGCCATTCAGGCTGGCGAAGGCGCTGCCGGCCCCGAAGGTGAGCGTGCCCGTGAGCACGGTGCTAACGCCCGCCGCCGGCCCGATGATAAGCGGGTTTGCGGCCGAGCCCGTTTTGGTCAGCAGCACGTCTTCGGTGTATGCGGCATCCAGCAGGCGCAGCTCGTAAGGCTGCGTGAGGGGCGAAGGCACGGCCGCCAGCGCCGCGCCGATAGTGGTGTAGTTGCCACTGGCTCCCACCGTGATAATCACGTTGGCCTGCGCCCGCACGCCCATCATCAGCAACATGCTCAGCAGCAGGCCCACCAGCTGCCAGCGCCGGCGCACCCACCACGGCTGGGCCGGCAATGCCCCGAACGAATGCACCGGGGAAATAGAGGAGACGAAGTGTTTCATATAGCAGAAGAAAAAAGAGAAAAGCAATAGGGCATGTTGCCCGAGGTTTTGTTATCCGGTTCGGCCGGGTTTCGGCACAACTGCCGCGCTTAACCCTGGCCCAGTAAAACCATATTATTTGTTTTTGCTTTACGACATTATCCGGATTAGCTGAGCCGTATGAAGAATTGTCATTAATAGTATTTATCAAACGTAAACCACCTGCCTACCCTTCGCAACAACCCAGTCAATCATTCAAAGCCATAATGCAAATTCAATGCAATTTTCTATTCATCATCCTATCAACATCGTTTATTGGTGCCATTATTTTTTTATTATTTCAATTATTTAGTCGTTTTCAGCAAATCCAGTCAACCACTACAAATCGTATGCAGCTGTTCCGAAAACAGATTGGCATTATATAATTATTACAACAAAATCAACACTGAAAATATCATACCCATCCGCAACCATCTACAAAACCCATTCCTTTGTATAGTCATAATGCAAAACCGCCCCTGCCGATACGGGCAGAGGCGGTTTTGGGCAACAGTGTTTGGGTTCAGGCCGGCGTTAGCGCTTGCCGATGGTGTAGGCGGGCTCGCGGTTGGGCACTAGGGTCAATTTCCAGGTGTCGAGGTTAAGAGCGGCGAGATGGGCCAGCTCGGGGTTGTGGCGGTACACGCAGCCGGTATCGAGGCCCAGCGCGCCGGGATGCATGGCCGCTTTGGCGCGCACCTGGGCAGTGGGCGTGGGCACGTGGCCGTGCAGCAGGCGGCGGCCGCCCAGCCGCACGGGGTCATACACGTAGCTTTTGGTGTTGAGCATGGTGGCGTAGTCCTGGCGCATCTCGGCGGTCGGCAGGGCGAAGTTGTAGCCGGCGTGCACGAGCATGAAATCGGGCAGCTCAATCTCATATGGCAAGGTAGCCAGCCAGTTGAGGTAGGGCGCGGGGATGTCGGAGAGGCGCGACACGCCGAAGCTGCGTAGCGTGGGCAGGCGGCCGCGCGGCCCCAGCCAGTCCCAGCGCCAGCGGTGGCGGGCGGCGTCGAGCAGGGCCTGGTCGTGGTTGCCGCGCAAGCAATGCACCTGGTAGCCGGCGGCTTGCAGCCACATCAGGTAGTCGAGTACTCCGCGGCTATCGGGGCCTTTATTCACGTAGTCGCCCAGCAGGTAGAGCTCGTCCTTCCGGCTGAGATTCAGCTCTTCTTCAACCAAATGGCGAAAGGTGTGCAGGCAGCCGTGAAGGTCGGTAGTGGCGTAGCGGCTCACGGGAATAAGCGAATTGGTATTAGGATAGCCGGGAAAAGCAGAACGTCATGCTGAGCGAAGCCGAAGCATCTCTACCGCAATAGTAACCCCCTTTTGACTGGATTACTTGCGCGGTAGAGATGCTTCGGCTTCGCTCAGCATGACGTTCCTAATAGCAGAACCAGCTAGGAAGTCCTCTACTGGTCGATGGCCGAATCAGCAGCGTTGGGGTCGGTGAGGTCGGCGTTGGTATCGGTGCCGGTGATGGGCTTAATGGGGCGCGGCTCCATCTGGCCCATGCCCACGCGGGAGTTAGGGTTCAGCATTTCATCCACGCCGGGGCGGAAGTCATGCACGTCGAGTTCATCGACGGGGCGGCCGCTGGGCACGATGGTGTCGGTGTAGTCGTCGAGGGGCGGCATGTCCTGGTTGGCGCGGCCGGCGCGGCCTTCGTCCTGCGAGCGCATGTTGTCGGCGGGTGGGCTCATGTTGTCGGCGGTTTCGTTCACGCCCACGGCCGTTTCGCCGCCCGAGGTGTCGGAGCCGAAGCCCTCTTTGCCGTCGCGGTTGCCGAAGCCGCCGCGGGCAGCCTCATTTTTGGGCGGGTCGGCGTTGGGAATGTGGTGGCCGGCCTCCATTTCTTCGTTGGTCGTGTCGTCGTTGATGACGCGGATTGGGCGGTTGTTGGGGTCGATGGCCATGGGAATTGAGAAGTAAAAAAGTGATGATGCGAATTGGGAAAGGTGTACTTTGGTTTAAGCATTTGGGTTGTCTACCGCCCCACTCGCGCCATCTTTCCTCAATCCTTAAATATAGTAAAAATCATGTGGAATAACATCGACAATAGCCTGCGCCGCAGCTTCCGGTTCAGCGACTTCAAGACGGCCTTCGCCTTCCTCACCGAAGTAGCCGCCGAGGCCGAGCGCCTCGACCATCATCCGTGGTTCAGTAACGAGTATAACGTGGTGGAATTTCGCCTCCGCACCCATGATGCGGGCAACACCGTGACTCCGCGCGACCACCGGCTGGCGGCGGCTATTGATGCCGTGGCGGCGCGGTATGAGGTGAGCTGAACGACCAACTCCCCTCCTTACCAAGGAGGGGATGTTTTCGCGCCAGCGAAAACGGGGTTGGTTGTGGCGCTGAATGGTGCGGAACGATTCGTCCAGTCAAACACCAACGCCCACAACCACCCCAGCTGACGCTTCGCGCCAGCGTCCCCTCCTTACCAAGGAGGGGAGTTTGATGTTCAACCTAATCTACCTTTGTCGCTATGCCCAACACGGTTCTGTACCTCGTACCCACGCCAATTGGCAATCTGGAAGATATTACCCTGCGAGCCATCCGCATTCTGGGGGAGGTGGGCACCGTGCTCTGTGAGGACACCCGCACCAGCGGCCGCCTCATGCAGCATCTGGGCATCAAGAAGCCGCTTCTCTCCTACCACCTGCACAACGAGCACCAGCAGGTACCACGTCTGCTGGAACGTCTGGAGAAGGGCGAAATCATGGCCCTAATTTCGGATGCCGGCACGCCGGGAATCTCCGACCCCGGGTTTCTGTTGGTGCGCGAGTGCCTGGCGCGGGGCTTGGGCGTGGAGTGCCTGCCGGGCGCTACCGCTTTCGTGCCGGCGCTGTTGAAATCAGGCTTTGGGGCCGAGCGGTTCACGTTTGAAGGTTTTTTGCCGGTGAAGAAAGGCCGGCAGACGCGCCTGCAACAGCTGGCTTCGGAAACCCGGACCATGATTTTTTACGAGTCGCCGCACCGCATTGTGAAGACGTTGGGCCAGTTGGCCGAGGTGCTCGGGCCGACGCGGCCGGCTTCGGTCAGTCGTGAGTTGACTAAATTGTTTGAAGAAACCGTGACCGGTACGCTGGCCAGCCTGGAGGCTGACTTCGCGGCCCGGCCCGCTATTAAAGGAGAAATTGTCGTTGTCGTCGAAGGAAACCTTGCCCCGCCCCCCCGCGAGCCCCGCCCCGGCCGCGAAGACCGTTACCGCCGCGCTGCCGACGATGACGATGACACCGACTACGAGGACTAGCCCGCTGCTCCAACAGCCGCTGGTGCTGGCCGTGCTCGGCGCGTTGCTGCTGAGCGGCGGCTGGGCCCCGTGGCCCACGGCCTGGCTGGCCCCGCTGCTGTTCATCGGCTGGGTGCCGTACCTGCTGATGGAGCGACAGCTCACGCTGACCGGTGCCCGCAAGGGCCGCGTGTTTGCCAGCACCTACCTCATGCTGGTGCTCTGGAACGCCCTCACTACCTGGTGGGTAAGCTACGCCGACCTGCCCGCCGGCATCGCCGCCGTGGTGCTCAATGCGCTGCTTATGTGCCTGCCGCTCATGGCCTTCCGCCAAACCAAAAAGCGGCTGGGCAACCGCTGGGGCTACCTCTCGCTGCCCATCTACTGGATTGCGTTCGAGCAATTGCACCTGCATTGGGACATCACCTGGCCCTGGCTCACGCTGGGCAACGGCTTCGCGGCTGCACCGCAATGGGTGCAGTGGTATGAGTACACGGGCTTCCTGGGCGGCTCGGTGTGGGTGTGGGTGGTGAATCTGCTGTTTTTTCAGGCGTTGCTGAAGCATTTGCCGGTGCTGGCTTTCCAGCCGGCAGACACTAGGTTTGATGAATTAAACCGCACTGAAACATTCCGCAAGTCGGCCTTTGAATGGCAGCCTTCGTTCGGCACGCCGCTTTTCTTCATTCTGCTGCCGCTGGCTTTGTCCTATCTGATGAGCGCGGCTTATAAGGAAAAAGGCCCCACGGCCGAAGTAGTGGTGGTGCAGCCCAACTTCGACCCCTACGTGGAGAAGTTCGAGGGCGGCCCCAAGTTCATTCCTTACGACGAGCAGCTCACGCGCCTGATGCAGCTTTCCGAGCAGCACCTCACGCCCAAAACGCGCCTCGTGCTCTGGCCCGAAACCGCGCTGGAGGAGCCCTACTGGGAAAACACTATCGAAACCAACCCCAAAATTCTTCGCGTGCGTGAGTGGCTGAGGCAGCACCCCGGCGTGGCGCTGCTCACGGGCATCACCACCCTCGGCTCCTACCCTAATAAGGAAGCAGCCAGCGAAACCGCCCGCTACCGCGATGACCTGGGCTACTACGATTTCTTCAACACCGGCGCTTTCTTCGCTAATGCCACCGCGCCGGTGGTTTTCTACCACAAGTCGCGCCTCGTGCCCGGCGTGGAGAAGATTCCACCCATGCTGGCCTCGCTCATTGCGCACATCGACCTGGGCGGAACCGTGGGCAGCGTGGGCAGCCAGCCCGAGCGCACCGTGTACCCGGCCCCGGCCAACGCGCCGGCCCTGCGCGTAGCCCCGGTCATCTGCTACGAATCCATCTACGGCGACTTCATCGGCGAATACGCCCACAACGGGGCCACGCTCCTGGGCCTCGTCACCAACGATGCCTGGTGGCACGACTCGCCCGGCTACCGCCAGCTGCTGAGCTACGGCCAGTTGCGCTGCATCGAAACCCGCCGCGACCTGGCCCGCTCCGCCAACACCGGCTTCACCGGCTTCATCAACCAGAAAGGTGAAATTACCCAGCGCGAAAAAGCCTGGATTCCGACTGCCAGCCGGGCTACCGTGCACCTCAATGACGAGGTGACGTTCTATGTGCGCTTTGGGGAACTGATTGGGCGCGGGGCGCAGGTGCTGGCGGTGCTGCTGCTGGTGGGGGCTATTGTGGTAGGTTGGATGCGTAAAAGCAGTACGGTTCAACAAGCGTAAGCACGATGTAGAGACGCAATATTTTGCGTCTCGTCGTTGAACGACAGGCCCCGCGCCGCCTCGTCATAATCGCTCCAGCTAAACAACATCAGCAACGACGAGACGCAAAATATTGCGTCTCTACATCGTTCAACTATCATTATGCCCCTCGATTTTACCCAACTCTCCCACGACCTCGCCGCCCTGTGCCGCACCACAGCCGAGTTCATCC
>NZ_JBCEVZ010000069.1:0-23584 GCF_038448715.1 Hymenobacter segetis | reverse complement strand
GGTAGTGGGCAGCGACCAGCGCCTGCAAATCATGAGCGGCAGCGCCAATACCTGGCGCTGGATGCCCAGGCCATTCACGCCGAGTTGCACACGCTGGACCACCTGGGCCGCTCCGCGACCTGAGCGCCGTGCTGGATTTGAGCAGCATCGCCTGCCAGGTGCCGCTGGCCGAGGTGTACGCGGGAGTAACGTTCTAAAGCTTCACGCACACATTCTGCGCCTCGGTAAAAAACCGCAGCGCCTCCAGCCCGCCTTCGCGGCCGACACCGGAGTTTTTCATGCCGCCGAAGGGCGTGCGTAGGTCGCGGTGCAGCCAGGTGTTTATCCAGACGATGCCGCTGTGCAGCTGGTGGGCTATGCGGTGGGCGCGCTGCAAATCCCGGGTCCAGAGGGTGGCGGAGAGGCCGTAGTCGGTGCTATTGGCCATCATCAGAGCCTCCTCATCAGTGTCGAAGGGCGTGAGGGTGACGACCGGGCCGAATATTTCCTCCTGGTTGGTGCGGCAGTCGAAGGGCAGGTTTTCGAATACGGTAGGCTCCAGGAAATAACCCTCGGCACAACGGCCGGGCACGGTGGCGCGGTGGCCGCCAGCTAGGAGCTTGCCGCCTTCTTCGTGGGCCAGCTTGATGTAGGCCAGCACTTTGTTCAAATGTGCTTCGCTCACCAGCGCGCCTTGTTTGGTATCGGGTTCGAGCGGGTCGCCGATTTTCTGGTCCTTGAGTTGCTTGAGAAACTCGGTTTTGAAGGCCTCGTAAATCGGGCGCTCGATGAAGATACGGGAGCCGCACAGGCAAATCTGGCCCTGGTTGGCGAAGCTGCTGCGGATGCTGGTGGCTACGGCGGCGGCCAGGTCGCAATCGGCGAAGATGATGTTCGGGTTTTTGCCACCCAGCTCTAGGCTGAGCTTTTTGAACATGGGCGCGGCCGTGCGGGCTAGGTGCCGCCCGGTGGCCGTGCCGCCCGTGAAGCTGATGGCCTTGATGCCCGGATGCTCCACGATGGCCTGCCCGCAGTTCGGCCCATTGCCGTGGATGATGTTGAGCACGCCCGCCGGCAGGCCAGCTTCGATGCACAGTTCGCTCAGCAAAAAAGCGGTGGCCGGGGTAATTTCTGAGGGCTTGGCCACCACGCAGCAGCCCACGGCCAGGGCCGGGGCAATTTTCCAGGTGAAGAGGTAGAGCGGCAGGTTCCAGGGCGAGATGCAGCCTACCACGCCCACGGGGTGGCGCACGGTGTAGTTCACGGCCACGCCGTCCTGCACGTGGGCTTCGGTGGCGAAGTGGCCGGCGGCGGTGCCGAAAAAGTGGAAGTTGGAGGCCGCGCGGGGGATGTCCATGGCGCGGGCCAGAGTAAGGGGCTTGCCGTTGTCCTGGCTTTCGGCGCGGGCCAGGCGGTCAAGGTTGGCGTCGATGAGGTCGGCGATTTTTACCAAGAGGCGGCCCCGGTCTTCGGCGGGCAGGGCGCGCCAGGCGGGTAGGGCGGCTTCGGCAGCGGCCACGGCGGCGGCCACGTCTTCGGGACCGGAGTCGGGAATCTGGCCGTATACCTGGCCGGTAGCGGGGTCCACGTTATCGAGGTAGCGGCCGGCCTGCGGCGGCACCAGTGCTCCGTTCAGGTAGTTTTGAATGCGCAGCATAAGAGCAAATGAACTGGTCTGTAACCTGGAAAAAGCGGGATAGACGCAAAAATCGGCTGGGCCTAATGCGGCGGCAAATGCAGCGGGAAACCGTTGAATACCAGCTTTCCTTGGGTATCGAACCAGTAAACATTGGTACTACGTGGCCGAATCAACAAGTCATCCACAATCATGTCGTCACCATAGATTTGCACGGCGATTTTATTGGCCGGGTTGCGCAGGTGAATAATGGTCGAATAGCGCGCCCAGTTGCCACTGATTTCTGTGCTATGGTTCAGGGATTCGTTTACCTGCTCAACGGGCTGCCCATCGGGTCCAAACTGCTGGTAAGTGAAGGCTGGCAGCCAATCAGTGGTTTTGGCATACGCCCAGATGCTCAGCTCGTACGTAGCCGTATCGGTAGCGACGGCATTCGGCAAGGTGCCCTCGAATACCGACAGTAGGTCTTTCTGAGAGTGTGCCGCCCCTGGCCGCGTAAAGCTGATTTCACCGCGGGCTTGCTCACCACCAAATGTTTGCCACACGATGCCGGCCCCGGGCTGGGTGCGCCACAGCGGGCCATCTTTCACCAGCTGGCCCTCGTGGGCGGCAAACCATTCTGCTTCTTGCTGCGGCCGGACGGTGGCAAACGCACTCAGGGGCAACTCATAGAGCTTTACTTTTTCATACGTAGTGAGCAGGCGGGCACCCCGGCGGAGCAACGCCTTCTCAGCCGGCCGCAGGGAATCGACGGAGGAAGCCACTATGAGTAGGGGCCGCTGGTCGGGGAACGTGGCGGGCAGGCTTTTGGGCGTGAGGTCGGACGAGAAGAGCTCCAGCAGGCGCAAGGTTTGCTCGATGCTGGTGCGCGACATCATGGTAGCGGCCAGCGGCAGGTGCAAATGGAGCGCCGCCCGGAAGCTCTCGACGCTGCTGGTAAACGTGGGCTCGATGCCGAACTTCTCGGAGCCCAGCGAAAAATAGGGCAATGGCAAAATAGCCTGGTAGCGCGACGAATAATATCCCACACTGGCCAAGGCATTGCTGTAGCCCTCATTTTCGCCCAGGAAGCCGCTGGCTATTTCGTTTTTTATGGCGGGGCTGGTTATCGCCTCTATCTGATACTTGGCCTCAACGCCCCACACCAGCAGCACCGCGCCCAGCATGGTGAGGCCGAACTTGGCCAGCCGGTGCATGCGCAGCAGGCGGTATAGCTGCCAGTATTGCAGCGCGGCCCACACGGCAATTACGTAGTAAAACAGCCAGGCAAAGCGGCCCAACGCGCGGAACTGCTTGATAGCGGGCATCAAATCAAGCAAATGGGCAAAAGGGGCGAAAATGAACGGCCACGCCATGGAAAACAACAGGATGGGCACCACGGCCCACACCGTGGCGCGCAAGGTGCGGGGCAGCACCGGCCGGCCAATGAGGCCCGGCCGCCGACGCCAGAGGTAGCCCACCATCCGCAGCACGGCAATGACTAGGGCGATGACCACGGGCAGTCCCACGTACGCCCACCCTTCGTAAATGGGGTCTTCGGTATGAAAAACGTATTGGAATACTTTGGAAAACGGCTCCACTACGGGGCCAAAGACGCTGGCGGCGTTGGCATGGTAGGCCAGCAGGCCGTAGGGGTTGACGGGGCGGTCGGTGATGGGGTCCAGCAGCAGGGTGATAACCCGGAAAATGACCAGCGGGGTCAAGCCGGCGGCCACCAGCCACGCGGGCAGCTGCCACCAGGTTTTTTCACGGCGCAGCTGTTGCAGCGCCATCACCACTGCCGTGGCGAAGGGCAGCAGCAAAGCATGCAACAGGTAGTAAGGGTGAATAAGCGCCAGCAGCACGGTCGTGAGCGTGTACCAGCCCATCCACCGGGCCCGGGCCCGAGTAGTGCCAGCCTCGGTGAGCCGCACCTGCAGGTACCACAGCAGGGGCACCACGAAGGGCAGCGCCAGGGTAAGATGCCCGCCAATGCGGTGGAACTGCGGCGACAGAAATACAATGGTGAGCGTGACGAGCGCGCCAAACCACCGGCCCACGCCACTGCGGCGCAGCAGCGCATACACCAGCGGCGTAGCCGGCAGCGAGGACAGCAGCACCGCCAGGTTGAGGGAGGCCACAATGCCCGCCGGGCTGATGCCAAACACGGCCTGCCAAGCCTTTAGCGCCCACGCCAGCAGCGGAAAGCCATCGGTGTAGATGAATTGTTCGCCGTAAGGGTAGTGCATGCCCGTGAACTGCAGCCCGTGGTCGTAGAGCACGTAGTACACGATGGAAAAGTATGTTTTGAGGCCGTCGCCCCCCGGCACGAATAAGTATTGGCCGGGGTGCAGCAGTATCTCGCCCACCCGGGCAAACAGCAGTACCAAATGCACCAGCAACAGAACGGCCACTGTAATGCGCTCCGGGTGCCGCCGCCATAAATTCTGAAAAAATCTCATCATACTAAATCAGGATACAGCAACCCGAGGGGTTGCTTTCCGCAAAGGGCAGCGGAAAGACTGCCTAACCAAACGCTACAACTACTTAAAACCTGAAAATTACATCGCCCCGGCGACTACGGCATTGAGCGCGGCGGCACCAGGTCGGCATCGGTTTCGCGCACCAAGTAGGGCGGGCGCTGTTTCGACTGCACAAATAGCCGGCCCAAATACTCGCCCATGATGCCCAGCACCAGCAGCTGAATGCCACCGATGAAGAGCACGCTAATCAGCACCGACGCCCAGCCAGGCACGGCCCGGTTGGTGAATATCAGGATGTAAAGCGCATAAAACCCATAAAGAAAGGCCAGCGAAGATACTGCCGCTCCGGCCAGCGTGGCAAAGTGCAACGGCCTGACACTAAAAGAAGTAATGCCGCTCAATGCCAGCTTCACCATCTTGCGCAGGGTGTACTTGGTGGTGCCGCGGAAGCGCGGCTCGGGCGTGTACTCCACCCGTTTCTGGCGAAACCCCACCCAGTGAATGAACCCGCGCAGGAACAGCTCCACGTCGGGGCTGCTGCGCACCACGTCGGCCACCCGGCGGTCGATGAGGCGGTAGTCGGCCGTGCCCGGCTCAAAATCCACGCTCGACAGCTTGTTCATCAGCCCATAAAAGGCCGCCGAGGCCCGGCGCTTGAACCAGGGCAGTTTTTTGTCTTCCCGCCGCTGGGTGTATACGATGTCGAACCCGGCCAGCCAGTGCCCCAGCAGCACGGGAATCAGATACGGCGGATGCTGCAAATCCGCATCCAAGGAAATAATGCAGTCGCCGGTGGCGTAGTCGATGCCGGCGCGCAGGGCGCTCTGGTGGCCGAAGTTACGCGACAGCAGCACGTAATGAATTTCGGGGTCTTGTGCCCGCAACTCGCGCAGCACCCGCTGCGTGTCGTCGCGCGAGCCGTCGTCGACGAATATCAGTTCCCGCTCGTAGCGGGTGCCGAGGTGTTCTTTCACCCGGGCCGCTACTTCGGGCAAGTTTTCCTCTTCGTTGTAGGCAGGGATAACGATAGAAATTTTCAAGTGCAGGATGCCGGCGCAATCACAACAGGCCAAAAACGTACTTTAAAATGGAATCAGGGGGGGCGCGCGGCTTCTCAAAGCTACAACACATATCCCGTCAAAGCCTTTGCCGGGGCCGGCGACAGCCACAGGCCGAATAGTGGAAAGCGGCCAGCGGAACCCCTCTTAATTGGACCGTGAAGGTCTCGTCACCCATGCCTTAGCAGAAAATGAATCGGGCGGGTGTGTTTAGCCGCCTTCCGCAAACGCGGCGGCCCTAACTTGCAGGCTGTTTCTTCCGCGTCTGATTTCCTGCCCATGCCCGTTCAAGTTGAAAGTGCCCAGCCCAAGTCCGGTTTGCTGAGCACCGCGTCCTTTTCACGATGGAAAGTTGGCCTACTGGCCTTGCTGCTGCAAACGCTGCTGCTCGCCTACACCTTCTCTGCCCTGCTCTTCCACCCCGGGCAATACCTGATAGTAGACCACTACGACGGCATCAAAAGCTACTTTTCGGTGGCCTCGTTTCTGCGGCAGCCCATGGGCAGCGGCATGCTGCTGCACGGCCACAACTACCCTTTTGGGGAGTATATGTACTACACCGACAGCACCCCGCTGGTGGTGGCCCCGCTGCACGCGCTGGTGCAGGCCGTGCCCGCGCTGGCCCCTTATGGCCTGTATCTCTACGACTTATTTATCCTCTCCAGCCTTGTCGTCAGCACCGGGCTGCTGGTGCTCATTCTGCGGCGGCTGGGCATGTCGGCCTGGCTCACAGTACTGCTGAGCGTGGCCTTGCCGTGGCTGGGGCCGCAAACCTACCGCCTCCAGGTGGGCCACATGAGCCTGGCCTACACGCCGGCCATCCTGTTTATGGTGTGGGGCTTGCAGCGCCTGTACGCCGCCTGGCGCGCCGACCAGCCGCTGGCCCGGCACTTTGCGCTGCTATTCGTGAGCATTGTGCTCACCTCGTGGCTGCACTTTTACTACCTGCCGCTGATAGCCGGTACGCTGGCCTTTTTTGTGCTGGGGCTGCTGGTGGAAGGCTGGCGCACGCGGCGGGCTTGGGTGCCGCTGGTGGTGGGCACGGGCGCTACACTGCTGGGCTCGGCCATTTTCACCTGGGGCCTGCTGCAATGGCTGGATGCGCGCTATAAGGAGCGGCCGGTGGGCAGCGGCGGCTACGACTGGATAGAGTGGAAATTCCAGTTCGGGGCTTTGTTCCGGGGCTATATCTATAACAAAGTGCGTTTTCCGCTAGAGCGCACCGCTTATATTCCCTACGAGTCGTCGGCGTACCTCACCAGCTTCGTGCTCTACGGACTGCTGCTGGTGGCTGTTCTGGTGCTCATCAAGCGCTTGCCGGCCGGTGCCCGCCTGCCCCGCCCCGAAACCGACGACCACTACCACTTCCTGAAGCTGCTGCTGCTGGCCAGCCTGCCCTTTGCACTGGCCGCCCTCGGCGAAAACATTGACCTCGACAACGGGCAATACGTGGTGCACAACTACCTCAACGTGTTTCTCTGGGTTCATAAGGTGACCGAGCGCATCACTCAGTTCCGGGCGCTGGGGCGGTTCATCTGGCCGTTCTGGTGGGCCGTGGTGCTGGGCTTCAGCTGGTATGCGCAGCGATGGCAGCGGCTGGCGGGCCTGCGCTGGGCGCTGGCCGTGCTCTGCATCCTGCTGGTGGTGGATACCCTAAATGCTGCCCACTTTTACCACACTGACACGCAGCGCAGCAACCTGCTTACCAACACGGCCGATACCGACGCGGCCCGCCAGCTAATGGGTTGGCCCGAGCCCGGCCGCTACCAGGCCATTCTGCCCCTGCCGTTCTACCACGTAGGCACCGAATTTCAGGACCGGCCCAACCTGAACATCGACCCCGACGACCCGCACTGCAACACCACCTATCAGCTCTCCATGGTATCGGGGCTGCCGCTGATGGCCCACAAGGCCACGCGCGCCATCACCTCCGATGCCGAGGCGCTGCTCTCCCCGTTTGAGCCTGGCGGGCCTTCGCAGGCGCTGCTTTCGCGGCTGGACCAGCGCCCGATTCTAGTGTTCCTGGACACGGCCTATTTCGACGGCCGCAACAACTACTACCGCGACATGCTGAAGGACCGCCCCGAAATGCTGGCGCGCTTCAACCGCATGCCCACCTTCCCGCAGGAGCAGCACATGCGCCGCCTGCGGCACCAGGGCAGCTGGTCGCTCTACGAGTGGTACCCCAAAGGTACCCCGGCCCAGAAATAGCCCTAGCGGGCCGTTGCAGTTGCAACCATAGCGAAAATAGGCCGCCATGCTGAGCATGACGGCCTTTTTTATTCCGTTGTCTGACTGCTACCGATTCTGCGAGGCGCTGGCGGGCATGGCCAGGTTGGTGGCCGAAATCAGGTACAGGGGCCGCTGGCGCACGTTGGCCGAGAGGCGGGCCATGTACTCACCGATGATGCCAATGGCAATGAGCTGCACCCCGCCCAGAAAGAGAATGCTAATCATCAGCGACGGCCAGCCGGGCTGGTAGTCGTGCGAGACAAACCGCGAATAGAGCGTGTAGAGCATCACCAAAAAGGCAATACCTGACACGATGAACCCGCCAATAGTAGCGGCCTTGAGGGGCACGTCGGAGAAGGCGGTGATGCCGTCCAGGGCCAAGCGTATCATTTTGCGGTAGGTGTAGCCCGTTTCGCCGCCGGCCCGCTCGGCGCGGTCGTACTCGATGTAGGTTTGGCGGTAGCCAATCCAGGAAATCTGGCCCCGGATGAACTTGTTCTGCTCCGGCATCAGGCGCAGGCCCTCCACCACTTTGCGCGAGATGATGCGGAAATCGCCGGTGTCGACGGGAATGGAAATGCTGGTGATGCTGGCCAGCAGCCGGTAAAACAGGCGTGCCGTGAGCTTCTTGGCCACGCTGTCGCCCTGCCGCGAGCGGCGCTTGGCGTACACCACTTCAAAGCCCTCGTGCATCTTCTGATACAGCACCGGAATGAGCTCGGGGGGGTCTTGCAAGTCGGCATCGATGATGACCACGGCCTCGCCGCCGGCCCGGTCCAGGCCGGCCGTCACGGCAATCTGGTGGCCGAAATTGCGGCTGAAGTCGATGTAGCGCACCCGCTCGTCGCGCGCGGCCAGGTTCAGCAGCATGGGCAAAGACTGGTCGCGCGAGCCGTCGTTGATGAAAATCAGCTCGAAGCCGCCGGGCAGGGCCATGGGTTCCAGCACGCTCAGCAGGCGGCGGTACAGCTCATCGATGTTGGACTCCTCGTTGTAGATGGGAATTATGACGGACAGCTCCACGCAGGTTGGGAAAGAGTAAAAGAAAGGGAATCAGTCAGGTAATACGTTTTGAAACAGCTCCGGCTACCCATTGCAGCGGAGGAGTACGGAGGTTGAGAATAGCGGCGCATCGGCCCAAACGGGCATCAACTACGCTGGTCAAACGGGTTCAGCAGGCCTGTTTAGCAGGAGTTGAGCCCCGGCTACTCGCAGCAAAGTTAGTTGGCTATTAGAGAGTAGGCGCATGGCCCGTAGATTGGGCCGCCTCAACAAAAGCTACTTCGCCACTACGTTCATCAGGCCCACTTCCCAGGTATCGTTGGTGAACAGGACGAGGCGCTTGCGGCCGGCCACTTCCGGTTGTTCATTCCGGCGCGCCAGGTAGCCGTAGGACTGGCTTTGGTTGAGCTCTTCATCGGCAAAGACGTACTTGCCAAAGCGCTTGACGCTGTAATTCCCGTTTTCTACCGTCACCTTGGCTTCGCGCTGAAACTGCGCCGGCGGGTAGTTCAGGTAAAACAGCGTGTACACGTAAGGCAGCGGCATGCTGGGCGTGATGCGGACCTGCTCAACACCCCAGAGGTTTTCGGCGGCCTTGAAAGCATCGCCCAGCCCGTCGTTGAAGTCCGTTATTATCCGGCTATCCCGGTAGGAGGTGAAGTAGTCGTTGATGGCCAGGCCGCCGGCTACGGCCACCACCGCTACCGCGCCCCAGCGGCTGGCCTGCATCAGCACCACCGGCCGGATGCGGCTGGTGATGGTGGCTACAGCCCACGCCGCCAGCACGATGCACGGCAGATAGGCATGGTTAAAGCGGTTCACATTCAGCCCAAAAGAGAAGAACAGGCTGAGTGAAGCCACAGCCCACGCCGCAAAAATGGCCACCACAATGCCCTGGGGCGAAGCAAATGCCTGGCCCCGGCGCTGCACCAGCTTCCAGAGGCCCAGCAGCAGGCCGATGACGGCCAGCGGCACCACGAAATCGAACAAGGGCTTGATGCCGGGCAGCACGTTGTAGCTCGTGCCGTCGTCGAACCCATTCAGGAGAAAATCCATGTTTAGCTGCGCCGTATCCAGCCAGCTGCCGCCAGCCACCTGGCTCATGCGCGTGGAGGGCAGCAGGGGCGTGCTGAAAAAGAGCACATCGGTCCAGTCAAGATTGCGCTGCACCACGTAATTCTCAATAAAAAACAGCGCGAATGGCGCGGCCACCACGCCCAGTAGGCCCAGCGCCAGGAGCCAGCTTTGCCACCGCGCCCGGATTTGCGCAAAGCCCAGCACCGCGATGATGCCCAGCAGCCCCGGCAGCACCAAAACGGTGGTGCCGTAGGCGTACAGGCACAGCCCAAACGGAATCAGGGAGGGAATAATCCAGCGCCGCCGCCCGGTGATGAAGGCCCGCGACACCGTGGTGCAGCCCAGCAGCATGAAGAAGGGCACGAGGTTGCTTTCCAAGGCCCAGCGCGAGAGCATGAAGTGCCACGGCACCACCGCCAGCAGGAAAGTGGCCAGTAGCGCAGCATACCGCCCGAGGGGCCGCAGACAGAAAAACAGCAGCGGCAGCGCCAGCAGGCCCAGCGCCAGCGGCACCAGCCGGGCTGTGAACACATTCATTCCGAAGAGCTTGATAACCGGCACCGAGAGGTAGGCCAGCAGTACGTTTTGCCCGCTGCCCCAGCCCGGGAAGTAGGCGGGCAACACATTGCCCCACTTATCCATGCCGGTTTCGGCCAATGACAGCGACTCGTAGGCGCTGGCTGCCTCGTCCTGGTTGAAGCCTGGCGGAATGTGCGGGTAGTGGCTCACGCGCACCAGCGTGCCAATGGCCAGCACCAGCACCACCAGCAGGATATAAAGGAAATCAGCTCTTTTCATGCGTGGTCGTGGTGGCCCGGCTGGTTAGCCAAAAATATTTTTGATAGAGCCCGCTGGTTACGGCGCATTCTTGCGCAATTGCGGGCCAATAGACTTTAATTATCAGCCCCGTAGCTACCTCCCGCCACTACCGGCACGGAGGCCGCGCCCGGCCAGATGTGCTGCCACTCCGTGCGCCACGCCATGAGGCGGTAGAGCTTGAACAGCCCCAGCGCAAGGGCCACCCCAAACAGCCCGGCCACGAACTGCGGCTTGAAAATGAGCACCTGATAATTCTGGAGCTCCAGAAACCGCAGGCAGGCCTCCAGGTTGAGGAAGTAGGCCACCGATACCAGGCCCAGCAGCCAGTAATCGCGCCGCAAAAAACCGTACGCGGCCAGAAACAGCATGGCCGCGTGCCAGTACCGCTCGTGCATCTGGGTATTGAAAAACGCAAACGCCAGCGGAATCAGCCCGCAGCCCAGCAGCACCACGGCCATGTTGAGGGTGGGCAGGGCCGCGTAGCGGGCACGCCGCGCCCGCACCTGCGCAAGAACCATCACCAGCAGGGGCAACAGGGCCAGGGCCGATGCTGTGCCAAAGAGTAGCAGGCCCCAGTTGTGGTACGTGAGGCCGGCCAAGGGCATGGTATCCACCACCATGCCACCCGCCGCCTCCGGGGCCAGCAGGAACCAGAAATTATAGGCATTCACCGACACAAACGGGTAGGTTTGGGTGGCGTTCAGGTTGATGTCCAGAATGCGGGGCACGTAGTTTTCCCAAGAAAACCAGATGAACGGCGTGAGGATGAGCAGCGCCACCACCGCCACTGCCGCACTGCCCCGCACCAGTTGCCACGGGCGATGCGCCCACAGCGGCCCCCACAGCAGCAGCAGCGGCGGCAGGAAAATGATGGCCTGCGTTTTGGCGGCCAGCGCCAGCAGGTAGCACACCATGCTGCGCACGGTGCGCTGCTGCACCGCCCACACCACGGCCCCAAACACCAGACAGGTATAAATAGCATCTACCTGCTCCCAAATAAGGGTATTGTAGAGGTAGCCGATATTGAAGAGCAGCAGCAGCGCCAACCCAAACCGCCGGCCGCGCTCGGGCACCAGCGAGGCGGCCCAGAAGGCCCCCGCAAAATCGAACACCAGCACCAATACCTTTATCCAGTGGCGGTAGTGCTCAATTTTGGCCACGCTGCCCATCAGCCAGCCAAAAAACCACAGGAAGTAGTGGAACAGCGGATTGTAGTTGTTATCGGGCACTTGGTACACGTTGCCCAAGCCGTGCTCGAACGTGTAGCTGGCCCATCGCACCCAAAAATCCACGTCGCCGGGAAAGCCGGCTTTGGGCACCAGCAGCAGCAGCAGCACATAGAACAAAACCGCAAACGTAGCGCGCTGGCGTAACGAGTAATTATCCATCCAAAAGTTCAGACTAGTAGAAGTTCAAAGGTACTAGCCGGACTTTCATTGCACGCAGCCATTGGCCCCACACGCGGCCCGAGGCGCGGCCTGGTGCCGCGGCCGCACTTATCTTTACTTCGGGCGCAGCCATGTATTTCTGTGCCGGGCACTGGCTATGTTACGGAGCGTTTTCTGGTTGATTATGGCGGGTGGGCTGGCTTCGGCAACCACGGCGGCCGGCCAAAGCCGGCCCGATACGCTCCGGCACGCCCAGTGGCAGCTGCTCTGGGGCAGCGAGTTTAACACGCCCGGCGACAGCAGCGTGGTGGCCGACCACTGGCGGTTTGCCTACCCGTGGGGCCACAACCTGGGCGGCTACGAAGACCAGTACTACAGCGGCCAGCAGGTCGCCGTCGATTCGGCCGGCCTGCTGCACTTGCGGGCCCGGCGGCGGGCCGAGCCGCGTCCCTACGCGGGCCGGCAGCTACACTACGAATCCGCCCTGTTATTTAGCACTCACCGGCGCGATTCCCTCATGTCGGCAGGGTGCCCGGAGGGCAGCACAGGCTTTTCCTTTGGGCTGTTTGAGATTCGGTGCCGGCTGCCCCGCAAGGAGGCCTCGTCGTCGTCGTTCTGGCTTTTCGGCCACCCCGATGAAGTGGATGTATTTGAAGCCGGCTCGCCCCCGGAAATCATTGGCAACAACATTATCCTATGGAGCCACCCCTACTGGCGGCCTGGGCCACTCGGGGCCGACAAAGAATCATCGCAGAGCTTTTACTACTGGCCCGGGCCGGGCAGCATCACCGACGATTTCCACACCTTCGCCCTGAGCTGGCAGCCCGACGAGATGGTATACTACTTCGATGGCATCGCCATTCGGCACGAAACCCGCTACCTGCCGCTGGGCTGCCCACTCGATGTGATTGCCAACCTGGCCATGATGAGCTGGTCCCGCGACCGGGCCGACACATACGATATTGATTACATCCGGGTGTATACCTCACGGCAGCCGGCCCCCACGCCGCCGGTTACGCCCGTGGGGCCGGTGGTGGGCGTGGGGCGTCTGCCGCGCGCCACGGTTGCCGTGCTGGGCGAGGCCGGGGCCGAAATGAGCTGGCAGGTGCAGGAGCCGCCCGGCCAGCGGCCCCGCCTAGCCTTGCAGCAAAACCTCAACCCCCGGGAGTTTAACTTCCTGGCGCTGCCCGTGCGGCAGCGCTGGCTCACGCCGCTTGTGGCCTACCACGATGTGAACTCGCCCCGGCACCGTATTGCCTCGCCCGATGGGGGCCGCTCGTCGCTCAGCTGGACGGTTTATGACCTGTGCGGCCAGCCCGTGCTCAGCGGGCAGCAGCTGCCCGCAGCCGGGTGGGAGCTGGCCTGGCCGACGCTGGCCCCGGGGGCCTATTCGCTGCGTCTGCGCATGGGTACCTGCCAAGTGCGCCAAACGATGTACGTGCTCGGGCGGCCCGACGAGGTGGTGTTTACGCCCGAATGGCTGGCCCCGCCGACCCAGCTGCCGGCGGCGGCCAACGACTAGCCCGTGGGCTACACCGGCACGGCCGGGGCCGGCTCAGGCTCGCGGAGCTTGGCGCGCTGCTGGCGGAAAGCATCAAAATACTTCTTCAGGCGCAGGATGGGCTTTTCCACCAGCTCGTAGGAAGCCGCCGAGATGATGAGCGTGAACAGCAGCACCCACCCGATGAAAAACGAGGTATGAAACATGGGAAACGCCCGCACCAGCGCAAAAATCACGAACCCGTGGAACATGTAGATACCGTAGGAAATCTTGCCGAAGTAGTGGAAAATGGTGCGCCCGCGCCACTGCACCGCCGAGTCCGGGTTGAAGAGTACGTTGCCGATGAAAAAGGCAATAACCCCGAGGAACACATACTTCTTGAAGGACAGCAGGAAAATATTGTCCCAGTTGCCATAGGCATCGTTGGCAAAAACCAGTAGGGTGGCGCCGTACAGCATCCAGCGCATGGCGGCCGGCACGCGTGGCAGCCCGTAGCCATGGAAATGGGCGTAGGCAAATAAGGAGCCGATGGCCAGGGCATCCCACCGGCACAGCGTGTGGAGATACAGCGTGTTATAAGTGCCCGGCTCAAAGTAGAAATAGTAAATCCGGGTGAGGAAGCTGAGCAGAATAACCGCCCCAAACACGGTGGTGAGCTTGGGACGTGGCACAAACGCGATGAGCAGCGGCCACACCAGGTAAAAATGCTCCTCGATGCAAATGGACCACAGGTGGTTGACGGCGGTAGAGCCCCAGCCGTTTTTCATCAGGTCGAAATTGCCCAGAAATAGGAGGTGCATGGGCATATTGGCGGCCGGCTCGTGGGCGAAGTGCGTGAGCACGGGGGCCATGGCCACGCAGAAATAGTACAGCGGCCAGATGCGCAGCACCCGCCGCATGTAGAAGCTTTTGATGTCGATGCGGCCGTACCGCTGCTTTTCGACCAACAGCAGGTAGGTGATGAGGAAGCCGCTCATCAGAAAAAAGATGTCTACTCCAATATTGAAGCTACCCACAAACACCTTGAGCTTGAGGGCCCACCACGCGGGCTGCCCATCGGGGCCGGTTGTAGCAGCCGCAATGCGCGGCACGTCGGTCCAGTGGTCGTAGCTGTGCGTGATGAGAATGAGCACAGCTGCCAGGAAGCGGACAATATCAAGGGGCTGGAAGTACGGAATCGGAGCCGCCGGCGATACGCCCGCCATGGGCTCGTCCGTGAGGGCAACAGTAGTGGAGGAAGGGGATGACACGAAGCGGAATAAATTAATTTAGCCCCTAAAGTACAATCCACCGTCCATTTACGGGTACCGCGGTGTGCTTGGGAGCAAAATCTGCCCTACCTTTATGCGCCTAAAAAGGTCCTCTAATCATTTTATGAAAAAACATATCTACTTAGTGCTGGCTCTGGCCACTCTGGCCGGCTGCGGCGACAAGAACGGCAAATCGCGTCCCGACAACTTTCTGGCAGGCAATGATTTTGAAGAAATAGAAGGCTGGAACGGCGACGCTCCTCTGCCGGTATCGCTCACCCGCGAAAAGGCGCACTCCGGCATTTACTCCATGCGCGTGGGTCCGGATGTGGAATATGCCAGCGGCTTCATTGGCACCGTGGGTAAGATTAGCCCCACGCGTCTCACCAAAATCAAGATAAAAGGCTGGGTATTTGTACCGGCCGGGCAGCCCGGTGGAGCCATCGTTACCCAGGTTATCGACCCGGACAAGCAGGGCGCATCGCCCCTGCTCTGGGAAGCTCTGAGCTTGGAGACTGCGGTGAAGAAACGTGCCGAATGGGTAGAAATTGAAAAAACGCTGACCATGCCGGCCAACCTCAGCCCCACCAACAAGCTGTATATGTACCTGTGGCGCGGGGCCTCCCCGACCAGCGTAGCTTACATCGACGATATGGAAATTCTGCGGGCCGAATAACCTACGCGAAGCGCTATCTTTTGTTGATGCGCCGGCCCGTAGCACTTTCGCTACGGGGCCGGCGCATTTAATTTTACGCAGGTTTTGCAACAGGCTTACTGCCCCAGCAGGCCGTACTTGAGAATGCAGTAGATGGCCCGGAAGCCGTCGCGCCAGCCTATTTTTTTGCCTTCGGCGTAGGTGCGGCCGTAGTAGCTGATGCCGACTTCGTAGATGCGCACCTCCGGCACGCGGGCCACCTTGGCGGTCACTTCGGGCTCGAAGCCAAAGCGGTTTTCCTCCAGCTTCAGGCCCTGAATAATGTCGCGCCGGAACAGCTTGTAGCACGTTTCCATATCGGTCAGGTTCAGGTCGGTCACCATGTTCGAGAACAGGGTGAGCCAATAGTTGCCGATGCTGTGCCAGAAAAACAGGATGCGGTGCGGATTGCCCCCGATAAAGCGCGAGCCGAAAACCACGTCGGCAAACCCTTTTAATATGGGCTTTATCAGCAGGTTATACTCTTCCGGGTCGTATTACAGGTCGGCATCCTGAATGATGATGTAGTCGCCCGTAGCCTCGCGGATACCCGTGTGCAGCGCGGCTCCCTTGCCCTGGTTCACGGGATGCTCCAGCAGGCGGAGGCCCATTTCGGGGTAGCGCGCGGCATAGGCCCGAATGGTGTCGGCCGAGGCATCGGTAGAGCAGTCGTTAACGAGAATAATTTCCTTGCCGATATTATTCACCAGTTCTAACTCCCGCAGCAAATCCAGAATCTGGTGAATGGTGCGGGCCTCGTTGTAAACCGGAATAACGATGGATAAGGTGTCGAATTTTACCACAGGAAAGAAGTTGGACGCAGCCGGAAAGCAGCAAAGGTAAACGCTTCGCTTAAGGCGGAATGAAGAATTGGAAAATGCGGGGAATTCCTTCCCTCATTCACCCGAAGACATTACAGTGCGCCCGTGCGGCCGCCGTCCACGGGCACGCTGGTGCCGTTGATGTAGCCAGCGGCGGGCGAGGCGAGGAAAACCACGGCGGCGGCCACTTCCTCGGCGTGGCCGAAGCGGCGGGCCGGAATGGTTTTCAGCATGTCGGCTTCAATGGCTTCGGCCGACTGGCCGGTTTGGGTCACTTTTTTCTCAATAAGGGAGGTGTGGCGCTGGGTGAGCGTGGCCCCGGGCAACACGTTGTTGACGGTGATACCGGCCGGACCCAGCTCGTTGGCCAAGGTTTTGGCCCAGCTGGCCACCGCCCCGCGAATGGTGTTGCTCACGCCCAGTCCCGCCAGCGGAATCTTCACCGAGGTGCTGATAATGTTGATGATGCGCCCGAAGCCTGCCGCCCGCATGCCCGGCACCACGGCCTGCGCCAGCAGGTGGTTGCACACCACGTGCTGGTTGAAGGCAATGCGCAGGTCATCGACCGAGGCATCCAGTAGCGGGCCGCCGGCCGGGCCACCGGTGTTGTTTATCAGAATGTGGAAGCCCTCGGGGTGCTGGGCCAGGTAGCCCTGCACCACGGTTTCGAGGTGGCTGGGGTCGTCGAAATCAGCCACTAAGTAGTTGTGGCGGGCTTCGGCGGGCGTGGGTAGGGCGGCGGCGACTTCGCGCAGCCGCTCTTCGTTGCGGGCCAGCAGCGTTACGGCACAGCCTTGCTCGGCCAGCAATTGGGCCACGGCCCGGCCAATGCCTTGGGTAGAGCCGCCCACGAGGGCGCGGCGGGAAGTCAACGGAAGGCTCATAGACGATTGATTTTTAGAGTAAGGAACCTAGAGATTCTGCCTTTTTTACTTGGCGGGCGGGGTTAGCAGCACGTAGCCGCCCACCAGCTGCTCGCGGTAGCCGTAGGGCTGGAGCAGCTGGCGCAGGTAGGCGGCGACCGGCTGGTTGCGGAAGGCCGGGTCGATGACGAAAGCGGCGGGGTCGTAGGTGCGCAGAAAGGCCTGCATCTGGGCGGGAGTGGGCGGGGCGGGTGCCAGCGAGTCGGGCCGCATCTGGACGCGCAGCAGGGCGTGCAGCACGGGCTGCTCATCGAGCGACGTAAACAGCTCGGGGCTGACCCGCGACAGGTAGCCGATGGGCAGCTTTTTATTGTGCTGGGTTTGGTAGAACATCTGTTCCGGCTGCATCAGCCCCACTTGTCGGTTACCATCCAGAATGCCCAGGGGAATGGGAATGAGCGAGGTGCCCGGTAGCTGCGCTACCTGCCGAAACACCGGCGGGATGGCCGCTTGCGTCAGGCGCTGGTAGGGCTGCGGCCAGAACTCCAACAGCACAATACCCGCCAGCAGCAAACTGAGCGCCAAGCGCATACCCGGCCGCAAGGCGGTAGCCCACAATGATTCCAGGGCACTGAAGGAAACGATGGGCAGCAGCAGGCCCACCATCAGCACCCAGCGGGTGGGACAGCGGATGTTATTGAAAAACGGGATGAAGTGGATGACGGCCGTGGGCAGGTTCAACCATTCGTGCCCGTAGATGCGCAGCGTGGGCACGGTGAACATCAGGAAAATAATGAGTACCCAGGCCAGCGGCCGGCCGTCGGTGCTCTGCGCGCGCTGGGACGGGGGACGCCGCCGGGCCAGGCGCAACGCCCACAGCACCAGCGCCAGCAGCGGCAGCGCATAGCCAATGAACAGCGTATTTTCGAGCGAGCCCGGCATGTTGAATACCTTGGCGTTGTTATAGAGCCGCGCCGCCCAATCCCAATACACGAACCGACTGGTGGGCGGCGGCATCAGGTAAGCCACCAAATCGCCGGCCCACCAGATGCTGAACTCGGGCAGTCCCGACAGGCGCAGCAGGCGAACCACGATGTGGCCAACCACAAGAATGCCCACCAGCCACGCCCAAGTGCGCCACGCACCCCAGCGGATGCGCCCGATGCGGAACCAGTACCATGCGGCATAGGCCAGCGAAAAATACAGCAGCCCAAACAGCACGTAATAGTCGCTGAGCAGCGTGAGAATTCCCAAAGCGAAGCAGCCGGCCACGGCTCCCCAGCTACGCACCCGGGGCAAAAACCGTCCTTCCTCGAATTCAAACGCCCGGAAAAATAGCAGAATATAAAAGGGAATGGTGGCCGTGAGCTGCAGGTTGAAATGCTGGGTGAGGCGTTGCAGCTTGAAGGGTGAATAAACGAAAATGAACCCCGCCAGCAGGCTCAGAACCGGGCTTTGAACCCAGCGCCGCGCCAGCAGGTAGGCCCCCGCTCCCGAGATGGCGGCGCTGAGGAGCAAGCCCAGATTCACGGCCAGAAATGGATTGTTCAGGCCCAGGTTCAGCAGGCCCAACACGGGCAGGTAGCCGTGCATTATCAGCCCGGTGCCGCGCGGGAAGAATAGCCAGTCGGTCACATACGGGTTGTGCCCGCTGAGCAGGAGCTTGCGAAAATGCCAGGCATCCCAGATGTAGCAGCTGGAATCGCCGCCCGGGATGGCGATAAAAGACGTCCCAAAATTGGCCGCCAGTGGCCAGGTGAAAACCACGAATACCAGGCCGTAGAAAAGAAGCAGAAGTAGCAGGCGCTGCCCGTTTTTCATAATAGACAAGAATGGTGGGCGCCCGGGCCGGATGCCGCCGGATAAGCGGCAAAGATAGCGCCGTCGGTTGGCGGCGAGTAGCTGGCTGCCAGCTCCCAGCCGGCCTATTCGGCCCGGACTCCGCGCTCGGCAGTAGTTTAGTACCCGCAACCAACCCCTCCCGCCCATGATAGCCCGTCCGTTTAATTTCCAGAAGTGGATTGATGAGCACCGCCATTTGCTGAAGCCCCCAGTGGGCAACCAGCAGGTTTTCAAAGACAATAAGGATTTCATTGTGATGGTGGTGGGCGGCCCCAACGCCCGCAAGGACTACCACGTGGATGCCGGCGAGGAGCTGTTCTGGCAAATCGAGGGCACGATGACCGTCAAAATCATCGAAGACGGCAAGCCGGTCGATATCACCATCGGGCCCGGCGAGATGTTTCTGCTGCCGCCCTACGTGCCGCACTCGCCGCGCCGCCCGGCCGGCACCGTGGGCCTGGTGCTGGAGCGCTACCGCACCACCGACGAGCCCGACGGCTTCCAGTGGTACTGCGAAAACTGTGGCCACAAGCTGCACGAGGAGTTTGCCCTCATCACCGACATCGTGGCCCAGCTGCCGCCCATCATGAATGCCTTTTGGGCGAATGATGACCTGCGCACCTGCAAAAACTGCGGCACTTATATGGAAGCGCCTGCGCCGGTAGTGCCAGCTGCTGAATAACAAGAAAGACCGTCATGCAGAGCGCAGCGAAGCATCCTTACCGCGCACCTAAACCCAGTTGATTGGATTACTACTGCGGTAAAGATGCTTCGCTGCGCTCTGCATGACGGCCTTTTTCTCCATCCCTCGCCTTCTCCTGCCCCACCCGCCCCGCCGTGTTGCCCCATCCCCTTAGCATCGACATCCACACCCACATCCTGCCCGAGCGCTGGCCCGACCTGCGCGAACGGTACGGTTATGGCGGCTTCATCCGGCTCGACCACCACAAGCCCTGCTGCGCCCGCATGATGCAGGACGACAAGTTCTTCCGCGAAGTGCAGGATAATTGCTGGGACCCTGCCGTGCGGATGCGCGAGTACGACCAGTTTGGCGTGCAGGTGCAAGTGCTGAGCACGGTGCCCGTGATGTTCAGCTACTGGGCGCAGCCGCTCGATTGCCTGGACCTCAGCCAGCTGCTGAACGACCACATTGCCGACGTGGTGCGGCGCTACCCCACCCGCTTCGTGGGCCTGGGCACCATCCCGATGCAGGCCCCCGACCTGGCCATCCGGGAGTTGGAGCGCTGCATGAAAATCGGGCTGGCCGGCGTGCAGATTGGCTCCCACGTCAACGACTGGAACCTGGATGCGCCGGAGCTTTTCGAAGTATTCGCCGCCGCCGAGGAGCTCGGGGCCTGCGTATTTGTGCATCCCTGGGACATGATGGCCCAGGGGAAAATGCCCAAATACTGGCTGCCCTGGCTGGTAGGAATGCCCGCCGAAAGCACGCTGGCGCTCTGCTCCCTGATATTTGGCGGCGTGCTGGAGCGCCTGCCCAACCTGCGCGTGGCGGTGGCCCACGGCGGCGGCTCGTTCGCCAGCACCATCGGGCGCATCGAGCACGGCTGGCAGGTGCGGCCGGATTTGTGCGCCATCGACAACCCCCACAACCCGCGCAAGTACCTCGGCAAGTTCTGGGTCGACTCGCTGGTGCACGACCCGCTGATGCTGGATTACCTGGTGAAAACGCTGGGGGCCGACAAAATCACGCTCGGCACCGACTACCCGTTTCCGCTGGGCGAGCTGGAGCCGGGCCAGCTCATCAAATCCATGCCGTTTTCGGAAGATATCAAAGCCCGAATGCTGGGTCAGAATGCCCTGGACTGGCTGGGCGCGGCCACGGAGCACCAGCTGCTGGGCCGGGGCCCGGCGGCCAGGTCCGTACTTAAAGCCTAACTTCACGCCCCCTTACCAGGCCATTATGCCCTTTTTCTATCGGATAAGTACGCTGCTTCACCGGCGGCACCGCCTACTCCAAACCACGCTGGCCGTAGCCCTGGCCGCCACCCTGGGCGGCTGCCGCCCCGCGCCGGAAGAGCCCGGGTTTATACTCGATTTTGAGAACCTAAGCGGCTGGCAGCCTGAAGGAACCCCGTGGCTGACCACTGTGCGCGCCCGTTCTGGGCAGCACGCCTGCCTGGCCGATGCCAACTCCGAATTCACAGCGCACTATACCACCTCCGCCGGGCAACTGGGCATGCCCCGGCGGGTGCGCCTCGGGGCGTGGGTGTGGCTACCGAGCAACCGCCTCAAAGCCGGCATCATCCTGCAAGTGAAGCACGGCAGTGAGCAGCGCTTCTGGGGCGTATTGCCCGTCACATCGCCACGGCGCATCCAGCAATGGGAACACGCTCAGTGCGACCTTATTCTGCCAGATGATATTGAGCCCGGCGATGAAGTGAGTTTGTCCGTGTGGCAGACCAGCATCACCCGCGAAGATTTTTACGTGGATGACATCAGCATTGAGAAAATTCGCTAATTCCGGCTTCCTCCTTTTCGCATGACCTCTCCTCTTACCATTGAGCGCCTGCTATCGCCCGTGCGCCGGCCCGGCCAGGCGGCAGCCGCGCGGCTGCTCCGCAACCCGCCGCTGGCGGCGTTGCTCCTGCACCTGGGGCTGCTGGCGGCTGTTTATTCGGCACTCTACTGCTTCGGCTACGTAAACCAACTGCCCAATAATATTTCCCTGCAAAAGTGGGACGTCATCGACCTAATGGCGGTTCGGGACATTGGGTATGCCGACCCCACCCGTGGCTACAATGCGTTCTTTCCGCTCGCGCCGCTGGTGTGGCGCTACGCGCACCTCAACCTGCTGGACGCCGCCGCGCTCAACCTGACGGTGACCACCATCGGGATGTACGTACTGGCGCGCACCCTCAATTTCAACGGCCGGCAAACCCTGCTCATCGCCTCGGCTCCGCTGCTGATGTTTACGATGGTGCCCTACACCGAGGGCTTTTTCTATTTCTTTGGGGCGCTTATGCTGTGTGGTCTGCACCGCGATAAGTTGCCGCTTACCCTGATTGGCTTGCTGGGCTGCTGCCTCACGCGCTCGGCCGGCACCCTCTTCGTGCCGGCCTACCTGTTTGCCGAGCTGCTGGCGTGGGGCAGCCTTAGTTCGGGGCTGCGGCTGGTGCGCAACCTGCTGGCCGGTTTGCTGGCCATTGCCACCAGCATTGGCATCGTGATGCTGATGCAGTGGCAACAGGGCGGCGACCCGTTCGCTTTCTATAACGTGCACGCGCTGTGGGGCCACAAGTTTCGCTTGCCCGTCGAATACCTAAGCTCATCAGCGGGCACTCCGGCCCTATGGCTGGACGCGCTTAGCCTGATGGTCAGCCTGATGGCTTTGGTCAGCTGCGCGGCACTGGGCCTGCGTTGGCTGAAGCAGCGCAGCTCGGCCAGCACAACCGAGCTGCCCGCCTCCAAGGCGGTGCTTTTCGCCCTGGGGTATACCGTGGGTGCCGGGTTCTTCATCGTATTCTACCAGGCCGGCGACTTGGTGGGCCTAAGCCGCTACCTGCTGGCCACGCCATTTTGGGCCGCGCTGCTGGCCTGGGCCTGGCATACCCAGTGGGCCACGCCACGTGTCGTGCTTGCTATTGTGGCCTCGGCGGTGGCCGTAGGCTTGATGGTGGGAATGCCCACGCTCATGGTCAATTTTGCACCGGGCGAGGGGCTGTGGTTCTTCGGGCTGATTGCCCTATACCTCACGGGCTATTGGCTGACCCGTCCCGACCGTTTCCGTTGGTATCGCGAAGTAGCGACCGGCTTGTATTTCCTCAACTTATTCACCCTCTGCTTTCTATTGAACCTGTTCTTCAATACGGTGTGGGTGAACTAGCTTTTGCTGCTATGAATTCCTCCCCCGCCGCCCACCCCGACGCTACTGACCCGCTGGCCGCTTTCCGCCAGGAGTTTCACCTGCCGCCCGGCCCCGATGGCCAGCCCTGCGCCTATTTCTGCGGCAACTCGCTGGGCCTGATGCCCAAAGCCGCCCGCGCCGCCGCCGAGCAGGAGTTTGAAACCTGGGAGCGGCTGGGCGTGGAAGGCCATTTCCACGCGCCTTCGTTCTGGATGCACTTCCACGACACCCTCACCGAGGCTACGGCCCGGCTGGTGGGTGCGCTGCCCATTGAAGTGGTGGTGATGAACAACCTGACCGTGAACCTGCACCTGCTGCTGGTCACGTTTTACCGCCCCACGGCCACGCGCTACAAGATTCTGATGGAAGGCGGCGCGTTCCCGTCGGACCAGTACGCCATTGAAAGCCAAGCCCGACTGCACGGCCTCGACCCCGACGATGCCATTGTGGAGCTGGTGCCCCGCCCCGACGAGCACACGCTGCGCACCGAGGACATTCTGGCCAAAATCGCGGAGTTGGGCGACTCGCTCGCCACCGTACTCATTGGCGGGGTGAACTACTACACCGGACAGGCCTTCGACATGGCCGCCATTGCCCAAGCGGGCCACGCCGTGGGGGCTTACGTGGGCTTCGACCTGGCCCACGCGGCCGGCAACCTCGACCTGCGCCTGCACGACTGGGACGTGGATTTTGCCTGCTGGTGCACGTATAAATACCTGAACTCCGGCCCCGGCGGCACGTCGGGCGTGTTCGTGCACGAGCGGTTTGCCAATCGGCCCGACCTTGTGCGGCTGGCTGGCTGGTGGGGCCACGACGCCTCGGTGCGCTTCCAGATGAAAAAAGGCTTCCGGCCCATGCCCGGCGCGGCTGGCTGGCAGCTCTCCAACGCCCAGATTTTCCCGATGGCCATCCACCGCGCCAGCCTCGACATTGTGGACCGGGCCGGCGGCATGGCCGTGCTGCGCCGCAAGAGCGAGCAGCTCACCGCCCGCCTCGAAAGCATAATTCGGGGCTTGAATCTTTCTACCGATAAGCTCGAAATCATCACGCCCGCCGACCCCGCCCAGCGCGGCTGCCAGCTCTCGGTGCTGGTGC
>NZ_JBCEVZ010000068.1:0-23699 GCF_038448715.1 Hymenobacter segetis | reverse complement strand
GACCACGCTGTGGCCGCGGTAGGGCGTGAGGTCCACGGTTTCTTGGCGCCAGTCGCTGGCGGCGGCAGGGGTGAAGGTGGGCAGGCTGCCTCCGGTGGGCAGGTTGGTGAGGGCGCTTTTGGCGTAGGGGCGGCCCAGCACAAGGCCGGTGCAGGCATCGACCACCTGCACGCTGAGCGAGTCATTGTCCGTCACGGTCCCGCCGGCAGTGCTGGAGAAAGGGCGGTAGGCCAGGTCGAACAGGAGGGTGAGCGCGGAGGTGCCGGCACGGGTCAGGTTGAGCGCCGGCGTGTACGCCGCAATGCGTTCGCCTCGGTTGGGGTCGCTGGCAAACGGCACAACCGCAACCCGGCTGGCCGTGCCGGTGCGCCCGATAATATTGTTAAGCAGGCCCCATGAGTAAGCCGGAGTGGGCGCAACGAGCGACCAGCCGCGCGGCAGGGTTGCCGCCGCGTTGAAATTCTCGATGAAGGGTACCGCTTGGCCGTCCACGTCCACGATGAGCGTGGTCGTCGTGCTGCCATACGGGTTAGTCGCAATCAGCGTAGCAGTGTAGTTGCCGGCGGTGGCGTAGGTAACCGCGCCGGGGTTGGCGCTGGTGGAGGTGGCCGGCGAGCCGCCCGGAAAGCTCCAGGCATAGGTGCTGGGGCAGTTCAGCGTGGTGCTGCCAAACGTGACCGTGCCCCCGCGGCAAATGCCGGGATTGGTGCTGGTGATAGTGGGCGTCGGCGCTTTGCCCCCCACTTCCACCAGCACCGAGCTGGTGCTGCTGCCGTAAGCATTGGTCACCGTGAGGGTGACGGTGTAGTTGCCGGCCGTGGCGAAGCTCACGCCGCGCGGGGTAGCCGTGGTTGAAGTAGAAGGCGAGCCGCCCGGAATGGTCCAGGCGTAGGTGCTGGGACAATACAGTGCCGTACTGCCAAACGTGACGAATTCGCCGGGGCAGATGACGAGGCTGGTATTAGTGATGGTGGCTACCGGGGCGCGGCCCGATATCACTACCACGCCGGTATCGGTGCGGGCCACGGTGCCGGCGGCGTTGCTCACGCTCAGCGTCACGCTGTGGCGGCCGGGCGTGTTGTAGGTCACGTTGGGGTTGCGCAGGGTGGAGGTAGCCGGTGTACCGCCCGCAAAGGTCCAGGCCCAGGAAGTGGGGCGGAACAACGAGGAATCGGTGTACTGCACCTGCAGGCCGGGGCAGCCGGTGGTGGGTAGACTGTAGGTGTACAACGGAGCGGGCGCGGGCGTGCGGCTGCCCACCACAATATCATCAAAAGCCCGGCCGCTGCCGGCCGTGGCCGTTGCGCCGCCGCGCCCGTATTGCTGAAACTTGATGCGGATGTCGTTGCCCAGCGTGAGGCTGTTGGCCGAGGCGAAGGCCGTCAGGTCCACCGTTTTGGTTTGGAAGGTGGTGGTGGCGTTGGTGCCGGTCAGGTCGAAGATGCGGTACCAGTTGGTGCCGCCGTCCACGCTCATAGCCACGCCGTCGGTGTTGCTGCGGCCCGTGAACTGCGTGGGCATCAGCTCGTCCGTTTCAGCCGAGAACTTGCGCTCGCGGAACGTCAGCTGCAAATTGGTGGCCGTGGCACCCTGCAAAAACAAGGTGGCCTCGTTTAGCGAAAACACCGAGTTGATGCCCGGCTGCGCGTCCAGCACCAGGCTCTGCACGCCCGAAGCCGGGGCCAGCGTCAGCACCTGGGGGCGGGCCGCGCCGTAGCCGTTCACGTTCCAGCTCACTGGCAGGGCCCCTTTTTCGAGGTCTTCGGCCAGGGGCGGCGTGGCGGCCACCACGGGGCCATACAGCGCCGTGAAGGCATCAATCAGGCCGGGGCCGGTAAGCGCATCAGTCGCCGTCGTTCCGAGGAGACGCGCGCTTCCCACCAGACGGCTATACACCTGCGTGGGCGTAAGGGCCGGCTCCGACGAGCGCAGCAACGCCGCTACCGCCGCCGCATGCGGGGCCGCCGCCGAGGTGCCGAAGAAGTTCGGGAACCCATCATTTTCATAGTCACTGCCAAAAAACGTGGTGTTCGTGCCATCCACGGCCGCAATGTTGGGCTTTTGGCGCACCACCGGGGCGCTGAGTGCTACGCCCGTGGGCGAGAACAGATAGGTAATCGGCCCGGCTTTCGAGGTGAAGCTTTCGGGCACGCGCTGGTTGTAGTAGGGCACGGCGGCCACGGCAAACGCCTCGGCCGCCGAGGAGTGGCCGTAGGAAGTGTGGCTGCCGGTGAGCCACTCCGAGGGGCTGGCGCTGCCCCGGTTTACGTACTTCAGGCGGGCGGGCTGAATGCCAGCTTTCCACACAATTACCAGGTCGAAGGTGGTGGTGCCGATGGCGGCGGAGTTAGTAAAGAAAATGGGCTCCATGGGCACCTGCGTGAGCAGGTTGCGGGTGTTGCTCCGGAATACGGTGTCCACGACGCCCGTGCTTCTTATCCCAAGGATGAACATATCCAGGTCCGTCCGCACACCGTTGGTGGTGTAAAACGGGTCGGACCATTGCAGCACCGGGTAGAAAGTGGCCCCGTTGGCAATGGTGATGCGCTGCGTGAGGTCGGTGGTAGTGCCCGATACGTCGAAGTTGAGGCAGCGCACGCCGTTGGCGTTGGCCACAAATTGCGGGGCGGTGGTTTCGTAGCTTTTGTCGGCGTAGTTGCCGGCCGAAGCGAAATACGTCACGTTCGACGTGTTCACCACGTCGGTAACCGCCTGGGCAATAACTCCATCCTGAAAGTACGGTTCGGTGAAGTAGCGCACATCATCCACAATCACCTTGCAGGCGCCACCAGCCGCGCTGGCCAGGTCGCGGATGTGCTGGGCAAAGGTGCCCTCGCCGCCATTGGCCGTGCTGAACACCTGCGCCGCGCCGGGGGCCAGGTCATAAATGAGCTGGCACATGCCGCGCCCTTCGTCGGTCGAGCCGCTCTCGACCAGCACGCGCACGCCGGCGGCGGGCAGGTCGCCCGAGGCCACGTCCGTGGCCGCCCCGCCCAGGTAGTTGAACGAATCACTGAGCACGCCAATGGTCACGCCGGCCCCCGTCACCTGCTTGGGGCGGGTGGCGCGGGCACGGGCCGCTTCCAGCACGTAGTCGGCTTGGCTGGTCACCAGGCCGCCATCGGTTTCAGGCTCGAACGAGGCCATGATGCCCAGCAAGCCATTGCTAACCAACGCATCGGCGTTGGCTAGCTGGCTGATAGGCAGCATGCCTTCCACAAAATGCAGCTTCGGATAAGAGGCGGTTACCTCAAAGCCCCGGCTCTGGAGGCTGGGCAGCAGCGCCGCTACGTCCTTCGCCATGATGTGCACCAGCACCGTGGGCCGGCCCGCCTGCTGGCCAAAGCGCAGGTGCGGGTGGCTGGCCCGCAACTGGCTGGTAGTAAGGGCTTCCGTCTGGCTGGTGCCGCTGGCCTGCCCCAGCAGGCGCTGAAGTTCGGCGTCGAGGCGCGGGCTGGCTTTGGCGGGAGCCTTGGTAGTGGCCGTCGCCACGGTTTTGCGCTGGGTACGCAGCACTTCGGATGTGGGGCGTGGCTGCACCTGGGCCGATGCCGGGTGGCCCAGGCTGGCCCAGGCCGTCAGGCCCAGCAGCACCTTCATTCCCAGCCGATAGGAGGGTAGAGAAAATCTCATATGATGAAATTAAATGGTAAAAAGACCAGAAAGATTTGTGGAACAACAAGGTATGGCAAATCTTTGTAAACGTGCTTACTCCAATGAATTAAAATCATCGGCCGCGCACCGGAGCTAGCGTCCGAACCTTTTGGCCCACTGCGAACTTATGTGGGACAGTCCGGCCCATGCCGTACTTTTGTACCCGCCCGCGGCCGCGCCGCTTTTTAAATAATACTTACGACAATGGCAGTTTATCCCGAATACATGGTGGCCCCCATCCGCCAGGACCTCACCGAAGTTGGTTTCGAGCAGCTCATGACCCCCGAGGAGGTTGATTCCGCTCTCGCCTCGAATGAAGGCACCGTGCTGGTGGCCGTGAACTCGGTGTGCGGCTGCGCCGCCGCTAAAGCCCGCCCCGCCCTGAAAATGGCCCTCGCCAGCGCCGACAAAAAGCCCGGCAAACTGGTGACGGTGTTCGCCGGCATGGAAACCGACGCCGTGGCCAAAATGCGCGAGCACCTGCTCCCATACCCGCCCTCATCCCCTTGCATCGCCCTGTTCAAAGATGGCGAGCTGGTGCACATGATTGAGCGCTACCACATCGAAGGCTCCGATGCCATGCGCATCGTGAACAACCTGCAAGGCGCGTTCGAAGAGTATTGCTAAGTCGATAATCAAGCCGCTGGCTTGGATTTGTAAATGGTCGTTCCGGTTGCGGGACGGCCATTTTTTTTGATGTTTTCGTTCCTGTCGGCCGGTTTGGTCATCGCAATCAGGATGGCGCCGCTGGCCATCAGGCCAGCCCCCAGCATCACCTGCCAGCTCAGTTTTTCCCGAAGGAAAATTGCCGCCAGCGTCACGGAAAACACCAGCGAAATATTGGTGAGCGGCGACACCCGCGAAGCATCACCAATAGACAGCGCCCGAAACACCAGTAGCGACGACACGGCCGTGAGCATGCCCGCCACCACCAGCACCAGCCAGGTTTTGCGCTCAATCCGGGCAATATCCGGCACCAAATCCTGAAACAGCACCGTGGCCCACGATACCAGCAAAATTAGCACGGCCTCAATGGCAAACACCAAGCTGGGCGGCACATCCTTAATCGCGGCTTTCGACAACGTGACTACCGAGGCTGAGGCCAGGGCGGCCAGCAACGCGAAGACAATCCACATATTAAGGCTCCAAAAGCACCTGCTTAGCTGCGCGCTGAGCACTTCTGACAATACGCGACCAGTTAAACAGGGTTCGTGAGATAAAACTGCAAAGTGCCTCAGAAAACGAAAAAGCCGCTCTAATTAGAGCGGCTTTTTCGTCTATTATTTAATTCGAAGCGGCCTAGTTCGCTACCTCGCTCAGGAATTTCACGCGCACCAGACGCAGCTCTTCTTCCGTGAAATCATCGCCCAGCTCCTTCATCGCCACCGCAATGTTATCCGTGCTGGCCGCCATGAAATAGTCGTAAATCTCGTCCTGCACCTCTTCCTCTACCATTTCTTCCAGGTAGTAGTCGATGTTCAGGCGGGTGCCGGAGTAGCAGATGTGCTCTACTTCCTCCATCAGTTCGGCCATCGAAATGCCCTTGGACGAGGCGATGTCTTCCAGCATCATCTTCTTGTCGATTTGCTGGATGATGTAGATTTTGATTTTCGAGCGGTTCACGGCCGACTTCACCACCACGTCCTCGGCGGTTTCGATGTCGTTGTCTTCCACGTACTTCTTGATGGCGGCCACGAAAGGCGCGCCAAACTTCTGGGCCTTGCCCTGGCCCACGCCCGATACGTGCGTGAGGTCGTGCAGCGAAGTGGGGTAGGTGGTGGCCATCTCCTTCAGGCTCGGGTCCTGGAAGAGGACGTAGGGCGGCAGGTTTTTCTGCTTGGCCACCTGCTTGCGCAACTCCTTGAGCTGGGTAAACAGGGCTTCGTCGTGGCCGGCGGCGTGCTGCACTTCCTCCTTTTCCTCGTCGGCCTTCTGCTCCTCGTCGAAGTTGTGGTCGCGGGTGAGGGTGATGGAGCGCGGGTTTTCGATGAAATCCATGCCCTTGTCCGTGATGCGCACCAAGCCCAAGCTGTCAATGTCCTTCTCCAAAAAGCCGTTTAGCAGGCACTGGCGCAGCACCGAGTGCCAGAACTGCGCATCGCCCAGCTCCTTGCCCTGGCCATACACCGGCAGCGCATTGTGCGCGTAGCTCTCGATGTGCGGGTTGTTGAGCCCCAGCAACACCTGGCCGATATGGTTGAGGTTGAACCGCGCCTCCGTCTGCACCGTAGCGCGTAGGGCCAGGCCCACGGCCGCTTCGCCCTCAAACCGCTCCTTGGGGTGGCGGCAGTTGTCGCAGAAACCGCAGTCAGTATCCAGCTGCTCGCCGAAATAGTGCAGCAGCTGGCGGCGGCGGCACACGGCGCTTTCGGCGTAGTTGGTCATTTCGGCTAGCAGCTGGTGGGCGTTGTCGCGCTCCGTCACCGGCTTGTCCTTGCTGAATTTTTCCAGCTTCAGAATGTCGTCGTAGCTGTAGAACATCAGGCAGTTGCCTTCCAGACCGTCGCGGCCGCCGCGGCCGGTTTCCTGGTAGTAGCCCTCGATGGATTTGGGCGCATCGTAGTGAATCACGAAGCGCACGTCGGGCTTGTCGATGCCCATGCCAAAGGCGATGGTAGCCACAATCACGTCGCATTCCTCATTCAGGAAAGCATCCTGATTATCAATGCGAACCTGCTGGTCGAGGCCGGCGTGGTAGGGGCGGGCGCGCACGTCGTTCACGCGCAGCAGTTCGGCAATTTCCTCCACCTTCTTGCGGCTCAGGCAGTAAATGATGCCCGCCTTGCCCTTGTGCTGCTTCACGTACTGAATCAGCTGCTTTTTGGTGTTGTGCTTGGCGCGCACCTCGTAGTAGAGGTTGGTGCGGTTGAAGCTGGTTTTGAAGACGCTGGCGTCGTCCATGTGCAGGTTTTTCTGGATGTCCAGCTGCACTTTGGGTGTGGCCGTGGCCGTGAGGGCGATAATCGGCACGTTGCCGCCCAGGTTATCAATAATGCCGCGAATCTTGCGGTATTCGGGGCGGAAATCGTGGCCCCACTCCGAAATGCAGTGGGCCTCGTCAATCGCTACGAAGCTAATGGTCGATTTCAGCAGGAAGTCAATGGTGTCGTCTTTGGTCAGGCTTTCGGGGGCCACGTAGAGCAGGCGAACCTCGCCGCTCATCACGTCTTTTTGCACCCGTTTCATCTCGGTTTTGGTCAGGGTCGAATTGTACACCTGAGCATTAACGCCGAAGGCTCCGAGCTGGTCGACCTGGTTCTTCATCAGGGCGATGAGGGGCGAAATGACGATGGCCGTGCCCGGCACCACCAGGGCCGGCAGCTGGTAGCACAGGCTTTTGCCCGCGCCGGTGGGCATAATCACAAACGTGTTGTGCCCGGCAAGTACGTTTTGAATAACAGCCTCTTGCGTGCCCCGAAACTGGCCGTAGCCGAATACTTCCTTAAGTGTATGTTTCAAATCGGCCGTGAGGACCGGGGCTTCTTGGAGGGCAACTGATGACATAGGACGAAAGCATTAATGAAATGCGTACCGACTCGCGGTTCATAACGAAGATAAGCAATAGCCTCAATTTTTAGCATGAAAAATGGTGTTTTTCATGAATTGTGGAAAACAATTTATTCATATTGCCAGCTCTTTCAAAACGGGCAGAAGCTATTTAGTAATGTCGGGCTTTCGGACTCATCCATCTCCAGGAATAAGCTGTTTCTGAAGTTGCGAACGACTCAAGTTGACGTAATTGGGTTGTTGGCTTGAGGCAAATTATCCTTTAGCCTGAGCAACCTGGTTTTAGCCAGGGAAGGCGGGCTTAGCTTCTTTCCCCCAATTTTGCAATAACATTTCGTGTCTTATCCATGCCTGTTACTCTTCATTCCGAGAATGCTACCGGTGCGGCCCCCGTTGCCGCCGATGTGCTTGCCATTGCCCGCCAGGTGTTGTACGAAGAGGCCGACGCCGTGCGCGCCGTGGCCGATGCCCTGGCCGTCACCCCCGATTTCGTGACCTGCGTGCAAGCTATTCTGCAATTGAAGGGTCGTGTAGTAGTCACCGGCATTGGCAAAAGCGCCCACATCGCGGGCAAAATCGTGGCCACGCTCAACAGCACCGGCACGCCGGCCCTATTCATGCACGCCGCCGATGCCATTCACGGCGACTTGGGCATGATTCAGCCCGAGGATTTCGTCATCGCCATCAGCAAGAGCGGCGACACGCCCGAAATCAAGGTGCTGGTGCCGCTGCTGCGCCGCAAGGGCGTGCCGCTGGCCGCGCTCGTAAGCAACGCCGACTCCTACCTGGCCCAGCAGGCCACCTACGTGCTGCACGCCCCCGTAACCAAGGAGGCCTGCCCCAACAACCTGGCCCCCACCACCAGCACCACCGCCGCCCTGGCCCTGGGCGACGCCCTGGCCGTGTGCCTGCTCGAAAGCCGCCAGTTCACGGCCGCCGACTTTGCCCGGCTGCACCCCGGCGGCACCCTCGGCAAGCGCCTCTACCTGAAAGTGGGCGACCTCAGCCGTCAGAACCAGCGCCCCCAGGTGCAGGAGGACGCGCCGCTAAAGGATGTATTGCTCGAAATCTCCGGCAAGCGCCTCGGGGCTACCGCCGTACTCGACGGGGCCGGCCAGCTCGCCGGCATCATCACCGACGGCGACCTGCGCCGGATGCTGGGCAGCTTCTCGGACCTGGAAAAGCTCAAGGCCCGCGACATCCTCACACCCCGGCCCGCTACGATTGATGTGGAAGACTTTGCCGCCGAAGCCCTGGCGCGGATGCAGAGCCGCAACATCACGCAGCTGGTGGTGACGGAGGACGGCCGGTTTGCCGGTTTCATCCACCTGCATGATTTGCTCCGAGAAGGATTGGTCTGATTGTATTTATTTTATTATATATAATGTTTGTTAATTTAACAGAAGCCCTTCGGGGCGTACTCTGTACTCCGTTCTCCTTTACATTTGCCCAATGAATTCCACCTACATCGTCGTCATGGCTGGCGGTATTGGCAGCCGGTTCTGGCCGTTCAGCCGCACCAACCATCCCAAGCAGTTTCATGACGTGCTGGGCACGGGCCGCTCCATGCTCCAGCTCACCGTGGACCGCTTCAAGGGCATCTGCCCGCCCGAGAACGTGTTTGTGGTAACCAACCGCGACTACGTGGACCTAGTGCAGGAGCACCTGCCTGAGCTGCCAGCCGACCAGATTCTGGGCGAGCCCATTGGCCGCAATACCGCGCCGTGTATCGCCTACGCCAGCTACCGCATTGCCAAGCGCGACCCGAAAGCCACTATCATCGTGACGCCCGCCGACCACGCCGTGCTGCGCGAAGACGAGTTCCGCCGTCTCATTGGCATCGCCGTGGCCGCCGCCCGGGCCAGCGACGTGCTCATCACCCTCGGCATCCAGCCCTCGCGGCCCGATACCGGCTACGGCTACATCCAGTACATGGACGACCAGAGCCTGCCCGGCGGCCAACTGCACAAGGTGAAAACCTTCACCGAAAAGCCCAATCTGGAGCTGGCCCGCATGTTTGTGGACAGCGGCGACTTCCTCTGGAATTCCGGCCTGTTTGTGTGGCGCGCTGAGGTCATTATCAATGCCTTCCACCACTACCTAAGCGACATCGCCGAAGTATTTGATGAAGGTGCCGACCAGCTGGGCACGCCCGAGGAAGAGGAATTCATCAGCCGCGCCTACTCGCGCTGCCGCAACATCAGCATCGACTATGGCGTGATGGAAAAGGCGGATAACGTGTACGTCCTGCCGGCCGATTTCGGCTGGAGCGACGTGGGCACCTGGGATTCGCTGCACCGCATCGGCAACCACGACGAAAATAACAACATGGTGAGCGGCGACGTGCTGCTCTACGACACCACCGGTTGCGTCATCAAAACCCCCGCCGACCGCCTCGTGGTGGTGCAGGGTTTGGAGGACTACATCGTGGCCGAGTACGACAACGTGCTGCTCATCTGCAAGCGCAGCGAGGAGCAGCGGGTGAAGGATTTCGTAGCGGATGTGAAGGCGAAGAAGGGTGGGGGGTACAATTAGGGACCAGCCCGGAATATATCCGATAGCCCCAGCGGGGCGACATATCGGTAGTAACCGACGAGCAAAAACTCAAAAAGCCCCAGCGGGGCGACACTCGTTCAACGAATGTCGCCCCGCTGGGGCTTTTTATCAACCAAATAGGATGGTTTTACTACCGATATGTCGCCCCGCTGGGGCTTTTCAAATCAGCTAGGCGTTCACACGCTGGCGGGCCACTTCAAACATCATAATGCCGGCAGCTACGCCCACGTTCAGGCTCTGAATCTGGCCAATCATGGGCACTTTCAGCTTCACGTCGGCTAGGTTCAGGAGGTCGGGCGAAATGCCGTCTTCTTCCGAGCCCATGAGGACGGCCACGGGGCCGGTGAAATCGACTTCGGCAGTGCCTACGGCTTCGTCGGCTTTCTCGGTACAGGCCACTACCGTGATGCCGGACTGTTGGAGGAAGCGGATGGTTTCGTGCAGGTTATTCTCGCGGCAGACAGGCAGAATATTCAGCGCCCCGGCCGACGTTTTCAGCGCGTCGCCGTTGATTTGGGCCGCGCCCCGGCTGGGCACTACGATGGCCTGCACGCCCAAGCACTCAGCTGTGCGGGCAATGGCGCCGAAGTTGCGCACATCGGTAATGCGGTCGAGGAGCAGCAGGAAGGGTACTTTGCCTTCCTCAAACAGGCCGGTTACGATGGTGTCCAGCGGCGCGTAGTCGATGGGTGACACGAAGGCTACCGCGCCCTGGTGGTTCTTGCGGGTCAGGTTGTCGAGCTTCTCCACGGGCACCAGCTGCACCTGGATTCCTGCCGCGCGGGCGGCCGCCGAGATATCCGTTACGAGGCTGTTTTTGGTGCCGCGCAGCAGGAAAATCTTCTCCAATGTGCGGCCCGCGTTCAGCGCTTCCTGAATGGGGCGCAGGCCGAAGAGCATGTCGATGCTGGCCGGCTGGGCCGAGCGGTTTTCGTAGCGGGGACGCTCGCCGCCGGCGTTGCTGCCGCGTTCGCTGCTTTCGCTACGCTCGCGGTAGGGCGGGCGCGACTCGTTGCGGTCGGAGCGGCCGGTGCGGTCGCCAGCGGCTTCGTCGCGGTTGTCGGAGCCGCCGCGGCCACGGGGGCGGGCGGGGCGTTCGTCGAACTCAGAGCCGCCACGGTCGGGGCGGAACTGTTTCGGGGTGACGGGGCGGTTGGCACCATCGTAAAAGCGGCGGCCGGCTACCGGGCGGGCAGGTCGGTTGGGGCGTTCGGGCCGGTCAGGGCGGTCAGTGGGGTTCTCCATTTTTCAACGGCGGCATACCAGAGCAGTTCGTACTCGGGCCGGCGCACCAATTCGTAGTAATCAGGGGCAAAGGTACTCGGCCGGGGCCGGAAGGTGTAGGTGATGGGCCCGCCGCCCAGCCCGCCCTCCGAATAAAACCACCGTTCCTCGCCGTTGAACAGCCGCCGCACGCTTGGCGGCGGCCCCAGCACCACGTACAGCAAGCCCCTATCGGTGAGCCAGCCGGCCTTGTGGGCGGCAAAAAGGCGGTTGGCCGCCGTGACGCGGCCGTAGAATTGCCGAATCAATTCCTTGCCCTGGCGCTGGTTGCCTTTGGCAATGTCGAGCCAGAATTTATCCACCGCCCGCTTGGGGTCGGGCGCGTCGGTGAGGCGCTGACGCTCCTGGCTGGTGGTGAGGTAGCGCAGCGGCTCAATCAGTTCCGAAGCCGTGGTGAGGGCGGGGTAGTTATTGGCCCCCACCAGCACGGCCAGCGTGCGGGTGGGCATGCCGCCCGCGCCGCCCACCTTCAGCGCATACAGGCCGGGCTCACGGAAGCGCAGCGGCTCGCCGGGCCGGGCTTCGGCCGAGTCGAGGACGGGCAGCAGGCGCGGGCCGGCGGGCATGGCGGCGGGGCTGGTCATGGGCGGTAGGGCGGGGGTGGGCGTCACGGCGTAGCGCTTCCAGCGCACGGGCTGCATCAGGCCGTAGCTGTCCACGCCGAAGGTTTCGCCGGCCCGCACGTAGCGGCGGGACAGCGGCTGCCCCACTGAATCGGTGAGCACGAAGGGCCGGGCCAGCACGGCTTCGGTCAGGCGCAGCCAGGCGGTGGTGGTGGGCTCCTGATAGTCGTCTTTGGCATCGGCGGGGGCAGTGGTGAGCTGCATAATGGCCCCGGCGGGCACACGGGCGGCGGCAATGCAGAAGCTGAGGCGCAGGCTGCCATCGGCCTCGGGGCGCGGGTGCTGCCGGCGGCGCGCTATGCTGTCCTGCCACAGCGGCAGCTTGGCTTCGTAGCTGGGCCAGGCGGCCAGGCGCAGCGGGTGGCCCGGCCCCAGGCGGGCGGGGGCGGGCAAGCGTAGGTAGAGGCGCAGGCTGTCGCCCTCGCGGCGGGTGTCCACGTCCAGGTGCGGGGCGTCGCGGTAGAGGCCGGCGTAGTCGGGACGCGGGGCCAGAGGCGCGAAGGCCGTGAGCACAAAAACAACCAACAAAAGCAAGCGAACCAGCATATCCTAAAGCTACGGGAAAACGGACAGGAAGGCCAACGAAGAATCCGCCCGAAGTGAGGTATTTGGTGCCGAATGCTTCGGCGGTCCTCACTTGCTCCCAACTCATCGGGTTAGGAGCAAGTGAGGCCCGAATGTGTTCATGTCACTTCTTGCCGGAGGCAGTCGAGCGCCTCGGGAGCATTTGTCACCTCGTGCCAAGTGCTCCCGAGGCGCTCGACTGCCTATGTCACCCCGTTCCCAAGGCAGTCGAGGAATTATTAAAAAAGGCCGGCCCGCGCATTGCGGGCCGGCCTTTTCTGTTGGCAATGCTACCGACGGCTTAGCGTGGGTAATACTGGTTCATCAGGCCCAGGGCCTTTTCGCTGCGGGGCTTGTCGCCGGCCAGCTCTGCGGCGCGGTACACGCTTTGCAGGCCGAGGAGGTAGCCGCGCTGGTCGTCCTCAAACAGGCTGCCATCGGGCTTGGTGGCGTAGTAGGCCAGCATCTGCTCCGAGCGCTGGGTCATGGTGTCGAGAATCTGGTCGGCTTTGGCTTTCTCACCGCCTGCCACTAGCGCGGGCACCAGCTGGGGCGAGTAGTAGTCGTAGGGAATCGTGTTGTCGGGCATCAGTTCCATGGCTTTGTCGGCCACTTCCTTGGCCTTGGCCACGTTGTTTGAGGCCAGGTAGGCGTTGGCCAGGCGGGCGAACTTGTCGCGGTAGTTGGCCGGGAAGCGCAGGTTGTTCTCGTCGTAGAAGATGTGCGGGTTCTGCAGGCCGCGGTAGCTGAAATCCTTCAGCAGGCGCTGGTAGGTGAGGTCTTTCTCCACGAAGCCTTCGTCGCCGGAGCGGGGGTCGTAGTTCGGGTCTTTCAGGGGCAGCAGGCGGTAGGCCATGCCCTCCAGCTGGAAGTAGGGCTGGAGGTTCATGTAGTCGCTCGGGGCCACGGTGCTGCTGAAGTAGATGGGCCGCTGCCAGTTGTTGGTGGCAATCATGTCCAGAATCACCAGGTTTTTCTTCTCGATGGCGCGCTTGCCCATGCTCCACTCCATCTTGCTCACGAGCTGGCCTTCCCGGTCTTTGGGGATGATGCCGAGCTTCTTCACGGCCGCTGTGTCCACGGGCAGGAAGAAGTTGGGCGTCGGGAAGCTCATCATGCTGGGGCCGTTTTCCTGGTACTGCACCTGCAGCAGCGGGTTGTTGCTCTTCACCAGCTCAATGAATTCCTTGAGGTTCACGCTGGGCACGGCCGGGTTGGCGGCGAAGGGCAGCATGTCGTTGGTGCCCTGGGCGTAGGCCGCGGCGGGCATCGAGATGGGGAAGGGCTGCGAGAGGTAGGAGCGGCGCTTCATCTGGGCGATGTACCAGTCGGTGTTCAGGTAGCTCAGCACGGCCACGCGCACGTCGGTGCGGAAGCCCTCCACCTCCTGGGCGTACCAGAGCGGGAAGGTGTCGTTGTCGCCGTTGGTAAACAGGATGGCGTTCGGGGCGCAGGAGTTCAGCAGGTTTTTAGCCGAATCCACCGAGTTGTAGCGGTTCGAGCGGTCGTGGTCGTCCCAGCCCTGCGCGGCCATGATGCCCGGAATCAGCAGGCCCACGGCCAGGGCCAGGCCGGCCCGCAGGCCGTCGGCCTTCACCACTTTGCCGAATAATTCGGCCAGCCCCAGCACGCCCAGTCCTATCCAGATGGCAAAGGCAAACGTGGCCCCGGTGAAAGTGTAGTCGCGCTCACGCGGCTCGCGCGGCGGCTGGTTGAGGTAAATCACGATGGCCAAACCTGTCATCAGGAACAGCAGACCGGTCACCCAGGCGTCCTTGCTATCGCGCCGGCTCTGGAACCACAGGCCGATGAGGCCCAGGATGAGCGGCAGGGCCAGGAAGTTGTTGTGCGCCGGGCTCTCGCCGATGCGGGGCGGCAGCGACTTCGCGCTCGGGCTGAACGGCGTGACCACGCCCGCCTGCTGCACGTCGGACTCACGCCCCACGAAGTTCCACATGAAGTAGCGCCAGAACATATGGCCCATCTGGTAGCGCATCAGGAAGCCCAGGTTCTGGCCCATCGTCGGCTTCACGCCGTCCTGAATGTCGACCCACTTCTTGTAGTTGGCAATCTGGTCGGGCTCGTAGCTGTAGATGCGGGGTAGCAGCATCTTGTCCTCGTCGCGGTACACCGGCTCCTGCTGGCGCGGCAGAATCTCCTTGTAGGTGTTGGTCTTGAGGTCGCGGGCGTAGCGGGGCGCACCCTCGGCGTAGTCCACCGGCTGGGCGTTGAACTGCGGGCCGTAGAGTAGCGGGCGCGAGCCGTACTGCTCGCGCTTGAGGTAGCTCACGAAGCTCAGCACATCCTCGGGGTCGTTTTCGTTAATAGTAGGCTGAAAGGAGCTGCGAATCGGCACAATCAGGTACGAGGAGTATCCAATCAAAATGAACACGAAGCAGAGCATGGCAGTGTTCAGCAGCTGGCTGCGGCGCTGGAAGGAGAGGCGGAAGCCGAACCAAATCAGCCCGATAAAGACAATCAGAAAGATGAACAGGCCCGAGTTGAAGGGTAGTCCAACGGTATTGATGAAGAACACCTCGAAGTTGCCGGCCAGCGTGGGCAGGCCGGGGATGATGCCCACTAGGATGGAGCCCACGATAATCATGCTCACCACCATCACAATGATGCCACCTTTCAGCGAAGGATTGGCAGTGCGGCGGTAGTAATAAATGAAGCCCAGAGCCGGCAGTGTCAGCAAATTCAGCAAGTGAACCCCAATGCTGAGGCCAATGACGTAGGCAATCAGAATGAGCCACTTATCCGAATCAGCTTCGTTGGAATGAGCTTCCCACTTCAGCATAATCCAGACCACGGCCGCTGTGCAAAGGGCCGACATGGCGTACACCTCGCCCTCTACCGCATTGAACCAGAATGAATCGGAGAAGGCAAAGGCCAGCGCGCCCACCACGCCCGCACTCAGAATGAGCAGGGATTGGTAGCCGCTCGGCTCGATGGCTTCGGCGGCCAGACCGCTGTTGCCAGTGGCCTCGCGCAGCACCAGCTTGCGGGCCATGCGGGTGATAATCCAGAACAGAAACAGGACGGTGAAGGCGCTGCTTAATCCTGACAAAGCATTAATGAGCACCGCTACCTTGGTCACATCGCCAAACGAGAAAAGCGAAAACAGGCGGCCCAGCAGCAGGAACGTGGGCGCTCCGGGAGGGTGAGGCACCAGCAGCTTGTAGGAGCAGGCAATGAACTCGCCACAGTCCCAAAACGAAGCGGTAGGCTCCAGGGTGAGCAGGTAGGTGACGGCGGCAATGGCAAACACGAGCCAGCCGACGAGATTGTTCAGGCTTTTAAAGGAGCGCATAGAAACGAATGGGACACAAGACACCGGCAAATGCGCAGGCCGCACACTACCGGAAGAAGCAACGAGCAAATCGGTGAAAAGGCAAAAGTAGGCAATGCACCGTTGCACTGATGCTTGCGCGAAACCAATTCGGGCTAGAAACACAAAAAGCAGCCCGAGGCTGCTTTTTGGTCAAACGATTAAATGAAGTTGGTTCAATTCTGCAAGACGAGGCGCTTGGTGCTGGCCACTTTGCCATCTACGAGCAGGCTGTAGAAGTACACGCCGGTGCGCAGGTCACTCAAATCGACCGGCAGACCGGCGGCAGTCAATTCGGGCTTGAGGGCTACGGTGCGGACTTCCTGGCCGATGATGTTGCTCAGGCGCAGCTTGTAGTCGATGCCGGCTTTCTGGTTGAGCTGCACCGTTACCTGGCCGCGGCTGGGGTTGGGGTACACATTCACTTCAATACCGGCCGTGCGGGCATCAAGCGTGGCCGTGGGGCCGGCCGCCACCACATTGAGAATGCCGTACTGGCCCACCAGCGGCCCGCCGTGCGCCATGCAATGGTAAGGGTTAGAGCCCACTGTGTTAAACGCCGGCAGCGTAACAGAGCGGCTGCTGGCATTCATCTGAAACGTAGCAAAGGCCCCGTTGTCCGACATCGTGGGGTGGCTGGAATTGCCCGTAGGGTAGCTGAACGTCACCACATCCCCTACCGTGATGTTGCGGATGTCGTTTTGCTTGTTCGGGTCGGTATTGCCCGGCCCGTGGTAAAAATTGTCGCCCACCAAAATGGTGATGTTGGCGGCCAACGTAGGGGCCAGCGACAAAATTAGCATGGCCAATGCAGCCATCGAACGAGTAAAGAGTTTCATATCAGAAGCAGAAAAAGTGGAGGCGAAAATGGAAAAGGTTGCGGATAACGATTGACAAGCACTGTGCCGAATTCCTTATCCCTCAAATCAACACCCCGAAAATTATTTCGGTTTGATAGAACGGTGGAAAAGTAAGTGTTTGAAGCCAATGTTACTGACAACTCGGCGGAAGCTGGGAATTAGTTGCCTAAAAGAATTATTTTTTTTCACTGTTCCCCAATTTATCAGCCTGATGCTGAAACAGGCGGTCAGGGTTGCTAGACGTGCCGAATTTCCTGCAAGCCAAACCGCCGCAGCTCATTTCCGATGGCCACTGCCAGCCGGCCATCATCTTCCACCCCGACAATCTGGCCGCTGACCGGTTGGCCATCGATAATGAACGGGTGAACTTCCTGGTAGCGGTACAGGGCCTGCAAATAATCGCGCCGCAGCGCCCCCACCTGCCCGGCCCGCAGTTGCAGGTAGCGCCGCTCCAGGCACTCCAGCAGGCGGGCGGCCAGGGCGGCGCGGTCGTAGGCGCGGCCGGTGAGTTGGGTAAACGACGTGGCCGTGGGCAGTTCAAACGCTTGCTGGTTGATGTTCAGGCCAATGCCAATGATGCTATATTGAATTTTTGTGCCGCTCAGGCTGTTCTCAATTAATATACCGCCCAGCTTTTGGTTGCCATAATACAGGTCATTGGGCCATTTTACTTTGAGCTTCGGGTCGGGGCCGAGCAGGGCGGCGGCCCAGTCGTGCACGCCCAGCGCCACGGCCTGACTGAGGCGGAACTGCTCGGTGGCGGCCAAAAATGTAGGCTGCCACACCACCGACAGCATCAGGTTTTCGGTGGGGGCGGCCACCCACTGGTTGCCGCGCTGGCCCCGGCCGGCGGTCTGAAAGTCCGTTATGACGGTGCAGCCTTCGCTGGCCCGGTTTTGGACAATCAAATTCTGAGCCTCCGAATTGGTCGAGGGGCAGGCCGGCAACCATACTAATTGCTGGCCCGTGAACAGGGTTTTTGGGGTGACAACCACGGCCTTCTTTCGCGTATCGTTAACTTCGTAGACTTTCGGCTGTAAAGCTCACACCTAACAAGACAATATGAAAAGCACGTTGGTCCGTCAGGATTCAGACACATTGGCAGATTTGGTCGTTCGCGGCATGCAAGACAAGAAGGCATCCGACATCGTGGTGCTGAACTTGAAGGAATTAAAAAATGCCGTTGCCGATTATTTCATCATCTGCTCGGCCAACTCCGATACGCAGCTCGAAGCCGTGGCCCGCTCGGTAGAAGAAGAAATCGAAAAAGTAACTGGCGAAAGCCCCTGGCAAACCGAAGGCCGCACCAACCGCGAGTGGGTGCTGCTCGATTATGTGGACGTAGTGGTCCACGTTTTCCTGCGCGACCGCCGCAAGTTCTACGCCCTCGAGGAGCTGTGGGGCGATGCCAACATCAGCTACATCGAATCGGAGCCGGCGTAAGTCGTTTGGTTCGAACCTGTCATCCTGAGCGCAGCGAAGGACCTTATTACGCTCAAACGGTTTGCAGTAATGCCAAACGGCACAGGCGCGGTAAGGTCCTTCGCTGCGCTCAGGATGACAGAAAAGCCGCTTCGCTGTAAAATAAAACTGCTTCCCGAACGTCTGCCTTTTTGCCGAACATTTGTTTTCGGCGTGGTGTTTTGCTCCTACCTATCCTCGGTTTTAAGTAGCTATTTTCATGTCGGATAAAAATCTGAATAACAATAAAAAGAAGAAGCCCATTGCCCCGGTGCCTAGCCCGCGGCCGGGCTTGCAGCTGTGGGTGCTGGCGGGTTTGCTGGTGTTTTTGTTCGGGGTGATGTGGGTGAATAACCTCAACTCGCCCGCCAAAATCAACCAGCAGCGCTTCGAGAGCATGCTGGCGGCCGGCGATGTGCAGGCCGTCACCATCGTGAGCAACCAGAAGGTGGTAGAAGTGACCCTGAAGGAGGCGGCGCAGGCCAAATACCGGCAGGAACTCACGCGTCGCACGCCGTTTGGCGCGTCGGGCGTGGGCTCGCAGTTCTACTTCCCGGTGGTAGATGCCAAGCTGTTCCAAGAAAACCTGGACGCTTTGCAGAAGGATGTGCCCGCCGCCCAGCGCCTGCCCCTCAACATTGAGGAGCGGTCGAGCCCCGGCGACTACATCGGCACCTACGGCTTCATTGTGTTGATGATTGTCGGTTTCTGGTTCCTGATGCGCCGCATGGGCAGCGCTGGCGGCCCCGGCGGCCAGATTTTCAGCATCGGCAAAAGCAAAGCTGCCCTGTTTGAAGGCGGCGATAAGGTGAAAATTACCTTCAAAGACGTGGCCGGCCTCGAAGAAGCCAAGGAGGAAGTGCAGGAGATTGTGGAGTTCCTCAAGAATCCCAGCAAGTTCACCATCCTCGGCGGTAAGATTCCGAAAGGCGCGCTGCTGGTAGGCCCTCCCGGCACCGGCAAAACCCTGCTGGCCAAAGCCGTAGCCGGCGAGGCCGACGTGCCGTTCTTCTCGCTTTCGGGCTCCGACTTTGTGGAGATGTTCGTGGGTGTGGGCGCAGCCCGGGTTCGGGATTTGTTCAAGCAGGCCAAAGCCAAAGCGCCCTGCATCATCTTTATTGATGAGATTGACGCCGTGGGCCGTTCGCGCAGCAAGGGCTCGATGCCCGGCGGCAACGACGAGCGCGAAAACACGCTGAACTCGTTGCTGGTAGAGATGGACGGTTTCGGCACCGACTCCGGCGTTATCATTCTGGCCGCCACTAACCGGCCCGATACTCTGGATTCGGCCCTGCTGCGTCCCGGCCGTTTCGACCGTCAAATCAGCATTGACAAGCCGGACATCAACGGCCGCACCCAGATTTTCCAGGTGCACCTGAAGCCACTGACGCTGGGCCCCGATGTGGATGCCCGCCGTCTTTCGGCCCAGACTCCGGGCTTTGCTGGTGCTGAAATTGCCAACGTCTGCAACGAGGCGGCCCTCATCGCCGCCCGCCGCGACAAGAAATTCATCACCGACCAGGATTTCACCGATGCCATCGACCGCGTGATTGGTGGCCTGGAGAAGAAGAACAAAATCATCTCGCCCGGCGAAAAGCGCATTGTGGCTTACCACGAAGCTGGCCACGCCATCGCGGGCTGGTTCCTGGAGCACGTTGACCCCTTGGTGAAAGTGAGCATTGTGCCTCGTGGGGTGGCGGCGCTGGGTTACGCCCAATACCTGCCTAAGGAGCAGTTTCTCTACAACACCGAGCAGCTGACCGACGAGATGTGCATGGCCTTGGGTGGCCGCGCTGCTGAAGAACTGGTGTTCGGTAAAATCTCGACCGGTGCGTTGAGCGACTTGGAGCGCATCACCAAGATGGCCTATTCCATCGTGACGATGTACGGCATGAATGCCAAGCTCGGCAACGTGTCGTTCTACGACTCGAAGGGCCAGAACGAGTACGGTTTCTCGAAGCCGTATTCGGAAGCCACTTCGCAGATGATTGACGAGGAAGTTCGCACCATCATCGAAAACGCCTACACCCGCACTAAGGAGCTTCTCACCGAGCGCCGCCACGAGCTGGAAGTGGTAGCCAAAGAGTTGCTGGAGAAAGAAGTGCTGCAACAGGAAGACCTGACCCGCCTCGTGGGCCCGCGTCCCTTCGAAACCCAGACCAACTACCAAGCCCACATGGCTGGCACCGACCGCAGCGAAACCGCTTCGGAAGTGAAAGGCGAACAGGCCGCCGGTGGCAAAATCGGCAGTGACTTGCCCGATTTGCACCTGCCCGGCGTGGACGACAACAACCGCAACAACGAAGCTTCGGCTCCGAACAACAACGCGGTAGCCGGCGTGTAGTCCAGTCCGACTTAAATGGAATAGAAAGCCCGCTTCCGTTCAGGAGGCGGGCTTTTTTGTAATAAGAGGACGGTTATCGGGCAACGGTTACCTTTGGCAGCTTCAACCCGCAACTCTCTCGTCATGGCTGATTCTTCCCGCGATGCCGTTTTAGCCCGCATTCGCCAAGGGCTGGCGGCTGGTCCCGCCTCGTTGCCGCCCCGTCCTGATTTTGCAGCGCCTGTGCATCCGCCCTTAAACAATGCCGATGCCGTGGTGGCATTTGCCGAAAGCTTCCAGCGCGTGGGCGGCGAGTTTTACTACTGCGAGTCGCTGCCGCACCTGGCGGCGCAGGTGGCGGGTTTCCGGCAGCGCCAGCAGGTGGGCGCGCCTTTCGTGTGGGAGCCCGAGATGCAGGCGCTGCTGTATCGGGCCGGCATTGCTTTTCAGGCCGATGAAACAGAATTCATTGCCAAAGCTGATTTGAGCCTGACCTCCTGCGAAGCGCTGGTGGCGCGCACGGGCAGCGTGTTGGTGTCGGCCGCCACGGCCAGCGGGCGGCGGCTGAGCATCTACCCCGACCAGCACCTGGTGCTGGCCCGTCCCAGCCAGGTGGTGAACGAGATAGGGGAGGCCCTGCGCGTGATGCAAAGCCGTTACGGCGCGGCCCTGCCCTCGATGGTGTCGCTCACCAGCGGCCCCAGCCGCACGGCCGATATTGAAAAAACCCTTGTGCTCGGGGCTCATGGCCCGCGCCGCATCGCGTTGTTCCTGCTAGAGGACGACGCTGAAAATTCACCCGAATGAAGTCCCCCCATTTACTTTCTGACCTTATCCTGCCGCCCGGCAAGCGGGTGTATTTCGCATCCGATTTCCACTTGGGCGCACCGGATGCGGCCACCTCGCTGGCACGGGAGAAGCGCATCGTGCGCTGGCTGGATGAGGCGGCGAAGGACGCGGCGGCCATCTACCTGCTGGGTGACCTGTTCGATTTCTGGTTTGAGTACAAGCACGCTATTCCGCGCGGGTTCAGCCGCTTGCAGGGCAAGCTGGCGGAGCTGACGGATGGCGGCCTGCCCATTACCATCTTCACCGGCAACCATGATATGTGGATGTTCGGCTACTTCACCCAGGAAATGGGCATCCCGGTGCTGCGCCAAGAGGTGTCGCAACGGATTGGCGATAAGATGTTTCACATCGGGCACGGCGATGGACTGGGGCCGAAGGACTACAGCTACAAAGCGCTGAAACACGTCTTCACCTCGCCCATGGCGCAGTGGCTGTTTGCGCGGCTGCACCCCAATTTCGGCATCGGCATGGCCAATAAGTGGAGCCGCCGCAGCCGGATGCAGGTGGGCAAGGACGATACCGTGTATTTCGGTGACGAAGAATGGCTGCTCCAATACTGCCGCGAGCTGGAAACGCGTTTGCACCACGACTACTACGTTTTCGGCCATCGCCACCTGCCGCTGGATGTGGAAGTAGCCCCCGGCAGCCGCTACGTGAATCTGGGGGAGTGGGTCAATTATTGCAGCTACGGCGTGTATGATGGCAACGAGCTGGCCTTGCGGCATTTTGAACAGTAGCGTGGACGGCATTTCACGCAGTGTTTCGCAGTGTTTAAAAACGCAGTGTCTCGCAGTGTTTTTACTGTCGGGCATTGCCGCCCGCGCCCAAACCACCGTTCCTTCCGCCGCCTCGGCCGCGCCGGCTTCCAAAGAAACCGTGGCCCCCGTGCAGCCGGCCCCCGCGCCCGCGCTCGATGCCACGGCCGCGCCCACCGTGGCCGCCTGGAAGCTGCTGCGCCTCATCAAGCTGCCCAACCCGGGAGCCGCGTCGCTGGACCGGCGCGGCGCGCTCTACGTGGCCGATGCCGATAACAACCTGCGCCAATACGGCCCCGAGGGCCTGCCCCTGAACACCTACGCGCCCGCCCAGCCCGGCCACGTAGCCCAGGTAGAGGCCTGGAACGTGACCAGCACGCTCGTATTCAACGATGACCGGCAGCAGCTCGTGCTGCTCGATAGGTTCCTCTCACTCATCAGCGAAGTGCGGCTGGCGGATTACCTCGATGGCACGGTGCGGGTGGCCACGCTGGCCCCGGATAATTTTATCTGGCTGCTCGATGAGAGCAACCTGGTGTTGCGCGAATTCGACCCCAACACCCTACGCTTAGTGCAGAGTACGCCGCTGGACCTGATTATCGGCCGCTCGCGACCCGATTTCCGGTTCATCCGGCAGTACCAGAACAATACCTACCTCGTGGACCGCAGCACGGGCGTGTACGTGTTCGACAACCTCGGGAATTATAAGAAGAAGCTCCCTTTCCCAGGGCTGAGCACGGTGGGCTTTCGGGGCGATGAGCTGTATTTTCTGGACGCCGGGGCCATCCACTTTTTCCACCTCTACAACCTGACCGAGCGGCGCGTGGCCCTGCCCGCCGGCATGGACCCCAGCGCGGTGCGGCAGGTGCTGGTGGGCGAAACTTATGCCTATATTTTTACGGCGGCGGGCGTGGCTGTATATCAGATGTAAGGCGCGTGGCTACGGTGGAGGCTAACAGCCAGACGGCCTGAGCTATAGTAACCCGCCCGAAAAGCAGGCCGTTAGGAGAGCAGGTTCTTCTGTTTCAATCCTAAATCCCGCTCTATGAAAGCTCTCCGCATCCACGGTGCCAAAGATGTCCGCGTTGATAACGTGGACGACCCCGAAATCAAGGAATCGCGCGATATTATTCTGCGCGTGACCAGCACGGCCATCTGCGGCTCCGACCTGCACATCTACAACGGCAGCATTCCCCAGCCCAAGCCCATGACCCTCGGCCACGAGTTCATGGGCATTGTGGAGGAAGTGGGCAAAGGCGTGAAAAACCTCAAGCGCGGCGACCGTGTGGTGGTGCCCTTCCCGGTGGCCTGCGGCCATTGCCTGTTTTGCAACCACGACCTGCCCGGCCACTGCGAAAACTCCAACCCCGACCACTATGGCCCCGAAGGCGGCCTGATGACCGAAAAAGGCGGCGCCCTGTTTGGCTACACCGACCTGTATGGCGGCTACGACGGCGGCCAGGCCGAGTTCGTGCGCGTGCCCTACGCCGACTTCGGCCCCCGCAAAGTGCCGGACAACCTCACCGATGAGCAGGTGCTCTTCGTTACCGACATCTTCCCGACCGGCTACACCGGCATCGACTGGGCCAATGTGCGGGGCGGCGAAATCGTGGCCATTTTCGGGGCGGGCCCGGTGGGCATCATGGCCGCCAAGTCGGCCTGGCTGCGCGGGGCCAGCCGCGTTATTATTGTCGATACCCAGCAGTACCGCCTGGACAAGGCCAAGGAGTCGGCCCGCGCCGAGGGCATTCTCTGGGAAAACCAGAAGCAGGTGGTCGATGAAATCCGCAGCATGAGCAAGGGCTACGGGGCCGATGTGGTGGTGGAGGCCGTGGGCTTCGAGCCCGACCGCAACCTGCTGGACCGTGCCAAAGCCGTGGCCAACCTAGAAAAAGGCTCCGACAAGGTGCTGCTGGCCTGCATGAGCGCCGT
>NZ_JBCEVZ010000067.1:0-24345 GCF_038448715.1 Hymenobacter segetis | reverse complement strand
ACGTTTTTGGCCAGGTGCAGAAAATCCTCTTCCGTAAAATCGTCGACCTTGCCTGCCAGCGTCATCTGGTGCTGGCTGGACCATTGTCCCGTGGGGTTGTAGGAATACGTCACGTCGTACGCCGGGGACAAACTCCACTTGCCCGCCGGGTTCATCAGAAAGGAAATGTTCTTGGTGTGGTCGTCCTGGTTGCGCGCCACCACGTTGAAGACCATGCGCCGGTAGAGTTCCTCTACGGCCGGGTGTGGCAACCGGAGTTTGAGCAAGACCTGAAAAGCCTGCTCGTAGGTGTATGCTCCGGGTCGGTTGTAGTCGAAATGCGCCAGCCCACAGAGCGTTTGCATATGCAGCCGCTGGCTGCCGTCCACCCGGTCAAATCGCCGCGTCATGAAGTGCGCCCGGCCGTTCTCCTCCTCTAGCCGGCAATCGGTCATCTCTATCCCCGCCTGCCGGGCCATCAGGTGGTAGGCATACTCGATGCGGCCGTACCCGGCCGGGTCGCCCAGACTGGCATTGGTTACCCCGTCGAGTTTGAGCAGCCAGTGCTCAAAGCCCGCGGGGGCATCGACCTGCCCCGAGCGAACTTCCTTTGTGACGGAATTATAGGCAATCACGGCCTTGGCGCGGGCGCCGCCGGCGGAAGTACCCACGCTGATGATTTCGGCCAGGCCCTCGGCGGCATTGGTGGCCAGCGACGTGCGCAGGCTTTCCCGATTGGTCAGCACCTGCCGGGCGAATTTCACAAGCTCCCCCACTTCCAGCGAGGCCCCTTTTTCCAGCGCGGGCTGCGAGGCCGGTTCGTACACCAGCGCGCCCATGCCCCGGTGGCCGAGGTAGCATAGATGCTCGATAGGCGTGAAGGAGGCCGCGTCTCTGCCCCGTGACGCTAGCCAAGCGTCGATGAGTTGACGCCCGTACCGGTCGGGCAGGCTATCGGCGAGCAGACCAGGCAAGCCCTGATAGGTATCCCGGTTAAGGGTTGGAAAGTCGAAGATGCGGGACCGGCGACCTTGCGGCAGCGGCATCGTCAGCGGCGCAAGTTCCAACCCGGTGCGAACAAACGTGGGCTCGTATTCAAAGCGGCCAACCCGACGTCTTTCATCCCAAAGTACGGCCCCAACTTGTTGGCCCCAAATAGAAACGGTAGCGGTGTTTGCGGGAGTCATAGTCCGGGGGCTGAAGTGTTTTCGTCCCGGCGGCTGGCACGCTGCCGCTGCTGCCGCGCCAGCCGCGCCGCCTGCAAGGGGCTGATGGTGGCGGATTCTTCTAGGACCTCCAGTACATCCAGCCGCCCTAGTGCCCGCAGGAGCTGCACCAGCGTTAGGGTAGAAGCGGGACGTCCGTTTTCAACCTGACTGATGGTCAGCCGGCTCAGACCGGTCTGGTCGGCCAACTCTTGTTGGGAGATGTCCTGATTCAAACGAATCAGCTGCAGGTTTCGGCCAATTTCTCTTACCGCGGCCACATCGGATAAAGTGTACCAGTCCATAATGATGCGTTTGCGTAACGTTAAGCCCTGTTTTCCCTGTTAATGCTACGTAAAGATAGCATTAACAGGGAAATTGTTCATAAAACGGATTCGCAGTTAATGATACTTACAAGATGCATTAAGTAGGTATTTTAGCCCTAATGATACGTATAGTATACATTAACTAACCTCTTGTAACTTCTCAACTCGGCTTGGTATATCTTTAACAACACACTGCATTTACAAGCTTTTCGCCTCGTTGCTATGTCCGATTCCGTGTACAACGCCATTTACAATCAAGTGCTCGACCTCCACGAACATTACAATGACCTAGCCCGACTCCAGCAGGCCATTCCGAGTACGCGGCCACGGCATAGCAATTACACGAACCAGGAACAAGCCGTGCGCGACAAGGCATCCGAAATTCTGCGCTTTGCCCGAGGCATTCCGAGTGCTGGCACTGACTTGCACGTCGAAGTGGACTCTATCATGGAAGGGTGTCGCCAAACCATGGATAACCCCTACAAGAAACTGGCGCATGTTGTGAAAATTCCACCACGTCGCTCCTGAGCCGGCATTGACTACCCGCGGTCTGGAGCGAGACACCAGTGAATCTGTTTTGGCACGATGAACCTCCCGTGGCGAATCCCCATGCTCAGCCCGATTGACGACTTGCCTAAAGTTTAGACATCATTTTAGACATCATAATTGTTACTTATGATACCTAAATGGCACGACAAATGGCGGCCTTGTTCGTTTGACAATAGGTATCGATTAGTAAGTTTTATCACTACCTATCTGCTATCTTGCGGACCCAACCCCAAACCGGGCAAGTATACCTTATATATAGGCTGCATGGAAAACTCCGTTGCCCTTACCATGAATCCCGTCGGCCACGGGCTGGCGCACCACACCGGCGCGGCTGCCCGCTACGTCGAGGCCGGGCTGACCGGCGCCCCGAATACGGCCCGGGCCTACGCCGCCCACCTGAAGCGCTTCAGCACCTGGTGCACCGCGCATGGGTTCGAGCCCTTGCCGGCGGCGGTCGATGCGTTGGTGGGATTCTGTGCCCACCTGGCCGACACCGGCAAAAAGGTCGGCACCCTGGAGCAGCACTGCGCGGCCATCAGCAAGGCCCACGCGGTGCGCGGCGTCGATTCGCCCACGGACGACAAGCAGTTTAAGATTTTTATGGACGGCGTGCGCCGGGTGCACGGCGTGCGCCAGAAACAGGCCCCGGCCTTTTCGGTGGCGCAGCTCAAACAGCTGGTTCGCGGCCTGGCTGTCGAAACCGTGGCCGGGCTGCGCGACCGGGCCATTCTGCTGCTGGGCTTCACCGGGGCCTTTCGCCGCTCGGAGCTGACCGCGCTCAACGTGCAGGACCTGCGCTTTGCGGAGGATTGCCTCATTGTCTCGCTGGGCAAGAGCAAAACCAACCAATTGGGCGACTACGAGGAAAAGGCCATTTTCTACTCCCCTGAGCCCGCCGTGTGTCCGATTCGCTCTCTCAGGGCGTGGCTGGAGTTGTTAGAGCGTAACGAAGGACCGGTGTTTGTCATGTTACGCAAGGGCAACCGCCTCACGACTAATCGGCTGTCGGACCAGACCATCAACACGCTGGTGCAGCGTTACCTGGGGCCGGGCTATACGGCGCACTCCTTGCGGGCTTCTTTTGTGACGGTGGCCAAGCTCAACGGGGCCGACGACAGCAAAATCATGAACCAGACCAAGCACAAGACCAGTGCCATGATTCGGCGCTACACCCGGCTGGACAATGTGCAGCAGCATAATGCGGCCAAGGAATTAGGCTTGTAACATACCAAGGACGTTCCTTTACAAGATGTAAAATGGTTGCGATAGGCCATTTGCCCTGTTTATGTTGCTGGCCAATACTCCAGAAATTGCAGACCAGCAATGATGGTGCTGGGGCTGCTGTTTGTGACGGAAAGGTATAGGAGCACGGCGCGGCAGGACGAATTATACACGCCCGGCCGGTCGGCGCCGGGGCTCATTATGACTTATAAGCGCGGCGGGGAAAGCAATTACAACGCGTTGCCGAGTCGGGCGCTGAGTGAACTGCTCCACTACCCTGCTGGGCAAGTTTGCGCGACTGATGAAGGCGGCCGAGGCGCGGGTGCACTAGGGTGGTAATTTTCCGGGGCACTATAAGGACCAGCCGCACTTTGAGGTGTAGGGTGAAATGAAACGAGCAGGCCAGGTGGTCTGCTCATTTGGTTTGAATTATCTGCGATGGCACCGTCCGCAAGAACTCCAATCAAGTATTTTTGCAGTTGATGTCACCAATAGGCATTGTATAGTTGGAATTGTATGAAACTACCAGAAGTAAAATTTATCAAACTTAATGTCAAGCTGATAGAGTGTTTATACTAGTAAGCTGAGAGAAAGCAGCTAGAAACATCGATATTGCCACCCAGCCAATTGGATATGGCAACGCCTCGACTCGAATTGAAGCAAGTCCCGGATAGCCAGTATACGACAGTCAAAACAAAACCAATTTAAACATAATGAAATATAAGTACCAGTTAGTAACTCTTGGAAGCAACGCAGAAGCTGCCAAAGAAATCCTCAATTTATTTGATGAAAGATTCAAAGAGCTAAATCTTCCTATAGATGCTTACAAATGCATAGATAGAAACAATTTTCAAGATGAATATATGGGCAACCAACCTTGCTTCGTATTTTATTTTGGGAACATAGATGGCAATCATGAAGACCTAGAATTGACCGATTTACTTATAAAAGATGGGTCCATGATTTTACCAATTTATTTTAATGATGAATCATTTTCAAGAGAGATACCTGGAATTTTAGCAAACCAAAATGGTATTCAGTACAACGAGATTGAGAGGGAAAAGATAGTTAGTACTGCACTTGAATCATTTGGCTTATTAAGAAGTGAGAGAAAAGTATTTATCAGCTATAGAAGAAGTGAATCAACATCTGTTGCCATCCAGTTATTTGAGTCTTTAGAAGCGCACAATTTTGATGTGTTTTTGGATACACATTCAGTCCCCAAAGGAGCCCCTTTCCAAGATGAGCTTTGGCACCGTATGACTGACTGCGACGTTATTGTACTATTAAATACACCTGATTTTTCAACAAGTTACTGGTGTAAAGAAGAGTTTGCTGAAGCTGGAGCAAAACAAATTGGAATAGTTCAGCTCGTATGGCCACATCATGATTTAAAGGATGACAGTACTACCCATATCAGCTATCCTAAGCAACTAACTGAATCTGACTTTGAAGATGATATTTACAATGACAAAGACAAGTCTAAGCTGAAACAGAGTGTCATTAACGAACTAATTAAAGATGTCGAGTCAATTAGAGCAAGGAACCTAGCTGCTAGACAAGATAGCTTGATAACGGATTTTAGGAACATAGCTAGTAGTCTTGGGAAAACTATTGTTGTTCAGCCAGAAAGGTTTTTAACTGAAGAACTTCCATTGGGAAAGCGACGAATTTTCATTCCAACTATCGGCATACCGCAATCGACAAGCTGTCAAACTGCAGAGATAAAAAATGAAATGAGTTCCGGAAAAGTCAGTATTCGGTTAATATACGATGACTTACGCATAAGGGAGAAGTGGATTGAACATTTGGACTGGCTGAATAAAAATCTCAACATAGATGTTAAAACATTGAAAAAGCAAGAATTCAAATCATGGCTTCAGAACAACTAAAAAAGGTTTTTTTATCTGCAAGTATTCCCTTGCCAGGCCGGAACGCAAAGTATTTTAACACTGTAGATATAACTGCGGTAAGAGATGCGATAATTGCATTAACAACTGTAGTTCTTCCTAAACATGTGTTAGTCTGGGGCGGCCATCCTTCGATAACTCCATTAATTTATTATGTAATGGAGCGCCTAGGATTAAATATACAGGAGCATGTAAAACTGTATCAATCCCTTTGGTTTGAAGGTTCTTTCCCTGACGACAATAACAAATTCGAAAACGTCATATTCACCCCAAAGGGTAAGGATATTCTTGCCAGCATTGGGCTAATGAGAGAACAAATGCTTTCCGAGAACCAGTTCTCAGCAGCTGTTTTTATAGGTGGCATGGATGGTATTGAAGACGAGTATAAGATGTTTGTAGAAATGCATCCTAGCGCCCTAATACTACCTATAGCAAGCACTGGGGCAGCGACAAAAGTTGTATACGACAATAAGCTCCCTGTCAAATTCAAGAACCCAAGATTATTGAAAGATTATGGGTACATGTCCTTGTTTCAAAATTTGTTATTAGAACAAATTTAGAATATGGGGTGGTAGCCGGCTGAGCTCACGCTCAGCACCTGGCACAGCAGTTGCACCTGCCAAGGCTCGGCGCAGGCCGCGATAAAGGCGTATCAGCTCATGAATGAGGCGGTTGGGAAAAGATGGTCACGACTTTTTTAAAATATCGCGCTCTATTTCCACGCGTTTGAGCGCGGCCCGTAGTTGCCTGATTTCATCGCGCTCCGCGCTGCTGGGCACGGCTGCTTCCAAGGCTTGGCGCTGCCAGCGACCCAGCAGTGCGGGCGAAATGCCCTGGGCACGGGCCACGTCGCTTTGCCGGGCACCAGCGGCCACTTGGCGCACGCACTCCGCCTTAAAGGCCGGTGTGTATTTTTTTCGGGTAGTGGGGATTCCACCAGAATTCAGTTTCTCGGTCATGGGCAGTGAAAGTTTAGACTTCTCACTGTCCGTTTTACCTAGAATACCTCATACAATGTGACTGAGGCGCTATGCTGGTTAATGGCAATTTTGATACGTGCTTGGTGCATGCTCAATGACTTGCTGAACGAACAGGATTTGCGCACCAGCACGCCGCAGCGCTGGCGCAAGGAGCAGTTGAGGGCTTCGACCACGTTGGTTTGGCCCGGCTCGTCGCGCCGGTGCGCGTGCGGCGGCAGCACGGCGGCGTAGGCCGGCCACTCGTCGGTATGATACCAGCAGTGGCAACGATAGCGGGCTGGCAACGCGGCCCAGAGCCGGCGGCAGGTGGCCGTACCACGCGTGCCCAGCACCCAGGCCACGATGCGTCGGCTGGCCCGCTCGACGGCTAGCCACAGCCATACTTTTCGTTATTTGCAGCCCACAAACGTCCACATTTCATCCAGTTCAAGTACTTCCCAACGCTTGCGCTGGGCTTATTTCGGCCGCCGGCGCGGCAGCGGTGGGCTGGCTGATTGCGCTTTTTTTTGCCAGATTGGCCACGGTCATGCGGGAAACGCCCGTGGCCCGCACGATACTGCGCTGTGAGTTGCGCTCTGCCAGCAGCTTCTCCACTTGCGCGTAGCGGGCCGCCGGCGCTGCAGGCTGCAAGTAGCCATGGTAACCGCATTTGGCACATTGATATTTGGCACGTCCGCCATTGCTGCCGTTTTTGCGCATGTGCTCACTTGGACAACGCCCGCACAAGTGAATCGTGATTAGCATAGGGCCTATACGCTATTCACATGAGTTAGACCACCGCCAAAGGTGCTACCGACTACCGAAACACTTCGCATGCATTACCTTCAAGCACTTGCTCCTTACATTGAGGTAGCCGCGACTGGCTAATCACCATTTTTCTATCCTATATGACTCTTCAGGAGTACCAAGAACGGGCCGTTTCAACAGTCCAGAGGTACACTTCCGCTGACCAAGAGCATTTTTTCATGGGTTATCTTGGCCTGGCCGGCGAAGCTGGCTCAGTGCTTACGCTCTTAAAAAAGGCAATCCGTGATGGAAAAGGCTTTGGCAGCTTTCCGGATAAGCTTGCCGAAGAGTTGGGAGATGTTCTGTGGTATATCTCCGCAATCGCGTCTCATTATCAGCTCTCCTTGGATGAGATAGCCGAGCGCAACCTTGCCAAAACAACTGACCGGTTCCAGGAAATTCACTTGTTGGACATTCCACGATTTGACGAGCAGTACGCAGAGCAATTCCCGAACTCCTTTGTCATCAACTTTATTGAAGAAGTTCAAGACACTCTGTTGACAGTAAGAATGGTCTGGGAGAAAGAACCACCTGCTGAATCAGTGGATTTAGGCGATGCCTTGACTGACAACGCCCGAATTCCCAATCAATATCGGTACCACGACGTGTTTCACTTGGGGCACATTGCGTTTCTGGGCTGGTCTCCCGTACTACGGCATTTGATGAAGTTAAAACGCAAAAGCGACTCCTTAACCCTCGATGCAGAAGACAGAGGCCGGCCACAAGTAGCCGAAGAGGCAATTACCCTAATCATTTATAATTATGCAAAAGGAAATAAAATGCTTCGTGAAAGTGATAGAATAGACACCGATTTGCTCAATAGCATCAGGCAACTCGTAATTGACTTGGAAGTTGCGACGGTTACTTCGTTTCAATGGGAGAAAACGATTATAGAATCCTATAAGGTATTTCATCAGGTAGTTGAGAACCAGGGGGGGCGAGTACTGGTGTCACCCGCAGAACGTAAGCTTATCTACTTAGGAAAATAATGCCAACTCATTTCACGCGCCTTTCAAAACCGAAAAAATCGGCTCTTTACCCCATTTATTGGCAGTTTGCGGTAAATCGTAACGATATCTTTACCCGCCGTCTTAACATGTCTCAAGGTCCTTGGACCAATGACCCGGTATTGTCAGCTAATCGTTTTACCAATATTTTCCGTGCTTCAGACCGTGTAAGTCAATACCTGATTAACCTACAGTATGAGGAGGATTATGATGCCAGAAATGTCTTTTTCAAGACGCTGCTTTTCAAAATTTTTAATCGAATTGAAACTTACAAATACCTGGAAAAGGAAACTGGTGGCATAAATATCAACTCGTTCACTGTTGACCACTACGACCAATTGCTAACCTCGCGGATGGCAATGAAGTACAAGGTGTATTCTGCTGCTTACATCATGCCTTCTGCTGGAAATGTGTTTGGCTACAAATTAAAGCACAGCAATCATCTGGCCTTACTAGACCGCATGATAAAAGATAAACTGTATGCCTCTTTGGAAAGCTGCCAAAGCTTGCAAGCAGTCTATGAAATGCTTTTATCCTACCCTTCTTTGGGCCCTTTCTTAGCTTTTCAATATGCAATTGACTTAAATTACAGCCCACTTACCAATTTTTCTGAGATGGATTTCGTCATTGCGGGTCCAGGTGCCAAAAATGGCATCTTGAAATGCTTCGATTCTCTCGGAGATTATTCTTTTGAGGACACCATCAAAATGATGACGGACGAGCAAGGGGAAGCGTGTAATCAGTTGGCCCTGCCGTTGCCCACGCTGTGGGGCAGGAACCTGCAACTTATTGATTGTCAAAATTTGTTTTGCGAAGTAGATAAGTACTTGCGAGGCACTCATCCTGATATCACGGGAAAATCCGGCCGGACCCGCATCAAACAGAAATTTACGGCCAGTAATGCTCCTTTGCCGCTCTTTTTCCCGCCTAAGTGGGAAATCAATGATAAACTCCCCCAGCAATGCCTACAGGAAGCAAACGTCGCCATGTTTTCATAAGCCATCATCACCAGGACGATGCCAAAGTAACCGAACTTACTAATCTGCTTGCTGGGAACGGGCACGACATTCGAAACAGCTCCGTTCGGCTAAAGCCCGAAAACCAGCGAAGGATGGACGAAAAGCGGGTAAGCGATGCCACAATTGCACGCATCCTGCGCATGAAAATTTCCTGGGCTGGAACTGTAGTGGTCTTGATTGGAAAAGACACGCATACCCGGCCCTGGGTTAACTGGGAGATTGACAAGGCTAATGAGCAGGGTAAGCGAATTGTGGGGGTATTCCTGCGTGGTGGCACCGAAGCCGATATTCCCCCGAGTCTGGCGAAGTACAGTTCCACCATCGTTAAATGGAACACCGCGAGCATTATGGGAGCTATTGATGGGGCCACTACTTACCAAACCCCTGCCGGAGCCCTCCGCAGCTCCTCGCAGAGTGACACCTATAAGTGCTAACTACCAACATTTCACCCAATGCCGCGCAAACTGCCACAAGTATATCTATATGTCGTCGACCGCGACCTAGGATTCGCGCCTAATCCTTTCCATGGGGTGTGTACGCTGGCCACTTGCAAGCCTCGAATCCGGAGTACGGCCCAGATTGGTGACTGGGTTATCGGTTTAGGAGGGCAACGATTGAAAGCGACCGGCAAATGTATTTTTGCCATGAAAGTCACTAACAAGCTAACGTTCAATGAATACTGGCTTGACCCGGAATTTCATGACAAGAAACCCGTGCGCAATGGCAGCAGGAAAATGATGGTGGGAGACAACATCTATTATTTGGATGAAGATGCGTCGTGGCATCAAGCACCATCCCATCATAGTGAGCCTGATGGTAGCCTTAATGAGTATAACCTTGGGCGCGACACCAGCTCTAGGAATGTCTTGGTATCCACCTATTTCTATTACTTTGGTAGTTCAGCCGTTGCACTACCTGACGGGATGCTTTCGGCAATTGGCTACGTGAATGCTATAGACCACCGGGTCTTTCCACACCCTGCTGCGGAACCTCTTATCCAGTGGATTGAAAGGGAGCATGCCGATTCACTCAACTTGGTATTAGCCGACCCATTCAATTTTGATAAGAGCACCGGCCATTATTCTGTGGAAACGAACCGCATGAGCTAGTTCTCGGCATATCCTGACCGAAATGACTTCTCGGCTATCATCAATTCAAGCTTGATGTCAATTTATGACAGCCCAACTGTTATCCTTTTATCAGTTGAAGACTTGAATTTCCGCGCCCTTGAAGCCAAGTTTGGATTGGCACATTTCTGGACTCTTGTTGACTATTGAGAAATAGCATTCCGCTTTCATCATCGTCAACATAGGGGTAAATCCCCATGAATTCCTGCCCTTGGTAAGCCTCAACCAACCCGTTTTCATCTGCGAGTGGCAGGATGGCAACCCGGCCGTGAAAAGCATCGCTGTAACCTAACTCCCAAGGCATCCATTTGGATACGGAAGCATTTACGGATGCCGCGTAGAGCAGGCTCGTGCTGCGGCGCATTGCGCCGCGCAATTTAGCAGCGGTTGCGGGTGTCACGCGTGTCCGATTTAACTGCGGGTCATCAATCCAGTCAACGTAAACCATCAGGCCGTGGGATTCCAGGAATTCTTTAATTGCCTCCACGTATTGCGCATCTTTGAATGCGTGACACAAAAAAACGTCGTAGTGCTCGGTGATGCTGAAAGCTTTGGTAGCCGACCTTTGAAGTCTGGCTGCTGCTGCTTCGCTCACCGACTCATTCATGGATTTTGCAAACGGTGGGTTATAGTTTTTCAAAATCTGTTGCTGTGTGATTAGTGCCATATTTAATCAGGTAATATTTTTCCGTTGTAGTGCTGATGGCAACGAGACGGGAAAGGTTGAGCGATACTGCAAACCGTATGCAACGGCCGATTAGAGCTGGTGCGTTTTTTTGGCTAGTGCATCTTCTGCCCAAGATGCTAGGTTGTTATAGCCATCGTCCGTTTTCCAGCAAAATGTATCGAATAGGGCTGAAAAGCGAATCTTACGGTCCTGGTCTCCAACCATGCCCAAGTAAGCCCTCAAGGATTTTTCGAAATAAATCGAATTGCTTTTACGGTTAAGTACTTGGGGCAAGAGCGCAAATGTTTGCCAGCGCCCGTTCACTAATTCAAGAAATGTGAGCGTCCTATAATCGTCGGGCACATAGATGGCTAGGCGGTCCAATGGATTGAGTCCTTTGGGGGTGATGCTGCTGGTTTCCCGCTCACGGATGCGGTTCAGGTTTACCCCCAGAATGGCGTTGCCGCTCACAAAGCTTTTAACTAGCTCATATTTAACCCAGCGGCGGCTATGCGTCTCTGTCCCAATCAATACGGCCGTTACACTTGTTCCAACCAGATTTTCATTCACCAACCTGATAAGCGCCGCATCCCCTTTCAGCTCGGCCTCTTCCCAAATAGAACCATCGATGACCTTTGAGGTATCTCCTGGCTTTTTGAACATGCTACTATTGCGCACAACGTTGACGCGAAACGACTCAACGTCCTTGTAGTGAAAGCTAAAAAAAGTGGTGCGAGCCATTTTGACAGATATTGATTGGGTGATTCTCCTGGCCTATTTTCCCGCCCGCAAAATCATTTATGCAGAAACCAAGGAGAGAAACTGCGTATCCAAAATCACTTTAGCGTCCCGCCCTTACTGCAGCGGCTTCTACCCAAGCGCCAAAGTTTCGGTATCCCTGGTCGTGTATCCAGTCATAAATCGGCACCTCGTAGGCCGTGCGGAGACTGTTGCCAGAATGAGGGCCGTAGGCGTTGAATGGATTGGTGCCCGCGTAATCAATACCTCTTCCCATGGAATCGATATTGTTGATGCGGATGCCTACCAGTCCTTTGCCCAACTCGATGCTGCGTCGGATTTCGTAGTCGACCCATTGGCGGCTGGCCGTTTCTGCTCCGATGAGCACCACCGTTACGCCTGTCTGCTGCATGCCTTCGTCAATCATTTTGCGGATGACGGCAGCTCCTTTGGTTTTTGCTTCTTCCCAAAGGCCATGGTCGAAATAGCCTGCGTGCCGGTTGGATGGATAACAAACCCATGCGTTGCGCACTGTTTGCACCCGGAAGATGTCGCGCTGGTAATGAAAGCTGAAGTAAACGTTGCGTGCCATATTAGCTCGGGCGATTGAATAGGGTCAAAATTAGCTTAATAGTATCGATGTGGGCCGGCAACGGCAGCGACTCGTCGCCCAGCTTTTCAAGCATTGGTCGAAACTCAGCTGGCGCAGTAGGGTAGTATTTCGCGTAATCAGCCATTACTTCTTCCCACAGGGTGTGAGCCATGTAGCCAGTCGCCCCGACGGGCAGTAGCACGAGGCCTTGCGCGTGGGCAATGTCAAATTCCTTGCGGACGCCATCGGCCGACACGACCTTCCCGTCCACTCCCTTGTTGCCGAATAGAAAAACAGCCACACCTGCGTAGGTCGTCATCCGCACCCGGTAGTCGTGCCATAACTCAGGCAGTTTCTGTTTCCCTGTTTCGAATTGTGGAAACGGCCGCATCACCAATTGGCTTTCGCTGAATTTGCCTGGCTGTTTATGGATTACTTCCAGCGCTCCGTTGATGACCGCGCTGCCTACTCCCCATCCAAAGCCGTTCACAATCGTGAAGCTGCTTTTCACCAACTCGCCGCTGAGCTTGTGAATGAAGCCAATGGCTTCGTTGCGGTCGTAAGCGCCGTAATCTTCAGCACTACCCGAAATAAGCACAGTTTTGCGTTTGTATTGCCGCTCTACTTCATTTAAGATCGCCGTGATGTCTGCGTACTCGTCAATTAGGATGGCTTCGATGTGAAACCGCTTCAAGTCGTTTATCATCAATGCCTGCCGCCGGCTATTGTATTTGAAATCGGCTTCCTCTTCCGAGCCTTTTTCTCCCATCTTCACCTTGCGAATGAAGCAATAGTGGTTCTTGAAGTTCTTTTCAAAATTCATCCGAACCCGGCTCAGAATGTAATCCAGATTGGGGTCGGTGAAGCTGAAACCAAGGAATAGGAATGTTTTTGTGATAAGGTCGCTGCTGAGCGCTGTCACATAGGGCTGGTATTTGACATGATAGGTCTCGTAATCATCTTTCGTGATGATGGCATCGTTCGGATGGTTGACATCGCCGTGCATTTTATACACTGTCACGTCCTTTTTGGGCTTGCTGTTGGCCAGCTGCGGTACGGTATGCTTAACATCGGCGAGCTTGCCCGCTTTCTTGATGGAATCCTCAATCAGCGTATCGTAGTTGGTGGTCCAGATAGTGCCAATAGGCAATCGGGCCAGAATACGATGATTCTCCGTCTCCTCCACCTCAGAAGTGAATTCCTCGAGAATCTTCTGGTTTATCTTATTGCGCCCTTTGGCGTTGATGTGAAACTGAGCCAGCGAAATAAGGTCTGTTTCGCGGTCAATCTGGAGCTCCAAGTCCTCGGCAACATCAGCCAGTAGGCCCGCCCAGTTCACAAAGCCAGCCCCAGCCGATAAGCCAGCTCCAGCAAAAATGCCGGCATCACCTGCAAATAGGTGCTCGACGAAATCCTTGACGAATCGTTCTTGTTCATGCGTCATCATAGTCTTTATTAGCGTTGAGTAGGCTGTTGGTTGTTATCGAGCCAGTCTTCGTATACGACGTATTTAGTGCTACTCTCGCGCACCCAAAGCCGTCTTCTTCCAGTCATATCATCTTGCACCGTGATATAGTGATAAAGGCCCAAGTATTCAGTGCCTTGAAATTCGTTTGTGTCCTGTGCGTTGGATTTAATTGGAAGCACCGCTGCCTTCTGCTTCACGCCGTCGAAATAGCCTAATTCCCAAGGCATCCATTTGGAACCTGATGAGTTTTCAGAGAAGGCATAAAAAAGTGACTTGCAGGAGTGCATTCGCGCTTTTAATACAGCTGCGGTGGCCTTAGTTACATTCGACCGGTTCATCTGCGGGTCTTCAATCCAGTCCACGTACACACTGAAGCCCAAGTCTTCCAAGAGTAGCTTCAGCCCCGCTACCTTGGGGGAATCGTTTGTGCTGTGTGACAAAAAAATGTCGTAAGTCTTTTGCACTCCCTGAGTGCTGTTCTGAAAGGTTCGGGCTTCGCTCAAAAGCACATTGGCTTTGACGCTCTCGTTGACGCTGCCTAAGCCACTTACACTCTGGCTGCGTACACGATTAAGGATTTGTTGCTCGGTGAAAAGAGCCATGATGGCAGGGGGGTGACGAAAAGAAGTTATGAAATGCCCGCATTGGAGCAAGAAAAAGCCCCCACTATATGTTGTGGCAGTAATGGGGAGCTTCCACTCTAGCCTTTGCTGCGCGTCGGGTCGTTGCCATAGCTGTTTCGAGCCCGGATGCGGCCGTTTTCCCCGTGAACCAGCATTTCGCTGCCCCGGTTAATGGAGAGTTGGCGAGCTATGGCAATAGCCTCGGCCTGTGTTTGAGTGACCACGCCGGCGCGGCTGGCTCCTTCGGTGATAACGCCCCAGCCAGTTGGGCGGGGCACCACATGTGTGTTTTTAGGCATGTTACGTATAGGCAAAAAGGGTTCTGCCCACCCGGTAACGGGGGGTGTGCAACGCCGGGCCTCGCAACAGGGCAAAGTCTTGTTCCGTAACGGGATGCCGCTACCTTTGCGCTCTCACTTAAAAATTGAAGGGAGAAGACACCGGGGAGCAATTCCCGGCCATAGTAACCACGGGTCCAATCGTAAATTACTTTTCTCTTCGTCAGTCGCCGCGGCCTGCGGCGACTGTTTTTGTTTAATGCGTAGCCATTCAATAACGCTAAAGGGTAAAACAAAACGCCTACGCGAGCGGCAATGACCGCAAGTCGTAGGCGTATTCTTGGTAACTGATGCGCCCATTCTGGGCATTATTATCTTTCCAGGCCTGCTCGGTATGACTCAGGCTTTCCAGCTCCGCTCGGCTTTTCTTGCCCAGCTTCTGGTATACCTGCTCAATCACCTGCCGCTCTGAATCGGTAAAGACTTCCAGATTGGCCTTCCGCGTTGCCTTGTACACCAGCACCGGACTATTGTCGGCGCTGTGCACCATGCTTTCGTGGAAGCTGGCCGTTAGCAATCCTTCCTGAACCATTTCCTGTAGCCGCTGGCCGTATTCCTGCGGCACCGGCCCGTGCTGAATGGCGCGATAGCGTTGGCCCGTAATGGCATGGGCCGTTAGTCGATAGTGCTGAAAATCGCAGTAGAACAGCAGTTTCAGCAGCTTCACTTTGAATAGATTATCCAGATGGCTGAAGAAGAATAGCACCAGCTCCGCGAACTTGTCCGAATCGGGCAGCACATACCCCGTGTACTCGTCAGGGTCAGGCGCAACCTGAGCGGCGCTACGCACCACCAACCCGCCGATTCGCTGTGGGGTCTGCGCCTCATCAATCAGGGTATCGAGGTGGCGGCGCAGCTTTTCGTACTCGTTCACCCGCAGTTCGTCCTTCTTGTCGCGCACGATGCTCAGGAACGTCACCGGGTCGCTGGCCAGCCGCAGAATCTTGGCGTTGGAAGCGCTGGGCATTTCGCCGTTCTCGTAATTGGTGTACTGGTTGGGGCCAAAGTCCAATACCAGCGCCATGCGGGCCGCCGTCAGACCGTACCGCTCCCGCATGGCCGTAATCTGCTGCGGAAACATAAACTGATGCTTCTCCCGGTACTGGTTGTAAATCTGCGAGGTGTTGAGGTTGTCCAACTCGGGCGTCGTGAAACGCTCTTTCGTGACCTCGCACTCGTAGCAATGGTACATGTAGCTAAACTCCTCCTTGCGGAAGGACTGCATATCGGGTTCCTGGCGCAGCTCTGCGTAACCGTCGGCCAGGGGACTGGGAATTCGGGTCTGTATCATGAGTTGGCGGATGCGGATTTGAATGGGTAGCTGAGCGGGTGCTCAGCCAGATGGAATGAGATGCACAAGACCGAGCCATTGGGCCGGCCCAGCGTCACCTTGATATAGATTTCGTGCCGCCGGATCGTGCGGCCAAATACCCACAGCGGAGCTTCCGTGGGCTGCTGGTTGGGCGTTGGACCTTGCACGTAATCGGTGGGCACCAGCTCGCGCAGACAGGCCAGGCGGTTATCGCCCGAGATTCCCAGCTTAAGTAAGGTCTTGGTGCTGTTTTTATCACGGTCGAGGAAAACGACGCTGAAAACACTCAGTTTGGTCTGGAAGGCCAGTAAATAGCTTTCCACCTCCAGTAGGGTAGTTGAGGGGGCTTCGGGTATCAAAGATAATACGCTGTACGCAAAGTTCCACTTTTTAGTGGATGTTTAAGAATAATAGGTTATCAAACCCTTTTAAGCACATGAAAGGGCAATCCAGCCGTTAGTCAACCCTGTAAAAAATTCAGGCGCTGTTAGGCTTGTCATCTACCCGCGCCACCAGCCCGCAACTCATTCATAGCTGCTCATTATCCTCACTTACCGGTGCCTGGTACGTCGACCGCAGCTAGCCTAAACTGAACTCATCACCTATGCCCGGAGCCTTTACTGCACAAACTGCTTCCAGTGTTCTTCTGAAATGATGTTGATGCCCGTTCCCTTTCCGCGCAATTCAACAGCCTTCTCAATTTTTCGGCCGTGGCTGGTATTGATCCAATCCCGACTGGCAAATACCCCAATAACCACATAGTTGGTGGTCCGGGTTGGCGCGGAATCGGTCGGTAGCCCACCCAGGGCGGAAATGGCATCGAATACCGCGGAACGAGCGCCATAGGCAAACTTCCCGGTCACGACGAACTGCTGGTTCGCAAATACCAAGGGGTACGGCTGGGGCATGCACAGCGGCAGCGATGTCGACAGATTCTCGGCCATCGGCACCGGCTCTTCCGTGAACCCGCAGAGCGCCTCCATCACGCCTTTCAGTTCCCCGCGTTCTTCCGCGTCGCAGACGCCATCCGCAAAAATGCGCTCAATGCGGTGGAGGACATCCGTAAAGGGCCAGACCGGTTCCGCCGGCGCGTGCTTGCGCACCCACTCGGCGAAGAAAATGGCTTCGTTTTCGTTCACTTCGCCATCGGCCAGGATGCCGGTGCAGATGCCGACAAGTTGGTCAACGGCTTTCGCGCTATTGTTCGCCCGATGGAAGAGGCGGACGGGCTGGCCATGGGCATCGCTGGGGGTAAATTGACTCGCCATACGTTTGTGAGTAGCTAAATGAAAGGTTGATTTATTAAAAACTTATGTCACTAAACACGCTGTTGCGGACTGCGACTACGGCGCCTTAGACCACGGCGCCTGCGACTACTTTCCGCACCGTTATTTTAGTTGTCTCCGGAAAGTCATTGTTCAGCAGCCAATTGATAAATCCCGTGTCGGTTTTGATGACTGGCAGTCCGGTATGCTTGCCAAAATTCCAGACAATAGCCCCTTCGGGGTTGCGCACGAGTTTGCCGGCGGGGTCAATGCGCACCGAGCGCGAGCGCCCATGATGGATGCCGTCGCCGAAGTCGCAGAGCCCACTGGGACAGAAGAGCTCTTCGGCCGTGATTTTCTTATCCTCTCCGACGAAAGTGGTCAAGGGCCCCCTAATCATGGCTTCCAACAGCTCAAAGGTCACGGTCGTATCGGCTTCGGCCGAGTGGGCCAGGGTGTGCTCCCGGTTCAGGTATTGCAGCACGGCGGCCGATAAACTCCGCGGGTTCAAGATGCGATAGATATCAAACACGTCGACGATGGCCACATCCCGGCCCGGAAAGTCCAGTTGTACCCGCGCAAACTCTTCCGCTAAAAGCGGCACATCGAAGCGCTTCCCGTTAAAGGTGCACAAATCACAGTCGGACAGGTAGCTGAAAAGCCCCTTGGCAATTTGCCTGAAGAGAGGTTGTTCCGCGACGTCGGCGTCGGTAATGCCATGCACGGCCGTGGCTTCGCTGGGGATGAGCTGCTCGGGGTTCAGCTTGCGGGTTCTTACTTCCCGCGTCCCATCCGGGAAAACCTTCAGAATGGAGATTTCGACAATCCGGTCGCTTACCGGGTTGGTGCCGGTGGTTTCCAGGTCATAAATGGCCAGGGGACGCGTCAGTTTTAGCATGCAGAGGGTAAGGTGAAAAGGCGGGGGAGAAAGACAGGGCAGGAAAGGAAGTGGGAGAGCGAACGACGATTCGGACCATTCACCATGACGTTTTTCGGCTTAGGTAGCCGCTATTGCTTCGCTGGAAAAGACGGGCCGCAGTTCCTGCAGAAAGGTCGCAGTCCCGTCAAAGTCGAAGTAGCGTTCCTTGAGCACTTCGCTCTGGTAATAAATCGGCAAAGAGGCGCCCCACTTGGCAAAATCCAGCAACCCGGGATTCTCCTGGATGGCCGCGAGCAGGTGCACCTCCACGTCCTGCGCATACAGCCGCAATTGCTCCAGCAATTCGGGCAACCGGGCCGGCGGCAGCGTGAGGGTGAAGCTACTGGTGGACTCGTCGTAGTCGTAGGGCACGGATACGTCCAGCGCGTTCAACAGGAAGACTAGGCTGCGGTTAATCTTGGTGCTGGTGAACGTGTAGAGCACTAGCTTCTCCTCCTTGATCTGCACGGGGCGCTCGTGAGCATCGTCCGTGAGGCCAAAGCCAGCGAATTCCTGCCGCAGCTCCCGCAGCTCCTGTTGACTGGCCGCGTCCAACTCGGGGTGGATGCTGGCCGTGCGAAGCAGCTGGAGCATTTTCTCCCGCACCCTGGCATCAACTACCCCACCACCGCCCAAAAAGATGGGCCGCTTGCCGTCATGGGTGGGAATGACCTCGATTTTCTTCGTGGGCACGTCGATGTACTTGATTTTCCAAATCTTGGCCGCCAGCAGCAGGTTTTCGTCTTCCCGCACCTGCGGCGTAAGCGGTATTTCCCCAATGGTTTTGCCCGCGTGCTGCACCTTGAAGGCCGACTCGGTCTGGAACACACTGTAGAAGTCCCGGGAATTGACGGTAAACTCGCCTTCCACCCCAATAATCAGCTCCTGGGGCAGGCGTTCCAGCCAGTCGATGCGGACCAATTCCGCCAGGATTTCGGTTATCTGAGCAGCCGTAACGGTGCTGAATGCCGCATTAGCCTGCAGACGGGCTATTAATTCCGATTCCGAGCACCCCGAGAGCTGCTTGGTAATGGAGAGCGCCTGGTGCAGGACCATGTCGTAGGGCTTCGTGGCCGTGCGCAACGGCTCGACGAATCCTTCCTGGTAGAGCAGCCAGCAGGCCAGGGACTGCAGCAGGCTCCAGGGCTTGGTGGCGTAGAGCAGCAGCTCGCTCTGCTCCCCTTCCCGGCGGCCGCTGCGGCCCACGCGCTGGATGAGCGAGGCAATAGAGTGTGCCGCGTCAACCTGCACGACCTTCTCCACGGAGCCAATGTCAATGCCCAGCTCCAGCGTAGAAGTACACGCAATGCAAAAGGGCTGGCGCTGGTTGTTCTTGGCGAAGTGCTCCACGTACTCGCGCACTTCCTTGTCCACCGAGGAGTGGTGCGAGAAGTACTTGTCGTGCCCCCCGACCCGGTCGGCAATCTGCCGCAGCTTCACGGCAATGACTTCGGCCAGGCCCCGGCTATTGGGAAAGATGAGCACTTTACTGGTGCTCGTCTGTTTATACAAGTCTTTTAACAGACTCAAGGGCACGTCGCCGCTATCGTCCTTCCCACTGAAATACCGGAACGACGTCAGCATGTCCTTGCTCGCCCGGTCAAGCAGCACTTTGGTGCGCTCTTCGTGGCCGGTGAAGCGCTTGGCCTCGGCGTAGTCCCCGATGGTGGCCGAGAGGCCGACAATGACAAAAGAACGGGCCGCCGTCACCGCTTCCAGCCGGGAAAGCAGGGATTTTAAGTGAATGCCCCGGTCGGTGCCCAGGAAGGAGTGGATTTCGTCAATTACCACGTACTGCAAGTGCTCAAACAGCGCGTGGACGCTGTACGGAGCATTGACAAACATGGCTTCCAAGGATTCGGGGGTGATGAGCACAATGCCCTCGGGCTGCTGCACGAGCTTCTTCTTCTCCGCCCGGCTGGCCTCCCCGTGCCACTTGGTCACTTTTACATCCAGGTACTTGCATAGCTGCTCGATGCGGTGGAACTGGTCGTTGATGAGGGCAATCAGCGGGGAGATGTAAAGCACCCGCACGCCGGGCTGGCGAAAGTCAACCTTCGAGAGAATGGGCAAAAACGCCGCCTCCGTTTTGCCGGACGCCGTGCGGGAGGCCAGGATGTAGTTATCATCCGTGGCCAGAATGTGCTGAATGGCCGCCGCCTGGATGGGACGTAGCGATTCCCAACGCTGGTCGCGCACGTAGCGGCGGATGGGTTCGGCAAGCAGGTCGAAGGACATTAGAGCACCTCGATGCTATCGACCAAGTGGTCCACGGCCGACTCATTCGGGCGCTCGTCACGGATTTCAATGTCGCCGAACAACTGCTGCTTGTCCAGGCCCGGGTTCTGCCGCAGCAGGCTCAGGATGTTGAGAAAATCCCGGATGACTTCGCGCGGGGTCAGAAACTCGCTGGCCCCGGGCTTGTTGAACATTTCTTCCATGAAGGCCTGAATGTCATTCGCCGTCACGTCGAGTTGCGTCTTGTAATTGAAGTCGAAGATTTCCTTGAGCTTCTGCAGCAGGACGAACACCTCGTTGTGCGTCAGCGGCAGCAGCCGGATGACGGGCTGGGCGAAGTCGCGCAGGCCGGCGGTTTCAAACTTGTTGGTTTCGAGCCGGGACTTCAGGGCCTGGTAGCTGAACAAGCCCCGGCGGTCGTTCTCAAGCACCTCGCGCGTCCCGGCGAAGTTGAGGAAGAAGTTGCTGACTTTGCCCTGGAAGCAGTCGTTGTAGATAGTCAGAATCTTCTCGTAGTTCTTCTCCCGCATCACGGCGGTGGATATTTTGTAGAGGTTGATGGCCTCGTCCAAGTTGATCATGAACCCGCTGTAGCCCATGCTCACGAACAACCGGCAGAAGTTCTTGAGCATGTCGTAGTAGTTCAGGTCGTTGATGATTTCGCGCACGCCCAGGTCCTGCCGGGCCTCGGTCTTGGTGCGGTACTCTCCTTTCAGCCACTTGAGGGCATTGCGCCGCAACAGGTCGTTTTCCGTCACGTAGCCCTCGTAGTACTTGAGCACCACCATGCCGAAGTCAAAGCCGCCCACGTCGGTCAGCTCCTGAATGGTCTGCATGATGCTGGCCTGAATCCGGGGCAGGTACTGCGGGTCGCGGATGTCGCCCAGCGCAATGCCCTGCTCCTGGGCGGTCTTGGTGATGACCTGCTCAATCCACTTCTCCAGCAGCGTGGCCAGCGCCCCGCCTTCGGGCTTGGTTTGAATGGCAATGTTGTCCATGATGGACGAGTACAGGGCCACGCCCTTGCCGTCGTTGGCGTAGAGCCGGTTATCGGGCGTAAAATCGGCGTTGGCCACCACGAACTTCTGCTTCAGCGCGACCGTGTTGAGCAGGTGCAGCATGAACGACTTGCCCGAGCCAAAGTCCCCAATCCAGAACTTGACCATGCTGTGGCCGCTCTTCACGTCGTCGAGGGCCTTGACAAAGGCCTCAATCTCGGGCGAGCGGCCCACCGTAATGTGCTGCACGCCGACCTTAGGCACGACGCCCCCGAGCAGGGAATTGATGATAGCCGTAGCTTCTTTGGGCTTGATGTTGTCTAGCATGGGGTAGCCAGTTGCTGGTAGTATGATTCGTAAATGGTATAAGTGTCGCCGTCTTCTTCAATCAAGACATCATCCAGACGCTCGTAGCATTGCTCGTTGATGCTGTCGATGAGTTGGTTGCGCAGGGCCCCGTGCTGCCGGGCAAACGCTTCCACCTCCGCTTGCGGCAGCGTCAGCTCTTGCGCTGCGAAACGGGCCAACAGGGCTTCCTGGGTAGCGGTCAATGCCCAGGCGGCGGCAAACGCACCGCTGGTAGTGGTCACGACGGGTGCCGGGGCCAGGACCGCCAGTTGAATCTCTTCTTCCGGCAGCGCTTCCGAAACGAACGGGGCGAGTGGCGGGATGGATACCGGTGCTGCAGTCGTTTCCGGTTCGTCCTGCAAGTATTCGTTGAGTAATTCCACCGTGCCGGCGTGCTGGTGCTGCACGGCGCGGATGGCCCCCAGGTCGAGTTCAATTTTTCGCCGCTGGCGGGCATATACGGTTGGGACCTGGCTCAGGGCCTGCGGCAGGTTTTTATCCTGCACCAACTGATTGATGATTGCCTCGAACCGTTGTAACTGGTCCGGCTGTGGGAACAGGCTTTTCTGGATGGTCTTGGCTAAGGGCTTGTTGTTGATGGTGACCGAATTCAAATCGTGGTACACGTACTGCAGGTAGAAGCGCAGGGCCGCTTCCCGGTCAAACCTGGCCATGAGCTTGGAGGCTTCAAAAAAGATGTTCTCCAGGGCCGGGTTGCGGGCGTTGCGCTGCCCTAGCTGCTGCACGCCCTCTGCAAACGCCTCTGCCGTCGTGGTGCTGAGGTGCGCGGCGAGTTGCTCAAGTTGCTGCTTCCACCGGGTAACGTTCTGTAAGTTCAGGGCGAGTTCGGTGGCCTCGTCGGGGGCACTGATCGTCGCCGCAAGGCTGGGCAACAGGGCGTCCAGGAACTGTCCCAGCTCCATTTCCAATCCGGCAGCCAACGCCCCGTCCATCCCGGTGAATTCTGCCGCCAGCTTGCGTTTATGGCCGTAGGCCTCGCGCACTACGTTTTCGCAGCGCCGGAAAATTGTCGAGTAGATCGTGGCTTCGATCTGGTCCCGCTGATACCCCTCGTCGTACTCATTCCAGCTATAGCCATAGGGATTTGGCGTTGTTTTTCGCAGCCGCAGGCTCTCTTCTTGGGTCTGCGCCACCACTGCCGCTAAGGAGGCCCCCTTGCGCTGCATGGCCGTTTCCAGCGCGGGTAGCGCCTGCAAATAGAGTTGAATCGTCGCGACGCACCCCCCCTTTAGCTCGATAAAGACGTTATGGGGTGGCCAAAACTTGTCGAGCCACTCCACTTGCTGCGGCGTTAAGTCGAGCTTTTTACGGTACTGCTTGCCCAGTTTGGGCATGTCGTAGCCGTAATCGGGAGGCGTATAGCTGGTTGCCGGCGCAGGTGAGCGAACCGGTTCCGTCACGGACACCGTGACTTGAAAGCGCAAGGGCACGTCTTGCCCTGTGACGTCAATAATCATGGCATCAGGCTGAGCGGCAAAGGGTGTAGGGGGAAGCAAAGCAACCGCTGGAGGGGACGGCGTTGACCTTTTAATGACAGGCATTGCCGTGCGAGCGGTGGCGGGCTCAGGGGATGTATTGGGCCGGATTACCCCTACTCGTTTTTTGGGTCCGACAAACCATGTAGCCAGCAGGGCCAAGGGCCAGAGAAAGAGGGCAAAAAGCCCCCAACCCACCATGGAACGCCCGCGCTTATGGGCTCGCACGAGGCAAATGACAATTGTACTGAGAAAGGCAACGGCAATAGCGTCGGAAGACATCCGGTAGAGGAAAGCAACTTGATGAATGCAAAAGGATTCCCAAGCTACGCTACCCGCAATCATTTTTTAGCCAGAATTACTTATCCTCCGGCGACACCCAGGCAATATTTTATCCTAATCATCACATATTCTTATGCATGCAAGAACATGTAGTTGTGCTTTATAAATATTCTAAATATCCTAAGTGCCTGGTGGATGGCGCACCGCGAACGTTCAACGAAGCAATCGTTCCTTAAACTACTATTTCCCGAATGGATTCCGATGACACGCCAAAGGCCCCAAAAACGCAGGTTATCGAGGTCTTATAGCAGAGGGTTTTTCGAATACCTCCTTTCCTCCAATGGACTGTGCGCAAAAGCTATGACCTATGTCGCGATGCCTGCGACTGCTTTGGGGTGGACTATGGCTTTTATAAGGGTGCCCGTGAAGTTACTGACCTGTTCCGCAGGTACTGTTGCTGCACAAGCTCGGCAAATAGCACCGCTGTAATTACGGGGAATTATGAATTAAACAGAAATTTATATATAATTGCTCACATAAGCTTTGTGGTTACTGACGTCGTCGAGGCCAGCGGCACTTTCCGGTTAATGCTCATTTGGTTACTATCCATACTTTGCTATGACTGAACACCTGTACGTTCGCAACAACGAAGCGCCCTTTTACGGCGACCCCACGGTAGCCGGTGGCCAGCCTTCCAAGATTGTAAACCGGCTGTTGATGGGCTCCTACCTGACCCTGCTTCAGCCGGCCGCCATTGGCGGTTTTTATAACGTCCGGTCCATGGGCAAAACGGGTTGGATGCGGGCAGCGGATACGACCGATGAAATGGGCCTAAAAATCTTTTTCCTCGACGTGGGCCAAGGGGATGGAGCCCTCATCGAAGTGGGTACCCGTCGTTTCCTGGTCGACGCGGGTCCCGATGCCCACATGAAGTCCTATCTGGTCAAGTGGC
>NZ_JBCEVZ010000066.1:0-24887 GCF_038448715.1 Hymenobacter segetis | reverse complement strand
GGTTTGGCAACGGCATCGTTCTGGCGTTTTCCGTGATGTTGATACCGGTGTTAGCGAAGGTCAGCGATAATGCAGAAGCCCCGATAGTTACTTTTTTTAAATATCGGTTTGTTTTCTTGCTGGCGGGTGCGGTAATGATTGCGCTGCCCTTCTTTCCTACCTACGTGACGCAGGGCGGCCCGCCGGCGGGCCGTGTCATTGATGTGATTTACGCGGTTTTTATCCTGGTCTGGATTTTCCTGCTCTACGCAGCCGTGGCCTGGTGGCGACGCACGGCTCCGGCCGCCCCTGCGCAACCGGCTTACCTATCATTGGCAATGGGCATTTTCTTGGTATTTGCGCTGCTAACCGATGCTAACTATAAACTGGCCTACCGCAGTAAGGGCAAGAATGCAAACAATATATCGCTGGCCTACCGCGATTGGTTGGGTGGCGCGGCCAAACAGTTTGACCAGCAACAGCGACAGCGTTACCAGCTGATGCTGGCCCCCGGCCATGCGGGCGTGGAGCTGGACTCATTATCGGCAAAGCCCCAAACAATCTTTCTGGCCGATTTGGAGAAAGATTCGACCCATTGGACGAACCGGGCGTATGCCAATTTTTTCGGCAAATCATTCGTGCGGGTTCACCAACCCCGGTAGTAGCGCAGTAGAAGGATGCTTATCGTGTACTTAGCGAGATATAAATAAGTGGAAGGAAATAATACGCAAGCCGGAGAGGTTTACTTTTCCATCGTGAGCCCGGTGTACCGGGCCGATACGCTGGTCGCGCAGCTGGTGAGCCGCATAAAGGCCGCAGTCGAGCCTTTGGGCCGGTCATTTGAGATTATTCTGGTGGACGACCGCAGCCCTGATAATTCGTGGGAAGCCATTTTGGAGCAAACCAAGGATGAGCGGGTGCGCGGATTTCGCTTATCGCGCAATTTTGGGCAGCACCGGGCCATCACGGCCGGCCTGGAGCAGGCCCGGGGCGAGTGGATTATCGTGATGGACTGCGACCTGCAGGACCAGCCGGAAGAAATTCCCGGCTTATACCAAGAGGCCCTGAAAGGGTACGACCTGGTTTTTGCGCGCCGCGTCGAGCGCCAGGATTCCTGGCTGAAGCGGCTGGGCTCGCGCACGTTCTACCAGGTGCTGTCCTATCTCACCGAAACCAAGCAAGACCCCGCCATCGCCAACTTCGGAATCTATCACCGCAAGGTGATAGACGCGGTGCTTTCGATGCGGGAAAGCATCCGCTATTTTCCTACCATGGTGCGGTGGGTGGGGTTCCGGAGCGGGGGCTTGGCCGTCGAACATGCCGAGCGCTCGGAAGGCACCAGCAGCTACAACCTGCGCCGCCTCATCAACCTGGCCCTCGACATTATTCTGGCCTATTCGGATAAGCCGTTGCGCCTGACGGTGAAACTGGGCCTGGCTATTTCGGCCGCCGCGTTTGGCTTTGTGCTCATCACCCTGGCCCGCTACCTGCTGGGCCACAGTTGGGAGCCGGGCTACATCAGCCTTATTGTATCCATCTGGTTCTTTGCGGGCTTGCTGCTGTCGGTGCTGGGGGTAGTGGGGCTGTACATCGGCAAAACCTTTGAGCAGGCGAAAAACCGGCCTATTTTTCTCATCGATACAACGAGCATATCGTGAGTGCGGTCGTACAGTTTCTCGATTGGGATAGCCGCTTTTTCGGCTTCGGGGTAGCCCGCATTCTGTGCGACACGCCTACCGCCGATGAAGTACGGACGGCTTTGGACCAGTGCCGCACCGCCGGCGCGCGGCTGGTCTATTGGCACGCGCCCTACCATGACCTGGCCGCCCACCAGCTCGCGGAGCAGCATAAGGCGTGGCTGGCCGACCGCAAGGTCACCTTTGCCATGGCCCTCGGCCCCGTCGAAGCCGCCCCGGTTGATGCCGCCATCGTGCCTACCACTACCCTCACGCCGCAGCTGGAGTCGCTGGCCTGGCAGAGCGGGGAGTATTCGCGCTTTGCCCTGGACAAGCGCCTGCCCGCCGATGCCTTCCGGCAATTGTATAGCCAATGGCTGCGCAACTCGCTGAATGGAGCCATCGCGCGGGTCGTACTCACGCTGCCCGACCACACGGGCAAGGAGCTGGGCCTGCTGACGCTGGGCGAGAAAAATGGCCGGGCCGACATTGGCCTGCTGGCAGTAGACGCGCAGGCCCGCGGGCAGCGGGTAGGCAAGCGGCTGGTAGCCGAAGCCCGGCGCTGGGCCATTGGCGCGGGCTACACCGAACTGCAGGTCGTGACGCAGCGGGATAATGCGCCCGCGTGCGGCTTCTACGAAAGCTGCGGCTTTGCCATCAGCTACGAAGAGCACATCTATCACCTCTGGCTGGAGTAGCCGCGAGCGTTGTGCTGGTATGACTGGCCGGTGTACCTTTGCGGCTCTCATTCGACCTGTTCATGCTCCCTACAATTCCTTTCAATAAGCCTTACTTGTCTGGGCCGGAAACTCGCTACATAGAGGACGCAGTTCGCTCCGGTAAAATCTCGGGCGACGGCGTTTTCACCAAGCGGTGCCATCAGTTTTTCGAGCAGCAGCTGGGCTTTGCCAAAGTGCTGCTCACCACCAGCTGCACCGATGCGCTGGAAATGGCCGCCATCCTGCTCAATCTGCAGCCCGGGGATGAGGTTATCGTACCCTCGTTCACCTTTGTAAGCACCCCCAATGCGTTTGTGTTGCGAGGCGCGAAGATTGTTTTTGCCGACAGCACCGCCGAAAATCCGAATATCGATGTAGCGTCGCTGGAGGGCTTGATTACGGACCGTACGCGGGCCATTGTGCCGGTGCACTACGCTGGCATTGCCTGCGACATGGATGCCATTCAGGCCGTGGCCGACCGGCACGGGCTGGCCGTGGTAGAGGATGCGGCCCAGGCCATCGACAGCTACTACAAAGGCAAAACGCTGGGCACTCTCAGTGACCTGGCCGCTTTTTCATTCCACGAAACCAAGAACATTATCTCTGGTGAGGGTGGCATGCTGGCCATCAACAACCCGCTCTACGCGCAACGGGCCGAGATTATCCGGGAAAAAGGCACCAACCGCTCGTCTTTTTTCCGGGGCGAGGTAGATAAATACGGTTGGGTAGACATTGGGTCCAGCTTCCTGCCTTCCGATATCATTGCCGCGTTTCTGTGGGCGCAGCTGGAACACCTGGAGGACATTCAGACCCAGCGCAAAGCCATTTGGAGCCGATACTATGAGGCATTTGCTTCGCTGGTGCCGCTGGGAGTGGGCCTGCCAGTGATACCGGCCTACGCGACCAATAACGGGCATATGTTCTATCTGGTAACCCGCAGCTTAGCCGAGCGCGGGGCTTTGATTGACTACCTGAAGCAGCAACAAATCCTGCCCGTATTTCACTACCTGTCGTTGCACAAGAGCCTTTTTTACGCGGCTCAACACGACGGCCGTGAGCTGACCTGGTCTGACCACTACACCGATTGCCTGGTTCGCCTGCCCCTGTACTACGAGCTTACGCCCGACTTGCAGCAGCGCGTAATCGATGGCGTGCTGGCATTCTACGCTCAGCAATAAGTTAACTAATAAGCGGTAGCGTGTCTCTTCATTAAGTGAGCCGGGAGGCAAACGAAGTAGCCGAAGGGCCGGCTTGCTGCTTTAATCATCGCAATGATGGTTAAAGCAGCAAGCCGGCCCTTCGCAATATAAAACCGACAATTTGGGACGTGGGACGTGGGTTTTGGCAAAGCGCCGACAGCACTTGCTTGCCGGAGCAAAAAGCGCCGGCCGGCGCTGGTCAGCCCGCCGGAAACGGAATCATTTAGGCGAGTAGGGCGTTTAAGAATAGCCACCGGAATTTCTATTCCGTATAAGGTATCGAAGCAGCTGCCGCACTTGCAGCAGCTGGTTCTTTTTCATCACCAGCCACTTCGATTATGCACCAGCATCAGCCCAGCATCGTTCAACGCAAACGCAAAAGCCTGCGTCGTCAGCGCTTAGCGCGTCGCGTTCTGCCGTTCCTGGCCTCGTTGTTTCTGGCCACGCCATTGGCGGGCAATATCCAGGAGTCGATGGCCGGCTCGCGCAATGAGCTGCGGATGCCCAAAATGGACTTCTCGCCCAAAGCGCAGTTCGATCAGGAATTGCACGCCACCTACAACGCCCTGGGGGCGGAGCAGGAAGGCCTGCGGTTTGAAACCTTTGCCAAAGCCATGACCGGCTACCTCAACCTGCGCCAGGATGGCAAGCTGGCCGAGGATAAGCAAGTCCTGACGGTTATCGACTTTGACCTTCCTTCGACTGAAAAGCGCCTCTGGGTGCTTGATTTGGGCAAGAAGGAAATCCTCTTCCACACGCTCGTGGCCCACGGCCACAACTCGGGCGAGAACGAGGCCACCAACTTCTCCAACACCGACCAGAGCAATATGAGCAGCCTCGGCTTCTACGCCACGGGCAGCGAATATGAGGGCAAGCACGGCCATTCCCTGCACCTGCAAGGGCTAGATGAAGGCTACAACACCAACGCCGCCGCCCGCTCGGTGGTAATGCACGGCGCTGACTACGTGAGCGAGGATTTCATCAAGCAAAATGGCCGCCTGGGCCGCAGCCTGGGCTGCCCGGCCCTGCCGATGGACCAGTATGCGCAGATTATTGATGCCGTGAATGGCGGTACCTGCCTGTTCCTAAACAAGTCGGATGCTGGCTACACCTCGCAGTACTTGAACCAGGACGTGGCCATTGCCGCACTGGTGCCCCAAGCTGCAATCAATGGTGTTTCTTAAGCGCTAATAGATTTTGTAAAAGAGGCCCTTTGCTGCTGCGAAGGGCCTCTTTTGCGTTAAAACAGCTGAATTCAGGCTACAACTGTACGCCAAACTTCGCACCCACGCCTTCCAAATCCTGCACCACGGCATCGAGCAGCGGAATACCTTCCAGCAGCCGGTGGGCGGCCATTTCGCGCTCCGGGTCGCCGGGAATCAGGACTTTTTTGCCCTCCACCGCCTGCGCGTTGCGGAAGGTCGAAATCCAGTTGTCCATGTGGGTTTTGAACTCATCGGCGGGCCGAAACGCGTCCACCCGCATGGCCCCGAAAAAGTGGCCCAAGCCCTGGCCCACGGGGTTGGCCGAGGGTTGAAGGAAAGCCACGAAGGGCGGCACCCACGGCCCATAGTTGGCCCCGGAAAGCACGGCCGAGAAAATATCCACCACCGCGCCCAGGCCATAGCCTTTATGCGAGCCGGTGGCTCCCCCGAGGGGCAGCAGCGCGCCGCCGTTTTTCACGGCGTTGGCATCGGTTGAGCTTTGGCCGTCGGCGGTTTGGGCCCAGCCTTCGGGCAGGGGCAGGCCTTTGCGTTGCGCGATTTCGAGCTTGCCGTTGGCGGCGGTGGTGGTGGCCATGTCGAGCACGAAATCGGGCTGCTCGCCGGCGGGTACGGCCACGGCAATGGGGTTGGTACCCAGTAGCCTATCCAGCGAATATGTGGGCGCAACCAGCGGCGAAGCATTGGTCATGGCAATGCCAATCATGTCGTGCGCCAGGGGCAGCATGGCGTGGTAGCCGGCAATGCCGAAGTGATTGGAATTCTTCACCGAAACCCAGCCCGAACCCACTTGCTGGGCCTTTTCAATAGCAATCCGCATGGCTTTGGGCCCCACCACGAGGCCCAGGCCGCTGTCGCCGTCCACCACGGCGGTGCTGGGCGTTTCGTAGGTGATGCCCACACGGGGGGTGGCATTGATGCGGCCGGCCTCCCACAGCCGTACGTAGCCAACAAGGCGGGCCACGCCGTGCGAATCCACGCCGCGCAGGTCGGCCGAGAGCAGGGTTTCGGTGGCCAGGGTGGCGTCATCGGCCGGGCAGCCGATGGCGAGGAAAACGCTTTCGGTGAAGGTGAAAAGCTGACTGTAGGAGAAAGTGGGCATCGGGAATATATTAGTCGGGGAATATGAAAACCGGAACGTCATGCCGAGCGGAGTCGAAGCATCTCTACCGCAATAGTAAATGGATTACTTACGCGGTAGAGATGCTTTGACTCCGCTCAGCATGACGTTCTGTTTTGGTTGGGAAACTGCCTATACTGCCAGCATCTCCGCCAACAGCCCTTCTTTCAGCGCGTAGGCCGAGGTGCGGATGCGCGTGATTTCCGCAATGCCCAGCACGAAATCGATGAGCACTGCCGCTACCACCAGCATATCGGCCCGCATGGGAAGGATGCCGGGCAGGGCCTTGCGCTGCTCGTGGTTGCCGCTGAGCAGGTGGCGGTAGCTGGTCTGGAAGGATTCCAGCGCCAGCTCGGTGCAGGGCGGCAGCTGGCTTTCGGCGCGCAGTTCGCCGATTTGCATATCGGCCAGGCTGTCGAAGCTGCCCGACGCACCCACGAGGCTGGCAGGGCGGTAGCGGCGCACAGCTTCGATGAGCGGCTCCAGCACCGTGCTGAGGTAGCGCTGTTCGGCTTCCACGGCTTCGGCGGGAAATACGCCGCTGGGGTCGGGGAAAAACTTGTCGAGCAGGCGCTGGGCTCCGATTTCGAAGCTCTGCTTCCAGAAAATGGTGTGCTCGTTGGCAATGATGAACTCAACCGAGCCGCCGCCGATGTCCATAATCAGCTGCGCATCCTCGCCCAAATCCACGGCTTGGCGCACGCCCTGGCAGATGAGCTCCGCCTCGCGCTCGCCGGGAATAACGTTGACCTGAATGCCGGTTTGCTCGAAGATGTCGCGCACCAGCTCGGGGCCGTTTTTCGTCACGCGCATGGCGCTGGTGGCCGTGGCGCGCACTTCGGTTACTTCGTGCAGCTCCATTTCTTCCTTGAAGCCGGCCAGCGTGTGCAGGGCGCGGGCATACGGCTCGGGCGCGATGATGCCCTGACTGATGCCGCCCTCGCCGAGGCGCACGCCGGCTTTGGTGCGCAGCAGCACCAGCGGTTTTTCGCCGGGCATTTTTGAGATTTCCACGATGAGCAGGTGGAAGGTGTTGGTGCCCAAATCAATGAGCGCGAGGCGGCGATGGGCGTGCGGCGTGTGCATAGAGGAAGTAGCGCGGACTTTCAGTCCGCGAGTTTAGCGAAGCGAGTGGGCAATACGGATGACTAGCCGGCGCGGACTAAAAGTCCCTGCCGAGTACGACCACGCTACGTGGCAAACCGGCAGAACGTGCCCAGCGGCAGCTTGCGCTGGCCGGCATCGTGCAGATAAATCTCACCCAACTCGCGCACAGCCTTTTCGCCAGGGAAAATGGCCGTGGTCAGGTTATCCAGAATCAGGGCCGAAAAGCCCAGCGAGTACAGGTTCACCACGAAGAAATGGTCCTCGGGGTCGAGGAGTTGCTGGCTGAGCTTGAGCATCTCATTCAGCTCGTCTTCGAGCTGCCATTTCTCGCCGTTGGGGCCGCGGCCGTAGGCGGGCGGGTCGAGGATGAGGCCCTGGTATTTGCTGCCGCGCTTCACTTCGCGGCGCACGTATTTCATGGCGTCTTCCACCAGCCAGCGTACGCCGTCGAGCTGGCTGGCTTCCATATTATCGCGGGCCCAGAAATTGACCTGTTTTACCGAATCGAGGTGCGTGACATCGGCCCCGGCGGCGCGGGCGGCCAGCGTGGCCGCGCCCGTGTAGGCGAAGAGGTTGAGCACGCGCGGGAGCTTGGCGCGGCGCTTGCGGGTCTGGTTGTAGATAAATTGCCAGTTGGGGTCCTGCTCCGGAAACAGCCCGACGTGCTTGAACGACGACAAACCCAGCCGAAACTTCAGCTTCAACCCATCGGGCCGCTCGTAGGCAATCACCCACTGCTCGGGCATGCTGGGCTTGAGGCGCCACTGGCCTTTTTCGGTGGAGCCGGGGGCGCGGGCGAAGGCGGCATCGGCCTTTTCCCATTCCTTGAGAGGCAGGTGTGGGTCCCAGATGGCCTGCGGCTCGGGGCGGGCCAGGATGTATTTGCCAAAACGCTCCAGCTTCTGGAAGTTGCCGGAATCAATCAGCTCGTAATCGGGCCAGGGGGAGGTGGTGAGGAAGTCGTACATAAGCAGGCGGCAAAGGTAGGGGCGGGGCGGGGTAGGGTCGTGCCGTTTGGGGCAGGTAACAGCCTGTAGAGACGCGCCCCTTCGCGTCTCGGCGTTGAACGAGGGGCGAACGACAGCCCGCCGAGCCTTTCAGAAACGAAGCACGTAACACCGGCTACCCTCGCCGTTCATCTTTTTGCCTATCGTAATTCTTCGCCCGCCATGTCTGAAATCACCCGTCTGCTCGACCAGTTCCGCCTCGCCTTTGATGGCGAGCCGTGGTCCGGCCCCTCACTGCTGGATACGCTCAAAGGCCTGACTGCCGCGCAAGCCGCCCAGCGGCCCATCGCTAATGCCCACAGCATTTGGGAAATTACGCGCCACGCCAGCGTGTGGGCCGAGGTGGCCCGCCGCCGTTTAGTCGAAGGCAAATTGGTACAAGTCAGCAATGCCGAAGATTGGCCGCCGCAGCCCGAAAACCCCACCGAAGCCGACTGGCAAGCTGTGTTAGCCAGCCTGCGCGAGACGCACGAACAATTGCTGGACGCTACGGCAGTTATCACTGATGAAACCCTGGACCGGCCCATCAATACCATCATCGATGCGCGGGTGGGCTATGGCTCCTCCATTTACGTGACCCTGCATGGCGTGGCGCAGCACTACCTATACCACGCCGGGCAAATTGCGCTGTTGCGCAAAGCAGTAGCCTGACCTCATGGCCAAATTCCCGTCCGCAGCTTGGCTTCGTGAGGTGGCAGGCCCCGTTCATCGAAGCCGGCGGGCCAACCTGCCAGCAGAACACTAGCTTTGCCGGATGCTGCCGGCCCACCGCAAGAAATTAACTGCCGTATTCTTTGTCCTGCTGCTGGCCGGGCTGGTCCTGGTGCTGTGGTGGCGGCGCGTGCCGGTGCCCGGCGTGGGCCTCATCCTGCCGCACGACACCTATACGCCGCGCCGCGAGGCCTTCTGGCCAAGCCGGGGCCGCATTCTTGACCGTAACGACTCGGTGCTGGCCTACACCGGGCCGCGCTACCTGCTCGTGCTGCCGTCCTGGGGCCACCTCGATTCGACCCGCCTCAATCGCCTGCTGGGCTGGCCCGACAGCGCCTTCGAGTATCGCAGCCGCGACCTGCGCCGCCGCGAATTGCCCTTGCAGCTGGATTTAACGGCGTCCGAATACGACATTCTGCGCCGCCACCAGAGCGAGTGGCCCAAGCTCAAGTTGCGCGAATACACGGCCCGCAACTACGCCACGCACGTGGCCGCGCCCGTGCTGGGCTACGCATATGCCAATGCCCAGCCCTTTCTGTACCAGGCGCAGCGGCTGGCCCGGGGCCGCTTCTACCGCCTGCGCAACGGCGGCCTCGAAACTTATTACAACGGCTTGTTGAAAGGCAGTTTCGGCGCCTACCACCCCTTAGTGGATGTGCTGAACCAGCCCCACGGCACCTGGGCCACCGATACCATCTACCACCCCGGCCAGGACCTGCACCTCAGCCTCGATACCGAATTGCAGGCTTACGCCGAACGCATCATGCGCGAGCGCAAGGGCTACATCGTGGCCCTGGACCCCGCCACCGGCGAAATACTCTGCTACGTTTCGGCCCCCACCTACGACCCCGCCACTATCACCGCCCTCGGCCGGGGCCGCGAGCGCAGCGCCCTGCTGCTCAGTGAAGACATGCCGCTGCTAAACCGCGCCGCGCTGCAAGCCAGCCCGCCGGGCTCGGTGTTCAAGCTGGTGAACGCGGCCGTGGCCCTGCAGCTGGGTGGCATCACGGCCACCACCGGCTTCCGCTGCGACCAGTCGCTCATCCACTGCGTGCACGAGCACCCCGATGCCCGCAACCTCACCCAGGCCCTCAAATACAGCTGCAATCCCTACTTCTACCAGGTGATGCGCAACGTGGTGAATAACGTGCCCGACTCGCTGGTGCAGCCTGTGGACACCTGCGCCGTGCGCCATCAAAACCTGGCCGCCTGGACGCGGCACGTCAAATCCTTCGGCCTCGACACATTGCTGGGCGTCGATTTGCCGCAGGAGCGCCCCGGCTTCATCCCCACGCCGGGCTACTACGACAAGCGGCGCGGCCGCTGCGGCTGGACCTACGGCAGCATCTATTCGCTCAGCATCGGCCAGGGCGAAATCAACCTGACCGGCCTGCAAATGGCCAACGTCCAGGCTATCATCGCCAACCGCGGCTACTACTACATCCCGCATTTTGTGCGTAGCGTGGGCACCAGCGGCCCGCTGCCGCGCTTCCGCGAGCAGCACCGTACGCTGGTCGATAGTGTCCATTTTGCCGAGCTCATCCCCGGCATGGTGGCCGCATTGCGTCGCGGCGGTACCGCCGAGCTGGCCAACCTCGACGACGTGGGCATTTCGGTGGCCGGCAAAACCGGCACCGTCCAAAACGATGAGGGCGACGACCACGCCACCTTCGCCGGCTTCGCCCCAGCCGAAAAGCCAAAAATCGTGGTGGCCGTCTACATCGAAAACGCGGGCTTCGGCGGACTCTCCGCCGCCCCCTGCGCCGCCCTGATTATGGAAAAGTACCTGCGCGGCAAAATCGCCAAAAAGCGCAAGCGCTGGGAAAACTGGTTGCGCTGCGGCGATTTGGCCGAGCAAGGGCACTGAGGAACGAAATGCCGGGGCGGCGGTTTCTTTGCAGATTAAAACAGAACGTCATGCAATTCCACAAATACCAGGGCACCGGCAACGACTTCGTCATGATTGACGACCGCGCCCGCGCCTTCGACGAAACCGACCACGCCCTGATTGCCCAGCTCTGCCACCGCCGCTTCGGCATCGGGGCCGATGGCCTGATTCTGCTGCGCAATAAGCCCGATTTCGACTTCGAAATGGTGTATTTCAACGCCGACGGCCGCCCCAGCTCCATGTGCGGCAACGGCGGCCGCTGCACCGTAGCTTTCGCCAAACACCTGGGCCTGATTGGCGAAACCACTCATTTCCTGGCCGTGGATGGCCCCCACGATGCCCGCGTAGAAGCTGACGGTACCGTGCGCCTCAAAATGATTGACGTGAATGCCCCGATAGAAGCCGAAATAGGGGAGGACGACGTGTTCCTGCACACCGGCTCGCCCCACCACATCCACTTCCTCGACCCCGCCGAATCGCCCACGCTGGCCGAGTTCGACGTGTACGGCACCGGCCACGACATCCGCTACGACCAGGCCTACGACCCCGCCGGCACCAACGTCAACTTCGTGGAAATCCCCGCCGACCCCGCCCACGCCTGGCCCGTGCGCACCTACGAGCGCGGCGTCGAAAACGAAACCCTGAGCTGCGGCACCGGCGTCACGGCCGTGGCGCTGGCCGCCTCGCAGCGCGGCGCGGTATCGCCCGTGCGCCTGCAAACCATGGGCGGCGAACTGGAAGTGAGCTTCGAACACCGCGCCGATGGCGGTTTCGCCAACGTGTGGCTGAGCGGCCCGGCAGTGCGGGTATTTGGCGGCGAGGTATAATCGCAACTTTTGAATACACAAAAAGGCCTTCTGCAATAACAGAAGGCCTTTTTTGTGTTTGGTTGACGCTTGGCTTACTTCGCCAGCATCTTCAGAACCTCTTGTGCAGCTGGCTCTGACGAGGCCGGGTTCTGGCCTGTAATCAGGTTGCCGGCCGTTACCACGTAAGGCTGCCAGTCGGCTCCTTTCGAGTAGTTGCCGCCGTTCTGCTTCAGCATGTCTTCTACCAGAAACGGCACCACGTTGGTCAGCTGCACGGCTTCTTCCTCGGTGTTGGTGAAGCCAGCTACCGACTTGCCCTTTACCAGCGGCTCGCCGTTGGCCGCCTTCACGTGGCGGAGCACACCGGGGGCGTGGCACACCAGCGCCAGCGGCTTGCCAGCGGCGAAAGTGCTTTCGATGAGCGAGATAGATTTTTTGTCTTCGGCCAAATCCCACAGTGGGCCGTGGCCGCCGGGATAAAATACTGCGTCAAAATCCTCGGCCTTAATGGTATCGAGCGTCACCGTATTAGCCAGGGCTTTTTGGGCGGCCGGGTCTTTCTTGAAACGCTCGGTGGCTTCGGTTTGGGCACCGGGCTCGTCGCTCTTAGGGTCCAGGGGCGGCTGGCCGCCTTTGGGCGAGGCGAGCGTGATATCAGCCCCGGCATCCACGAAAGCGTAGTAGGGCGCGGCGAATTCTTCGAGCCAGAAGCCGGTTTTGTGGCCGGTGTTGCCGAGCTCGTCGTGCGAGGTCAGAATCATGGCGATTTTCATAGCGTTGGGGGTTAAAAATTGGATGGCAATACTTGCCGAAAACGACAAGACCCCGGCGTAGACCGAGGCCTTGTCAGAACAATTAATAAGCGAAATCGGCTGCGCTTAAGCGTTGGTCGTGGTGGTGAGGCTCACCTCGATGTTGCCTTTGGTGGCACGCGAGTAGGGGCAGATGCCGTGAGCGGCTTCCACCAGTTCCTCGGCCTGCTTCTGCTCGATGCCGGGCAGGTTGACGTGCAAATCGGCCGAGATGCCGTAGCCGCCATCCTCCGCCTTGCCGAAGCCGATGAGGGCCTCCACGGTCACGTTGTCCAGCCGTACTTTGGCCTGGCGGGCGGCCACGCCCAATGCGCCTTCAAAGCAAGCGGCGTAGCCGGCGGCGAAGAGCTGCTCGGGATTGGTAGAGCCGGCTTTGCCGGGGCCGCCCATTTCCTTGGGCGTGCTCAGCACCAGGTCGAGCACTTGGTTGTTGGAGGTGATTTGACCGTCGCGGCCGCCTTTGGCAAGGGCCTGGGCAGTGAAGATTTTTTCGATTTTCATCCGGATGTTGGTAAGAAAAAGTGGGTAAGCAATAGGTGTCGGCCACTAGGCCAACTGGGTAAGTAAATGCGTGAGGTGGGTGCGCAGGGCAGTTATTTCGGCCTCTGACATCTGCATTTTGTCGAGCATCTGCAACGGGATTTGCTGGGCTTGAGCCTCCAGCGCCCGGCCGGCCGGCAGCAGCGCGATGATGACCGAACGCTCGTCGCGCGGGTCGCGGCGGCGGCTCAGCCACTGCTTCTGCTCCATGCGCTTGAGCAGCGGCGTAAGCGTGCCCGAATCGAGTAGCAGTTTTTCGCCCAGCTCCTTCACCGTCAGCTGCTCATGCTCCCACAGCAGCAGGAACACGAGGTACTGCGGGTAGGTGAGGTCGAGGGCCTGCAACAGCGGCTGGTAGGCCTTGGTGATGAGCCGCGACACGGCATAAACCGGAAAGCAAATCTGGCTTTCCAGCTTAAGCAGCGAGTTCTTGACGGGAGGAGGAGGAGTGGTTGCCATGTGGTTTCGTAAAGGTAAACGGATAACGGTTGTATAATGTTTAATTGTGCACAATTTATTTTTGTCGCTTGGCTTTTTAGTCTGCTCCCCCGCGCTAAGGCCCCAGACAGAGGTTTACCTTTACCCCATGCACCTGCGCGCCCTCGAACCCGACGACCTCGAATTCCTCTACGCCCTCGAAAACGACCCTGACATCTGGGGCGTGTCCGATACCCTGGCACCGGTGTCACGCCACGCCCTGCGCGAATACCTGGAGCACGCCAGCGTCGACTTCCACGCCGTACGCCAGTTGCGGCTGGTCATTGCTACTGAAATTGGCAGCCCGGCCGTGGGCGTCGTCGACCTTTTCGACTACGACCCGCTGCACCAGCGGGCCGGCGTGGGCATCACCATCCTGGCCCGCGAGCGGCAGCACGGCTATGCCCGGCAGGCGCTGGAGCTCCTGAAAAACCATGCCCGCACCATCCTGCGTCTGCACCAGATTTACGCCACCGTAGGGGCCGACAACCTGCCCAGCATGAGGCTTTTTGCCGCTGCTGGGTTTCGGCAGGTGGGCACGCGGCAGGCTTGGCTGCGCACCGCCACCGGCTGGCAGGATGCCGTGGAATGGCAATTTTTGCTGGGTGTCTAAAAGATTAACAAAGCTGTATATCTACTTGATAAAGTGAAGGATTGGTGAAGGTTTAGTAAAATAAGCTGGGCTATATCCTTTGGCCGGCGGGCTCCGTATAGGGTAGCAAGCGTCCCGGCCGGGTAGGTTGATAGTCCCTCCGGCGCGGCGCGAAACCCCTTTTTCCTGCCAAGCTTCATGCCCCCTTCTTCGACGGTGGAAGTGCCATTGCGTGCCTCCACCACCGCTGCCCGGCCCAGCGACCCAGCCGCCGAAAACACTACCCCTTATACCTTGCCCGACCTCGTGTGCTTCGCCCACCTGCACTGGGATTTTGTGTGGCAGCGGCCCCAGCACCTCATGTCTCGCTTCGCCCAGAAGGGCCGGGTGTTCTACGTCGAAGATGCTTTTTACCACAACGACGACCGCATCGAGCCGCACGTTGAAATCAAGGAGCGCGACAATGGCGTGAAAGTGGTGGTGGTGCACCTGCCCAACCGCCTGCGCGCCGACGCTGAAGCCGCCGACCAAGCCGAATTCGAGGTGCTAACCCACTATTTCGCCGAGCAGGGCGTCACGAAATACATCTTCTGGTACTACACGCCGATGGCGTTGGGCAAGTCGCGCCAGTTCCACCCCGAGCTGACCGTGTACGACTGCATGGACGAGCTGGCAGCCTTCAAATTTGCCCCGCCCGAGCTCAAAAAGCGCGAGCAGGAGCTGTTTGCCAAAGCCGACCTTGTGTTTACCGGCGGCCACACACTCTACGAATCCAAGCGCGAACAGCACCCCGACGCGCACCCTTTTCCCAGCAGCATCGACAAAGCCCACTTCGGCCAGGCTCGCGGCCCGATGACTGAGCCCGCCGACCAGGCCAGCATCGCGCACCCGCGCATCGGCTTCTTCGGCGTGGTAGACGAGCGGCTCGATATTGAGCTGTTGCGTGAGCTGTCGAAAAACCACCCGGAATGGCAGTTTGTCATCATCGGCCCGGTGGTGAAGATTGACCCTGCCACCTTGCCCCGCACCGCCAACGTGCATTACCTCGGCGGCAAGGATTATAAGGAACTGCCAGCTTACTTAAAGGGTTGGGATGTAGCAACGCTTCTGTTTGCTGATAACGAGAGCACCAAGTTCATCTCGCCCACCAAAACGCCGGAATACCTGGCCGCCGGCAACCCCGTGGTGAGCACGCCCATCCGCGACGTGGTGCGGCCCTACGGCGACCTGAACCTGGTGCAGATTGCCGACAACGCCGCCGATTTCGGCCAGGCCATTGCCAAGGCCCTCACCCAGCGCGACGATGCCGACTGGCGCCAGCGCACCGATGATTACCTGGCCACCATCTCGTGGGACCAGACCTGGCAGCAGATGGTGGACCTGATGCAGGACCGCCTCTGGGCCAAAAAGCCCGATGCCTCCACCACCACCGTGGCTGGTGCGCCCCTCATGCCCACCAAGGTTTCGGAAGTCACCTTTCCGCCCGTTGTGCCCAATCGATAGACTTAATCGTCTGACTTACTGTTTTTACACCATCATTTCCTGCCCAATAGATTTTCCTCTTACCACTTTCCATAACCTGCACTATGTTTGATTACCTCATCGTTGGGGCCGGTTTTGCCGGCAGCGTATTAGCTGAGCGCCTCGCTACCCGCAGCAATAAAAAAGTCCTTATCGTAGACAAGCGCAGCCACATTGCCGGCAACGCCTACGACCATTACAACGAGGACGGTATTCTGGTGCACAAGTACGGCCCGCACATCTTTCACACCAACTCGAAAGACGTGTTCGACTACCTCGGCAACTTCACCGACTGGCGCCCTTACGAGCACCGCGTACTGGCCTCGGTAGACGGCCAGCACGTGCCGATGCCCATCAACCTCGATACCATCAATAAGCTTTACGGCCTGAGCCTGACCAGCTTCGAAGTCGAAGAGTTCTTCGCTTCCGTGGCCGAGCCGGTCGATGTTATCAGGACCTCGGAAGATGTGGTGGTGAGCAAAGTAGGCCGCGAGCTCTACAACAAATTCTTCAAGAACTACACCAACAAGCAGTGGGGCCTCGACCCCTCGCAGCTTGATAAGTCCGTCACCAGCCGCGTGCCCACCCGCACCAACCGCGACGACCGGTACTTCACCGACACCTACCAGGCCATGCCCCTGCACGGCTACACCCGGATGTTTGAGAACATGCTCAATCACCCGAATATCAAGGTGATGCTGAATACGGACTATCACGAAATCATGGACTTCATTCCCTTCAAGGAAATGATTTTCACGGGTCCGGTGGATGAGTATTTCGACTTCAAATTCGGCAAGCTGCCCTACCGCTCGCTGGAGTTCAAGCACGAAACGCTGAATAAGGAGAAGCATCTCGCGGCCCCCGTGGTGAACTACCCCAACGAGCATCTTTACACGCGCATCACGGAATTTAAAGCCCTCACCGGCCAGGACCACCCCAAAACGGCCATCGTGTACGAATACCCGCAGGCCGAGGGCGACCCGTACTACCCCATCCCGATGCCCGAAAACGCTGAGCTGTACAATAAGTATAAGAAGCTGGCCGATGAGACGCCGGGCGTGCATTTCGTGGGCCGCCTCGCTACCTATAAGTACTACAACATGGACCAGGTAGTGGCCCAGGCCCTGACGCTTTACAAGAAGCTGACGGAGAAGGAAAATGCCAGCAAGCCGGTGTTGCCTGCCATTTCGGGCAGCACCTCGTTGGTGGAAAAACTGATAAGCCGCTCGCCGAAACAGGAGTAGCCGTAGCGTGGACTCTGCGAGTCCGCGTCTCGCCGCCATGCGGCGAATACGGAACCACAAAACGGCTGCACGATTACCCTGACGATTGTTCGCCGCGTGGCGGCGAGACGCGGACTCGCAGAGTCCACGCTACAGAAAAAAGCCCCGCCAATTTGGCGGGGCTTTTCGTTTTGGGACGGTTTTAGCGGAAGGCTGCGTAAATTTGAGGTGCGCCACGGCGCTTATTCGCTAAAAGACTACCTAATGTTAGATTTTCTCGGCAAAACCATCGCCAAGCTTTTTGGCTCCAAAGCAGAAAAGGACCTCAAGGATGTTGTGCCTTATGTGGCCCTCATTAATGCCGAATATGCCAAACTGGCTGGCTTGACCGATGACCAACTGCGCGAGCAGACCGATGCCGTGCGCGCCCGCATTGCCGAGCGCCTCGCCGGCCTCGATGGGCAGATTGGCGGTTTGCACCAGCAAATCGACACACAGCTGCAACTGGACGTGGCCCAGAAGGAGGTTTTATTCGAGCAAATTGACGCATTAGAGAAGCAGCGCAACAAGGACCTTGAAGCCGTGCTGATGGAGGTGCTGCCCACCGCCTTTGCTATTGTGAAGGAAACAGCCCGCCGCTACAAGGAAAACGGCCAGCTAGTGGTGACGGCCAACGCCCGCGACCGCGAATATGCCGCCACCCACGCCAACGTGACTTTTGAGGGCGACAAAGCCATCTGGAGCAACAAGTGGCTGGCTGCCGGGGCCGAAATCGTCTGGGACATGGTGCACTACGATGTGCAGCTGATTGGCGGCATTGTGCTGCACCAGGGCAAAATCGCCGAAATGGCCACCGGTGAAGGCAAAACGCTGGTTTCAACTTTGCCGTCGTTCCTCAATGCGCTGTCGAAGCGTGGGGTGCACTTGGTAACGGTCAACGATTACCTCGCTAAGCGTGACTCGGAATGGAACGCGCCGCTGTTCGAGTTCCACGGCATCACCGTGGATTGCATCGACAAGCACCAGCCGAACACGCCGGAGCGCCGCGCCGCTTATCAGGCCGACATCACCTACGGTACCAACAACGAATTCGGCTTCGACTACCTGCGCGACAACATGGCGCGCGACCCCGAGGAGTTGGTGCAGCGCAAGCACCACTTCGCCATGGTCGACGAAGTGGACTCCGTGCTGATTGACGATGCGCGGACGCCGCTCATCATCTCCGGCCCGGTGCCGCGCGGCGACGTGCACGAGTTCTATCAGCTCAAGCCGCGCATCCAGCGCCTGGTGGACGAGCAGAAGAAAGTGGTGCAAGCCTATCTGGTAGAAGCCCGCAAGCAAATCGCCGCTGGCAAAACCGGCGTGGAAGCCGGCGACAAAAATGGCGAGGGCGGTCTGATGCTGTTCCGCGCCCACCGTGGTTTGCCTAAGAGCAAGCCGCTCATCAAATTCCTGTCGGAGCCCGGCATCCGGGCGGTGCTGCAGGCTACGGAAAACCACTATCTGGCCGATAACTCGCGCCAAATGCCGAAGGCCGACGAGCCGCTGTTCTTCACGATTGACGAGAAGAACAACCAGATTGAGCTGACCGAAAAAGGCTTGGATTTGATTACGGCGCAGGGCGAAGACCCGCAGCTGTTCATCATGCCCGACATCGGAATGGCCATTGCCGACATCGAGAAAAATACCGCGCTTTCGGCCGAAGAAAAGCTGCATCAGAAAGACAAGCTGATGAGCGACTACAACGAGAAATCGGAGCGGGTGCACACCGTGAACCAGCTGCTGAAGGCCTACACGCTGTTTGAGAAGGATGACCAGTACATCCTGACCGACGACGGCAAGGTGAAAATCGTGGACGAGCAAACCGGCCGCGTGATGGAAGGCCGCCGCTATTCCGACGGCCTGCACCAGGCCATCGAGGCCAAGGAAAATGTGCGCGTGGAAGACGCGACGCAGACCTACGCCACGGTGACGCTGCAGAACTACTTCCGCATGTACCACAAGCTGTGCGGCATGACCGGCACGGCCGAAACCGAAGCCGGCGAGTTCTGGGAAATCTACAAGCTCGACGTGGTGGTGATTCCCACCAACCGGGTGATTTCGCGCAAAGACTCCGATGACCAGGTGTACAAAACGGTGCGCGAGAAATACAACGCCGTGGCCTTGGAAATCCAGAAGCTGGTGGAAGCCGGCCGCCCCGTGCTGGTGGGTACCACTTCGGTGGAGATTTCCGAGCTGATGTCACGCATGCTGAAATTGCGTGGCATCCAGCACCAGGTATTGAACGCCAAGCAGAACCAGCGCGAGGCCGAGATTGTGGCCGCCGCTGGCTACCCCGGCACCGTGACCATCGCCACCAACATGGCTGGCCGTGGTACAGATATTAAGCTGCGCGAAACCAGCCGCGAGTCGGGTGGTCTGGCTATCATCGGCACGGAGCGCCACGAAAGTCGCCGGGTAGACCGCCAGTTGCGGGGCCGCGCCGGCCGCCAGGGCGACCCGGGTACTTCGCAATTCTTCGTTTCTCTTGAGGACAACCTGATGCGCTTGTTCGGCTCCGACCGGATTGCGAAGCTAATGGACCGCATGGGCATGGAAGAGGGCGAAGTGATTCAACACTCGATGATTACCAATTCCATCGAGCGGGCCCAGAAGAAGGTGGAAGAAAACAACTTCGGCACGCGCAAGCGCCTGCTGGAGTACGATGACGTTATGAATGCCCAGCGCGAAGTGGTGTACAAGCGCCGCCGCAACGCCCTGCACGGCGACCGCATGGAAGTCGATATCCTCAACATGATTTATGACGTGAGCGAGGACATCGCTGCCGGCCACAAAATCACGGGCGATTTCGAGGATTTCAAGCTGAACGTCATCAAGGTGTTCGGCTACGATACCTACCTCACGGCGCAGGACCTAACTAGCTTGCAGGTGCCGGCCTTGACGCAGAAGCTATACGACGAGGCCCTGGGCTACTTCCAGAGCAAGAACGAGCACATTGCCTCGAACTCGCTGCCGCTGGTGAACGACCTGCTGAGCAACGGCTCACCCTACGAGAACATCGCCGTGCCCTTCACCGATGGCAAGAAGCAGGTGCAGGCCATTGCCAACCTGCGCCGCGCCCAGGCCACCGGCGGCCACGACATTCTGCGCCAGATGGAAAAAGTGGTGGTGCTGTCCGTTATCGACACGGCCTGGACCCAGCACCTGCGCCAGATGGACGACCTGAAACAGGTAGTGCAAAACGCGGTGTACGAGCAGAAGGACCCGCTGCTGGTGTATAAATTTGAGAGCTTTGAGTTATTTAAGCGCATGATTGGTAAGGTGAACGAGGAAACCACAACCTTCCTCTTCCACGCCGACGTGCCGGTGAACACCAGCATGGTGGGCACCAACGAGGAGCAGGACTACTACCTCGAAGACGAGGAGCCCGCGCCCCAGCTCACCGTGGAGCATACCAGCAACCTCGACTCGCTCGGGGCCGGCCCCGAGGATATGGGCCCCGACTACCAGACCCCCCAGGTAGCCGAAAAGCAGGTGCCCGTGCGCAGCCAGAAAGTGGCCAACCGCAACGACAAAGTGAACGTGCAGTACATGGACGGCCGCGTGGTGCGCGACGTGAAGTACAAGTCCGTGGAGCAGGACGTGGAAAGCGGCCGCGCTGTGCTGGTAGACTAATTGGTTAGCCTCTTGAGTAGAAACGGGAACGCCCCGGCCAGTTGGTCGGGGCGTTTTTGTCTTTAAGGCGGCCCGGTAGCCAGTCGGCTATATTTGCCGGTCTGTCCGGCTGGGCAGTTTTCTTTCCCTGCGGTAGTTGCATGAAACACTTCTTCTCTTTTTCTATCTGGTGCCGGTGGGTGGCGTTGGGAATGTTGGTGCTGCTGGGGGCGACGGCCCGGGCGCAAGCGCCCGACTGGCAGCAGGCGCTGGCCATCACCACTGCCACTGGCAGCACCTCGGAAGTAACCGCTACGGCCGTCGATGCCAGCGGGAATGTGTATGTGGCGGGCAGTTTCCAGGGCACGGTGGGGTTTGGGAGCGTCACGCTGACCAGTGCCGTTAACTATGCGGGCTTTGTGGCGAAGTGGGACCCGACGGCCGGCACCTGGGTATGGGCGCAACCGTTGGCCACCACCCAGTCCGCGTACGTCACTACCTTGGCGGTGCAGGGCACCAGCCTGTACGTGGGCGGGCTTTTTATTGATGCTATCACCTTGGGCAATATTACGCTGGCCGGGGCCGGCAGCTACCGCGGCTTTGTGGCCAAGCTCAGCGATTCCGGGCCTACGGCCCGCTTTGTGTGGGCGCAGGCCATTGGCGGCACAGCCTACGACTACGTGCTGGGCCTGGCGGTGCAGGGCAGCAGCGTGTACGTGGTGGGCGCTTTGAGCAGCCCCACGGTCAGCTTCGGCCCGGCCACGGTGACCAACTCCGGCTACTCCACGGGCTTTGTGGCCAAGCTGCTGGATGCCGGGGCCTCGGCCAGCTACGCTTGGGTGCAGGCCGTGGGCAGCCCCGGCCAGAGCCGCCTGGGCGCGGTGGCGGTGCTGGGGGCCAATGTGTACGTGGCCGGCTCGTTTGCCGGGCCGGCCACCTGTGGCAGCACCACCCTGGCCAGCAGCAGCACCAACGATACCGACGTGCTGGTGGCCCGGCTCACCGATGCCGGCACTTCGGCCAGCTTTGCCTGGGCGCGGCAGGCCGGGGGCACCGGCCCCGACCGTGCCACTGCGCTGGCCGTGGCCGGCAGCAGCGTGTACGTGGCCGGCGACGTGGCCAGTGCCACCAATGTATTCGGCAGCACCAGCCTGGCCAGCCTGGGGCGGAGCGATGCCTTCGTGGCCAAGCTCACCGACAGCGGCCCCACCGGCAGCTTTGCGTGGGCGCAGTTGGCCGGCGGCGCGGGCTACGAGGCCGTGACGGCCCTGGCCGTGCAGGCCCCCAGCGTGTATCTGAGCGGCTACGCCACCAGTGCGCAGGCGCGGTTTGGCACCACCACGCTGGCGGGCCTGGGCGACTACGATGCCTTCGCGGCCCGGCTGCTGGATGCGGGCAGCAGCGGCAGCTTCGTGTGGGCCCGGCAGGCCGGCAGCAGCGGGAGCGACGAGGCCACCACGCTGGTGCTGCGCGGCACGCAGGTAGTGGTGGGCGGCTACGCCGCCGGCCGCCCCCGGTTCGGCCCCCTGGTCCTCGGCACTGCCGGCACGGCTACGTTCGGCTTTCTGGCTACCATCACCGATGCCGCCGCGCTGGCGGTGGCTCCCCGGCTGCTGCCCGCTGGTGCTGTCAGCCTCTTCCCCAACCCCGCCCACGGCACGGCCACCGTGCAGCTGCACGCCGGCACCGGCCCGGCCGTTTTCACCATCATTGATGCCCAAGGCCGCACCCTGCGTACCCAAACGACGGCCCCCGACTCCAATGCCGCGCTTGACCTCACCGGCTTCGCGCCCGGCCTCTACGCCGTGCGGGTGGCGGCCGGCGGCCGCACCGCCACCCACCGGCTGGTGGTGGAGTAGCAAGCCCTGCCGGGCGGCCTTATCTGCGCCCACGCCCCGACCAGCCAGTTGGGGCGTGGGCGTTTTTGCGGGGGCAGGATTAAACCAGCCGCTGCCGCGATGGTCAACGGGAATACGCACAACCAAGAATTCTTCGCTTTCATGAAACACACCTTTACCCTGATGCGCACCTTGCTGCTAACCGCGCTGCTGCTTGGAAAATGTGGCCTGGAGGCCGCCCACGCCCAGGCTCCCGCCTGGCAAACGGCCACCGCCGTGGCCACGGCCAGCAACGGAGCCTATACCGTGACGGCCAGCGCCCCCGATGCCACCGGCACCAACCTCTACGTGGCGGGCTCCTTCGCGGGCACTGTGGCCATGGGCGGGGCGCTGCTCACCAGTGCCGGGGCCACCGATGTCTTTGTGGGCAAGTGGAACGTGGCCAACCAGCGCTTCGCCTGGGTGCAGCGGGCCGGCGGCCCCAACAACGACCAGGCCCTGGCCATCACGGTGCGCGGCGTGAGCGTGTTCGTGGCCGGCACGTTTGGCGTGGCGGCCACCTTCGGCAGCATCAACCTGGCATCGGCCGGGGCCACCGACGGCTTTGTGGTGAAGCTGAGCGACGCGGGCACCAGCGCCACCTTCGTGTGGGCCGAGCCGGTGGGCGGCCTCAACGAGGACCGGGCCACGGCGCTGGCCGTGAGCGGGGCCAACGTGTACCTCACCGGCACCTTCCGCAGCCAGACGGCCACGCTGGGCCGCCTCACCATCACCAACCCCACGGCCGGGCCCACCACGGCCGGCCTGGCCCACGTCTTTATCACCAAGCTCACCGATGCGGGCACCACGGCCACCTTTGTGTGGGCGCGGGCCTTCGGGGGCAATGCCGCCGACGATGCCGCCGCTGCCCTGGCCGCGAATGGCACCAGCGTGTACCTGACCGGCGACTACACCGGCAACCTGAACCTGGGCGGCGGCACCGCCCTCAGCAGCGCCGGGGGACGCGATGTGTACGTCCTCAAGTTCACGGATGGCGGCAACAACCCCGCCCTGGCCTGGGCCAAAAGCGCCGGCAGCCCCGGCCCCGACCTGGCCGCCGCCCTGGCCGTGAGCGGCACCAATGTGTACGTGGCCGGGGCCTTCAGCGGCTTCGCCATCTTCGACCTGAATGCCGTGGTGAGCGCTGGCTCGGCCAACGTTTTTGTGGCCAAGCTGGCGGATGCCGGCACCAGCAGCACCTTCACCTGGGCGCAGCAGGGCGGTGGCGTTGCCATCGATGCAGCCACGGCGCTGGCCGTGAGCGGCCCGGACGTGTACGTGGCCGGGTCCTTCACCAGCCCGGGCGCCACCTTTGGTACCACCTCCCTAATCAATAGCGCCACGGCCGCCGCCCGCACCGCCGATGTCTTTGTGACCCGGCTGAACGACACCGGCCCAGCCAGCACGTTTGTGTGGACCCAGAAAGCCGGCGGTACCGGCACCGACGCGGCTAACACCGTGGCCCTGTTGGGCAGCACCCTGTACGTGGGGGGCACCGCCACGCCGCCGGCCACGTTTGGCAGCCAGTCCATCACCTCGGTAAACCCGGCGAGCGTGGGCTTTCTGGCCTCGCTGGCCGCCGTCCCCCTGGCCACGGCCGACGCGGTGGCACTGGCTGGCCTCAGCCTCAGCCCCAACCCGGCCCACGGCACGGCCACCGTGCAGCTGCCGGCCGTGCCCGGCGCGGCCACGGCCACGCTCACCGTGCTCGATGCCCTAGGCCGGGCGGTGCGCACCCGCAGCACGCCCACCAATGCCCAAGCCGTGCTCGACCTGGCCGGCCTTGCGCCCGGCCTCTATGCCGTGTGCGTGGCCGCTGGCGGCAGCACCGCCACCCGCCGCCTAGTGGTCGAGTAGCAGCAACCGGTTGCGGCCGATGCAAAAGCCCCGGCCAAAAGCCAGGGGAGGGGGATTTCTGCCAGCTGGATGATAATGCGGCTATCTTTGAAGCCTGCCCCTCTCTTGGCCAAGTATCTACCCCCGAGCCTGCTGCAATGAACAGCCTTCCCATCTTTTTGCGCTGGCTCCGGTTGGGCGTTTTGTTGCTGCTGCTGACAAGTATCAACACCCTGGCCCAGACGGGGCCCGCCTGGCAGCGCGCGCTGGTGGTGGGGCAGGCACCCAACAACGATGTGGCGGTGGCATCGTCGGTAGTTGACGCGAGCGGTAACGTGGTGATGGTTGGGTATTTCAGCGGCGTGGCCAGCTTCGGAACCACGCTGCTCACCAGCGCGGGAGGTGTCGATGTATTTGTGGTTAAATGGAGCCCCGCTACCAATGGCTTCGTATGGGTGCAGCAGGCCGGCGGCGTTGCCGACGACTACCCCACCGTGCTGGCAATGCAGGGCCCCGACCTCTACATCGCGGGCAACTTTGCGAGTCCCGTTATTGGCTTCGGCAATGTGAGCCTGGCGAGTGCCGGTAGTACCGACGGCTTTGTGGCCAAGCTCACCGATGCAGGCAGTACAAGCCGCTTCATCTGGGCCCAGGGCGTTGGGGGGAGTCAGGTGGACGATGTTACCGCCCTGGCGGTGACCGGAGGAAGCGTGTATGCCGCCGGCTTTTTCGAGGGTGTGGTAGCGATGGGCGGCACCGTGCTCACGAGTGGCCAGAACTATAGCCAGGCATTTGTGGCGAAGCTCACCGATGCCGGCCTCACCGGTGCTTTTGCCTGGGCCCGCCAGCTGGGCGGCATCAGCTTCAACGATGCCAGGGGCCTGGCCGTGGAAGGCACGAATGTGTACGTGGCGGGC
>NZ_JBCEVZ010000065.1:0-25910 GCF_038448715.1 Hymenobacter segetis | reverse complement strand
GACATCAACCTGACCATTAAAAAAGGCCAGACCGTGGCGCTGGTGGGCGGCAGCGGTGGCGGCAAAAGCACCCTGGCCGACCTCCTCCCCCGCTTCTATGACCCCAGCGCCGGCCAGATTCTCATCGACGGCCACGACCTGCGCGCCTGCTCCCTGCACTCGGTGCGCGACCAGATGGGCATCGTCACTCAGGAAAGCATCCTGTTCAACGACACCATTTTCAACAACATCCGCTTCAACACCGCCGCCACCGAGGCCGAGGTAATGGAAGCCGCCCGCATCGCCAACGCCCACGAGTTCATCATCGCCAGCCCCGATGGCTACCAGACCGTCATCGGCGACCGGGGCTCGCGCCTCTCGGGCGGGCAGCGCCAGCGGCTGAGCATTGCCCGCGCCATCCTGCGCAACCCGCCCATCCTCATTCTCGACGAAGCCACCTCGGCCCTCGACACCGAGAGCGAAAAACTCGTACAAGAAGCCTTACAGCGCCTGATGCAGAACCGCACCTCGCTCGTCATCGCCCACCGCCTAAGCACCGTGCAGCACGCCGATGAAATCGTGGTGCTCCAGCACGGCCGCATCGTGGAGCGCGGCACGCACGATGAGCTGTTGCGGCGCGAGGGTGGCGTGTACCAGCGCCTGAGCTCGATGCAGACCAACGCCGCGCTGGTCTGAGAAACACCTATCTTTCGCCCTAAACCAACTTTTTCGCCATGCTCGCCCTCAAACGCATTGTCACCGTCGCCGTCATGATTTACCTGCTGTTGGCGCTGCTGTTCATTCTCGTTCCCGCCGTGCGCACCTCGGTGGCGGATATGGGCGCGGGCCTGTCGGTTCCGGAAAAGGAGCGGCAATTTTTCTACGTCATGTTCGTGATTGGTGCCGTGCTAATGGCCCTGCACCTGGTCACCGAAAACCTCGACAGCGTGATGCTGCGCCGCACCGTAACCCAGTACGAAGGCAAAATCAACGAGCTGAAAGCCAAACTCTACGACCAGCAGCAGCGCACCAGCATCACACCTCCGACTACTGGCCCGCGCACCATCGACGGCCGCAACCTCGATGCGCCCGTGGTGCGCGACCAGCCCACGCAAAGCCAGGCGGCCGGCACTACCAGCACCACTGAAAATCGGACGGTTGACCACCTGCCCCAGCCCACCTTCCCCCAGACCGACCCCAGCCTGAGCAACACCCCGCCGGCCGACCGACCACCGCTGGCCTAGCTGAATGAACTAATCGTCTGTCATCCTGAGCGGAGCGAAGGACCTTATCACGGCTGAAAGAATACCGCTCAGCCGTGATAAGGTCCTTCGCTCCGCTCAGGATGACAGATTTGAAAAACTAATTACCGACTACCCAAAAAGTGCCTGACGCCTCTCTCCCCGACCTAATCCGCGCCGAGCTGACCGAAGCCCGCGCCGTGCTCGACCGCTTTTTGGCCGACCCGGCCCACGTGGCTAGCATCGCCGCCGCCGCCGAGCTCATCGCCGCCAGCCTGCAAAGCGGCGGCAAAGTCCTCACCTGCGGCAACGGTGGCAGTCTCTGCGACGCCCAGCATTTCGCCGAAGAGCTCAGCGGCCGCTACCGCCAGAACCGCCGCGCCTTGGCCGCCATCGCCCTCACCGAAGCCTCGCACATGACCTGCGTGGCCAATGATTTCGGCTTTGAGTTCGTCTTCAGCCGCTTCGTGGAGGCCCTGGGCCGCCCTGGCGATGTGCTGCTGGCCATCAGCACCAGCGGCAACTCGCCCAACATCCTGCGCGCCGCCGAAGCCGCCCGCGAGCTGGGCATGACCGTAGTTTCCCTCACCGGCAAGGACGGCGGCCAGCTCGCCGGGCTGAGCGACGTGGAGATTCGCGCGCCGCACTCCGGCTACGCCGACCGGATTCAGGAAATCCATATCAAGGCCATTCACATCATGATTCTGATGATTGAGAAGCTAGTGATTGGTTAAAAGCCATCATGACAAGCCCCAGAGGGGCGGCATGTCGGTAGTAAAACAGCATTCCCTTCAAGTTTAAGCCCCAGCGGGGCGACACTCGTTTGCGCAAGTGTCGCCCCGCTGGGGCTCAATCGTTCTTAGTGGCACCATTGCTACCAATATGTCGCCTCTCCGAGGCTTAGTGACGGATAGTTGTAGTTGCTTCCTAGCTTTACAGCTCCGTTGCTTTCCATCATCGCCATTCCCTAACTCTACCCAACCTCATGCTTACCAAAACCTTCGGCTCAGCCGTGCAGGGCGTCAATGCCTACACCATCATCATCGAAGTGGTGGTTTCGGCGGGCACTGGTTTTAATGTGGTGGGCTTGCCGGATAACGCCATCAAGGAGAGCCAGCAGCGGATTGAGGCGGCGCTGAAGTTTCGCGGGTACCGCATGCCGCGCACCAAAACGGTGGTGAACATGGCCCCTGCCGACATCCGCAAGGAGGGCGCGGCCTACGATTTGCCCATCGCGCTGGGCATCCTGCACGCCTCACAGCAGCTGACGACGGAACGCCTGACGGAGTACGTGATAATGGGCGAAATGGCGCTGGATGGTGAATTGCGACCTATAAAGGGCGTGCTGCCCATTGCCATTCAGGCGCGCAAGGAAGGCTTCAAGGGCATCATTCTGCCCAAGGAAAACGCCGAGGAAGCCGCCATTGTCAACAACCTCGACGTGATTGCCGTGAGCAGCATGCAGGAGGCCATTGACTTCTTCGAGGGCCGGCTGGAAATCACGCCCACCGTGGTGGACACCCGCGACCTGTTTCAGCACACGGTGAACAAGTATACGGCCGACTTTGCCGACGTGCAGGGCCAGGAAAACATCAAGCGGGCGCTGGAAATCGCGGCGGCCGGCGGCCACAACGTCATCATGATTGGCCCGCCCGGCGCGGGCAAAACTATGCTGGCCAAGCGCCTGCCCAGCATCCTGCCGCCGCTGAGCATGCAGGAGGCGCTGGAAACCACGAAAATCCACTCCGTAGCCGGCAAGCTGGCCGGAGGCGGGCTGCTGAGCACGCGGCCCTTCCGCGCCCCGCACCACACCATTTCGGATGTGGCACTGGTGGGCGGCGGCGGCAACCCGCAACCGGGCGAAATCTCGCTCTCGCACAACGGCGTGCTGTTTCTGGATGAGCTGCCCGAGTTCAAGCGCACGGTGCTGGAGGTGATGCGCCAGCCGCTGGAGGAGCGCCGCGTAACCATTGCGCGGGCCAAGCTCAGCATTGAGTTCCCGGCCAATTTTATGCTCATAGCTAGCATGAACCCCTGCCCCTGTGGTTATTATAATCATCCTGAGAAAGAATGCGTGTGCGGCCCCGGCGTGGTGCAGAAGTATTTGAACAAGGTTTCCGGGCCGTTGCTCGACCGCATTGATTTACATGTTGAAGTCACGCCTGTGACGTTTGACCAGATGACGGAATCGCGCAAATCCGAAACCAGCGCCGACATTCAGGCACGTGTGGATAAGGCCCGTCAGGTGCAGGAAAAGCGGTTTACAGATTACGTCGACATCCATTCCAACGCCATGATGCCGCCCCAGATGGTGAAGGACATCTGCCAAATTAGCGAAGATGGCCGCCAGCTGCTGAAAACGGCCATGGAACGCCTCGGCCTCTCGGCTCGCGCCTACGACCGCATTCTGAAAGTAGCCCGCACCATTGCCGACCTGGCCGGCACCGATGATATTGAGATTAACCACCTGGCCGAAGCCATTCAATACCGCAGCCTCGATAGAGAGGGCTGGGCAGGATAACTCGTTATGTATAAAGCCCTCGTCAAACCCCTCCTCTTCAACCTCGACGCCGAGCGCGCCCATCACCTCGTTTTCGATAACCTGCGCCGGGCGGCGCGGGTGCCGGGCACGCCAGCTCTGCTGCGGGCGCTGTACGATTTCCAGCACCCAAGCCTGGAGCGCGAGGTTTTCGGGCTGAAATTTCCGAACCCAGTGGGGCTGGCGGCGGGGTTTGATAAGAACGCGGCCCTGACCGATGAGCTAGCCACGCTGGGCTTTGGCTTTGTGGAAATCGGGACGGTGACGCCCCGGCCGCAGCCCGGCAACCCCACGCCACGCCTATTTCGGCTGCCGCAGGATGAAGCGCTGGTGAACCGCATGGGCTTCAACAATGACGGGGCGGCCGTGGTAGCGGCGCGGCTGGCCCGGCGGCGCAACCGCCAGCTTATCATCGGCGGCAACATTGGAAAAAACAAGGACACGCCCAACGAGCGGGCCGCCGAGGACTACGTAGCCTGCTTCGAGGCGCTGGCCGAGGAGGTGGATTACTTCGTGGTGAACGTGAGCTCGCCCAACACGCCTAACCTGCGCCAGCTGCAGGAGAAAAAGCCGCTGATTGAGCTGTTGCAGCAGGTGCAGGCCCGCAACCACGCCCGCGCCACGCCGCGCCCGCTGCTCCTGAAAATCGCGCCCGACCTGACGGATTCGCAGCTCGATGACATCTTGGAAATTGCCCGCGAAACCCGACTCAGCGGCCTCGTAGCCACCAATACCACCATCAGTCGTGATAATCTGAGCACCGAGGCTAGCTACGTGGCCTCGCTGGGCGCGGGCGGTTTGAGCGGCAAACCGCTCCGGGCGCGGGCCACCGAAGTCATCCGCTACCTGCACCGGAAATCCGACGGCGGGCTGCCGATTATTGGCGCGGGCGGCATCCACTCGGCTGCCGATGCGCAGGAAAAGCTGGATGCTGGGGCTTCGCTCATTCAGCTTTACACCGGCTTTATCTATGAAGGGCCGGCGCTGGTGAGCCGGATAAATCGGAGCCTGGTGCGAGGCTAGCGCGCTGCACCCGCACGCGCTGGTGCCAGTAGCGGATAAGTGGGACTCCCAACACCGTAGGCCAGAGGAAATTGTAGGGAAACGGAATGAAGTGCAGGCTGGTGACCGAAAACGCCGATACCGCCGCGATATAAGAGGCCAGGAAGCCAGAAATGTGGTTCAGTAGCCATTGGTTTTTGGTCCAGCGGCCGGCGTTGGCGTAGCCGCGCAGCTGGCGGAAGGCCGTGCCCGCGCCGAGCACGCCGAACACGCCAACCGGAATATTGCGGGCGAAAACCGCATAAGCCACCGTGCCCAGAAACACCGCCAGCCCTACGCCTGCCACCGCCCAATCGAACGCAGCCACGCGGGCATCCCAGGCCAGTGGTTTCAGAAACAAAGAGCGGTAGCCGAAGCCCGCCATGTACAGGCTGAACACCGCCGTGAGCAGCAAAAATAGGCTGTGAATGTGCTGCGCTCCCACCAGTGCCGTGGTGCCAGCCACCGCCATCGCCCAGAAAAACACCCGCCCCCAAAGACGATGCGCGGCCCCGCCCTTGCGCACAGCCAGCGCCACCGGGGCCACAAAAAAGCCCGTGAAGCCGGCGGCAATGTGTATCCAGCGGTTGATTTCGAAGAAGGTTTCCATGCGATGCAGTCGGCAGGTGATGAATACAGCCGAAAGATGGCGCACATCCCCAGGTTTGCCACGCAAGAGTTGCCCGAAGCGTCGCCGATGGCTGCCGAAGCGGCAGAATACCTTTCCGAAAGACCTACGGCGTTAGCGGAAGTCTGCGATATGCTCGGGCCGGTGACCGGGCAGCCGGGCTCCAACTTTGAACTCGATGACATCGGCCGCGCCGCGGTGAATCTTCAAATCAACGGCCCCAAATACGGCATCGGTGAAGTGGTATTTCAGGCCCAGGCGCTCGTAGTAGGCGGTGCTCGATTTGTAGGGCGCGTACACGTAGAAGCCCAGGTGCGACACGAATGCCAGCCGGCCAAACAGCAATTCGTGGCCCACAAATACGCCTACTTTCTTCACGTCGGGCTGCTGGCCGCCGGCGCGGGTGGTATCCTCCAGGGTGGCTTTCAGGCTGCGGTCGTTGAAGCCTTCCACGCCCAGCAGCAGGTTGGATTTGCGGTTGACGCGGCGGCCCACGGCCAGCGTCAGCGAGTTCACGAGGTATTTGTGCTTGTCGCCTTCGGTGCGCTGCTTGAAGCCCAGGCTGGTGCTCACGTTGATAAAATTGGTGCCGATTTCGGCCGGCAGCGGCCCGCCCGCATTAAACGTGGGAGCCGGGCGCAGCTCGTGATAGTTCAGCCCCAGCACCACCGAGGGCAGGTTCACGCCGAAATTGGGCTTGGTGGTGGCCCCATTGGAATAGTGGTTCAGGCCGGCCCCCACCAGCAGGCCCAGGTGTGGCGTGAGGGCGTAGTCGTACTCGAACCGGAACTGCAGCGTGGCGTTCAGGGCCGAGCTGGCGATGGTGTTCTTGTGGTTGGTTTCTTGGTTGTAGGGGTTGGTGAGGTAGGCCAGGCCCGCGCCCAGCCGGAAGCTGAAATCGTGCTTCGGCCCGCGCGAAAACGTCTTGCTGATGTAGGGGCTGGCCGCGAAAGCGTAGCCCAGCACCGGGTTATGAAAGTCGTAGTACGTGAGCGCCAGGCCAATTTTGGGAAACTTGTACCAGGCGTGCCAGGGGGCCGCGCCGGTGGTCTGGCGCTGCAAATTGATTTCGAACCCCGTGGGGTGCGAGGCCACCAGGTGCCGGATGGCGTAGGTGTGCGCCATGATGATGCTGCCCTGCGCATAAGCACCTACTATAAACGGCGCGTGCGGAGCCACCCGCGCCACGGAATCCGGAGCCTGGGCGGAGGCGGCCCAGGGCATGGCCAGGCTCCACAGCAGTCCCGGCATTATAATCTTACTCACCTTCAAAATAGCGTCACCCTTCATATCGATATACTGGACCGACGTCAAAAATAAGCCTCTGTAACGCTGATTGATAGATTCGAACCAAAAAAATAACGCACCCTTTCCACAACCCTTGGCCACTGGGACCGATATACACCCTGATTTTGAGCCAAGACAACAGATTGTCTTCAGAATTCATCTTATCATTTTTATCCCTCATGAAAAAAACCATCCTATCGCTGGCGCTGCTGGCTGGGCTATCCAGCGCGGCGAAAGCCCAAACCGGCCTCAAACTCGGCCTCAAAGGCGGCTTCAACGGCGCCACATTCTCCGGCAACGACTCGAAAGGCAACCAATACAAGGCGGGCTTCACGGCGGGCGGCCTTATCAACTACGGCTTTTCGGACCTGATTTCGGTGCAAGGCGAGCTGCTGTATTCGCAGAAGGGCGCTTCCATTGACGGCATCAACTACACTACGGCCTCGGCCAGCACCACCAACGGCACGTTCAAATCGACCATTGGCTACATTGATGTGCCGATTTTGCTGAAAACCACCATTGGCGAGGACGGCAAAGGGCTGTTCTTTGAACTGGGGCCGCAGGGCAGCTTTGTAATCAACAACCGCGACTTCATCGAGGATGGCGGCGGCAAGCAGATTAGCTCCTCCAACACCAGCACCGACGACCTCAACAAAGTGGTAATTGGTTACGTGGGCGGCATCGGCTACCAGATTACCAGCGGCTTGGGCATTGGCCTGCGCTACGCCGGCGACATCTCGCAGGTCTACAAGGACGGAGCTTCCAAAAACCTCTTCTCCTCGGCGGCCAGCGGGTTCAAGGGCCAGAACCCCAGCGTGCGCAACTCGGTGTTCCAGTTGCAGGTGCACTATATGTTTGGCGGCAACTAGCCTTCGGTTTATCCGCTTAAAAAGAGGCCCGACTTCCCCGTGAAGTCGGGCCTCTTTTTTTGTTAAATCGCCGGGGCAGGCACTTTTCTGTGCGCCGGGCGCAGCAAAATCAGCAACCTATTATCACTGCGCCGGGTATAAGCCCCAAGCCTATTTATTCAGCGTTTTTGACACTGACTATCAATATCTTCACCATTTCTTCATCATGAAAAAATTCATCCTTCCCATCGTGTTGCTGGTCAGTACCATTGGCGTGGCGCAGGCGCAGCAGCCCGCCAATACGATTGGCATCAAGGCCGGCTACGGCATCACCAGTCTGTCGGGCAGCACCAGCAACGGCTATTCGTCGGTGACCCACTCGGCCTACCAGGCCGGTCTCATGGGCGACGTGTATTTTGGGGAAGCCATTTCCTTCCACCCCGAAGCGCTGTACACCAAGCAGTATTTCGATGCCAAAGACCTGCTCAACCAGAGCCGCGACGTGGACTACATCAACGTGCCGCTGCTGGCCCGCTACCACGCCGATGGCTTGTTCTTTGAAGCCGGCCCGGAAGTCAATTTCGCCCTCTCGGGCAAGGACGAAGCGGGCGCGGACATCAAAAGCCGCGACGTGACGCCGGTGGCTTTCGACTACGTGGTGGGCCTGGGTTACGAGCTGCCGGTGGGCCTTTCGCTGGGCGTGCGCTACGACGGCGGCATCAGCCACACCTACAAGGACACGGCCAACAATGGCCTGGGCGCTGGCAACCTGCGCTCCAGCACGTTCTGGTTCAACCTGGGCTACGCCTTCGGCGGCACGGGCCGCTAATAAGCTATTCCGGCACAACACCAAAAGCCCGGTTTCCGCAATGGAAACCGGGCTTTTGCGTTACAAAAGGCTTGGCCGATGGTTGCCGGCGGGCAAACGCACGCCCGGCCCGACCGTAGCTTTGCGGCATCACCTATCTACTTCGCTTATGAAAAAGACTCTTTTTACCCTCGCGCTATTGGCCGGGCTCACGGGTGCGGCACAGGCCCAGAACGTTTCGCTGGGCCTGAAAGCGGGCGCTACGTACTCCAACTTTGTGGGGGCCGATGCCGCTGGCTACAAGGACATTTTTGGTTTTCACGGCGGCGTATTTGCCAATATTGGCATCACGGATATGTTTGCCTTTCAGCCCGAATTGCTGTACTCCCAAAAAGGAGCCAAATCGCCGGCTTTAGCGGGCGGCGATGTTACCCGGCGCTTGCATTATATAGACGTGCCGCTGGCCTTCCATGTCAATGCCGACGGGCTGTTTTTTGAAGCCGGGCCACAGGTGGGGTTTCTGCTGGCGGCCCAGGATAAGTATAACGGCTCATCAACCGCCCTCGACCGCTCCAACTTCAATACCATTGATTTGGGCTACCTGGCGGGCCTGGGCTACCAGCGCAAAACCGGGCCGGGCATCGGGCTGCGCTACAACGGTGAGTTCACCAACTACCGGCAGGCCCTTACGGTGGGCAGCACCACTTTCCAAAGCCGCATCCGCAACAGCGCATTTCAGCTGTACCTGACCTATTCATTCGGCGGGCGTTAAGCCCCGGCACCCACGCAAAAAGCCCGGTTTCCGCAATGGAAACCGGGCTTTTGCGTTACCAAAGAAGTGGCAGCCGTTGGCCAGCGGGCAAACGCCCGCCCGGCCCAACCTTAGCTTTGCGGTATCACCTATCTACTTCGCTTATGAAAAAGACTATTTTAACCCTCGCGCTGCTGGCCGGGCTCACGGGTGCGGCGCAGGCGCAGCACAGCATCCGGTCGCGCAGCGAGCCTTCGAGCGGCTTGTCATTGGGCGTGAAAGCCGGAGGCTCCCGCTCCACGCTGAGAACCTACGATGGCACGGCCTACGAAGGCATTTACGGCTACCACGCCGGCGTTTTTGCCAACCTGAAGCTCAGCAAGCACTTCGCTTTTCAGCCCGAACTACTGTACTCGCAAAAGGGCGCAAAAGTCCCCACCAGTGACGCGGGCTATTTGGTTACCCGGCGCTTGCACTGCGTAGACTTGCCCCTGCTCTTCCACGTCAACACCCATGGCTTCTTCCTGGAGGCCGGGCCGCAGGTGGGCGTGCTGGTGGCCGCCCAGGACAAGCAGGGCGACGCCACCGCCACACTCAACCGGGGGCGGTACTTCACGACGGCCGATGTTGGCTTTGCGGGCGGCCTGGGCTACCAGCGCAGGTCCGGCCTGGGTGGCGGCCTGCGCTACGTGGGTGGAATCAGCAGCATCAGCAAAGACACTTCGCAAGGCACCACTGCGGTGCAGAAAGAGGCCCGCAACAGCGTGCTTCAGCTGTACCTGTCCTATTCCTTCAATGCCCTGAACTAGCCCCGCTGCCCCAGTAAAAAGCCCGGTTTCCGTTGCGGAAGCCGGGCTTTTGCGTTTGATTTGCAGCAACTTCATTTATCATCCTTTCCCCATGCCTCAAACCCGGCTCCTGATTCCCTTTTTGATAGTACTAGCGGCGGTGCCAGCCTGGGCGCAGCGCACGGGCCGGGTGGGCCTCAAGCTGGGTGGCAGCCTGACCAGCTACCGGGGCGAGGACGCGTACGCGGGCGGCAGCAACCGGGGCGGCTTTTGCGGCGGGGGTGTGCTGCATTTGCCCATCAGCCCGGCTTTTTCGGTGCAGCCCGAGTTTCTGTATTCGCAAAGAGGGGCCAGCAGTCAGTTTTTTGTGCTGCCGAATAACATGTCCGCAACGGGCAATCAGCGGCTGGCCTACCTGGAAATGCCGGTGCTGGCCAAGCTGCGCAGCCACACGGGCATTTTCGTCGAGGCAGGCCCCACCCTATCCTATCTGATAAGCGCCAGCGCCGAACTAGGCGGGCAGAACAATTACGACAACCGCTTTAATTTCAAAGACCTGGAGGTGGGCTATGCGGCCGGCGTGGGGTATCAGGGGCAGGGCACCAAGGGGCTCCTGCTCGGCGTGCGCTACACCCGGGGGCTGACGTCGGCGTTCAAAGCCGGGGCCTACCGGGGCGTCACCGGCGAGCCCGACATCTACAATCAAGGCTTTCAGCTCTACGCCGGGTTTATTTTCTTTGGCCGGCCCCAAGCCGAATTCCCGCAATAAAGCCCCGCTTTCGGGTGAAAACGGGGCTTTGCATTGAGAACTTGCTGATGGCCGCTTACTTGGCCGCCGCGTAGTTGCGGTAGAAATGCGGGATGGTTTCGATGCCTTTCAGGAAGTTGAATACGCCGAAATGCTCGTTGGGCGAGTGGATGGCATCCGAATCAAGCCCGAAGCCGAGCAGCACGGTGTCCAGGCCCAGCTCCGACTTGAACATGGCCACGATGGGGATGGAGCCGCCGCCGCGCGTGGGCACCGGGCGCTTGCCGAAGGTGGTTTCCATGGCATCGGCGGCGGCTTTGTAGGCCACGGAGTTGGTAGGAGTCACCACGGGCTCGCCGCCGTGGTGGGGGCGCACTTCCACCGTCACGCCCTGCGGCGCGATGCTGGTGAAATGCTTTTGGAACAGCGCCGTGATTTCGTCCGAAGTCTGGTGGGGCACCAGGCGCATCGAGATTTTGGCGTGGGCCTGCGAGGCGATGACGGTTTTGGCCCCCTCGCCGGTGTAGCCGCCCCAAATGCCGTTCACGTCGAGCGTGGGGCGGATGCTGGTGCGCTCCATGCTGCTGTAGCCTTTTTCGCCGTAGCTGTCGGGCAGGCCGATGCTCTTTTTAAATTCTTCTTCCGAGAATGGGGCTTTGGCCATTTCGGCGCGCTCGTCGGCGCTCAGCTCGTCCACGTTGTCGTAGAAACCGGGGATGGTGATGTGGCCGTTGGCGTCGTGTAGGCTGGCAATCATCTCGCACAGGGCATTGATGGGGTTTTGCACCGCGCCGCCGTAGAGGCCGGAATGCAGGTCGCGGTTGGGGCCGGTCACGGTTACTTCGTGGTAGCTCAGGCCGCGCAGGCCCACTTCGATGCTGGGCACGTCGTTGGCCAGAATGCCGGTGTCGGAGATGAGAATCACGTCGGCTTTCAGCTTCTCCTTGTTGGCCTTCACGAAGATTTCGAGGTTGTTGGAGCCAATTTCCTCCTCGCCCTCAAACATGAACTTGATGTTGCAGGGCACGCCGCCCTGGCCGTCGCGCATCATCATTTCGAAGGCTTTGACGTGCATATACACCTGGCCTTTGTCGTCGCAGGCGCCACGGGCGTAGATTTTCTCGTCTTTGATAACCGGCTCGAAGGGTGGCGAAGTCCACAGCTCGTAGGGGTCGGCGGGCTGCACGTCGTAGTGGCCGTACACGAGGACGGTTTTGGCTTCGGGGCTCACGATGTAGTCGCCGTACACGATGGGATTGCCGGCCGTGGGGCAGATTTCGACGTTCTGGACGCCGGCTTCTTCGAGGCGGGTTTTGAGGAAGTCGGCGGCCTTCAGCACGTCGGCGTGGAACTTGGGGTCGGCCGACACGGACGGGATGCGGAGCCAGTCCATCAGCTCGTTGAGGAAGCGGGTTTGGTTATCGGCGAGGTAATTGGCCATGCGGAGCAAGTGTGTAGGTTGGGAATGCGGAAGTAAAAGTAGCGGGCTGCGGTGGAATGAGTCTGCCGACTGGTGTAGGCTTTGGGGAGCGGAAGAATAAATATTGAGAATTCTCGATGTTTTTTATCCCATTAGTATGTATTACAAAGTACCTGACATATGTTTGTACTATCTATTACAAACCACCGCCTCAGCCGGCGACTGCCCCTCGTTTCCAATCCTCCTTATTTCCTGCGAACATGAGCCAGCCCATCAATCCCACCCGCCCCACGAACCGCCACCGGCTACCATTATTCGTCTGGGGATTTATGTTGGTTTTTTTACTGGCCGGCACCTGTTTTCAGCGCGCTGAGGCGCAGACCCCAGCCGACAGCGTGGACCTTTTCCTGGCAGCGAAAATGCGGCAGCTCCGCATTCCGGGCTTGCAGCTGGCCGTCATTCAGCACGGGCAGGTGGTGAAGCTGGGGCAATACGGGCTGGCCAATATTCAGGACTCCATCCCCGTGAGCCGCAAATCGCGCTTTACCATCAATTCCATTACGAAGGCCTTTGTGGGGGTGGCGGTGATGCAGCTGGTGGAAGCCGGCAAGTTGGACGTGGCCGCGCCCATCTCGCGCTACCTGACCGGCCTACCCGCCGCGTGGCAGCCCGTGACGGTGCGGCAGCTGCTGACGCACACCTCCGGCCTGCCCGAAATAATGGGGGATGACGACATGGTGACGGAGGCCAACGAAAACGCCGCCTGGGCCAATGTGCAGCAGAAACCAATGGAGTTTGCCCCCGGCGAAAAGTTCAGCTACAACCAGACCAATTACCTATTAGTCGGCAAAATCATCGACCAGCTCAGCGGGCAGCCCTTCGCCACATTCATCCAAAAGCGGCAGCTGAACGTGGTGGGCATGCCCCGCACGGCCCTCGGCGACTCGCACGACGTGCTGCCCAACACCACCCGCGGCTACTCCTATTCCAAGGTGGTGAACGGCGAATGGCAGCGGTCACGCGAGCCGCGCAACCTGTTTGAGGTGTACGCGCCCTCTATGCGCACGGCCTCGGGCATGACCTCGACGGCGGAGGAAATGGCCCACTGGCTAATTGCCCTGCAACAGGGCAAGCTGCTGAAACCTGCCAGTCTGCCGGTGCTCTGGGCCCCGGGCCTGCTCACCAACGGCCGGCCACAGGGCTTCAACCGCCTGCAAAACGGCTACGCGCTGGGCTGGCCCACTGTATTGCGCCCCGAGCACCGGGCCGTGGCCCCCACGGGCGGCGGCCGCTCGGCCCTATTCATCTACCCCGAAGATGACCTGGCCATCGTAGTCCTGACCAACCTGATGGGGGCCAACCCCGACATGTTCATCGACGAAATTGCCGGGTATTACCTGCCTGACATGCGCCCGGCCACCGGCTTTGGCCTGCCGCCTACCATTCGGGCCCTGCATACCCAGCTGCGCAAACGCGGCTTCAATCAGGCCGAAACCTTGGTGAAGCAGGCCCGCAAAAAGAGCCCCACGTACCAGCTGCCCGAAACCGAAGTAAACGCCTGGGGCTACTCTCTGCTGAAACTGGCCCAGCCCCAGAATGCCCTGGAAATCTTCAAGCTCAACGTGAGTCTGTACCCTCAGAGCGCCAACGCCTACGACAGCCTGGGCGAGATGTACGCCGAAATGGGCAACCGCGAGCTGGCCCGTAAAAACTACCAACGCTCGCTGGCGCTAAACCCAAAAAACACCGGCGCCGCTGAGTATCTGAAGAAGTCTTTGTAGTAACTCCTTTCCTTTTGGGCTGGATGCGCGGAAATTCACTGCCGCGCATCCAGCACCAACTCGCGTATCATTAACTCGCCCAACTGCCAGGCTTCGGACCAGTCTTTCTCGGGACTTTCGAAGGTGAGCAGGTAGAGAGTATCCGTTTTGGCGTTGGCCAGGGCCAACTGGTACACGATGCGCGGGTCGGCATCGGGCGGAGCATCGCGGTAACGCACCGTCCATTTATGAAACTGGCCTTCGACGGAAGCAGCCTTTTCCAGCACCTGCTGACCCCGGCCGAAGCCCGTGCGCATCATCAGCAGTTCGGCGTATGCGGCGGCGGCGCGCTTGGTGTGGGCCGTGGCCTTGCGCACCACTTGCAGCGAGAGTCCCGTCTGAAACTCGTCGCTTTCGCCGATTTGCTCCTGGGTGAGGTAGTAGGTAGGCGCGCCCTTCTGGCCCTCGGCCCGGTAGTACCAGCCGGCGGGCAGCAGCGCGGCGGCCTTGCCATCGGGCAGCGCCTGCCAGGCAAAGCCGGCGGGTGGATTGGTCAATTTAGCATCGTACTTCTGCGCAATAGCCGGCAAGGCAAGGAGCAGCAGAACAATAATGCGGAGCATAGGCGAGGAAGCAATAATCATCCCCTACTTCGCCCACGGCAGCGGCACCCTACTCTCCGTCCCACTCCGCAGACGGCCGATATTGGCCCGGTGGGTGTAGATGAGCAGCGCGGCCAACAGAAACCCCACGTACACCAGAAACGGCTGCGCCGGCCGGAACTGCGGCAGCAATTGCAGCAGCGCGAAGGTGACGCCCGCCGTCATGCTGGCCAGGCTCACGTAGCGGAACAGCAGCAGCATCACGATAAAGACGAGCATGCATACGCCCACCGTGGCCGGGGCCACGCCCAGCATCATACCCAGGATGGTGGCTACGCCCTTGCCTCCCCGGAACTGCGCAAATACCGGGTAGATGTGCCCCACCACGGCCATCGCGCCGCAGGCCAGCCGGTAGTACAGCTCGTGCTCGGGCGCGATGGCCCCTTGCGCCACCAGCCACTGCGGCAGAAAATACGCGGCCACAAAACCCTTCAGCGCATCAATGAGCAGCACGAAGGAGCCGGCCTTGGGGCCGAGGACGCGGAAGGTATTGGTGGCCCCGGCATTGCCGGAGCCGTGCTCGCGGATATCGGCCAGGTTGAAGAAGCGCCGGCCCACCCACAAGGCCGTGGGAATGGAACCGAGTAGGTAGGCGGCCAGGAGCGCCAGGGCGATGTAGAGGAGGTTCATAAGTTAAAGGAGGAAGTGAACGTCACTCCCCTCCTTACAAAGGAGGGGATATTTTGCTGAAAGCAAAATTGGGGTGGTTGAATCGTTGAACGTCTTGCGGCCGCAATGTCCGGGTATCGTTCAACGATTCAACCACCCCAATTTCAGCTTTACTGAAATATCCCCTCTCCGCTTGATGCGCGGAATCATCTGAGGAGGGGAGTGACGTTCTAGCTGTCGCCGAAGGGGTCGTCGGCTTTTTTCTTCTTCTGCTGCTCCTCCTCCTTCTTCCTTTTCTCCTCCTCCTTTTTCGCCTTCTCCTCTTCCTTTTTCAGCTTTTCGGCTTCTTTGGCCTGGCGAGCGGCTTCTTTTTTAGCGTCGGCGGGGTCGGGAGTAGCATCGGTGGCGGGCGTGGTCGCGGCGGGCGGGGTGGCGGCTGGAGTGGTAGCACCAGCAGCAGCCGGCGTGGTGGCGGCGGGGGTAGTGGCAGCGGCCGGCGTGGTGGTAGCCGGCGTAGTAGCAGACGGGGCCGGGGCATCAGCCGCCTTTTCCTTCGCCTTCTCTTTCACCACGGGCGGAGCCGGGGCAGGCTCGTCCAGCACGCCATCGCCGAAGGGGTCGTTGGCTTTGGCTTTTTTCTTCTTCTTGGAGGCCGGCTCAGCCGCCGCCTCGGCGGGGGCGCTGCCAGGGTTGGCGCTGGCATCGGCATCACCGAAAGCGTCGTCGCCCTTGCCCTTTTTCTTCTTCTTCTTGTCGTCCACGGTGTCAAACTTCTCGGCCGGCGGCGGGGCCGATGGGCGAGCGGCCAGCTTGCCGCTCTTACCCAGGAAATCCTTTTGGAAATGCGAACGGAAGGCATCCACGTCCGAGTAATCGCCCAGGAAGGCGCCGTAGCTGGTAGCCGTCTGGTAGTCGCCTTTGGCCTTGCCGCCTACTTCGGCGTCGAAGGCCTCGTTTTGCGACTTGGCCAGCAGGATGTTATTGGCGTAGCGCAGGTAGTACCAGCTCTGGGGCTCGGGCTCCAGGTAAATCTCGACGAGGTCGGTGCCGTTTTCGCGGCGGATTTCAATCAGGCCGTCAATCAGGGCATTCAGCGGCTGCTTGCCTACGCCCGCGATGCCAATCTGGCCCACCGAGTACCAGGCGCGCTTCTTCTCGTTCCAGCGCAGGTTCACCTTGCTCAGCAGCAGGGTGTGCATGAATTTGGGCGAGAGCTTCATGAGCGGGTCGGCGGTGCCTTTGCGCATGGTGTAGGCTTCTACCCCTTTGTCGCCGATAAACTGGCCGATTTTGTAGAGCTCATTGGTGGAGCCGTCCTGCGCTTCGGGCGAGTTTTTGGTGATTTTGGCAATCTCCAGGCCCATCGCATCAATGGCCTTGGGCGGCATGTTGATGTCGATGCCCAGCAGCGCGTCGATGGTGTAGCGGGCGCTGTCGGGGTTGGCGGTGCCCACGCCGCTGCCCATCATTTTGTAGTCCTTGCTGGAATTGATGAAGGACATTGGCCCCCGGAAGCTGATGGTGTTGGTGGAGTCGGCGTAGGTGAGCGACGCGCCTTCGTAGGCATTCACGTCGGTGGGGTCGTTGCGCGAGATGCTGTACTGGCCCTTGCGGTCGTCGTAGCGCAGCTTGCCATCTACTTTGAAGATGGGCACGTCGGTGGTATTGGGCAGGGTGGCGGCGTAGAGCGGGTACACCTTGTTGGTCTGGTCCGACATAAACAGGCCGGTCACGAGCGGCGTGCCGTCCTCGGCCTTAATGTCCTTCAGGTTCAGGCTAAAGTTCTTGGGGTCGATGGAATCCTTCACCGCAATCCACTCGGCCGAAGCGCGGTTTTTGCCGAATTGCAGCTGCACCTCGCCATCAAACACGAAGCCCCGGCGCTGCGAGTTCAGCTGCACGGCGCCCCGGTAGCCGATGCGCGGCGTGAGCTTAAACTTGGCGTTGGCATCCACGTTGGCACTAGCGATGGTGGCCGGGCCGGCGGCGGGTTCGGCGTTGTCGTCGGTCTTTTTGCGGCCCAGCAGGCCTTTGCTGCCTTTGGTGGTGCCGGCCAGCACGGCGTTGGGGTCGGGCTCGAAGTTGGTGAAGCGCAGGGCCACCGAGTCACGAGCCGTTTTGAAGCTGTAGAGGGCATTGCCGGTGAATGCCACTTTCGACAATACTTCGATGCTGCCCTTGTAGAGCTTGTGGAATTTGGCCAGCGAATCGAGTTCGATTCCGGCGTTTTTGAAGCGCTGCAAGCGGCCGTTGGCCAGAATGTTCACCTTGCCCGAATCGGGGATAATCCAGGCATCGGCGGCGGCGATGTGAGGCACGCCGCCCACCTTCATCTGGTACTTAGCCAGGTCATACACACCGGAGGAAGCCTTGAACTTGAGGCCCATCTGGTCGGGGTTGGTGGAGTAGAACGACGACTTGGTGGAGTCGGCCCCGGGCGCTACGCGCAGCTGCACCAGCTTCTTCTTGAAGTCCCAGTGCCCGCCGCTGAGCGTGGTTTTGAATTTCGAGTAGGGCAAATCGATGCTGGCCTTGCTGCCTTCCTCGCGCTTGAAGTCGGCAAAGCCGCGCTTCAAATCGTAGTCGAATGCCACATCGTTGGCCGTAAGAGCGGGCTTGTTGGCCTCACCCGATTTGATGCTGAGGGCAGCCTTTTTGCCCGAGTAGCTGTCGGATTTAAACGTGAATTCCGGCGACTTTATGAAGGACTGCGGCCCATCCAGTCGGCCGTTGCCGCCGGCATTGTGCGGCGTGAGCAGGGCCGTGCCCTTGAAATTGTAGCCGCCGGCCGTAGTGGGCGTCTTGCTCTTGGGGTCGGCTGCCGCCGAGTACAGCCGGATGGCCTCGCCCGAGCGCGGCGTGGTGAGGTACATGGAATCCTGGCGCACGTTCCAGTTCATGAGGTAGCCGGTGGGCAGGCTCATTTTGGGGATGTCGACGCCTTCAGCCTTTTTAGCCGCGATGGACCCGGTCTTGCCCACGGTCACCACCGAGTCGCGGTAGAACACGAACTGGTCGGAGGTAAACGTGCCGGTCTGGTACGTGATGGTGCCATTGGCCTGCAGGCCTTTGCCGTCCATCTTCACCTTGTTAAACACGCGGCCCCGGCCCTTGTAGAGCGGGAAACCGTCCTTCGGCACGTCGTACACGAAGCCCAGCGAGCCGTCTTCCTGCATCGTGAGCTTGGTTTTGATATCGGGAATGATGCCGCCGCTGCGGAAGGTGCCATCGAACCCGGCCGACGACTTGCCGATGCCGTTGAGCGAGTCGAGCTTGAACGGCGGAATATCAAATACCATCGTCGAATCATACGCCCCGCCCAGCACGTCCTGCTTGCCGAAGTACACGTTGGCCCCGCTCTTGGAGTCGAAGGACGGGTACTGGCCCTTCTTTTTGCGGCCCGATTTGTTCTTGGGGTCGTTCAGGTAGAGGCGGCCGGTGGAGAACTTGCCCTTGTTGGTGAGGGCGAAATCGGCGTGCTTGCCGGTGGGCTTGCCCTTGGCATTCTTGGCCTCGCTGCGAATGACGATGGAGTCAATCTTAGCCATGTCGACATAGAAACCGTCGTAGTCAAACTTGAAATCGCGCCCCTTGAAGCGCATGGCCGAGGCCACCACCGCGCCGCCGAAATTGATGTTCCGGTTCTTGCCGATGCGGATAATGGCGCTGTCTGGCTTCACGTACACCGTGGCAGAGTCGTCGGAAAAGTTGAAGCGTTCCACGCCGCGCACCAGCAGCTCGTTGGTGTTCAGGTTGAGCGTGGCATTGCGGCCCGAGCCCGAGAGCGACTTGATGGCGATGTGGTCGTAGTCCTTTTTGTCGCGGGCCGAGGCCACGTAGTGCGCGCCCTTGGGCAGGATGGTCACGTCGCCGGTCTGGGAATTCCAGGCCACATAGCCGTCGCGGGCCAGGCCGGCCATGTCGGAGCGCATGTTGGGCACCGAGGTTTTCAGGTTCTCGGCCAGTTCGCTCACGTTGATGGTTTTCACGTCGCCGTGGGCCTGGCTGTAGCCCACCAGCATCTGCAGCGGGTGCAGCCGGTTGATGCTTTTGAGCTGCTGGTAGCGGTTGTTGGTGAAGAATTCCTTGCTCTCAAAATCGGCTGAGCTCTGATTCTTTGAGGAAAGCACCGCGAAGTCGATGGTGGGCTGACGCAGGTTCCAGGTCAGGGCCTCCGTGCGGATGTCCAGCTGGTGGTAGGAGTCACTGTAGGGCGTATTTTTATACAGGCCTTCCTCCCGCGAGAGCTTCAGCTGCTGCTTGCCTTTCAGGTATTTGAGCTGCGCGCCGGGGTGCGTCAGCGAGTCTTTCGCGCCCTCGTAAATGGTGACGGCGGCGCGGCTGGCTGTAATCACCGAGTCGCCGAGCACGTAGGCCCGCGAGGCGGCTTTGAACTTGGGCTTGCCGTCGAGGCTCACCGTGAGGTTGGCCAGCGAGCCATCGAGGGCCGCGCTGAGCACCTTGCCGCCGGCCATCGAAATGCCGCCCCGGTACTGGATATTTTCGCCCAGGTTTTTGATGCGGGCATCGTTGGTGAGCGAGATGAAGCGCGGGTAGCCGGTGTCGGGTGCGCCGGGCTTGCGCCGCACGCTCTTGTAGCTGAGGGCACCTTTCACGGGCGCTTCCAGCACGGCGGGGTAAGTCAGGGTCACGGGCTGGGCGGTGAACTCGGGCTTGGTCATGTCGAAGTCGAAGCCCGCCAGCTCGGCCGTCACCAAGTTGGTTTTGATGGACCACACAAATTGGCCACCCGTGGCAATGAAACGGTTGGAATTGGGCACGGCCGTGCCACTCACCTTCTTTATAAATACCGAGTCGCCGCCGGTGGCCATAAATAGGTCGGCATCCTTCACCACGATTACCGCGCCCCGGGCGGGCGGCGGCGCGTAGGCATCGTATACTGCCGAGGGCGTGAACGACGGAGCCGGCGCATCAAAATCGGAGGAAGCCGGCGTGGTGGCGGCAGCAGGTTTGGCAGCGGCTGTGGCCGGGGTGGCTTTGGTAGCGGGCTTGGCGGCGGCGATGGCTTTTTTGGCGGGCGCTTTTTTCACGGGTGCGCCCCAGCCATCATCATCGCCCCAGCCACCGCCCGAGGGCGACGACCACATATCGGCCGTGTCCCAACCGCTACTTGATTTCTTCTTGGGCGCGGGCTTGGCGGCGGCTTTGGTTACGGGCTTGGTAGCGGCTGGCTTTTGGGCTACGGGTTTGGCGGCGGGCAGCGGCTCTTCCTTGGGAGCGGGCGTGGGCGCGCCAAACTCCAGGTTCGACTCGGGGGCCGCGATGGGCGAGTAGGCGAACGAAACGGTGCCGGCTACGGCCCGCAGCGTGTTGTAACCCGAGCGGTAGAGGTAGCCGCCGGTGAAGAAGCGGTTGGTACTGACGAGGAATTTCTCGGTTTCCTGCGGGGCTTCTTTGTCCAGGGTCTGGTTCAGCACGTCGAGGTACTGGTCCATCTGCGCGTCGCTGAGCTTGGCCAGGTTCTTCCCGTTCACGATACTGCCAAACAGCATTTCGAAATGCGGCCGGGGCTTGAACTTCTTGGCCAGCATGGTTTGCGACAGCGCGATGATGCGGGCCTGCTGCGAGCTGGTGAGGCTGTTCGAGGCCCACAATTCTTTCAGGCGGGCACCGGTCACGCGGGCGGCCGCGTTGTTGGTGCTCGCCATCATGCCCTGCACGTCGTTGATGTACTGTACGGGGTCGGTCGAGAGCTTGCCGACCTGGTAGCGCGGCGCAGCGGATGGGACCGCGCCGGCGGGCGCGGCAGGTTTGGTTTGCGCCAGCGCGGGCGCGGCAAAACCCAACAGCCCCAGCCACGCGATACAAACACCAATTACTTGCTTCATAAAGTCTGTTAATTCAGTAACAATGACCCGGTGGCCCGGCTTTAGGCTGCGGCGGGCCGGGCAGTATTGCCCGGCGTCGCCCCGCCCCTGCCGACGGCCCGCCCGGCCGCACACACAATCCAACGGGTGGTTTTTTCAACGCAAACGCCTGGCCCGAAGGATAGTGCCCGGCGCGGCCCATAAAAACCCGGTACAAGTTAGGCACAATCAAAAAAGCAATTTGTCAACGACCGGGCTTAAAGTGATTTGCCTTTTGATTATCACGTTTTTTCCCGCCAGTATCCTTTTCCTTTTTCCTCGGCTGCTAGCCCGGCCGGGCTTTACATTTGACGCATGACTTCCTCCTCCCCTATTCGCACCGCTTTGCTGGCCTACGGCATGTCAGGCAAGCTTTTTCAGGCCCCGTTTCTGGCCGCGCATCCAGGCTTCGAGCTCTACGGCGTGGCCGAGCGTACCGAGCAGCGCATGCACCGCGATTACCCCAACATCCATAGCTACCCCAGCGTGGCCGAAGTACTGGCCGACCCCACCATCGAACTGGTGGTGGTGAACACGCCCAGTAACACCCACTTCGACCTGGCCAGCCAAGCCCTGCACGCCGGCAAGCACGTCCTGCTGGAGAAGCCCGTGGCTACGTCCGTCGCTCAGCTCCAGGAGTTGCTGGCCTTGGCCCAGCAGCAGGGCCGCCACCTGCTGGCCTACCAGAACCGCCGCTGGGACAGCGACTTCCAAGCCGTGCGCCACGTAGTAGAAAGCGGCCAGCTGGGCCAACTCTTCGAAGTGCACATTCGCTACGACCGGTACAAGCCGGCTCTGCATTTCAAGAAATTCAAGGAGGAGCCCGGCCCCGGCGCGGGCCTGCTCTACGACCTCGGCCCGCACATCATCGACCAGGCCCTAAGCTTGTTTGGGCAACCGCTCAGCGCGCAAAAAACCCTGGGCAGCTACCGCCCCGGCACCCAGGTCGATGACTTTTTCTCGCTCCACCTGCGCTACCCGGCCGGCCTGAACGTATGGGTAAGCTCGGGCCTGCTCATCGCCGCCCCCGTGCCCGCCTACGTGCTGCACGGCACCCAAGGCAGCTACCAAAAAGGCCGCACCGATGTGCAGGAAGCCCAATTATTGCAAGGCATCTCTCCCCTGGCCCCCGAGTACGGCTACGAAAAGCCCGGCCAGGAAGGCCGCCTAACCCTGGCCGCGCCCGACGGCACCCTCAGCACCATGTCCGACCCAGCCGCGCCCGGCGACTACATGGGCCTGTTCGAAGCCGCGTTCCAGGCCATCCGGCACGACGTGCCCTACCCCATCCGTGACGAGCAATTGCTGTGGCAAAATGAGCTACTGGAGCAACCCGAAGTAATGTAGAGACGCATAATTGCGTCTCGTCGTCTGCGCAGGTTGAGCTATTACACCGTTCAACGATGAGACGCAATTATGCGTCTCTATGGGGTTTTCCCCACCACCAACCGCTCACCCAGCGCCCGCTCCAATTCCGGCAAATCGTAGTACCGCAGCACACCCGGCAGCACTTCCGAATACACGTTTTTGCTGGCCGGCTGCGCCATTAGCTCTTGGTACGAAGGCGGAATTTTATCCACCGTCAGGCGGGTGATGGCGGGCTGGAGCACGGCCGCGTGCAGCGCCGGCCCCACCGCCCGGCCGCTGGCGCGCAGCTCCACGGGCGCGCCGGCCAGTGGGTCAGTATTGCGCACGAACATTTGCAGGATGTCGATATCGGCCAAGCGCTGGATGGGCAGCGGGCGGCCTTCGTGCAGGGCCAGCATGGCATTTCGGTATTCGCGGTTGTAGTATTTAGGGTCGACGGCGGAGCTGGGGTCGGCGGTTTCGCCCAGGCCGCGCAGGTCGGCCAGCAGCACTGCCGTGCCTTGCTGGAGGTAGGCCTGCACTTGGGCCGCACTGCTGTCGAGCACGGCCCCTTTGCCGCCATCGGCCAGCCAGATGAGGACTTTGGCAGGCCGGGCCGGGCCGGCGGGCAGGGCCAGAAGCAGGGGCAGTGGCGGCTCGCCCGGCCGGCGCAACACGAACTTTCGCAGGGTCAGGCCGGCGCGGCGCAGGGTATCCAACGGCCGTATTTCTACCCGCGCGGGCTGGGCGTCGCTGGTTATTGCCGGGGCGTAGCCAAGCTGCTGTTGCCGCACCGCTGCCACTATTTCGGCGGCTGTAGCCGGGCGGCGGGCAGCCAGTTGCTGGGCTTCGGTCAGATGCTGAGTGGCTAGCGTGGCTTCATCCCGAAAGGCAGTGTTGACCTGGCCGGTGGCCGTGCATTGCAGCTCTTTAGTGGTTGAAACTGGCAAATTTCCCTCCCGCACCGGCGCGGCATCGCCATAAAACCAACGCCGAAACCACGCCACGGCCACCTCGCGCTTGGGCTGCGAAATGCCGTGGCCGTCATCATACGTGAATAAATCGAGTTGCTCCGCCTTACCCAAAGCCTGATAGATGCGGCGGGTTTCGGCCGTGGTAGCTTCGATTTGGGTGTAGTCCACGAAATCATAGCGGCCGGCCAGAATCAGCAGCGGCCTGGGCGCGAACATGATAGGCCAGTCGGCGATGTCGAGGTGGGCGCGGCCGGCGCCGGGCAGTTGCACGCAGCCATCGGCGGGGCCGGTCAGCTCCAGGTTTTTCTCGCCGCTGGCCACGTAGCTGCACAGCGCGGCCACTTTCATGCGCGGCTCCAAGGCCATGAAATAGGCCGTTTGGGTAGCGCCGCCCGAGTTGCCGAGGCAGCCCAGCCGGGCGGTGTCCACCTCCGGGCGCGTGAGGAGATAATCGAGGCTACGGGCGTTGTCCCAAAACTCTTCACCGGGTGTATTCTGACCCAACAGGGTAGCGTCGGCATTCATAAGCGTGTGCTCAGTAGTGCCGCCGCGGGTGAGCGACTTGCCGGCCGCATCGGTCAGCTGCATCCGCTCGCCCTGCGAGATGGGGTCAATCACGAGCACCACAAACCCGTGCTGCGCGAGCAGAATCGCCGTTTTCTGATAAGAAACCGTGGCTTTCGATTCCTGCTCGTGCCCACAGAACAGCAGCACACCGGGCTTCTTCCCCTTGCCGGCCGGCACGTACAAATTCGCCGTAACGTGGTGGTGCGGTGTGCTTTCATAGATGATTTTCTCAATCTGAAAGCCCGGCTGCTGCAGCTTGCCCGTCACCTGCGCCCGCAGTGGCGTGCGGACCGGCAGCGGCCCCAGCACCCGCCGGAACCGTGCTCGCACGCTGTCGCGGTAGGCCGCCGCGCCGGCGGCCGATTGTGCGGCGCGGTCCAGTTCGGCGGCGCGGGGCGCGTACTGCGCGTGCAACTGCTGCAACAGGTAGGTACTGAGGGTAGCCGGCGCTTTCCAGTCGAGCACGTTGGGACCGGGCTGCTGGGCCTGGGCGGCCTGACCTAAAAGCACAGCCAGCCCAATCAGCAACCCGATTTTTGCCCGCGCCGCCATATTATCAGGAAGCGGCTACGGCCTGCAGCTCCTTCACCAAATCGGCGGAGCCTACGAAGAGCGGGGCGCGCTGGTGCAGGTCGGCGGTGGGCGGCACGTCGAGCACGACATCGGCCCCGGTTACGGCCATGCCGCCGGCTTGCTCGATGAGGAAGGCCAGCGGGTAGCATTCGTAGAGCAGGCGCAACTTGCCGCCAGGCTTGTCGGCCGTGGGCGGGTAGAGGTAGATGCCGCCCGTGAAGAGGTTGCGGTGGTAATCTGCTACCAATGAGCCTACGTAGCGGGCCGTGAGGCGGCGTTCCTTGCAGGTGGTGAGGTAGGTTCGCACAAACTCGGGGTAGTCGAACCAGTTGCCCTCATTGCAGCTGAACACCGGGCCGTGTTGCGGAATCTTGATATCGGGGTGCGAGAGGAAGAATTCGCCCAGCGAGTTTTCGTAGGTGAAGCCAGTCACGCCATGCCCGGTGGTGTACACGAGCATGGTGCTGGAGCCGTACAGGATGTACCCGGCCGCAATCTGCGCCCGCCCGCCCTGCAAAAAGTCCTCCTTGCGGGCCGGCCCGCCAATGCGCGACACCCGGCGATAAATGCCGAAAATGGTGCCGATGCTCACGTTCACGTCAATGTTGGACGAGCCGTCGAGCGGGTCGATGGCCACCACGTACTTGCCGTTGTCGTTGCCGGTCTGGATGATTTCTTCGTTCTCTTCCGAGAGCACCGCGCAGGCCTCGCCGCCGTTGGTGAGGGCGCGGATAAAGCGGATATTGGCCTCCACATCGAGCTTTTGCTGGGCCTCGCCCTGCACGTTCTGCTCGCCCATGGCCCCAGTGATGCGCGAAAGGCCAGCGCGGTTCACCTCGCGGTTCACGATTTTACCGGCTAGGGCGATGTCGCGCAGCAGCTGCGAAAGCTCTCCCGTGGCGTACGGAAACTCGGCCTGCTTGCGCATAATGTAGCGCTCCAGCGTGGTGCCAACGGGCGTGGCAAGGGCATTTTCGGTAAGGGTCTGGGACATATGGGTGGGTGATATTACAATGTGTAGAACGTCGTGCTGAACTCGGCGAAGCACCTCGGCCGCGCAGTTAATTCAATCGATTGCAGCGAAGCGACAGAGATGATGCAGCGGCTCGGACGCTGGATAAGCATGACGTTCCAGGAAGGGCTTGTTGCTATGAAGCTTGTTTCTGGGCTTGCCAGAGCACTACCTGCCAGCCTTTTTTCTTGTCTTTAATTTGCACCACCACGTACTTGATGCGGGCTACGCTGGTGCTGCCATCGGGCTTGGGCGGCGAGGTGATGCGGATGGTGCCGTTCACGACGGCGGTTTTGTCGTCGTTGTAGATGCGCACGTTCAGGGCATCTATTTCGATTTTGCCGTACTGGCTTTTGCCTTCTTTAATGCTCTGGATGTACTCGATTTTGGTGTTTTCGTGGCCGTCGCCGTGGGTGTATACTAGGTCATCGCCCAGTACTTTTTCGAGCACAGCGTAGTCC
>NZ_JBCEVZ010000064.1:0-26042 GCF_038448715.1 Hymenobacter segetis | reverse complement strand
ATTTTGTGGACGGCGCATTATAACAAAAAAGGCCACCGTGAGGTGGCCTTTTCTATTTTAAAGATTGGAAGTTTTTGTCGTCCACAAAATCCGTGGAATCCGAAAAATCCGAGCGAAACGAAGTTCGGCGTAGCCAATCCGTGGTCCTAACGGCCCCCGAATAAGCCCCCGAGCATTCCGCCCAGGCCGCCATTCAGCAAGCCGCCCAGGCCCGAGCCGCCCGCACTGGCCGGCTGCGAGCCGGCCCGGCCACCCAGGCCACCCAGAATGGACATCATCGAGCCCAGCCCGCCGCTGCCGATGGCCGAGCCCTGCTGCGGCATATTGGCCGTGGCGTTGGAGTTGCCGCCGCCGAGCAGGCCGCCCAGCATACCGCTGCCGAGCAGGCCGCCGAGCAGGCTGCCCATGCCGCTGTGGGCCGCACCGCCCAGCAGGCCGCCCATGCTACCGCCCAGCAAGCCGCCGCCGCCGGAGTTGCTTTGGTCACCGTAGCCGCTCTGGTTCTGGCTGCCGCCGCTCATCACTTTGGAAATCACCATCGGGGCCACCACGCCCAGCAGGCCGGCCATGAGCGCACCTTTGGGAATGCCCACGCTGGACAGCTTATCGCCGATGCTGCTCAGGAAGCCGGTTTTGGCCGGGTCCTGCGGGTCGTGGGGCACGCTGGCGGCTTGGTCTACCACGGTTTCGAGGGTTTGCTTCTGCTCGGGGTTGATGCCGAGGTATTGGGCCATTTTGCTAATCATGGCTTCCTCATCGTTGGCATACGAGCCATCGGCGCGAGCGAAGCTGATGAGGTCGGTAACGAGCGAGAAGCGCAAGTCGCTGTTTTTGAGGATATCCAGGTTCTGCTGAATGGTCTGATTGTTGGCGTCCTGCGCGGCGGCCAGCACCTGCTGGGTAGCCCCGCCCGAGAGGCCGGCCTGCTGCGCCAGCGCCTGCAGAAACTGGCCTTCGGCGCCCGAGGCCTGCCGGTCGGCCGTGGCCAGGCTGGCAATGGCGCTCAGGTAAGCGGTTTTTTCTTGTTCCGAGTAATTCTGGAGGAGTTGGGTATCCATCGGGGAGAGAGCGTTGAGTGAGAAGTTTGTTTCCACCCCTTAACGGAGCGGCCTGGAATACGTTGCTTGCCTTAATTGAAGCCCGCAAAACAGTTTTTTTCTAAAATTCAGCGAAAATTTCTTGCGCTGAAAATGAATTTGTTGCTGCCGGATTCGACCGAAAATCGAAAAAATATGCACCCAAAAGCAGCAGCAGGTTTTGTGTTTCCAAAAAGTCCCCCCATCTTTGCAATCCCAAACGGAAACAACCACACGGGGGATTAGCTCAGCTGGTTCAGAGCATCTGCCTTACAAGCAGAGGGTCACTGGTTCGAACCCAGTATCCCCCACACTGATAAACAGCCACTTAGATTGAAATCTGAGTGGCTGTTTTATTCTAAAGCCGGACTCTTGGTTTGCCCCGAGGCCGCTGCAAATGCTGATAGAGCTTGCAGGTTTTTTAATGGGAGGTTAGCTCAGTTGGTTTAGAGCGCTTCGTTCACACCGAAGAGGTCGAAGGTTCGAATCCTTTACTTCCCACATTGATTAACAGCCACTTGGTAGCGATACTGAGTGGCTGTTTTCATTTTAACACGTTTGAAGGCCGCTTCGAAGCTAGAGCAGCTGAATTCATTGCCGTAGCGGAATGAGGTGCCCACTAACGCACCAGCTATCTGTTAATTTTGGCCATTCCCCGCCCGAATTACCTCCTGTCGCCTTCGTGAAGCTCTTTTTAGTCCTGTGGTGTAGCCTGCTCTTTGGTGCGGTACCTGCTTGTGCGGCGGCGGGCACGGGCACGACTGACAGTCTGCTGGTGGAGCTAAATAAAGCGTTGGACCACAAAAAGGAATACGATGCGCAACGCCTGAATCGCATTGCCGTGCTCACAGCCGAGTTTGCCTCGGCGGAGGTGAATGATGATGCGAAATTTGACCTGGGCCTGCGCATTTACGATGAGTACAAGACGTTTAAGTACGATTCGGCCTTTGTGTACTGCCAGAAGATTATCCGACTGGCCAATCAGCTGAAGCAGCCGGAGAAGCTGGAAGTTGCCAGGTTGAAGCTGGCTTTCGTGCTGCTCTCGTCGGGCCTGTTCAAGGAAACCTTCGAGACGCTTGATGGCATCAATCCGGCCCGGCTGAAAAAGGCCGATAAGCAGAGCTTTTATTTTCTGAAAGCCCGGGCCTACAGCGACCTGGGCGATTTCAACCAGGACCAGGTGTACCGGCCAGCGTATTATTCCAAGGCGCTGGCCTATGCTGATACGGCCCTGCAATATGCCCGTCCCGGCTCTTACGAGTACCTATCGGTGCAGGAATTTCGGGCGCAAAAGACCAACAATGTGCCCGCCGGTGCGGCCGTGTACCAGCAGATATTACGTTTGCCGCACCTCACGCTACACCAGCTGGCCGTGAGTGCCAGTACCACGGCCTACCTCTACGAGCTGGCGGGCCAGACCGATAAGGCCGTTGAACTGCTGCTGGTTTCGGCCATTGCCGACGTGAAAACGGCCACCAAGGAAACCACGGCCATCTTCAAGCTCTCGGACTATTGCTACCGCCAGGGCGACCTGAAAAATGCCTATACCTTCATCCGGGAGGCGCGGGAGGATGCTACGTTCTACAAGGCCCGGCAGCGGCAGCTTGAGATTAGCCACGTCTCGTCCATCATCGAAGGCCAGAAAATTAACATCATCGAAAACCAGCGTAAGGCGCTGAAAACCTATGCGATTATAATGACGCTGCTGGCGGGCGTGGTGATAGGCTTTGCCATTATCAGCTTTAGGCAGCTGCGGAAGGCGCGCAAAGCCGACCGGGTGGTTTTTGCCACCAACCAGGAGCTGCGCGAGCGGAACGAGGTGCTGCGGCAGCTGAACGGCGACCTGAACGAAGCCAACAAGATTAAGGAGGAATACATCGGCTTCTACTTCCACAACAACTCGCAGTACATCGACAAAATCGAAACCCTGAAGAAGCGGCTCGATGCGCTGCTGGCTACCAAACAGTACGCCGGTGTGCAGAAGCTGGTGGACGGCGTGAACATCAAAACCGAGCGCAACGAGCTGCTGAAGGGGTTCGATACGGTATTTCTGCGGCTATTTCCCAATTTCATCGCGCAGTTCAACGCGCTGTTCGGGGAAGGGGAGGGCATTCGGCTGGCCGACGACCAACTGCTGACCACGGAGTTGCGCATTTTCGCGCTCATCCGGCTGGGCATCGACGACAGCGAGCAAATCAGCCGGATGCTGGGCTACTCCATCAACACGATTTATACCTATAAGACCCGGGTAAAGAACCGGTCTTTCCTGCCCAACGAGGAGTTTGAGGCGCGCATTCAGGCCATTCAGGCGGTCTGAAGAACGAGGCTGCTACACGGTAAAAGGGGGATATAGTTAACCCGATATCCGGTTGGGTGAGTGGCCACACACCAGGGTGGGCAGGGGAGCATCGGCTGGTTGCGGCACGATGCGACGGCGTGAAGGACAGGGATGGGAATGCCCCATGCTTTTGTAATGCTTGGGATGTTTTTAAGAGGCTGGAGCCCTTGTTTTTGTTAGAATGAGGAGGAGAAGATGCCATATGGGGCTAATATTTTGGTTGGGGATTTTTGGGGTAAATCATTGTTGGTGAAGGATAAGTCTGGGGGATGGGTTAATATTTTTCATACTGTGGTTTGAAAAATTTCAGGGGGGTGAGGGGTGACTCTAGCTTTGTTTGACAAGCTCTCCCAAACCTTGGGCAGCCGCAGCCTTTACCCCTGCCCATACCTAACGCTGAAGAAGTCGCCGCTCCCACCGCCCCCCGATTTGACACCCGAATGATGAGAAATATTTTGCTGGCTGCGCTGCTGCTGACGGCCGGCTCCCAGGCCCACGCGCAGGCCACCGCCCCGCTAACTGCCAGCCTCGACAAAGTGAGCCTGACCGTGGCCCTGAGCACCGACGGCCGCCCAACTTATGCCGTGGCCTTCGGCCCGAAAACCGTGATTGCGCCCTCACGCCTGGGCTTGGCGTTTGCCGATGGCAAGGGCTTTGATGGGCCGCTGGTGCTCACGGGCAGCGAAACCAAGGACGTGGACGAAACCTGGCAGCCGGTGTGGGGCGAGGTGAAGAACATTCGCAACCACTACCAGCAGCTCACGGTGCACCTGCGCCAGCCCGCCGCCGATGGGCGCAAGCTGGACGTGGTGTTTCGGGTTTTCGCCGATGGCGTGGGCTTTCGCTACGAGTTTCCGCGGCAGGCGCACCTGCAGTATTTCACGGTGCAGGACGAATTCACGGAGTTTCACCTGCCGGCTAACCACAAGGCGTTCTGGATTCCGGGCGACTACGACTCGAACGAGTACGCCTACACCACCAGCCGCGTGAACGAGGTGAACACCACGCCCATTCCGGCCATTCAGGAGAAGGCCCCGGCCAACCGTATTCAGACGCCACTGATGCTGAAATCGGACGACGGCCTGTACATCAACATCCACGAAGCAGCGCTGGTGAACTACCCGGCCCTGTACCTGAACGTGGACACCAAGACGTTCGACCTCACCAGCCAGCTCGTGCCCGATGCCACCGGCACGGGCGCCAAGGCCTATTTGCAGGCTCCGGAGCACACGCCCTGGCGCACCATCGTGGTGAGCGACAAGGCCCCCGAGTTGCTGGCCTCGAAGCTCATTCTGAACCTGAACGAGCCCAGTAAAATCACTGATACCGGCTGGATTAAGCCCCAGAAATTTGTGGGCGTGTGGTGGGAAATGCAGACCAGCCGTGGCAGCTGGAACTACGCCGACACCTTCAACATCAAGCTGGCCGGCACCGACTGGCGCAAGCTCAAGCCCAACGGCCGCCACATGGCCAACACGGCCCACGTCAAGCAATATATCGATTTTGCCGCCGCGCACCACATCCCCGGCGTGCTGGTGGAGGGCTGGAACGTGGGCTGGGAAGACTGGGCCAATAACTGGAAGGAGGAAGTGTTCGACTTCGTGACGCCCTACCCCGATTTTGATGTGGACGAGCTGCAGCGCTACGCCGCCAGCAAGGGCGTCAACATCATCATGCACCACGAAACCAGCGGCGCGGCCACCAACTACGAGCGCCGCCAGGACAATGCCTACCGCTTCATGAATGCCCACGGCTACACCTCGGTGAAAACCGGTTACGTGGGCAAAATCATTCCGCGCGGCGAGCACCACGACGGCCAATGGATGGTGAACCACTACGTGCAAACGGCCCAGAAAACGGCCGATTACCACATCATGGTTGACATGCACGAGCCGGTGCGCCCCACTGGCCTCAACCGCACCTACCCCAACTGGCTGGCCTGCGAAGCCGCCCGTGGCAACGAGTTCAACGCCTTCAGCGAGGGCAACCAGCCCGAGCACGAAACCATCCTGCCCTTCACCCGCCTCATGGGCGGGCCGATGGACTATACGCCCGGCATCTTCAAGCTCCAGAATTTTGAGCCGACCGGCAAGCGCCTGGTGCACACCACGCTGGCCAAGCAGCTGGCGCTGTACGTGACCATGTACTCGCCCCTGCAAATGGCCGCCGACCTGCCCGAGAACTACAACCAGCACCTCGACGCCTTCCAGTTCATCGAAGACGTGCCCGTGGACTGGGACGATACCCGCATTCTGGCCGCCGAGCCCGGCGACTACCTCACCACCGTGCGCAAAGCCAAGGGCCGCGACGAGTGGTATCTCGGCAGTATCACCGACGAAAAAGCCCGCCAGCAACCCATTAAGCTGGATTTCCTCACGCCCGGCCAGCGCTACGAGGCCACCATTTATGCCGACGGCAAAGGGGCCGACTGGCAGAAAAACCCCACGGCCTACCGCATTACCAGGCAGGTGGTTACCAGCAAGTCGGTCCTCACTTTGCAGCTGGCTCCCGGCGGCGGGGCGGCGGTTAGCTTCAAGCCGGTTAAGAAATAATTTCCTGCGTCTCGGCGCGCTATTTTCCTGTCCTTTTAAAAGAATTCCTGCATGCTTATTCGCCGTATTTTAGTTAAAAACAGCCTGGTTTTGCTGCTGGCCGCCAGCTTCCTGGCCGGGTGCAAAAAGGAGATGGCAGCGGCCCCGACGGCCACCACGCCCACTACGCCGACCACCCCCACCACGCCAACCACACCGCAGTACGGCACGCCTTTCTCGGCAGTGCCCAACCGCGAGGATGCCGTGATTTATCAGGTGAATATGCGGGCGTTCAGCCAAAGCGCGAACTTTGCCGGCGTTACGGCCCGGCTGGATTCTATCAAGAATCTGGGCGTGAACGTGGTGTACCTCATGCCGATATACCCGGTGGGCCAGCTGCGCGGCGTGAACTCGCCCTACGCCGTGAAAGACTACCGCGGCGTGAACGCCGAGTTCGGCACCCTCGCCGACCTGCGCACGCTGGTGGACGCGGCCCACGCCCGGGGCCTGACCGTGATGCTGGACTGGGTAGCCAACCACACCAGCTGGGACAATGCCTGGGTAACGGACCATCCCGACTGGTACCTGAAGAATGCCGCTGGTACCATCTCAAACCCGCCCGGCACCAATTATAACGACGTGGCCCAGCTCGATTTCACCAACCCGGCCATGCGCGCGGAGATGATTTCGGCCATGAAATCGTGGGTGTACACGGCCAACGTCGATGGCTTCCGCTGCGACTATGCCGACGCGCCCACCATCACGGCTTCCACCTTCTGGAAACAGGCTGTGGACTCGCTGCGCACCATCAAAACCCACAAGCTGCTCTTGCTGGCCGAGGGCAGCCGCAGCAGCCACTACGCCTCGGGCTTCGACTACATCTTCGGCTTCAACTTCTACGGCGGCATTCGTAGTGTGTATATCAACAACGCCTCGGCCACCACGTTCGATAACTTCAACGCCAGCGAATACGTGGGCGCCACGGGCACGCAGCAGGTGGTGCGCTACATCACCAACCACGACGTGAACGATTCCGACGGCACGCCGGTGGCGCTGTTCGGCGGCGATGCGGGCGCGATGTCGGCCTTCGTCATCGCCGCGCTCTACAAGGGCGTACCCATGATTTACAACGGCCAGGAAGTGGGCATGAGCACGGCCATCAAATTCCCCTTCACCGGTGTGAAAGTGAACTGGAATGCCAAACCCGAGGTGACGCGCCTCTACCGCCAGCTGCTGAAAGCCCGCGCCGCCAGCCCGGCCCTGCAACACGGCATGCCCACCGCCTCGTACAGCACGGCCAACGTGTGCGCTTTCACCAAGGTATCAGGTACATCGCAGGCGCTGGTGGTGGTGAATACCCGCAGCTCGGCCACTTCCTTTACGCTGCCCGCCACCCTGAACAGCAGCACCTGGACCAACGCCCTGCAAGGCGGTCAGGTCACGCTGGGCAGCACAATATCGTTGCCCGCCTACGGCTACGTGGTCCTCACGAAATAGGGGATTGGGAACGGGCAGGAGCTGTTTCAAATGTCTGTCATCCTGAGCAAAGCGAAGGACCTTCTCACGTTTGAACGTATTGTTCAGTCGCGAGAAGGTCCTTCGCTTTGCTCAGGATGACAGGCGTTTTTATTGACTGCGCCAACTACCAGCACTACGGCAGCAGCCGAATAACGAAATTCTTCAGCGGGTTCTTTTTGATGAGGCTCACCAGCCGGCCGTTGGCGTAGTGGTACTCGTCTTCGCGGCCGTCGCGGTGGGCTTGGTAGGTGCCATCGGCGGCGCGAGCCAGGGTGAAATAGTCGCCAAAATATTCGGCGAAAGCGGTGGTGTGGCTGCCGGGCTCGCCAAAAAACATATCCGTCACGGTGTAGGTGATGGGCTGCTTTTCGATGGCTTGGTAGTGGTGTTTGTATTGGTCGGCCCGGATGGCGTAATGGTCGCCCAGCCACTCGGCGCGGGACGAAAAATTGCCCTGATTGGTGTGCGCCTCCACCGTGGACAGCAGCAGCTGGCCGCCCCGCACGCGGTTGGTTACCTTGTAGTAAATTTTCAGGTGATAGAACAGGAACGTGACCTGCACGTCGCTGATGAGGGTGGAAATCACCTCGGTGGTGCCGGGCTGGGGCTGGCGGGTGGCCGTCATGGTGCCCACGCGCAGGCCGGCTACTTCAATGGCGTAGTGGCGGGTTTCGGTGGGGGCGCCCGGGCGCGTGGTTGTGCCCGGCAGGGCCTGGGCTTGCGCCGCGCCGGCCAGCCCCACTAGTACCAGCAGCGCCAGCCAATGGCCCGCACGGGGCCTATTGCTCATTCAGGCTCCAGTTGTAGTCGAGGTAGGAAATCCTGGTTTTGGCATCGATTTTAGTCGTCGAATACTTATTTACCCACTTTTCCACCGATTGGCCATTCTTGTCCCAATCACCTTTGTACCAGTCAAAATACTTGGAAAGCTGGGCGCTGGCGGCACTTGGTTTATTCTTGGCGGGGTTGTTCAGGAAGTCGTGGCCCTGGTCGTCGAGTTGGCTTTCCAGCTTGGAAGCGGTGTATGCCTCGTTGCGCAGGCGCGGGCACGACATCGAGGCGCACACCAGCGCGAAGTGGATGCGCGGGTCGTCGTACTTCTTGCGTAGCGTGCCATGCTCGATGTTATCGAGGCTCATTTTCTCGCCGCCGATGCTGAAAAACTTGATGGCCCAGGGCGTGGTCACGAAGGGAATCTTGATTTTCGAGCCAATGTCCTTGATGCTCGAAACGGGGTAGTGGTCGAGCACCAGGCGGATGGTGTAGGCGTTGTAGGCATTAATCCAGAACGCCATTTGCTCGGCCTTGCTCCACGATGCGGCGGGCGCGTTTTTGCTGAGCATATCCAGGTAGCTGTTGAGCGCCTGCTGGTCGGCCTTGAGGCCCTTGTAGTTGACGAGCCCCTTGGCGCTTACGTATTTCTTTAGCAGCTTGTCGTAGCTGCCGTGGTCTATGGCAGCGGGGCTGGCGGCAGTGGCCGCGCTGGCCGGTGAGTGGGCCGGCGCTGTCGCAAAGGCATTAGCACCTAAGAGTATAGTGCCGAACAGGGCGAGGGTAAAAGAGCGGGTGGCTTTCATGAAGGAAAATTGGATGAGAAGCGCTTGAATAACCGGACGGTGGGGCACTGCCGCGGCAATAGACGCAACGCCGGCGTAGGTTTATCCCATACGAGAAATAACGCGGGGCCGATTGACGAGCTCTGGAAACGGCCCGCGCCGTCGCTGGCGGGTAAAGATTTCGCCCGTTCCAAACTGCTGGCGGCGGCCCGTGCGTAAGCATGGAAAACGGCCCACAGTGCAAGTGCGGCGAAATGCAGAAATTCGCCCCCTCGTCCTTTCCCTTGCTATGAAACTGAGCGTCATCATCCCCTCTTTCAACGAAGCCTCCAACATTGCCCGGCTGGTAGCCGAGCTGCGCCGCCACGATGCCAACGGCGCGGTAGAAATACTGGTGGTGGACGCGCACAGCCCCGACGGCACCGCCGAGCTGGCTCGCCAGGCCGGAGCCACCGTGCTGCTGGCCCCCCGGCCCGGCCGCGCCGCCCAAATGAACCACGGGGCCGCCCACGCCACCGGCGATATCCTCTATTTCGTGCACGCCGACGTGAGCATTCACCCCGACTACGTGGCCACCATCGGCCAGGCCGTGGCGCAGGGCCACGCGGCAGGCTGCTACCGGTTCCGGTTCGATTCGGCGCATCCGCTGCTGCGGATTAATAGCTTTGGTACTCGTTTCAAAGGGATTATGAGCCGGGGCGGCGACCAGACGCTGTTTATTACGCGGGCGTTGTTTGAGCAGCTGGGCGGGTTCAATGAACATTTCGTGGTGATGGAGGATTTTGAGATTATCCAGCGCATCCGGCGGGTGGCCTCGTTCCTGATTGTGCCCAAAGACGTGGTGGTGTCGGCCCGTAAGTATCGGAATAACAGCTGGCTGCGCGTGCAGGTGGCCAACCTGACAGCCTTTTCGCTGTACTTCCTCAAAGTGGCTCCGGTGCGCATTGCCCGCACCTACAAAGCCATGCTCAACACCTACTGATGGCCGAAACCGTCCTTGTGACCGGCGCCAACGGCTTTCTGGGCCGGCACCTCGTGGCCGAACTGCGGCAGCGCGGCCATCCCGTGCGGGCGCTGCTACGGCCCGGCACACCCGCGCCATTTCCAGCCGATTGGAACATTGACTACCGCGCCGCCGACCTCACCCAGCCCGCCACCCTGGCCGGCGCGGCCCACGGCTGCGGGGCCATCATCCACGCCGCTGCACTGGCCCAGGTGAATCCGGCCCGCGACCCGGCCGTGTGGGCCGCCAACCTCGGCGGGACCGAAGCTGTGCTGCAGCTGGCGCGGAGGGCGGGTGTGCGCCGGCTAGTGTACGTAGGTACGGCCAATGTCTTCGGCTTCGGCCCCAAAGCCAACCCCGGCGACGAAACCCGGCCCTACGCTGGCCGCCGCTACGGCCTCGACTACATGGACAGCAAGCGCGCGGCCACCGACCTCGTGCTGCGCGCCGTGGCGCGGAAGCAGCTGCCCGCCGTGCTGGTGCATCCCACTTTTATGCTCGGCCCGCAAGATGTTAAACCGACTTCCAACGCCCTGCTGCTGGAGCTTTTTCAGGGCAAGCTGCCGGGCTACCCGCCGGGTGGCAAAAACTACGTGCACGTGCGCGACGTGGCCACGGCTACCGTCAACGCCCTCACGCAGGGCCGCGTGGGCGAATCTTACATCCTCGGCAATGAGAACCTGAGCTACCGCGAGGCCTTCGGGCTGATGGCGGGCGTGCTGGGGGTGCAGGCACCGCGCTGGCCTATTCTGCCAGGGCTCGCCACACTTTATAGCGAGTTTTGCGATGTGAAAGCGTGGCTCACCGGCCGCCCGGCGCAGCTGAATTCGGCCATGACCTCTGTGGCCAACGACGGACATTATTTCAATGTGCAGAAAGCCCGGCAGGAGCTGGCCCTGCCGCAAACTCCCATCGTTCAAGCCGTGGCCGAAGCGTTCGACTGGTTTAAAACCAACCATTATGTTTGATTCAAATCCGGCCCCTCGCTCTTCGCTGGATGCCACGTTGGCCCGGCACCCGGGACCGTTTGCGGGCAAAGTGGCCATCGTCACCGGTTCGGAATCGGGTATTGGGCGCGAAACGGCTCGCACGCTGTGCGAAAGCGGAGCCGCCGTGGTCCTGAACGGTCGCAACGCCGAGCGGCTGGAGCATACCCGGCAAATGCTGACCGCTGCCGGCCACTCCGTAGCCACCTGCGTAGCCGACGTGACCGACTACGCCGACTGCGAGCGCCTCGTGCAAACGGCCCTCGACCACTTCGGCCGGCTCGATATTCTGATTACCAACGCCAGCATTTCCATGCGCGCCTACTTCGCCGACATGGCTCCCGAGGTGTTCCGGCAGGTGCTCGACAGCAACGTATACGGCTCGGTGTATCCGCTCAAGGCGGCCCTGCCGCACCTGACCCGCACGCGGGGCAGCGTCACGTTCATTTCCTCCATTTCGGCCCTGAATGGGATGCCTAGCGGCTCGGCCTACTGTGCTGGCAAGGCAGCCGTGGCCAACCTGGCCCACACCCTGCGGCTGGAGCTGGCTGATACCGGCATTCACTTTGGCGTGGTGCACATCGGCTTCACCCAAAACGACCCCGAAAAGCGCGTGCTCGATGCCCAGGGCCAGCCCGTGCCCATTGCACACCGCCCGCCGCGCTGGCAGAAGTCGCAGGCCGCAGTAGCTGCCATTATCGTGCGGCACGTGCGGAAGCGGCGGCAGCGCACCGTGATTTCGGCCCTGGGCCGGATTATCGTGCTGGTGCATACCTACCTGCCACGGCTGGGCGACTGGGTGGTGCTGTCCACCATCCGGCGGATGCGGCATTTCTACGAATAGCCGCCGGGAAGGGCCGCTGCGGTGGTAGCGGGGGCTGCATTCGGGAATAACCGGGGCCTTTGGTATTCTCGCGGTGCTGCGGCGGTCCCCGAACGGCGGCGCGGCTGTTTATTTGCGGCCCCGTTGGGCCTTTTTCGCTTGGGTTTTGTTGGCAAGCGTTGCTTTTATCGTTTTAGTCTATGCCGCTGCTTGAAGTTACGGATGCCCGCCTGGCGCGGCAGTTTGTGGAGTTGCCCGCACGCCTGCACCAGGCGGTGCCGCAATACATCGGGATTCTGGAAAATGAGATTGAGGCCGTTTTCGACCCCATCAAAAACCCGAAATACGCCAACGGCGAAGCCATTCGCTGGGTGCTGACCGATGCCACGGGCACGGTCATCGGCCGGGTGGCGGCCTTCCTCAACCGCGACGCGCCCGACGTGCAGAACCCCGACCTGCCCACCGGCGGCCTGGGCTTTTTCGAGTGCATCGACGACCAGTCGGCCGCTAATGAGCTGTTCGATGCCGGCCGGCAGTGGCTGGCCGTGCGGGGCATGCAGGCCATGGATGGCCCCATCAACTTCGGCGAGCGCGACCGGCTCTGGGGCCTGCTGATTGACGGTTTCGACCGCCCGCCGAACTACGGCATGTTCTGGCACCCGCCGTATTACCAGCAGCTATTCGAGCAATACGGTTTTCAACTCTACTTCAAGCAGTACACCTGCTACCGCACCACGGCCGCGCCGCTGCACGCCCGCTTCGCGCAGCAGGCCAAGGAGCACGCGGCCGAGTTCCGCTTCGAGCACGCCCGCAAGGCCGATGCCGAGAAGCTGGCCTACGACTTCCACCACGTGTATAACCTGGCCTGGGCCAAGCACTCGGGCGTGAAGCCGATGACGCTGGACCAGGCCCGCAACATCGTGAAAGAAATGAAGCCCGTGGTGGATGAGCGCCTGCTCTGGTTTGCCTACCACGGCTCCGAGCCGGTGGCGTTTTTCATCAGCCTACCCGAGCTGAACCAGATTTTTCGGCACGTGGGCCGGCGGCTGAACCTAGTGGGCAAGCTGCGCTTTCTATGGGCGCGCTGGCGCTTCATGCGCCGCCGCGACAAGCGCCTGTTCGGCATCATTTACGGCGTGGTGCCCGAGTACCAGGGCAAGGGCGTGGACGCGGCCATGCTGGTATATGCCCGCCAGGCGTTCATCGACGCGGGCTACGCCGATATCGAAATGAACTGGATTGGCGATTTCAACCCGCGCATGCTGGTTACCACGCGCTCCATCGGGGCCACCATCGTGAAAACCCACGCCACGTTCCGCTATTTGTTTGATAGGGAGCGGCCGTTTGAGCGGATGCCGATAATTCGGTAACGTCTGTCATTGCGAGTGGAGCGCAGCGCAACGCGGCAATCCGTCCTCTGGATGCGACCAGCTTTGAGCTGTGACAAAGCCTTGTTTTAGCAACAAAAAGCCCCGATACTGCGAAGTGTCGGGGCTTTCTGATAGAAGGAAGTGTCTGGTTAATACAGGACGGATTGCCGCGTTGCGCTGCGCTCCACTCGCAATGGCAGACATTGTTAGAACGGATAGCCGATGGCCAGGTTGAAACGGCCGGTTTGGCTGGTAGGCGTGCCGTAGGGCGCTTGCAGCGGGAAGGCTAAGTCGAAGCGGATAACGAAAAACTGCACGTCGACGCGCAGACCCACGCCGGCCCCCACGGCCAGTTGTTTCAGGAAGGTGCTGGAACTGAACTTGCCGCCGGGCCGGGCCTGGTCGTCGTTGGCCAGCCAGATATTGCCGGCATCGAGAAACACGGCCCCTTTGAGGTAGGGAATCAGGTCCTGGCGGTATTCCACGTTGCCTTCGAGGCGAATGTCGCCCACCTGGTCGTAGAAGCTGTTGAGGTCCTGCGTGGCATTCTGGGGGCGGTAGGTGCCCGGGCCGACGCCCCGCGCGGCAAAGGCGCGCACCGAGTTTGGCCCGCCAATGCCGTACTGCTTGGGGTAAGGCAGCACGTCGGAATTGCCGCTGGGCAGGCCCACACCAGCTTGGAAACGGGCCACGATGCGGTTGCCCGAAGCAGGATTCGGGCTGATGCGGTAGTATTCGCGGAACTCGAAATCAAACTTCAAATACTGACTATACTCTTGGCCACCAATGGTGTACTTGCCATTATCGTTCTTGGTGCCGCCGAGAGAGCTGGCCAGGCCCTGGGCCAGGTTGCCGCTTCCCTCGACCTGCCCGCTGAAGTAAATCTGCTGGCGGCGCTGCTCCAGCACCTGCTGGTTGTAGGTGTAGCGGTAGGAACTGGCCAGAATGAACTGCTGCTGAAACGCGCTTTTCAGAAAAGGTCGGGCTTCAAGTATTGGAATAAACTGGTCAGTAGGCGTGAACTGAACGTAGGTTATATCAATAGGCTTGATTTCCTGCTCGTTGGTAATCTTGGTTTTCCAGGAGTAGCCGTAGTTCAGGTTGAAGAAGTTCTGGGTGAAGTAGTTGGCGCGCGTCACGAGCCGGAAACCCGCCCCAATGGTGGTGCGCGGCTGGAAATCGGAGTTGGGCAGGTGCACATCCAGCAGCGGCAAATTGGGCACCACGAGGCGCGGAATGAGCAGCTGCGCGTTCAAACCTAATTCGTAGCTGGTGAGGCCCACGCCGCCGCTGCCACTCCCGGTCTGGGTTTCAGTGGAAGCCACGGCATTGACAACTAGCTGCTCGCCGCCGCGCAGGGCCGAGCGGTTCCGGAACGACACCGTGAGGCCCGGCCCCGTGAAGCCGTTGCTCTTGGACACCAGCTGCAAATCGGCCCGCAGGCTTTTCTTTTTGAGCTGGGTCATCAGCACATCAGCGTCGAGGCGGGCGCGGTCGGCTGAATCGCCGGCCAGCGATGGCTTCAGGCGGATTTCCACGAACTTGAACGTGTTCAGGCTCATCAAGCGGCTGATGGTCTGGTCGCGCCGCTTGCGCCGGTACAGGCTGTCGGGGTACAGGAATGTGGCGCGGGTAATGGCGCTGGCCTTGAATACTTTCTCGTCGGGATAGTAGAGGTATTTGCGGTAGAGGATGGGCGGGCGCGTGGTGGTATCGGTCAGGATGTAGTTCGTGTTGAGCTTCACCACATCGAGCCAATAGGGCCGCACGGCGATGGCGGGGGCGCTGCCTTTCACGCGCAGATACACGTTCACTTTGTCGTGCAGCGTGCTATCCACTTGAAACAGAATGTAATCGGGGTTGAAGTAGAAATAGCCCTGGTTTTTCAGTACGTTGTCGATGCGCACCCGCTCGTTGGTGAGCGTGGTCAGGTTGTAGGCGTCGCCCACTTTCAGCAGGGTGCCGGGCTGGGTGGCGCGCACGGCAGCGTTCACCGTGGTGTCGCCTTCCGGGAAATGGATTTCCTTGATGGTGTAGGGTTTGCCAGTCGTGGCGGTGTAGTCCACCTGCGCAGTCTTGTCCTTCGCCTTCACCTCATGGGCCACGGTGCCTTTGAAGAAGCCGTTGTTATAGAGCCGATTGGTAATCAGGCCTTCGGTGGCGGTGATTTTCACGTCTTTCAGCAGCACCGGTGCTTCCCCAAACTTATCGGCGAAGAACTTGCCCAGACCCTTCTTCTTGCCCACGCCGAGGTGCCAGAAATACAGCTTCGGCCGCAGGCCCAGAATGGAGCCGTTGGGCTTGGGCGCTACCACCGATGCCAGCTCGGTTTGCAGGGCGGACTTGTTGCTGAGCTTTTCAGGCGATTTGATGATGACCTTGCTGCCCGTGTAGAGCTTCTGGCCTTCGGGAATGTATTTCAGGCCCGAGCAGGAGGCGAGGAGCAGGAGCAGAGCGAGGCTGGCTAAGCGGCGCAACGAAACCTCACTTCCCGCCCGAATTCCTGAAAAATAAGGGGCACTGGTTAAGTCCTGACAAATGCCGTCAGGCGCTTCCTTTTGAGGGGAGCGAGGACCGGAAAGGAAGGTTCGGGTATGCCAATCAAACATGCTACTATCGTTCACTACCAAATAAATACCTATTTCTTGCTTGCCTGCTTTGTCGAATCTACCCGCGCCGAAGGAGGCGAGGCTTGCTGCACAGAATCCTTCTCGGCTTTCTTATCCACTTTTTCCTGCTTGCGGTTGGCTTTGCGCTCTTCCTTGATATCCTTCGGTACTTTCGAGAACAGCTCTTTCAAATCCTGGTAGTCGCGCTGGAACACCAGAGCCGCGCCGGTGCGCACCAGTGCGCCGTCGATGTCCTCGTAGCTGTTCTGGCGGAACACGCGCACGCGCAGGCGGCCATCGGCCAGCAGGGTGTATTCCAGGCTCACATCGCCGGCCAGGTTGCTGGGGCTGTTCTGGCCCTGGGTGCTTTGGGTGCCGGTGTTGCCGCTCAGGGCAATGTCGGTGCCCACGCGCACGGTCAGGCGGTTGTTGAGGAGCTGGCGGCGCAGGGCCACGTTCAGGTCGGTGCGGCTGCCCTGGCTGCCGTCGGCCCCGTAGGCAGCCTGGTTGGTCACGCCCAGGTCGAGGCCGAGGCCGGCGAGGTACTTGCCAGTGAGGTTGTTGAGCTGGTCGGTAAGCACGGCGCTGGCGCTGCCGCGTAATTGCGTGGCCACCAGTCCCTCGCCACTGCTGGTCTGGAAGGGGTTCTGGGCCACAAACCGACCCAGAATCAGCAGCGAGAACACCTGCTTGCTGAGTTCCGAGGTCTGGTTAGGCTGGCGCAGTTGAGCCAGCTTGGCATCAACCTGGCCGTTGAGGGCGCCGCGCTGGTTTTCGGGCAGCGTGATGTCGAAGCCGATGGTGGGCTTAGTCAGCTGGTCGGTCACATTCAGCAGCACATTAAACGGCAGGCGGTTGCGGGCGACCGTGGCACTGGTGAGGTCATCAGCCCCCTGGCCGGCCAGCAGCTCGGCCGGGGCAGCCTGCACCTTGTACACGGCCGTGATGTTAAGCGTGGCATTATACGGGTCACCGTCCCAGACAATCGTTGAGCCTCTGCGGATGATGAAATCCCGCTGCGCCAGGCTGTATAGCGACATATGGTAGAGCCCGCGCGCCACTTCCAGCCGCCCGCTGAGCGTGATGGTGCCATCCGGCGCGATGTTGGTATTGAGTGTGCCGGCGGCCCGCACTTTCAGGTTGTCGCCGCTCACCGGGTCGATAACGATGGTGAATGGCGTGCGGTCGGTTATCGTGACCACGGCCGTCACATCGTAGCCCGAGGCGGCCATTTTCAGTGTGTCGCCGGCCGCCAGCTTGCGCGAAAGCATGGTATCGAGCGGAGCACTTTTATCCACAAATTCAACAATGCCCTCGCGCGCCACCGTGGTGGGCGTGGCCGTGGGCGACTCCACCGTAAGGTTCGAGCCGTCGACCACCGTCACATTGGTATTCACTTTGATGAGCGAAACCGGCCCCGTGAGGCGGGTATCCGAGTCGAGCACCAAGCGGCCGTAGAACAGCTGGTTGTCCTCGCGGGTGCTGCGCACGGCCAGGAAATCCTTGGTCGTGGCCCGCATATCGAAGGAGTAGTTGACGAAGTCCTTGCTCAGCAGATAGCCATTGATAACTGCTTTGTTCGAGGCCGAATCCAGCACCGTGAAGTTATTGAAGGCAATGCCCCGGTCATCAAACGTGAGCGACTGATTAGGCAGGCGGAAGGGCGAGCCCAGCTGCGGTACCACAAACCCGGCATCGTCAGAAGTATTAAGGGTGCCGCGCACCACCGGCGCGCTCGGCGCACCCGTCACCGTGAGCTGGCCGCGCACGTAGCCGTTGGCTTGGCGCACCTGACCCACTGAGAAGGGCTCAATGAGTTTCAGGTTTAGGCGGTTGGCATCCACCGTCAGGTTGAGCGGGGTGGGGCTGCTGGCGAGGTAAGTGCCGCGCACCTGCACGTCGTTGCCCGCGCCGCCCACGGTACCGGCCGCGCCGCCGGCCAGCCGCGCATCTACATCGTAGCGGCTGGGGGCGGGGTTGGTGGCCCGGAAGGCGATATCACCAATGGAAGCCTTCTGGAACACCAGGTTTTTAATCGTGGCATCGGCCGTAAAAGCCTGATTGGGCTTGCCCAGATTGTCGATGCGGGCCGTGCCATTCAGGTTGCCGGCCACCAGCGAATCCTGCTGCTGCACGATGCGCGCCAGTTCGGCCAGCTCGAAATTGGTAAACGTCACACCCAATGGCGAGGTGCGCACCTGCGGGTTCTGGCTTTGCAGGGCCAGCGTGCTGCGGCCATTCGTCAGGTTGAGGCCGTCGGCCACCACTTCGCCGGTAGGGTAGTAGCGCACGAAGTTGTTGGCTCCCGCCGTCCAGTTTTCGTAGTTGATAACTTGCTCGGGTGCAGCCACGAATTCATACACTACGCTGCTATTCTTGCCGCCGCCCTGAGCCAGCGCCTGCAGGGTGCCGGCCACCGCCAGCCGCTCACGGTTGGCTGAGTCGCCTAGGATGGCTACGCGGCTGAACAGCTTGTTATTCGCCACGTTGCCGATGATGCTGGGGCGGCGCAGCTTCAACGTACTATCCTGGGCGGCCTGGGCCAGGCGCAGACTGTAATCCAGCTTCGCGGGGTCCGAATCTACGTTCAGGCGCAGCGAATCAAGCTTGTAATTATTATACCGAATGACGGGAATGCTGGTATTCGCCGTGAGGCGGGCGGCTTGCCGCGAGTAGTCGCCGGCCAGCGTGAAGGGGGATATTTTCTTCAGCCCCGGCACCAGCTTGGTGGCCAGATTCGGGTCTTTTAATTGCAGCGAATAGGTGAAATGCCGGTCGGCCGAACTGGGCACATACTTCACGCCGGGCACGTCGAAGTAACGGTCCAGATGCTGCTGCAACTCGGTGGCGATGTCGCCCAGATGCACGTTGCCATCGAGGTTTACATTGGCAATGTCAGAGCTGATGACGGCCAGCGTACGACGGTCATTCTGCACGATGCGGCCGTTGAGCGAGTCGAGCGGAAAAGGCTGGTTGTCGCGCACAATCACAATGTGGCGGCCGCTGAAGGTGCCGTTTAGCGTATTCAGATTCGAGCCGCGCAGGTTGGCCACCAGGTCGCCCTGCACCCGCAAATCGCCGCCGGTGTAGAAGCCCAGCGCCGTGAGGTTGGCCCCGCGCAGGTTCAGCTTCGTGACTTCGTAGGTGGGGTTTTTGGCGTCGCGCAGATTCACCACGGCGCTCAGGTCGAGGTTCAGGTTGGGGTCGTTTTTGCTGCTGGCGTTGATGACGTAGCGGTTGCGGTCAAGGTCGACGGTGGCCACCACGCCGTGGTAGGTGTAGCCGTTGTAGCGGGCGCTTTGCACGTTGCTCTGCACGCGGCCCACCAGCGAGGCCGGGTTTTTCAAATCGCCCGTCGCGTTGATGCGGCCCGTGGCCGTGACGCGCCCGATGGTCGGGTCTTTCAGCAGCTTGCCGAAATCGAACCCGCCCACCGCGAAGGTGCCAATGAGCGGCTGCCGCCCATTGGCCTGTGCCGCCCCCAGCTTCCCGCTGAAAGCAAGGTCGCCGTAAGTGGAGCGCAGCTTAAGGTTGGTATCAAATGCCAGCGTAGTGGGCCGGCCCCGGAAAGTGCCGCTCACGGCCAGCGTGGGCGGAATGCTGATGTTGTTCGGGATGCTGCCCTTCGGCGCGAGGCTCAGGATATCGGCTCGCGAGGTGCTGAACTGCTGAATATCGAGGTCAGCATACAGCCGCGCATCGGTATTGGGCAGACCCTGAATCCGGCCGCGCCGGGCTTTGAGCACCGTGTTGCGCAGGCCCACAAACTCCAGGTTGCGCACCGAGAAATCGCCCACGCGCCCGGCAATCTGCCCATTGAGCAGCACTGATTGGTTGGGGCCGGTATTGAACGGCGAGGTGCCGGCCAGCTGCGGGGCCAGGTACAGAATGTCGCGGAAGCCCAGCCGCACGTTCCGCAAATCACCCTCAATCTTCAGATTGGGCAGCTTTTTCGTGTCGCCCAGCGCGGCTAGGCTCTCGTAGCCAATGGCCAGCGTGCGCCGGATGCGGGTGTGCGGCGTAATCAAATCGAGACTGTCAAGCCGGATTTGCACTGAGTCGTACACCACGTTGGCTTTCCACGAATCGACGCGGAAGCCGCTCTGTTCCTTGCCGGCCAGGTTGTCGACTTTGCCCGTGGTGCGGTTTTCAGAATAGCTCAAATCGTGCGTGTTCAGCACGAGGTCGGTGAAATTGAGGTGGTTGTAGTCGAGGGCCGGGAGGCGCGTTTTCTGCTTGGGCTGGTTGAAGTTGTCGAACTTCACGGCTAGCCCGCTGATATCAGACTCATCCAGCAGCACGCGCCAGCCCGGCGAAGCGGCGCTCTGGCCGGTGGCGGCTTTGGCCTTGTCGGTGGCTTCGTCCAGCTTGCGCACGGCCTCGGCGGGGTTCACCACGCGCTCGGCCACGGGCACGGCCTCGTTCTGAGCGTAGGCGAAGGAGGTGTTTTTGAGCGTCAGCTTGCTCAGGTTCACGCGCTGCTTTTGCAGGTTGATATCCTTGGCGGTGATATCGGCTAGGCCGATATTGGTGCTAATGAACTGGGCCGCCGGGGCGTTTTTATACACGAACTGCACGCTGTCGAGCGCGGCGTGGTTCAGGCCAAATTGCAGCGTGAGCGGCTCGGTGGGGCCGGGGTTTTCCACCTCCGGGGCGGTTTTAGTTTGCACGATGCTGATGGCGGTGCGGTGCAAAGCCGCGTTATCCACCTTGTAGATGGACTTGTCTACATCTACCTCGTCCATATTGGCCGTGAACTCGCCGACTTTGGCCCGAATGTCGGAGCCCGTCACCTGGTCATTCTGTGTGAAGTAGATGTTGGTCAGCCGCGCCTTGCCAATGTCGTATTTCAGCGTCGAGGCGGTGGTATCCACCGGCGCGTTGGGGTCGACGAAGGCGTCGATGATGAAGTCGTAGTTGTTCACCGAATCAGGCTCGGTGCGCGTGAGGCGCACGCGGCCGTCGTTCAGCTCCACGTTGGAAATATTTACCTGGCTGTGCAGCAGCGCCCAGATATCGAGGTCGACGCCGAGGTGGCCGACCGATAAAAGCGTGTCGCGCTGCTGGTCGGCGAGGTACACACCGTCGAGGTTGATGGCGTGGCGGAAATCGGTCCGGAATTTCCCGATTCGGACCTCCGTTTTGAGCTTATTGCGCAAATAGCTTTCAGCCTTGTTGGCCACAAAGTCCTGACCCGAAGGAAATTGCAAAAACACAACCACTCCGATGACGAGGAGCAGGACCAGGGCTATTAACCCCAGAATTCCGTAAAGGGCACGACGCAGAAAAGTGGACAAGGCGGAAGGTAATTAGCAGCAACACAAAGCAGGAGCACCTTCCCAAACGCAGAACCGGCGGCTGGGGTTGGCAAAATGGCTCGCCGCCTCGCCCGGCGAACGCGACCCGGCCCGACTGCGTAAGCCCCGGCCCGGGTGGCTGTTCGTGCGCAACCGTTTGAGCATCCCAACCATCTTCCGGCTTCATAAATCCTCCCTTGGCGAGTCCCTATCTTGCGCCTCCCAAACCCCACCGCTTGCCCATGACCCTACGTTTTTCTCTTCCCTACCGCACCGTATTCGGCCAGCGCCTGGCCGTGTGCGGCTCCCATCCCGACCTCGGCAACTGGCAGCCCACGGCAGCCGCCGACATGAACTACGACGAAGCCAGCACCTGCTGGAGCATCGAGCTGACCGTACCCGATTCCGCCGGCGAGCTTACCTATAAGTACGTGCTGCGCGATGCCAACACCGGCGGCGAGCACTGGGAAGCCGGCCCCAACCGTAGCGTTGCTTATGATGCCTCCCGCACGCAACGCCTGAATCTGGCTGATTACTGGCGCGCCCCCGCCCAGCCCGAAAACGAGCTGCTGACCGCTGCCTTCACCAAAGCCCTTTTCCGCCGTCCGGCCAAAGCGCCCGCCGCAGCAACCCCAGCCGCGCCCGCCAAAAAAACCAAAGCCCCCGCCGCGGCCAAAGGCTCGAAAGCTGCCAAAGCCACGTCCGAAGCTGCCCCGGCATCAACCCCGGACTCCCAAACAACTAAAACCGCTGCCGGCGAAACCACTTTTCGCCTCCTCGCCCCGCGCGTAGCACCGCAGCACGGCCTCTGCATCCTCGGCTCCGACCCCGCGCTGGGGGCTTGGGACAACACCAAAGCCTTGGTGCTCTCCGATGCTGAATACCCCACCTGGAGCGGCACCGTAACGCTGCAAAACCCCGGCGAAAACTGCCTCTATAAATACGCCATGTGGGATGCCGCTGCCGGCCATGCCCTCGACATGGAAGGCGGTGAAAACCGCGTCATCCCTGCCACGCAGGACCGCACCGTGGCCCGCGTTTTCAACGACGAAGCCTACCAGTACGCCACCGCTTGGCGCGGGGCCGGTGTGGCCCTGCCCGTATTTGCCATGCGCAGCGCCGCCGGCCTCGGGGTAGGGGAGTTCTCCGATTTGAAGCTGCTGACCGATTGGGCCGTGCAAACTGGCCTCAAGCTGGTCCAGATTCTGCCCATCAACGACACCACCGCTACCCATACCTGGGTTGATTCGTACCCCTACGCCGCCATTTCGGTGTTTGCGCTGCACCCGCAGTTCATTCACCTCGAAGGCATTGCCGCGCTCAAGGACAAGAAGGCCGCCAAGGAGCTGGCCACGCTCAAAGCAGAATTCAACGCCAAGGATTTCGTGGATTACGAGCCGGTGATGAATGCCAAGTGGAAGTTTCTCAAGCTGCTGTATAAGCAGGAGAAAGCCGCCTTCCTGGCCGACCCCGAGTACCGCGAGTTCTACGCAAGCCAGGCCGACTGGCTGGTACCCTACGCCGCCTTTTCCGCGCTGCGTGACCGGTACCACACCGCCGATTTCCAGGAGTGGCCCGCGCAGTTCCGCACCCCAAAAAACCTGGCCAAGCTGACTGCCGAAACCGCCGCCGACTATGACGACTACGGCCTGTTCTTCTTCACCCAGTACCACCTCGACAAGCAGCTGCGTGCCGCCGTGGCCTACGCCCGCTCGCGCGGCGTGGTGCTGAAGGGCGACCTGCCCATCGGCATCTATCGCCACTCGGTGGACGCCTGGACCCAGCCCGAGCTGTACCACATGAACGCCCAGGCCGGCGCCCCGCCCGATGATTTCTCCACCACCGGCCAGAACTGGCGCTTCCCCACCTACAACTGGGAGCGCATGGCCGAGGACGGCTACCTCTGGTGGAAGCAGCGCATGGGCCACCTCGCCCGCTACTTCGACACGCTGCGCATCGACCACATCCTCGGTTTCTTCCGCATCTGGGAGATGCCCATTGAGTCGGTGGAAGGCCTGCTGGGCCACTTTGCGCCGGCCCTGCCACTGCACCGCCACGAGATTGAGCGCCGCCTCGGCTGGTTCGATTACTCGCGTCTTTGCGAGCCCTACATCCGCTGGCACATGCTCCAGGATATCTTCCAGGGCGAGGCCCAGAACGTGTTCGACGAGTACCTGGACGATGCCAGCTACGGCCGCATTCACCTCAAGGAAGCGGTGAACGACCAGCGCAAAATCGAAGCCTACATCGCCCAGAAAGTTGCCACTTACCCCGAGCACGCCGAGTATTTCGCCTGGCTGCAAAAGGGCCTGTTTGCTTTGGTGAATGAAGTTCTGTTCGTGCCCGCCGGCAACGACTTCTACCACCCGCGCATCACCCTGAACAAAAGCTACTCGTTCCGCGAGCTGGACTCCGATGAGGACCGCCGCCGCCTCTACGACGACATTTACATTGACTTTTTCTTCCGCCGCCACGAGGAATTCTGGCGGCAGCAGGGCCTCGTTAAGTTGCCGCCCGTGCGCTACGCCACCGACATGCTCATCTGCGGCGAAGACCTGGGCATGGTGCCCGCGTCGGTGCCCGGCGTAATGAAGGAGCTCGGCATCCTGGGCCTCAACATCCAGCGCATGCCCTCGAACCCCGAAACCGAGTTCGGCCACCCCGACAGCGCGCCGTATCTGAGCGTAGTCACGACCAGCAGCCACGACATGAGCACCGTGCGCGGCTGGTGGGAAGAAGACCGGGTGCGCACCCAGCGCTTCTTCGAAACCATTCTCGGCCACTGGCGCGAGGTGGCCCCGTTCTATTGCGAGCCCTGGGTGGCGCGCGAAATCCTGGTGCAGCACCTGCACTCGCCGGCCATGTGGGCCATTTTCCCGCTCCAGGATATGCTGGCCATCGACAGCCACCTGCGCCGCGCCAACCCGCACGACGAACAAATCAACGTGCCCAGCAACCCCAGCCACTTCTGGAAATACCGCCTGCACCTCCCGCTTGAGGAACTGGTGGATGCCATCGGCTTCAACGAGCCGCTGCACCAGCTGGTGGTAGCCAGCGGCCGGGGGTAGCGCCCGGTAGATTAGTAGCAAGGCCAGCAAAACGGGCCAACAGCAAGGGCCAGTCGGAATTCCGACTGGCCCTTGCTGTTGGCCCGTTTTGCTGGCCCTTTCCATTGCTGCCAGATGCCGCTATAGTCCGACCAATTCAACTGTAGAGCAATGGCCGTAAATATAATTATTCCATAATAAAATTATTATTCGGAAATATCAAATCGAGGAACTTTGTGTGGTTGACTTAGTGCAGTACCCATCCCGACAATCCGATACGATTGTCAGGTTCGTATGCAAAAATGCCGTGAAATATACTGTTGTGAGGTGCTCAAGCATGTTTCCGCGCGAGCACAGTAGCGAAAAACGTATTACGAATCGGCTGGAAATCAACAGAAAACTCTCCTTTTTAATTGTGATTGCCTTGCAGGTATTCAACTATTGGAATGCGGGGGATTCCCGGGAAGGGAATCCTGATTGGGATTATAACAAGTGTCAATTGTTTTGACTGAATGCCCATACGGTGCTCATGCATTTTAATAGGGCCCAAACCGGGTGTTCGTCTGGAATGATGCCGCTTTGGTCGAAGTGCATTTCTGCTGCTTCCTCCACAGAAATAGTTTTGTAGCAGATATAGAAGGTGAAATGCGCCACCGTTGGCGCAGCTTTTTGTTTTGAAAACAAGGACTTACCAATAATATTTTTTTTCTAATACCCTTCTCCACATTTTATGAAACCTCTCTTACGACTTCTGTTTCTGCTGCTGCTGGCGCTGCCTGGCTGGAGCCAGAACAGGCCCTCGAGCAACGCGGGAGTGCCAAGCCTTGGCACTGGCGCACCAGTAAACATGAGAGACGTGTTTATTCCCGGGAAAAATCCGTCTGTTAATCCGAAGGCGGCCAACCGCGTTCAGGCCCGGACCTGTGCCGATGTGAGCGAGTTCAATTTCAGCGCGCGTACGGCGGGTGAAGACTGGAAAACCAGCCGCACTCTCACCACAGGTGCCACCACCCTTACCTCATCGGGGTATGCCACGAACTCATCAAACCAAACTACTACCCTCACGGTCGTACAGGACCAATCATTCGGGAAGGTATTGTTGTGGGACGTGGACTACGGTAACAATGGTGGCACGGCCCCGACCAATACCAACGCCAACTATAACCAAGTAACGTTTACGCTCAACCGGGCTACTAATGGCTTTTCGATGACGCTAAATGACATCGACAAAGCGGTGGGCCAATCGAACGGCAATGGCTGGACGGACTGGGTGCAGATTGACGGCTACGCCACGGCTACCGGCGGCTCGCCGATTGCGCTGAGCGCCAGCGATGTAACGCTGGGTACTAACAGCACCAATGCCTGGAACGGCAACAACACGATTATCGGTACGAATACCAATACGACTACGGACGGCAACGTAACGGTATTGTTCCCATCGACGGTGACCCGGGTGGTGGTTACTTACAAGAACGCCCAAACCACTTACAACAACCCGGGCGAACAGATTATGGGCTTTGCGGCGTTCAACTTCTGCTCGCAGGCCGACGTGTATGCCCAGTATACCGCCGTGCCCAACCCCACTACCGTGGTGGCTGGAAGTTCGGTGAGCTACACCGTGAAATTTGGTAACGACGGCGATGCTTCTTCGGCCGTGTCGCGCGTGGTGACCCTGCCCGCCGGGGCAGTGGTAACGAACAACGGCGGTGGCACGGTAACGGGCAACACCATCAATTTTGGCACCGTGGCGTTGGCTACCGGGGCCAGCAACTCGTTTACTTACACGTACACGGTGCCGCCCACGGCTGGCACCTATACCAACACGGCCACGGCCGGTACTACCACCGAAGAAACGGTAGCGCAGCAAGCCAACAACTCGGTGAGTAGC
>NZ_JBCEVZ010000063.1:0-27192 GCF_038448715.1 Hymenobacter segetis | reverse complement strand
GCATTACATAGTGCCTTTGTTTCATCCTTTCAAATATTTTTTTATGAAAAAACATATAATCCTCTGGGTACTGCTCCTGCTTTCCGGCAGCGCCTGGGCTCAGTTGAGCATCAGGGAAAGCTTCGAGGCAACTAATGGCGACTACGGGTACACCACTACCTTCGACAATAACGCGACCATTAATAACACTTCTGCTACCCAGGTCTACTTCACCCGGACTCAGAATCCAAAAGCAGGATTTGGTAACCCGGTTGTTTCGCCAACGCCCGATGGCTCCTGGTTCTGGGCGGCGGAAGCAGGAGTGGATTTTAACCGTACGATTCCCCCGGCGACGTTGACGCTCAACGCCATAGCCAACGCGCAGAACTACAACACCATCAAGGTCAATATTCTGGTCACGGACCCGCGCCGCACGACTAGTGGCACCAATACCAGCGTAGCCATCAACACCGACCATATGCGTATCCAGTATGCGTATACCTCTACGAACGTTGTTCCCGCTGCTTCCAGTTTTCTCACAGCCGGCGAATTCACTGGTGTCAATGCTTCCCCCGGCTTATGGTATCAGTATGTAAACGGTGTCAGTACCGGGCAGAACCTGACCGAAGTCTTCAAAAATTTTGAGTTTCCGATTAATTCGGGCTCCGGTTTCCTGTTTATCCGTGTGCAGGTTGACGTCGCCGCTTCGGGCAGGGAGCTGGGGTTTGACAACATTCGGGTAACGGGCACCCAGGCCACCAGCCTACCCCCGACCCTGGCTACCACTGACACCGGTGACCGGGCTTATGCCGAAGGGGGCGCGGCGCTGCCCATTTTCACCGATTTGACCGCCGACAATCCCAGCGGTGCCACGCTGGATGCCGCCAAGGTCGTCTTCACGAACGGCACCCGCGTGGCGGCGCAGGACGAGCTGACCTACACGATTCCTGCTGGCAGCGGCATCTCGTTCGATGCGGCCAACAGCACCAACGGCGCGCTGGCTTTCACCGGCTCTTCCTCGGAAACCAATTACCAGAACCTGCTGCTCTCGGTGAAATACCGCAACACCACCTCTACGGCGGCCCGCGGCGGCACGCGCACCTTCGCGTTTACGGTCAGCAACAGCGGTAGCACCAGCGGTCAGCTTATCCGCAACGTGGTGGTGACGGCCAAGCTCAATGACGCGGTGGGGCTGCCTTTCACCGAGGACTTTGAAGATGACGGCGAAGGCACGACCTACGGCTCCAACACGGCTACTTCCGGGACGCAGGGCTTTGTGCGGCTGACCGGCCCCCCCGGCGCTACGTATGGCTCCAGCACCGTCTTCAGTCAAATCCAGGGCAGCGGCTACTTTTACGGCCGGGGCACCAAGGAATTCCTGCCCGCGTCGAGCGACGGGCTGCCCACGGCGGGCAATAACATCGCGACGCCGCTTGGCGGGGTACTGCAATTGGCCCCGGTGAATACCACCGGCTTCACCAACCTGCACTTCAAGCTCAAGGCCGCCGCCACCTCCCCCAGTCCCTTTTCCACCGACGACTTTCTGCGCTTCTCCTACAACCTGAACAACGGCGCGGGCTGGCAGGCCTTCCCTTCGGGCAACTTCACGGGCTTGAATAACGGGGGGCTGCGCCAGGACGGTAGCGCCTCCGGCCTGTTGCTGACCACCACCATGCAGGATGTGGACATCGCGCTGCCCGCCGCGGTGGCCGGCACCAACGTGAGCTTCCGAGTGGAAGTGGGCGACAACGGGGGCGAAGAAATTGCCTTCGACAACATCCAGATAACGGGTACGCCGGTGCCGACGACGGTTTCGTCCATCGTGCGAACCAGCACCAACCCCACCAACGCCGCCACCGTGCAGTACACGGTGACCTTCGCGGCCAGCGTGACGGGCCTGACGACCAGCAACTTCACCCTGACGACCACCGGCACGCTGGGCGCCACGCCCAGCGTGAGCAGCGTATCGGGCTCGGGCACTACCTACACCGTGACGGTGAACACCGGCACCGGCAGCGGCACCCTCCGCCTGGACCTGAACAACAGCACCGGCCTCACGCCCAGCGTGAGCAACGTGCCCTACACCAGCGGCGAAGTATACACCATCGATAAGGATGGCCCGGCGGTGTCGAGCGTGGCGGTGCCGGCCAACGGCACCTACCGCGCCGGTCAGACGCTGAGCTTCACGGTAAACTTCTCGGAAGCCGTGACCGTGACGGGCACGCCGCAGCTGGCCCTGACCGTCGGCGCGACTGCCCGGCAGGCGGCCTACGCCTCGGGCACCGGCACCACGGCACTAGTCTTCAGCTACACCGTGCAGAGCGGCGACCAGGATGCGGACGGCATTGCGCTGGGCGCCCTGGGGCTGAACGGCGGCACCCTGCGCGACGCGCTGGGCAACAACGCGACCCTGACCCTCAACGGCGTGCCCTCGACGGCCGGCATCCTGGTCGACGGGGTGGCCCCAACGGTGAGCAGCAGCAACCGCCAGAACCCGACGGGCAGCAGCACCAGCGGCACTTCGGTCACCTTCCGCGTGACTTTCAGCGAAACGGTGACGGGCGTGACGACCAGCAGCTTTACCTTGGTTACGACCACCGGCTCGACCAGCGGCTCCATCAGCAGCGTGGCCTCGGTGAGCGGCAGCAACGGCACCCAGTACGACGTAACGGCCAGCAGCCTCAGCGGCAACGGCACGATTCGTCTCGACGTGAAGAGCAGCGGCTCGGGTATCACCGACGCCGCCGGCAACGCCCTGAGCGGCGGCTTCACGGGCGGCCAGACCTACGACATCAACCAGAGCGTAACCGTAGTCTCGGTCACGCGCCTGACGCCTTCGCCCACGGCCACGGCCCAGGTGAGCTACCGGGTGGTATTCTCGGGCACGGTGGCAAACTTGACGACCACCAACTTCACGCCCACCATCACGAGTGGCAGCATCAGCGGTGCTGCTATCAGCAGCGTGAGCGGCTCGGGCACGACCTACACGGTCGTGGTGAACACGGGCACTGGCGACGGCAGCCTGCGCCTAGACGTGCAAAACACCACGGGCACGACGCCCACGGTGACGAACGTGCCTTACACGGCGGGTGAGGTGTACACCATCACCAAGAGCTTCGCGGCCGCGCCCACGCTGCGCATTCAGGCGGCGGGCAGCGCCAGCGGCAACGGCGACGTGACGGCCTTCGTGGACGTGGTGCAGGTGTTGAGCGGCGGCACGGCCTTCGCCAACGGCTTGCAGAACGGTAGCTTCGAGAGCAACAACGTAGCTCCCAGTAGTTTCCTGTACCAAGCCCAAGGTGTGGTGGCTAGTCCCTGGAGCTTCGGCACGCAGGCCGGTGTGTCGCGCAACGGCAGCGGCTTTGCGTCGACGGCTTACTCGGGCGACGCAGTGGCTTTGCTGCAAAGCGCTACTGGCAACAACGGTAGCGTATCGCAAAACCTGGCCGTGCCCACGGGCAGCTACCAGATTAACTTCCAGACCATGCAGCGCAACTACACCGCGCTCGACCAGCGGCTGAACGTGTTCGTGAACGACGTGTTCGTAGGCAACATTCAGCCGAACAACATCCCGACGTACGACGCCTTCACCTCGGCCACGTTCAACGTAGTGGCTCCGGCCCTGACGGCCACCGTGAGCACGACTTCGGGCAGCCCCACCAGCACCTCGCCCATTCCCTTCTCGGTAAGCTTCTCGCAGAGCGCGGGTACCACCTTCACGGCTTCGGACGTGACGGTATCGGGCGGCACGCTGACCAGCGGCAGTTTCGCGGGCAGCGGCGCGGGCCCCTACACCTTCACCGTGACGCCCAGCGGCGCGGGTACGGTAACGGTGAGCTTGGCCACCGGCGTGGCCAACGATGCCAACAACACCGGCAACTCGGCCAGCAATTCGGTGAGCGTGCAGTACCAGCTGCCGGCAACGGCGGCGCCGGTCGTAACGGCCCCGGCCAACGGCAGCTCGTTGAATACCACCACGCCGACTTATACGGGCACGGCTGCGGCTAACTCGACGGTAACGGTTTACGTGGACGGCAGCAGCATTGGCACGACGACGGCCACGGCCGGCGGCAGCTTCAGCTTGGTGAAGCCCACGGCCCTGAGCCAGGGCTCGCACACGGTGTACGCCACGGCCCAGACCAGCGGCTCGGCCGTGAGCGCCAACTCGAGTACGAATAACTTCACAGTGGATACCGTGCGGCCATCGGTGGTCATCAGCTCGTCGGCGGGCACTTCGGGCAGCACGACGGCCACCACGCCGGTGCCCTTCACGGTGACTTTCTCGGAAACCGTGAACGGCAGCTTCGTGCAGGGCGACCTGACGGTGACGGGCGGTACGATTTCGGGCTTCACCGCCGTTTCGGGCACGACCTTTACCTTCAACGTGACACCCACCAGCAGCGGCACCACCGTGACGGTGAACGTGCCGGCCAACGTGGCCCAGGATGCAGCCGGCAACTTCAACACCGCCGCTGCGCAGTTCAACATCACCTACGCGCAGCCAGTGGTGGCGACGGCGCAGAACGTAACGGTGAACCTGGCTGCCAACGGCACGGCGACCCTGAGCGCCAGCAGCGTGAACAACGGCAGCACCGGCCCGGGCACGCTTACTTACACTATCCAGAAAATCGCCCGCGGCCGGGTAGCCGAAGGCAGCACCCTGACGCTGACCACGCCCAACGGGGCCAACTTCACGGCCATCCGTTTCGCCAGCTACGGCACGCCCACCGACGATACCAACGGCAACTACCGCTTGGGCAGCTGCAACGCCGCCAACAGCGTGACCACGGCCCAGAACTCGTTCATCGGCCGCAGCACCGGCAGCATGGACGCTGTCAACGGCTCAAGCGCCAACAACAACCCCACGCTCGGTGACCCCTGCGGCGGCACGCCCAAGGCGCTGGCCGTGCAGGCCGCCTACTCGGCCGACGCCGGCAGCCTGAGCTACGACTGCTCGGAGGCCAGCAAAACGCAGTATGTGCTGCTGACTGTGACCGACGGCAGCGGCAACACCAGCACGTCGGTGGCCCAGGTGACGGTGAACCCGGCTCCCACGGCTACCATCACCAGCGCCACCCCCAACCCGGCCACGCCGGGCACCCTCGTAACGGTGAGCGGTACCAACCTGAGCGGCCTGACCAGCGCGACGCTGAATGGTGCGCCTGTAACGGCTACCGGCATCAGCGCGACCGGCTTCCAGTTTACGGTGCCGGCCAGCGCGACCTCGGGCAACCTGGTGGTGAACCTGCCCTGCAGCCAGACGCTGAGCCAAGCCTTCACGGTGGTTACCCCGGCTCCGGTGGTAACGGCCCCGGCCAACGGCAGCCTGCTGAATACCCGCACGCCAGTTTACTCGGGCACGGCTCCAGCCAACTCGACGGTGACGGTGTATGTAGACGGCGCGAGCATTGGCACGACCACGGCCACGGCCAGCGGCAGCTTCAGCCTGACGCAACCCACTAACCTGGCCGACGGCAGCCACACGGTGTACGCCACGGCCCAGGCCAGCGGCACGTCGGTGAGCGCGAATTCGAACACGAACACGTTCACCATCGATGCGACGCGTCCTGCGGTGACCATCACGAGCTCCGCTGGGGCCAGCGGCGGTACGACCACGACCTCGCCCATTCCCTTCACGGTAACCTTTTCGGAGAACGTGAACGCCAGCTTCGTGCAGGGCGACGTGACGGTGACTAATGGGGCCATCTCGGGCTTCACCACCGTTGTTGCGGGCACCACCTTCACGTTTAACGTGACGCCGACCACGGCGGGCACGGCCACGACGGTGACCGTACCGGCCAACGTAGCCCAGGACGCGGCCGGCAACTTCAACACGGCCGGCACGCCTTCGCCTTATGCCATCACCTTCCTGGCTCCCACCATCACCCTGGCTCCGGCTTCGGTGCCAGGTGGCACGGTGGGCGTGGCCTACAGCCAGGCCCTGTCGGCCTCGGGGGGCACGGCTCCCTACACCTACGTCATCACGGCTGGCGCATTGCCTTCGGGCCTGAGCCTGACGAACGGCACGATTGCGGGCACGCCCACGGTAGTTGGCACGTTTACCTTCACGGTGACGGCCACCGACAACTCGGCGGCTCCCGGCCCTTACAGCGGCTCGCGCAGCTACACGCTGACGGTTGCAGCCCCGACCATCACGATTGCTCCGACCACGCTGCCCAACGGCACGCAGGGCACGGCTTACAGCCAGGCCCTGTCGGCCTCGGGCGGTACGGCTCCTTACACCTACGCCATTACGGCCGGTGCCCTGCCGGCTGGCCTGAGCCTGACGAATGGCACGATTTCGGGCACGCCCGCAGTGAACGGCTCGTTTACCTTCACGGCGACGGCCACCGATGCCTTTGGCTTCACTGGTTCGCAGGCATACACGCTCACCATCGCGGCCCCGGTCGTGACGGCCGTGACTTGGACCGGCACCGTGAGCACCGACTGGTTCACGGCCGGCAACTGGTCGCCCAACGCGGTGCCCACCGCAACGATTGACGCCACCATCCCGACCGCGCCCAGCGGCGGACGCTTCCCGGCCCTCACGGGTGGCACGGCCAACGTGCGCAACCTGACCCTCAACAGCGGCGCGAGCCTGACCCAGAACGGCGGCACGGTGGTGGTCGCGGCCAACCTGACCAACAACGGCACCTACCAGCCCACGGGCGGTACGATGGTGTTGGGCAATACCGCCGCGAGCAGCATCCTGGGCAGCAGCAACACCCGCTTCTGGAACCTGACGGTGCAAGCCAACGGCGCGCAGTCGAGCACTTCGGCCAGCACCTCGGTGCAGCGCCTGTTCACGCTCAACGGTAACTTCACCACCAACGGCAACCCGCTCACGCTGGAGTCGAACGATACGAACACGGCGCTGGTGGTGAACAACGGCAGTGCCATCGTTAGCGGCACCGTGACGGTGCAGCGCTACATCGACCCGACCCTGAACCCCGGCCTGGGTTATCGCCACTATAGCGCGCCCGTGAGCACGGCCACCGTAGGCAGCTTGGCCACGGCCAGCTTCACGCCCGTGGTGAACCCGACCTACAACACGTCGGCGACGCCCAATAGCGTGCGGCCGTTCCCCACGGTTTATTTCTACGACGAAGCCCGCGTGGCCACGGCCACCAACAACAACCTGGCTCCCTTCGACCGTGGCTGGACGTCGCCCAGCGCGCTGACCGACCCGCTGGCTGTGGGCAAAGGCTACACCGTGAACCTGGCCCCGCAGACACTGGCCGTAACCGGCACGTTGAACAACGGCGACCTGTCGCAGACCCTGACCAGCACCCGGAACACCATCCCCGACGGCGGCTGGCAGCTGGTGGGCAACCCTTATCCCGCTCCCCTGGACTACAGCCGCGTAGCTAATGCCGACCGCGTGGGCCTGGATGCCGCCATCTACGTCTACAGCAGCACCGGGCAGTATGCCGGCCAGTATCGGACCTACGTTGGCGGTATCGGCAATCCCGTCGTTCCCTCGGGGCAGGGCTTCTTTACTCGCGTAGCTGCTGGCCAGACCAGTGGCAACCTGACCCTGCGCAACGCCCAACGCCTGACCGCGCCCAACGGCACCACCTTCCAGCGCACTGCCGAAACGCGGCCGCTGGTGCAGCTGACGCTGCAAGGTGCCGCCGCGGGCGCTGCTTCGGACGAGGCCTACGTGTACTTCGATAACGGCGCCACGGCCGGGTTCGACCGCGAGATGGACGCCATGAAGCTGGCCAACCCCACCGGCCTGAACCTGGCCGCCTGGGCTGGCAACAACAAGCTGGCCATCAACGGCCTGCCGCTGACCTCGACGGCTTCGGTCACGGTGCCGCTGTTCATTGGCCTGCCCGTGACGGGCACTTACACGCTGCACGCGGCGCAGGTGCTCAACTTCGGTGCCGGCGAGCAGCCCTTCCTGCGCGACTTGCAGCTGGGCACGCTCACCGACCTAAGTGTGAACCCCGACTACACCTTCACCATGAACGCGGCCAATACCACCCCGCGCTTCGAGTTGGTGTTTGGGGCCCGGGTGCTGGGCGTGGCTTCGGCCAAGCTGGCGGCCCAGGTAACCGTGTACCCGAACCCCGCCAGCAAGGCGGTATTCGTCGAACTGCCCTACGTCCTCAACCGCAAAGCCGTGACGGCCGCGCTGGTTGATGCCCTGGGCCGGGTGGTGCTCACGCAGGCCCTGCCAGCCGGCCAGCCCACCTACACCCTGCCGCTCACCAACCTGGCCACCGGCGTGTACTCGCTGCGCCTCCAGACGGAAGCCGGCGTGGTGGTGAAAAAGCTGGTGGTGGAATAAAAAACCCGCCTCACCAGGCATTGAAAAGCCCCGGCTGCATTGGCAGTCGGGGCTTTTTTGTGGGGTTAAGCACCTGCATAGATGGCGGATTAGTGGAAGGGTATGGTTGTGTTTTTATAATAATAAATTTAAATATATATTTACTAATTGAATTTACTGAACAGCTCCAAGCCATGTTCACCGATTTTCTTGCTCCCGCCCCGGCCCGTCGAGTTGTGACCCCAGCCGTGGAAATCAAAGACCTGGTGTCCATCGTGGTACCGGTTCACAACGAGCAGGACAGCATGCGCCCCCTGGCCGAGCAGATTGACGACGTGATGACCGCCCACGGGCTGCCCTACGAGCTACTGCTAGTAAACGACGGCAGCGACGACCAGACCTGGGCGCGCATTAGCGCCCTAGCCGCCGAAAACCCGGCCGTAATAGGAATCGACCTGGCCGGTAACTACGGCCAGACACTCAGCCTGCGCGCCGGCTTCGAGCGGGCCCGGGGCGATATTGTGGTGGCCATGGATGGTGACCTGCAACACGACCCCGCTTACCTGCCGCAGTTTGTGGGCTACATCCGCGAGGGCTACGACATGGTGAGCGGGGCCAAAGCCAAGCGCCCCGACGGCCGCGCCCATTCCCTGCTCGCCAACACGGCCCACAAGGTCATTTCCCTGTTGTCAGGGGTGCAGCTCGAATACTTTGGGGCCACTTACAAAGCCTACCGCCGCTACCTGCTGCGCAACGTGGAGCTGCTCGGCGACTCGCACCGATTCCTGGGGGCCCTGGTGGCGCAGCGCGGCATCCGCTACCGCGAATTCCCGATTGAGGTGCATCAGCGGCAGTTTGGGACCAGCCACTACGGCCTGGGCAAAGCCCTGGTGGTGGTAGTCGATTTGGTGATGCTGCGCTTTTTTCTGCGCTACTCGCGCAAGCCGTTCCGGCTGTTCGGGGTGCTGGGGATATTGACATTGGCAGTGGGCCTGCTGGCTACCGCCGGCCTGCTGGTCAGCTCCATTTTCTTCGGAGTTAATATATCCCATCGATTCCCCATGGAGTTCATTTTTAGTTTATTCCTGATAATGAGCGGCATCTTTTTGATTTGTTTCGGCCTGCTGGCCGAAATCGGCACGCACGCCTACTACGCCCGCCGAAACCGGGCGCCCTACGTGGTGCGGCACGAGCTACGCACGCCGGCCCTAACGCTCTGACGAATGGCGCTGCGTCTCATCATCAACGCCGACGATTTTGGCTGGGATGCACCTGCCACGGCCGCCATTCTTGACCTGGCCGCCCAGGGTTGCCTCAGTAGCACCACCGTCATGGCCAATATGGCCAGCGAAATGGACCTGGTCGCCCTGCGCCAGTTTTCTGACCGCGTTTCGGTAGGCTACCACCTAAACCTGATTTTAGGACCGCCCGTGGCTCCCGCCGCCGCCGTGCCCAGCCTTCTGGGGCCGAATGGACATTTCTGGCCCGCCCAGCAGCTGTGGCTGCGCTACCTGGCCGGCCGGGTGCGCCCCACCGAGCTAACCACGGAGCTAACCGCCCAGCTTGACCGACTGCGCGCCCACGGCCTCCCCCCGAGCCATGCTGATTCGCACCGGCACCTGCACCTCTATCCCGGACTGGGGCCCGCCCTCACGCGCATCCTGGGCCAGCTGGGCGTGCGGCGGCTGCGGCGCTGGACGCCCCAGCCCAGCTACGGACAGCGCGGCCGCATTCTGAACGTGTTTGGGCGAATTTCGACCGCCGGCCTACGGGGTTTTGCCACGCCCAATGCGCTGGTGGCCGATTTTTCGGCGGCGCAGGCGGCCACGCTGCCGCTGTTTGTGCAGGGCCTGGCCCGCGCCCGGCGGCACGGCCCCACCGTGGAATTTATGACCCACCCCGGCCTGGCCGACCGGCCCGGCTCGTACCTAGCCCGCCGCACGGAATACGAATTCTGGCGCGGTGGTACCTGGCGCGAGCCTCTGGCGGAGCAGGGTGGGAGCTTGATTCGGTACGATGAAATCTGAAAAGCCGGATTGTGGAAACTGGTTTTTCAACTACGCTCCACTGCCCCCTGCAATCCATTCTCGCCCACCAGAGCCCCCGGCAAAGCCACCGCCGCCGATAGCAGGTAAAAGAGCAAACTGAGGCTGACCGATACCGCCGCATTAAGCCCCAGCCACTGTGCCCCGAGCAAAAACACCACCTCGCGCGCCCCGGCTCCGCCTACCGTAAAGGGCAAAGCCGCCGCCACCGACGAAGCCAGAAAAACCAGCAGGTACGCCGGCTGCTGCGAGACGGTGTGCGTAGCGGCAAGCAAAGCCAGCGTGCACAGCAGCTGGGCCGCCTGCACCCCCAGTGCCATCCCCTGCGTGCGCCAGTACGTGGGCCCAAACGGCGCAAACCACCGCCCCATAGCCACCGCTCCACCCCAGAGTATGCCAATTGCCCCCAGGCCCGCCACCCCGCGCCATATCCAAAGCCCGGGCAGCGGCAGGGGCACCACCCAGGCCAGTGCTACCAGCAGCACCCCCAGCGCCAGCAAGCCGCTCACGCGGTCTAGCACCAGGGCGCGGACCAGTGCGGCAGTTTTGGAAGGGTAGGCCCGCCGCAGCACCAACACCTTGTAGCCATCGCCGCCGATGCCGCCGGGTAAAAAAAGATTGTAGAACATGCCCAGCCAATAAAGGCGCAGGTTGACCGCCTCGGTCAAATCAACCCCAATGGCCCGCTGAAAGTAGTTGAGGCGGCGGGCCGCCAGCCACTTCGAAACCGCGAATAGCCCCACGGCCACCCCCAGCCAGCCCGGCTGCACGCTGGCCAGCACCTGCCCAATCTGGCGCGGGCTGATGCGGCGAAATACGAACCACAGCGCGGCCGCAAGCAGCCCCAGCTTCAGCAGCAGCAGCAGAGTAGCACGCAGGCGAGGCGGGAAGGTCAATGCGCGGGGAGGCGGTTTAAACAGCGGTTTGACGATGAAAATAAGCCCGGCTGGTCGAATTTTACTAAGTGCAGCCGAATGCCCCGGTCGATGACGAACTCATAGTACTGGTGGTAGCGCCGGCCGATGAGGTACCGGTCTTCGGCTAGATAGAAGGCATTTTTGGCGGGAGCGGCGGGCAACTGCGCCGACGTGGACGAATACACGATGTGGCCCGTGCCCCGCGTGATGTAAAACGCCTCGTCGTTGTCGACGTGGGTATCGGCCAGCTTGTACACCGGGGCGTGGCCGGCTATTTCCGCCACCCGGATGGCCGCCGTGCGATAGGGCGTCTCATCGCGGGTGAGCAGGCGGGCCGGCAGCACAAACCAGTTGAAGACGACGCGCATGCATAGCAAAAACAGCCCCAGCCACGCCAGCCGCTGGGCCGGCAGGTGCCAGTAGGCCAGCGTGCAGCCGGCCAGCGCCAGCGCCCCCAGCGCCGATTTCCAGACCACGCCGGGCTGCACGGCGGCCGCGGGTATCCAGGGCACGGCCACCAGGCTCAGGCTGACCAGCGCCATGGCCGTTAGCAGCACGGCATCGAGGAGGCGGTGGGACCAGCGACGCTCGGCCCAAAACTGCTGGTAGAAATAGACCGCCACCGTGAAGCACAGCGGCGTGAGCACGAACAAGTAGCGCGGAATAGTGCCCGGCGACAGCCAGAACACCGGCGTGAGCGCCGCAAACAGCAGCGCATTGAAGCGCAGGAAGGGCTGCTCGCGTAGCACCTGCCGCCAGCCGGGCCGGGCCAGGCACAGCAGCAGCAGGGTCCAGGGCAGGAAATCAGAGATAAAATCGAACGGAAACTTCACCAGATGGGCCAGCGACTCCCGCCAGGCGTGGGCGGCCACGGTGCGCTGCGTTGACTGGTCGAGGAGCGTGGCCAGGTAGTCGTGCAGCGGGTGAAAATGGCGGTACACGGCAAAGTAGCCACCTATCAGCCCCAGCAATACGGCCAGCCCCATGGCGTGCGCTCCCGATAACAGCCGCCGCCAGTGGCCGTCAACAAACACGAAATACACCCCCAGCGCCACCCCCTGAAATACCAGCGACGGCAGCCCCTTCAGCAGAAAGCCCACCGCCGTGAGGGCGTAGCTCACCACAAACAGGGCCGCCCAGCGCCGCCGCGCGCCCAGTTCAAACACCGCCATAAACCCGAGGTAAGTGACCAGGGCGTGCAGGGTATCAATGAGCCCGAGGAAGGAATCATAGAACAGCATGCGCCCGCTGGTGATGAAGGCCAGCGCGGCCACCACACCCAGCACCCAGCCCAGGCGGCGGCTCACGAAGTAGTACAGGCTGGCCCCCATGCCCAGCAGCGCCAGCACCGTGGGCAGGCGAATTACCCATTCCTCAACGGAGCCGAATAGCTGGAAAAACCCCACCAGCAGCCAGTTGAATAGCGGCGGCTTGTTGAAATAATACTCGCCCTGGAGCGTCGAAACGAAGTAATTGCCGTGCAGCTTCAGCTCCAGGGCCACCAGCGCCCGGATGGGCTCATCGGCGATGAGCGGGAGCAGGCCCAGGTTGAGCAGCAGGGCCGGCAGCAGCACCAGCAGGGCAAGCACGGCGGGCACCCAGGGGCGCGCCCGCAACCAGGGCAGGAAGGGAAGCATGGCGAAAAGCAGGGTGAATCAGCCCGCTAAAGGTAGGATTCAAATTAGTCTTTGTATTTTATATATTGAATATTTATTTAAAGCTCGTGCGTATCCTCGACCGCTATATCATCCGCAAGTTTCTCACGGCGTTTTTTTTCACCGTGGTGCTGCTCGTATCGGTGATTTGCGTGATTGACTACACCGAGAAAAACGACGATTTCCTGCGCCACGGGCTCTCCGGCCACAAAATCATCTTCGGCTACTACGTGTACGTGTTCCCGTATTTCGCCAATATGCTCTCGCCCATCACGGTGTTCATCGCCGTGGTATTTGTGACGGCGCAGCTGGCGGCGCGCACCGAAATTGTGGCCATCATGGCATCGGGCGTCAGCTTCCGGCGGCTGTTGGTGCCGTATGCCGCGGGGGCCGGGTTGCTGGGTCTGCTCACGTTTGCGGTGGTGGGCTGGGTGCTGCCGCTGGGCAACAAGCGCCGCGTACAGTTCGAGCGCGCCTACGTGAAAAGCCCCTGGCGCTACGAGGGACGCAACGTGCACATCAAAATCGGGCCGCGCCACTACGTGTACATGGAGAGCTACGATAACATCAGCAACATCGGCTTCCATTTTGCCCTCGAAACCGTGGACGGCACCGTGCTGCGCCGCCGCCTCACCGCCGATGCCATCAACTGGGATTCGGCCCGGCACGCGTGGCATTTATCGCCGCAGGTGGTGCGCACCTTTCGCGGTTTGCAGGACGAAACCCTGCAAACCCTGCCCGCCCGCGACACCACCCTGAACCTCTTTCCCAAGGATTTCGGCAGCGACTACCATCTGGCCGAAACCCTCACCCTGCCCGAGCTCGACGGTCTGATTCGCACCAAAATCGAACGCGGGGCCAACGACACCCAAACCTACCAAAGCGACAAATACGAGCGCTACGCCTATCCCTTCGCCATCGTCATCCTGGCCCTGATTGGCGTCACGCTCAGCGCCCGCAAGGCGCGGGCCGGCGTGGGCGGGCAGATTGCGCTGGGGTTTGTGCTGGCCTTCATTTTCATCTTTTTCGTGATGTTCAGCCGCAATCTGGCGCAGGTGGGGCAGCTTTCGCCCATGCTGGCGGCCTGGGTGCCCAGCCTGATTTTCTCCGGCATCGGGCTGGTGCTCTACCGCTTCGTGCCGAAGTAGCCCAAAAAAAAGCCCCATATGCACAGGCAGTCGGGGCTTTTTTGTTTTAATGATAAAACTGCCCGGCGGGCTGGGCGGCGTACTTTTGGCCCATGGCCCAACCCATCGAGCTTCCTTCCCGCAGCATTTCCTTCCGCCCCGATTTGCGGGTGATGGTGGTGCGCTGGCACAGTCACGCAGCCTTTGAAGTGGTGCAGGCCGACTACGCCCAAATGCTGGCCGCCGCCGAAGAGCACGGCATCAGCGACTGGCTGTTGGATGTGCGCCGCCGCGACAAAATTCCTGCCGACCTCAGCGATTGGGTTACGCATGTGTTTTATCCACAAGCCACTGCGCGCATGGCACCTCGCCGCCTGCGCATGGCCGTGCTCAACTCGCCGGCCCTCACCGAAGCCTACACCTCGGACCCCGACCAGAGAAAATACGTGGCCTTTGTGATGGACCCCGCCCGGCCCTTCGACATGAATTTGTTTGAAGACGAAGGAGCTGCCATGCGCTGGCTCAACCCCCTTGAGTTGTAAAAAAAACGCCTTGGCTACTACTTAGCAGCCTTCTCCAGCAACCCCAACAGCTCATCGGCGGCTTTTTCGATGTCGGCGTAGCCTTGCTGGGCGGCGCGCTCCTTGGCGGCAATGAGGCCGTCGCGGTGCACGGTTTTGAAGTCGCCGAAGGGAAATTTGTAGCGGCCCTTGGTGTCTTCGCCCTTGCTCTTATCGAGGCCGAGGTGCCAGCCGGCGTACTCGTCCATCTCGTGCTTTTTGAGGTAAGCATTTTCGTCCGACGCATCGGGATTGTGCTGGCCCCAGTGACCGGAATCGTTTTTAATTTTGCCGTCCTTAATCAGCTTTTTGGCGAAGGTGACGGCGGCGGAATTCAGGGAAACGCTCATGGCTCAGAAGGAAAAAAGGTGGCTGTATCTGCTTTCCTACGTGGTAGTTGCGCCGGGGTTCCCAGTGTTCAGCTTTTGCCGTGGAGCAAATATTTGGTCTGCTTGAAGCTGTAGCCGACGGATACTACCATCCGGCCGGCGCTGGCCGGGTGGTCCGTAGCAGCGGTGTAGATGGGCAGCTGAAAGCTGGTGTTCAAGGACACGTTTTTGTAATACAAATCCAGCCCCGGCCCGAGCAGGGCGTTGTTCATGGCGTGTTCACCGGTGAGGTGGCCGTCCAGCATTTCGCCCTTGGTTTTCTCGTAGAAAAACTGCGACGAGGGGTAAATCTGCCAGTTTTCGCCCAGCGGCACGCGGTAAAACAGGCTGGCGTAGATGGCCGTGCTGGGCGCCAGGCTGTTGCTGAATGTGTTTTCCGTCGAGCGCCGGTAGCTGCTGTTCACGCTCAGCCCGAAGCTGTGGAAGCCACCGATGTAGTTGGCATAGATAAAGCCGTCGGTGGTGCCGGTGCCCACCTGGTTCAGCAGCGGGTAGCGCTGGCCCTGCGCATTCTGGCGGGTGTACTCGCCGGTGGGCAATTTCACGCCGCCACCCACGATGAGCCGGCTTTGCACGCCCGCCGTTTCGATGGCCCTAATGAGGTGGTAGCCGGCAAAAACCGTTACGTCGCCCACGCCGGCCGAGTTCAGCTGCCGGCCGTTTATCTGCGAGGTATTCATCACGTAGGGCACGAAGGCGTTTAGCTCCACGCGCTGCGAGAGGAAGTATTTGCCCCGCAACTCAATCACGCGGAAAGCCTCAAAATCCGTCGGGTCGCCGTGGTGGGAGTGCGCGTAGCCGTTGTCGCCGTTGAGTGGCGAGGGGAAAAACGGCCGTGCCCCGGTCGGGAAAAACTGCGCCGACTGCCCCAGCGCCTGGTAGCCGTTGAAGATGCGGTAGCGGTGCATCAGGCTGAAACTGCTCTGGTTGTCGTAGGGCGTGATGCCCATGAAGCAGCCGCAGATGTCGCAGGCTCGGCCAGGCAGCGCCAGCCCGCTCATCATCAGTGCTATGAGAATAAATTTCTGAATGTTCATCAAAGTAAATGCTGATGCCTAAGGCTGCATAGCCAGCCGCGAATCGTGGATAAACGAGTCGTCGGTGAGCGTTTGCAGGAAGGCGATGATGTCGGCTTGTTCGGTGGATGTGAGGGGAATGCCCAGCGGCCCGCCCGCCGGGCGCAGCGCCGCATCGAGGGTAGGCGAAGCCAATACGCCGTGGTCGTAGTGCGCCAGCACCTGCGCCAGCGTGCCAAAGCGGCCGTCGTGCATGTAAGGAGCCGTGAGGGCCACATTGCGCAGGCTCGGTACTTTGAAGCGGCCCACGTCGGTGGCCCGGCCGGTGATGTGGGCCCGCCCCGAATCGGCCCCGAAGGACTGGCTCAGCCCGTTGTTGCGGAACGACTCGTCGGTGAATAAATCGGTGGCGTGGCAGCTGGCGCATTTCTGTGCCACCAGCGTCCGGCCGCGCATTTCGTCGGCCGCGAGCACGGCGTTGCCTTCGCCCCGCACCACCTTATCATAGCGCGAATTGGCCGAGGTGAGCGAGGCCGTGAACTGCGCCAGCGCCCGCAGAAACTGGTAGGAATCGATGGGGCCCGGCCCGTACACGGCCGCGAAACGGCGCGGATAGTCAGCGTCAGCGTTGAGCTTGGCCAGGACGTGGGGCAGCGTCTCGTCCATTTCCAGTGGATTGGTGAGCGGGGCCAGGGGCAGGGTTTCGAGGTTTTTAGGCCCGCCATCCCAGAAAAAATCCGGCTTCCAGCGCAGGTTTTGCAGGGCCGGGGCGTTGCGCGTGCCCAGGCGGTTGTCCACGCCGTGGCTCAAGCGGTGGTCGGCGTTGGCGAAGGCCACGAACTGCTGATGGCAGCTGCCGCACGACACCGAGCCGTCGCGCGAGAGCCGCGCATCGTAGAACAAGCTACGGCCCAGCGCAAACGCCGCCGGCGTGGGCGGGTTGGCATCGAGGGCATACACGGGGGCGGGGAAATTGGCCGGGAGGGTGGTGCCGGGCACCGAGGCATCTGGCACCACCACATCGCCGAGGCCGCAGCCCGCCAGGAGCAGCCCCGCCAGCCCGCAGGCCAGCGAGGCAGCAACAAGGGGTTTCATGGCCGTTTAGTTGGCGTGAATGTGCTCGATGGAGAACATGCCGGCCGCGTAGTTATTGGCCAATCGCACGGCGTTGGCGCCCGCCGATTGCACGTCAGGCATCGTGTTAAAACGAATATCGCCGGTTCCGGCGACACCGGGCTTTCCTACAAACATGGCCATCACGTCCATGTTGAGGTGGATTTCGGGGTTATGGTCGGCGCGTACCAATAGCGTCGTGCCGCTCGGGAAAGCCGGTGAAACCGTCCGAATGGTGTTGTTGGGCTTTTTAAAGCCGGCGATGTGGTAGGTGATGGCTGACGTGGTGGACTGCGGCGAGTAACCTTCGAGTTTCGTGAAGATGTAGCCCGAGTCCCAGGACCAGAACATGTTGTTGCTGGGGTCGAGCGCCCCTTTTTGCGCGCCCGAAACGTTGCGTGCGCTATCGACCCCAATGGTGAAGGTGAGGCCTTTGTAGTCGCCTACTGGCACGCCGCTGAGCGCGAGGTGCTGGTTGGCGGGCTTGGCCGCGTCGAGGAGGTAGTAGCTCTCGGGCACGGCATAAGTCGAGCCGTCGGTTTTGGTGAAGACGATGTTGGAGATGTACTGTCGGAAAATGCCGATTCTGAACTGGTCGCCGGCCGGAGTGGTGTAGGTTTTGGTGTCCAGTACCAGCCCGTCGGCCCCCACTGTCTGCTCAAATTCGAGGGCTACGGTGCCGGTTGGGCTGGTTGCCTCCACGTCCTTCTTGCAGCCCGTCAGGGCAAGCATTGCGAGGGCGAACGTATAGGAAAGGGCGGAAATAGAAAAGCGTTTCATCGGAAAAGCGGGGGGAGGGGGATATCAACAACTGATTGAAAAACAGCGCGTACACGCGCAGCTGGCTCGCCGAAAGTCCGGCAGAGCCCGCAAATTGGCCGGCCTCCTGCCATGCAGAAAGCCCTAAGCCACAATCAGGCAGATAAGAGGGGTGGGCGGAACACGCCCCGGCCGGGCACAGCCGCGTAGCGCGGCATTTGTGGGCGGGCGTAGGGCCGGGCGGCGGCTGGCCAGCGCCGGGGCTGGGGCAGCCGCAAGGTGGCCAGGGGCAGCACCTCGTACTTCACCTTGGCCAGCATTTCGGGGGCTTTTTTGTCGCCGCCCTCGGCTTTGCGCAGCTGCTTGGCCAGGTGGCATTTGCCGTTGCAATGCAGCATCGGCTTGGCCTTGTTCACGCAGTATAGCTCCGTGATGCGGGCCTTATTCAGCTGATAATCCACGACCAGCACCTCCTGCCCCAAAGTCTGGAGCAGCATGAGCGTGACGAGGAAAAAAGCCAGAATGCGGTGCATAAAGCGGGAAGCTATAAGGGCAAAGATAGGCCAACGGCTCACGATTCAGGCTATCGCCCGGCTGGATAAACGACGGGGTGGCAGCGCTGGATTGCGCCCGTCGCGTGCCGGTCCGCGCTGGCCGGTTTGTGAGGTACTCGGCTCCTCGCTGCCAACCGTTGCCTGTTGTGGCCGGTTCCCGCGTCGGCGCTACAGCTTGTCCTGCCGGATGATGGCCCGGTACACCCGCAGCAAAGTAGGCTGGCTCACGCCCAGATAGTACAGCCCCGTGAGCAGGTAAAAAGTGGCCTGAAGCCGGAAAACGCCATTCTCACGATACTTGCGGGCCGAGGTAATGATGATGCCGGGCAGCACCCGAAGCCGCGTAAGCCGCTTGAGCCGCCGCGCAATTTCCTGGTCTTCCAGCACGAGCAGGTCCTCGCGGTAGCCGCCGGCTTGCTCAAAAATGCTCCGCTGCACAAACAGGCTCTGGTCACCAAAGCGGGCCAACGCTACATCGAAGCGCGTGAACCAGGCGTGCGCCCGCAAAAACCAGTGCGGCATATCGAACGCCAGTCGGAAGCAGCCGCAGCCATACCCCGCCGCCACCGCCCGCCGGATATCATTCAGAAAGCCCACCGGCGGCAATGAATCGGCGTGCAGAAAATACAGGATGCTGCCCGTGGCGTGCCGCGCCCCGTGGTTGAGCTGGGCGGCGCGGCCCTTGCGCGGGCAGGCCACCACGCGGGCTCCGGCCTGGCGGGCCAGCGCGGCCGTGGCATCGGTGCCGGGGCTGTCGGCCACGATGATTTCCACACCCGCATCAGTAGCCGTGCCCGCCCGGCGCAAGTGGTGCAGCAGCGCCGCGATGCCTTCCGCCTCGTTATAAGTGGGGATGATGATGCTCACCAGCGCGGCAGCAGGGGCAGGGAGCGGCATGGCGAACGGAAAAAAGCGGCAGTCGGCCGGCTAGTTCAGGTAAGGCGATTCCAGCTCCTGGCCCATGCTACGGAGCGTAGCGGCCCCGCGCCGGCCGGTGAGGCGCGTGCTCAGGGCCTGGGCTTCGGGGGCGCTCAGGACTTCCAGCTCGTGCAGCCAGGCCACGCGGCGCAGCTGCGGCTCGATGAAGCCCAGCGGGTTCACCTGGCCGTACTCGTCGCGCAGGTAGGTTTTGGTGCGGCGCTCCAGCTCCGCCACCAGCGCCCGAAACTGCTTGCGCTGCCAAGGCCGGCCAGCCAGCGTGACGGCCAGATGCGCCGTGCGCAGCCGGAACGTGCACCACTGCTGCTCGAAGCGCAGCCAGCTGGCCAGCGCATTCAGCCCAAAAATCAGCCACCACGAGTACAGAGCAATATCGGTATGGCCGGTGGTCAGCCACTCGCGCCAGGGGCCGTAACCCAGAAACACGAGCAGCAGCCCGGTGAGCAGCAGCTGGTTGGTGGGAATGTGGCGGTGCTCGCCGGATTTGATGGGCAGGATTTCTTCGTAGGGCACCTCGGTTTCGAGCGTGGGCACGCCCTGGGGGTTGCGCTTGCACACGTAGAGGCTTTCGGCCCGCAATTCAATGTGCGTAGTGCCCAGAAAAAGCTGTTTTTGGCTAAAAATCATTCAGGGGAAATGGGAAGCGGGTAGAAGGGAGAACCTTGGAAAGAGCATGACGGCCACTAAATCAGGAATGAGAATTACCCAAACGGACTCGGCGTAAAGCAAAGAACAAAAATAACCACCATCAGCCAGCCCAGCAGCTGGCGGCCGGGGCTAAGGGTGCGCTCATCGGGAGCCGGCGGGTGGTAGATGCCCGTGAAGCGCCCCAGCAGTAGCCCGAACACCAGCCAGCCGGGATTGCCCACCACGCCCGGCAGCAGCGCGGCCCCTGCCAGCTGCGCCGCCCAGATGCCCGCCGCCAGCAGCAGTCCCTGGCGCGGCCGGGGCAGCACCCGCCAGAATATCAGCGCCAGATACCCCGCGTACACCGGCCCGCCATAGAGCCAGGTTTGCCAGTCGTCGTGCAGCGAAAACAGGCCCAGCCCGGCGTAGAAAATGAAGCCTGTGAACAGCACCGGCACCATGCGGTTGAAGCGCCGCGGCCCCAGCAGCCCGTACAGGATATGGCCGCCGTCGAGCTGGCCCATAGGCAGCAGGTTGAGGGCCGTGAAAAACAGGCTGAGCGAGCCGGCCAGCAGCACGGGGTAGTGCATCAGCTCCAGCGGGTGGGGCAGGCGGGCGGGGTCGGCGAAGGTGTGTTCCAGGAATTGGTAGAGCAGCGGGCGGGCCAGGGTGATGCCGTTGGCCAGCTCCTTCGCGCCGTACACATGCTGCGCATAATCAGCTCCATATTGGGCATAGTCTGGGTGAATGGCGTACAGATACGCCAGTGGCGGCAGGTGCGTGAAGCCGTAAATCAGCAGCGGTACCGCCACCAGGAAACCTGCCAGCGGCCCGGCCAGCCCGATATCGAAAAACTCGCGCCGCGAAAAAATCCGCTCCCGAATGCGGATAATGGCCCCGAACGTGCCCAGCCCCATCGGAAACGGAATGTAGTAGGGCAGCGACGTGCGCACTCGGTTGCGGCGCGCCGTGAAATAATGCCCGAACTCGTGCACCGTGAGCACGCCCAGAAACGGCAGCGCAAACCACAGCCCGCGCTGCACCTCCGCCCACAAGGCTGGCCCCCTCAACTGAAACACATCCAGCGGCAAAAAATCGACCGCACCGCGCGTGAGCTGAATACCGGCCAGCGTGGTGGTGATGAGCGTTATCAGAAACAGCCCGATATGCAGCGCCGCCGTGCGCCCTGGCGACGGCTCCGGGCGCTCGAACCTCCGGAACAGTGCCCGCGCCCGGGCCAGGCGGCCGGGCGCATCGGTGGCCACCGGGGCCGCCACATCAGCAGGAAAGCCCGCGAAATCAGGTTCAGGAATGGGCAACGGGGTATTCTCGGGGAAAGGCACGGAGGGCTTCGGGCAGGGCGGTGGTGAGGGTGAGCGGCGGGGCCAGGTGCAGCACCCGCAACCCCAGACGGCGGGCCGTGGCAATGTGCTGCGGGCTGTCTTCGATGAACAACACGTCTTCGGGCCGCCAGTTCATTTCGCGCAGCGCGTGGTGGAATATTTCCTCGCCCGGCTTGCGCAGGCCCACTTCCTGGGAGTAAAACACGCGGTCAAGCACGTCGGCAATGCCGTTTTTGAAGCCGTATTTCGCGGCGAGGCGCTGGTTGATTTCGGCGATGTGCAGCGTGTTAGTATTGCTGAGCAGCGCCGTTTGGTGGCCCTGCCGGCGTAGCTCGCCGATGAGGGCGAGGCGCTCGGCGGGCACGTCGAGCAGCATGGCGTGCCAGGCGGCATCCAGCTCGGCATCGGTGGCGTCGAGGTCGTAGGCGGCACGCAGTCCGGCCCGAAACTCGGCGGGGGAGAGGTGGCCAGTTTCGAAGCGGTCGAACAGCTCGGCCTGGCTGGCCTGCGAAAAGGGAATGGTGCTGCCGGCGCGGCTCAGCCGGCGCAGGGCCGTAGGGGTGGCGTCGTAATCAATATCAATGATGACACCGCCAAAATCGAACAATAAGTGAGGAAGCATGGGCTGGCTTGTTTTTCCATCCGCGAAGGTCGTACTTTTGCACCGTTGGAGGGCCGGCAACGGCAGGGTTGAGGTGAAAGATGACTGCCTCCAGCACCGGGCCTATAGCTCAATCGGTTAGAGCAGCTGACTCATAATCAGCAGGTCACTGGTTCGATTCCAGTTGGGCCCACAAATGAGGTCTGTAAGCAGCTGATTATTAGCTGTTTGCAGACCTCATTCCTTTGTTGCGGGACGGCTTGCGGGACAAAAATTCCAATCTGCCTCTCTAGGGCTCGCGAAAAGCAATATTTTTTTCAGGCTTGCGGGACAAATTTTCTGGCCTCGCTCAGGTCAGCGGGTTAAACCGGCCGCTCGCGGTGTGGGCCAGCCCGACAAATGCGGCGCGGTCTGCCTTCGCCTCTAGAGCCTGCAGGCGGGCATACCAACGGGTAGGCTTGCCCCGGTAGTGCGTTTTGCGTCCCTTTTTGTGTCGGGCCATATGGGCATCTGCTAGCTTGCGGTCTAGCGCGAGTGGCGCAATGAGGGGCTTGAGACTCGCTGGCATCAGTTGGGAATCATAACAAAGCCGCTGGCTAGGGTAGGCTAGGCGGTGGGCAAAGTAGCCCCGGCCCCTGTTCCATACCATGTGGAACCTGCTCCAAAAACTGCCATAGGAAAAAGGTGTGGTTGGTAAGTGTTGAAAACTAGGCCGCGCAAGCATCTTCCGGCTCCAGGTGGCGAAGTAGGGAGAGGGCCGTAGGGGTGGCCAGCAGCGGTTGCACCTGAGTAGCGCGGGTGCGCCGGAACCGGGCCGCAACCTGAGCGGCCGTGACGGGGGCAGCGGCTTGCGCTACCACGGCCCGAACGGCTTGCATCTGTTGGGCCAGCTCGACGGGCTATCTTTCGCCCCTTTGCGTGAACTTCCCTTGGTCCAGGACAGGCACGGCTAGCGGACACCGTGGCCCGCCGCCACGAGCCAGACGCAGAGCACCGCGCTGAGGAACAGCATCCCGCCCGTGAGCAAGCGCCGACTCGCCGCCTGGGCCGGGGTGGTGGCCGGCGGGGAGAGCCACCGGGCCGTTCCGTAGACCAGCACCGGCACCAAGACCAGGGCCCAGCACACCGGCTTAGCCGCGTACTGGTCGGCACCGCCCCGGGTGAAGTGCACCGGCACCTGCGCCGGCAGCGCCGACCAGGTCCACGCTAAGCAGGCCAGGGGCAATAGCAACAAGCCAAGGACCAAGAGTTGACGCCCACGAACGGGCTTCGGTAGCATTATCGTCATGGAACAGGTCGCCAGCAGGCGGGGTGAGGAAGCAGGCGGGGTGGGGAAGGTAGTACGAAAATCCGTTGAGCCTCTGCAGGGGGGTAGAATTCCGCTCGTTATTCTATTCCGACCGTTCTTGTGGACGGGCGCCATAATTCTCACTTGGGGCCCGCGCTTATTCCACGGCTACGCTACTCGCGGGGCAGTGTGGCGCATTTCTTGCCTATGGTTCCGCCTCCGACGGGAACACCGGGTGGTGCTCCCCGCTTTTTTACTTTCTTTCATTCGCCATGCGCCTGCTCTTCCCCATTGCCCTTTCCCCATTGCCCTTGCTCTTTTTGCTACCCTGTCCTGCGCTTCGGCGGCCCACGCCCAGGTAAACATCAACATCGGCCAGCCCGCGTACGCGCCCCAAGTTGTGGTGGTCGAGCATGCCCCCAAGCCGTACCATCCCAAAAAGCTCAAGAAAGGCCAAGCGGTGTACTTGGTGCCCGCGGGCCCGGTGTACTACGAGGAGCGGGGCACGGGGCACGGCAAAGGCAAGGGGCACGGCAAGGGCAAGCACTAACCCGTTTCCTGGCCTCCACCCGCCCGGGCCGCTGTTCACCGGCTGGTATTGACGCTCGTGTCTGTTGCAGAACCCGCAATTTGCTCGAAAACAGCGTGCCTTTAACAGCAGAACGAGCAAAAAGCGGCTACAACGTAAGGTTCAAGGACTGGTTCAACCAATGGCAGCACCTTGGAAAGGCCGATAGTGAGCTCTGCAACAGCCACGGTCCAACAAGCAGACGTGGGCCTTCTGCGCTCACCCGCGCTTCTGTCTCCCGCGTTTGCTCCTTGGTACAACCCGCGTTTTGGGTTCCTGCAATGCCCAGCGGCCTTGGCGCTTGCACACGAGGCCCACGCCGCCCAGCGCGTAGCGGTAGTAATCCACGTCGTAGACAAAGAAGCCCGAGTCGCGGGCCGCGTTGAAGCAGACCCGCGAGAGTTGCAGCCCGCGTTGCCGGCCGGCGCTGCCGGGCGGGTCGGCGTATTCGCGGAAGGGTTCGTAGCGCCAGTACAGCCCGTATTGCCAGACCGGGGGCGGGATGTCGGGACGGTACGGGCGGTCCAGGAGTGTGGCAAAGGCCGGCGCTCCTCGCTGAAGCGCGCGCAGGGCGTGGTTGTGGGCCGGGTGGGTGGTGTCCGGCAACAGCCCCCCGTTCTCGGCCAGAAACGCGGGCAGGCTGCGTAGCGTCGGTGCCAAATTCAACACGAATGGGGCGTCGGCCACCGCCGGGTGCGCGGCCAGGTACGCCCGGTAGTACGTCCACTGCTGGGCCTGCGTGGTGTCGGACGGGGGCGGGGGCGGCACCAATGGAACTCCCGCGGCGGTGTACTGTCCCTGCAGGTCCTCCCAATAGGCCTGCTGCAGCAACTGGGGCAACACGTGCTGGTAGACCTGGTCTTCTTCGGCGGTGTACCCGGGCGCGGGGCTCGCGGCCGTTTGGGAAGCGTCGCCCGCTGCGGTGCCCTCGCTCTGGCACTGGGTCAGCCCCAGCGTGAGGGCCAGAGCCATGAGAAACAAAGGAATGGGGGAAGGCATACGGCGGTGCGGCGGGTTCCTGCGCAGGGAGGGACGGGGAGAGAAAACGTGCGGGGCGTTGCGGGCTCGATGGCCGTTATACCGGTTCGACAGGGCGCCCGCCGCAAGATAGGCCGCGTACACCGGCCAGCGTTCCCAGTACGCTCATTTCTCCTCTTGTTAAGACTGTTAATAGGGATATTACGCGGGGTTGGATGCCGTTTTGGATAGAGAAACGGTCCGAAGGTAAACGCGGTCTGTTTGATGAAAGGAGCCTACGACCGGACTCGTCCGTTATCTATCATCAGGTAGGGTCGCAGGTGCGCGGCTTGCCCCAGCTCCGCGCGCGGGGTTGCCGCAACGTTCCCGGGACAGCCCGCTATCATGCCACCCCCAATGGAACGCGTCCTGGCGGGGCAGGAATAAATCGTTGAGGCGGGCAGAATTGATGGATAAAGGAAGGACTCCTAAAGCGGCGCCCTTGCGAGGAGGCGGGTAAAGCCGGGGGGCACCCGGCTTGAAATGGCCGCCCGGCTAAAACTCCACGATGAACCCCACCGTGGGCACTACCAGCGCGTCGCTGTCGGGCAATAAAATCGGGACGGCGTTGCGGCCATCCGGGCGCAGGGGCTGGCCGTCGGTGGTGGCGTAGCCGGAGTTGTCGGCCAGGCGCTCGAAGGTGTAGGTGGGAACCGAAACGGGCTTGGCGAGCAGGGCATTCTGTACATCGAGGTAAAAATCGAAGCTGAGGCGGCGCAGGCTGATTTTCTTGTCCAGTCGCAGGTCGAGCTGCTGGAAGGGGCGGAGGCGCTGGGTATTGAGTTGGCTATAGTCGAGAATGCCCTGGCCCACGGCCTGGTAGCTAGCGCGGCTGGCGGCTTCGTCATAGGGCGTGTAGGGGCCGCCGCCGCCCACGCGGTACTTGGCACCCAGCTCCCACTGCCGGCCCAATTGGTAGCCCAGCAGGGCCGAGCCTAGGAAGCGGGTATCCCAGGCCGTGGGCTTGTAAATGCCGTCGCGGCCCGTGAACTCGGAGCGGAAGGCCGTGAGCGACACGATGGCGAAGAGCTTGCCGCTGAGCTTTTGCTGAAAGAACGCCTCGGCCCCGTAGGCGCGGCCGCGGCCGGTGCTGGTCACGGCCTCATTGCCAATGGCGTTGAAATCGCCGCCCAGATTGGCCAGGCTGATGCCGTCGCGGACGGACACCGGGTAGTTGTTGTACTTCTTGTAAAAGCCCTCCAGCGTGAAGCGGGTGGCCGCGTCGGGCAGGTACTCGAGGCCCGCCACGTAATGGTCGGCCCGGATGTAGCGGTTGCTAGCGTTGGGGCGGTTGCCGGCTTCATCGCGGAAGCCCAGCAGCGTGCTGGGCGGGATTTTGTAGTAGCGCCCGATGCTGGCGTTCAGGTTCAGCGTGGGCCGCAGGGCGTACGACACCGAGCCGCGGGGCGAGAGGGTGCGGTCAAGCCGGTAGCCTTCGGTGAGGGCGCTGGTGCCGTCGGTGCGCAGGCCGGCCGAGACGGTGAGGCGGCTATCGGCCCCAAACGTGCGGGTGGCCTGGGCAAACGCGCCGTAGCGCACGAAGTCCAAATCGGTCACGAAGCGCACCGTGACGGCCGGGCTCACAAGCGCGCCGGCCTCGCGCACCTCGGCCCGGATGCGGTTGGTCAGGTTGTTATCGTAGTGCACCAGCTGGCCCACCACGCCGTAGCTGTACTGCCAGCGGCCGAGGCGCTTGTTCACGTCGGCGCGCAGCTTGTTTTCGGTTTCGTGGGTGCGGGCGCCCAGCTTGCGGTAGGCCTCCTGGCCGGTGTAGCCGTACTGGAACTGGTCGGCGGCGGCGTACTGCTGGGTGCGGCTCAGGGCCAGGTTCAGGTAGCCGTTTTCAACCAGGCGGCGCAGGTTCAGGCCCACGGTGTAGTTCCACTGGTTGATGGTGGGGTTGTTGCGCAGGATGAATTCCTTGCTCGGCGAGCTTTTCTTGGGCGGCACGATTTCGAAGTGGTCAATCGCGCCCAGTCCCAGCGTGGTGAGCGTGGTTTTGGGCGATATCTTGGTCGTGGTCTTGAACTGAAAGTCGTAGAAATCGGGCCGGATGGGCAAGTCAATCAGCTTAAACAGCACCTGCAAATAGCTGCGCCGGGCCGAGGCCAGAAACGTGGTATTTTTCGTGAGCGGCCCTTCCAGCGTGGCCGCCACCTCGGTGCCCGAGGTGCGCAGGTTGCCCTGAATGCGCTCGGCGTTGCCCTCGCGCTGCCGGAACTGCAGCACCGAGCTCAGCGCATTGTCGTACCGCGCCTGAAAGGCCGAGCTGCTCAACGTCACGTCCTCAATAAAGCTGACGTTGAGAATGCCGGCCGGCCCGCCCGCGCTGCCTTGGGTGGGAAAGTGGTTGATGACGGGCACCTCAATGCCATCGAGGTAGTACACGTTTTCGTTCGGCGCGCCGCCCCGGATGATGA
>NZ_JBCEVZ010000062.1:0-28143 GCF_038448715.1 Hymenobacter segetis | reverse complement strand
GTGGAAGGGAGGCAGGTCCGCTCCTATTTTGTTTCGGCTTGCGCGGTGGCTTTCTTCTTTGCCTGCCGGCCCTCTTTTGTGGCCGCGAAATCAAAGAAGCTGTACACCTTCTTCTCGTCCTCAAACTTCAGTTCCAGCTGGGCCTTGAGGCGGCGCTGGGCGTGGGCGATGGCGCGGCGGTCATCGGCCAGGGCCAGGGTGGCGTCGGTGATGGTGGCTTCCTGGGTGTCGCGGGTTTCGTCGGTGGCGGCCAGGGCGTCGTATTTCTTCTGGGCATCATCGCCCAGCGAGGGGTAGAGGAAGCTCTGCTGGTCGTGGTATATTTTGAGCAGCGCCTTCGATTCGGTGAGCAGCTTGGGCTGCTTGAGGGCGCTGAGCTTGCTCTTGCCGAATTTCTTGAAGTCGGCGTAGACGGGCTGCTTGCGCAGCTTGGGGGTCACGTAGTCCTTCATGGTGTCGTCCACGAATTCCAGCCATTCGGTGCGGGCCAGGTGGTAGGCATCGGTGCCGCCGGCCGTGGACTGGCTGCGGTCGGTCAGGCTCTCGTCGAAGCCGTCGATGGCCTTTTGCAAATCGGCCAGCAGCGGCGCGAACAGGGTGCCGAGCTTGGCTTCCGTCACGGCGCGGTAGCTGTATTCGGCCTGGGCCTTGTAGGCGGGCCGGTCCATGCGCAGGCTCTCGAAGGGGTTGGTGAAATAGGTGAAGTATGCGGCAGCCATAGGGGTAACGATGGGGGAAATGGGAAAGGAAAAACGCACCGGCAAGCCGGCGGCGGGCTGGGCCTCAGCCGCGCCGTAATAGTAGGGGAATATTCCCGAAATAGGGGCGGCGGCGTACCGTGGCCCGGACTTTGCCGTTAAAGGCAAACCTCAATACTTAATTCTCCCATGAAAACCTCCCGTCTCCTCGCGCTGCTGATGCTGGCCTCGCCCCTCGCCGCCCTGGCCCAGACCAAGCCCACCACCCCGACCACGGCCCCCAAACCCACCACCACGACCACCACCAAGCCGACCACGACGACGACCACCACCCCGGCCGGCACCCAGCAGCAAACCGAAGTAACCGAAGACCTGGACCCCGAAACCGGCAAGGTCATCCGCCGCACCACGCGCACCATCAACGTGCCGGCGGGCACCGCCACCAGCCCGGCCCCGGCCCCCAGCAGCAGCACCGTGATGGACGCCCCGGTAGGCCCCGCCACCGATGCCCAGGTCACGGCCTTCCTGCGCAAGAAAACCGTTGTGAGCACCCTCACCACCACCGGCCTGCTCTCGGCCTACGACCTGTTTATGCAGCGCGTGCGCTCGGACCGCGCCAACTGGACCCCCACCAACTGGGCCAACGCCGCCGCCATCATGAGCAGCCTGAACGACCGGTACCAGCAATTACGCAGCAGCTTCTCGCTCGATGACAAGCTGACCATCCGCTCGCAGCAGGGCGAGTTTCAGGCCCTGCGCACGGCGAAGCAGATTTCCACGCAGGTTTCGGATAAGCTGTAGCAGGCTTTGGCCCATTTTACCGCGCCATCTGTCATCCTGAGCGGAGCGAAGGACCTTATCACGTCAGGACATGCCGTTCGAACGTGATAAGGTCCTTCGCTCCGCTCAGGATGACAGATGGCGTTTTGCGCTTGCCCATAACAACCCCGGCCCGCGCAATAGGGTATTAACCCCACCCATCCCCCCTCCCCTATGACCAAACACACCTATGACCTCGGCCTCATCGGCAACTGCGCCTTCCTGGGCCTCATCGGCACCGATACGGCCGTGCGCTGGCTCTGCTGGCCGCGTTTTGATAGCAGCTTCGTGTTCGGCAGCCTGCTGGATGATAACAAGGGCGGCGAGTTCAGCATCCGGCCCACGGCGGCGGGCGGCTTCACCTCCAGCCAAACCTACGTGCCCAACACCAACGTGCTGCGCACCGAAATCACGGCCGCCGATGGCAGCTACCGCGTCACGGATTTCGCGCCCCGCTTCGCGCAGTACGACCGGTACTACAAGCCGCTGATGTTCATCCGGAAGCTGGAGCCGCTGGCCGGCACGCCCCGCGTGCGGGTGGCCTGCCGCCCCATGGGCCAGTACGGCGAGCTGGAGCTCACCCGCCGCCGCAGCTCCAACCACATTGCCTTTCTGGGTTTGGAAGAGGAAATCCGCCTCACCACCAACATCCCCCTCACCTACATTCTGGACGAGGAAGATTTCGTGCTGAACGAAACCAAATACCTCGTCCTCACTTACGGCGCGCCCCTCGAAGCCCCGCTGGAAAGCACCGTGGAGCAGTTTCTGCGCAACACCACCGACTATTGGCACAAGTGGGTGAAGAGCACCAGCATCGGCACCTTCCATCAGGATGCCGTGATTCGGTCGGCGCTGGCCCTCAAGATTCATCAGTACGAAGACACCGGGGCCATCATCGCGGCCAGCACCACCAGCCTGCCCGAGGCCCCTGGCAGCACCCGCAACTGGGACTACCGCTACTGCTGGATGCGCGACACATACTACATCCTCACGGCCTTCAACAACATCGGCCACTTCGAGGAAATGGAGCGCTACTTCCACTTCATCGCCAACATCAGCACCAAGGTGCAGGACAAGTACCAGCCGCTCTACGGCATCAGCGGCAAGGCCGATTTGGTGGAAACCGAGCTGCCCCTGGCCGGCTACCTCGGCAACCAGCCCGTGCGCATCGGTAACGACGCCTACACGCACATTCAGAACGACGTGTACGGCCAAGTGCTGGTGGCCCTGCTGCCGCTCTACGTGGACTGCCGCTTTGCCCACCCCGACCAGCTCCCGCCCGAGAAGCTGGCCACCGAAGCCCTGCGCCTCATGGAAACCACCCTCGACCAGCCCGACGCCGGCCTCTGGGAGTTCCGCCACATCGCGCAGCAGCACTGCTATACCTTCCTGTTCCACTGGGCCGGCGGCCACGCCGCGCAGCAGGTAGCCCGCTCCCTTGGCAACAAGGACATGGAGGCCCGCGCCACCCGCCTCATCGAAGCCGCCACCGACCGCATCGAGCAGTGCTACGACGCCGAGCGCGGCGTGTACACCAACGCCATCGGCTCCGCCAACCTGGATGCCAGCACCCTCCAGCTCATCCTCATGGGCTACCTCGATGGCAACTCCGACAAAGCCAAAAAGCACCTGATAGAGCTTGAAAAGGAGCTAAAAACCCCCGAAGGCCTCTTCTACCGCTACCGCCACCCCGACGATTTCGGCACGCCCGAAACCACGTTCCTCATCTGCTCCTTCTGGTACGTGGAGGCCCTGGCCTGCGTCGGCCGCCTCGAAGAAGCCGCCGCTGAGTTTGAGAAATTGATTAAGTACGCCAATCATCTGGGGCTTCTGTCCGAGGATGTGGACGCAAAAACCGGCTCGCAGTGGGGCAATTTCCCACAGGCCTACAGCCACGTTGGGCTGGTGAACGCGGCTTACCGCATTGCGCACCGGCAGGACAAGCCGCGGTTTGTTGGGTAAATGTGAGAACGACAAACTCCCCTCCTTTTTTAAGGAGGGGATGTTCGAGCCAACGGCTCGGACGGGGGTGGTTGCATTCGTTGAACGACACCCGAACAATACGGGCGCAAGTCGTCCAGCCATCGTTCAACGAGTGCAACCACCCCCGTTTCAGCTTCGCTGAAACATCCCCTCCTTAAAAAAGGAGGGGAGTTTTCGTTCTACGCCCCCTACCCAATCAACTTCCGCAGCAGCTGCCGCACTTCCGTAGGCGACTCCACATGGAACCGCGCCGACGAATGCGGAGCCGACCCCACCCGCACCGTAAACGCATCCGCAGGCAGCGCCCGGAAAGTGTCCTCATCCGTGCGGTCGTCGCCCAGCGCCAGGATGAAATCGGGGCTATAGTAGCTCAGCCAGCGCGTAGCCGCCGTGCCTTTGTTGATGCCGGCATTTTTGATTTCGAGCACCTTGTTGCCCTCCATCACTTGGAGGTCGGTGTTGGAAGTCATGAAGGTGAGGTGGTTGAGCAGCTCGCGGGCGCGCACGGCCCCCAGTTCCTCATCCACACGGCGGTAGTGCCACACCAGCGAGTAGTCCTTCTCCTCGATGAATGAGCCGGCGGTGCGGGCCACGTACAGCTCCAGCACCGGCAGCAGCTCGCGCTTCCAGTCGTTGCGCATGGCCTGGAAGAGGCTCCACTCGTCGCCCGCCGCCCGCAGCCACACGCCGTGCTCGGCAATGAAGTCGACATGCAGGTCGCCCAGCCACCGTTCCAGCGTATCCCGGTCACGTCCGCTGATGATGACCACGCGGTTCTGCGGGTTGTCGCTCAGCGCCTTTAGTAGCAGGCGCAGCTCCTGGTCGGGCTGTGCGCGCTGCGGGTTGGGGTGGAAGTTGACCAGCGTGCCATCATAATCGAGCAGCAACAGCCGCTGCTTGCTGGCCCGGTAGGCTTCGAGCAGTTGGCCGGTGGGCGCGGGCGTGAGGGTTTCGGTGGCCAGGGTTTGTTGCTTCATTTTGGTATATGCAAGCTGATTGAGGAAGAGTTTGGTCCAGGAAAACACGTTGTAGCGCTGCACCAGGGCCTGCATGGCTGTCATGCGCTGAATCTGGTCTTCCTCGGGCATCACCAAGGCCTCGTGCATGGCCTCAGCCAGCTGGTTGATGTCGGTGGGGTTGATGATGAGAGCATCGGACAGCTCCCGCGCCGCCCCGGCCCGCTCGCTGAGGATAAGCACGCCCTTGTGGTCGGCCTTGCTGGCCACAAATTCTTTGGCCACGAGGTTCATGCCATCACGCATGGGCGTCACCAGCGCCACCTCCGCCAGGCGGTAGAGCGAGGCCAGCTCCTCCAGCGGCAGCGAGCGGTAGAAGTAGTGAATCGGCGTCCAGGCAATGGTGCGGTACGAGGCGTTGATGCGCCCCACCAGCTCGTCGATTTCCACTTTCAGGTCGGCATATTGCGCCACCTGGTCGCGTGAGGGCACCACCAGCATAATCAGGCTCACCTGCTCGCGCCACTCGGGGTAGTTCTGGAGCAGCAGCTCGAACGCCCGCAGGCGCTGGGCAATGCCCTTGGTGTAGTCGAGCCGGTCGATGGACAGGATGACGCGCACGTTGTGCAAGGCCTGGCGGTACGTGGCCTCGTGCTGAATAGCCGCTTCCGAGGCGGCAGCATCGGCGTAGCGCTGGTAGTCGATGCCCATCGGGAAAGCATCGACGCGCACGGCGCGGTGCGCTACCTCAATCTGACCATTCACGGCCGACAGCCCCAACACCTGCGACACGGAACTGAGGAAATGCCGCATATAGCCGAAGGTGTGGAAACCGATGAGGTCGGCCCCCAGCATGCCGCGCAGCAATTCGGCCCGCCACGGCAGCACCCGAATCAGCTCGTAGCTCGGAAACGGGATGTGCAGGAAGAAGCCGATGGTGGCCTCGGGACGGGCTTTGCGCAGCATCTCGGGCAGCAGCAGCAGCTGGTAGTCGTGCACCCAAATGGTGTCCTCCGGACCGGCCTGGGCCAGTACAGCTTCGCAAAATTTCTGATTCACGGCCACGTAGGCATCCCAGTGGGTTTGCTCGTAGGTGGCAAACTGCGTGAAATAGTGGAAAGTGGGCCAGAGCGTGGAATTGCTGAAACCCTCGTAAAAGTCCCTGATTTCGGCCTCCGTCAGAAACACCGGCGACATGCTGTCAGCCTGGAGCTCTTCGGTGACGTATTTTTCTTCCTCCTCGTCGGTCACGAACAGTCCCGGCCAGCCCACCCACACGTTGCCCTCCGCCCGATAAATGGAGCCCAGACCCGTGGCCAACCCGCCTTCGCTGGGCTGAAACGTGAGGCTTTCTTCGGAACGAATGACTTTAGTAGGGAGGCGGTTAGAGACGATTATCGTGCGGGACATAGGCAATGGGATAGGTTGAACAACCTTATGGTTTACGTTAGTTAACCGATTTCAGTCCATATCCTCCCGCTGGCAGCGGCACAACGGCCGCTGATTATCGCCTCAACTGCCCTCCTATTCCGGCCCAATGCCGGGCTTACCGGCCGCCGCCCTACGCGGGCTGCGGCGGGGTGCGCGCCACCGCCAGGTAACCAGCCACGCCCAGCGCTGCCACGGCCGCCAGCCCAAACGTGGGCACCGGCCCCCACCATTGCCACAGCAGGCCCGCGCCGGTGCTGGCACCCAGCGCGGCTAGGCTGCTCAGCCCCGCGAAGGTGCCGAGGGCCGCGCCCGTATCGGGCTTGGCGCACAAGGTGCTGACCCACGCTTTGGCCACGCCCTCGGTAGCCGCCGCGTACACCCCATAAAGCGCAAACAATGCCCCGAAGGCCCGGATATCGTGCACCAGCGCCACGCCGCCGTACACGCCGGCAAATGCCACCAGACCGCCCACCAGCAGGCGGCGCGGCCCCAGGCGGTCGGCCAGGTGCCCCAGGGGCCACGCACTGAGCACGTAGGTCACATTATAGAGAATGTAGAGCCCAATGACAGCCGTGGATGACAACCCGCGCTGCCGGGCCAGCAGCAGCAAAAAGGCATCAGAGCTGTTGAACAGGGCAAATACCAGCAGCGCCCCCACCACCCGCCGGTACCCGGCCGGGGCCAGCCGCCAATACCGAAAAGACGCCCAGAATGGCACCACCGGCCGCCCCGATGGCACGGCCCGCCGCTCGCGCAATGCCAGCGTGATGCCCACCGCCACCAATCCCGGCACAAACGCCCACAAAAACAACGGCCGGAACTGTCCCGGATGCGCCGCCAGCCACAGCAGGGCCGCCAGCGGCCCCAGCACCGCCCCCAGCGTATCCATCGAGCGGTGAAACCCGAACACCTTGCCCCGGTCGGCGGGCGTGGTTTCGTCGGCGAGCAGCGCGTCGCGGGCTCCCGTGCGCAGGCCCTTGCCCAGCCGGTCGAGCGTGCGGGCCAGCAACACCCAGGCCGGGGTGGCCAGCACGGCCATGAGCGGCTTCGAAAGCGCACTCAATCCATAGCCGGCCCGCACAAACGGCACCCGCTGTCCCAGCCGGTCCGACCATTGCCCGAAGTAGCCCTTGCTCAGCCCCGCCACCGCCTCGGCCACGCCCTCCAGCAGCCCAATAAAAAACACTGAAAAGCCGATAGACTGCAGGTACAGCGGCATCACCGGATACAGCATTTCGCTGGCCACATCGGTGCACAGGCTCACGAGCGACAGCAGCCATACGGCCCGGGTGAGGTAGCGAAAGCGGCGCATGGGGCAAGTTAAATAAATTGTCTAGGCCGCCGCACTAGGGGTACGTGTACGGAGTGCCTTATTCCAGCGCGTACGCCAAATCGGCCAGCAGTTCTTCAATTGGTTCGATGCCCACGCTCAGCCGCACCAGCCCGACAGTGATGCCTAGCTCCGCCCGCTGCGCATCCGTCAAAGCTCGGTGCGAGGTGTAGAGCGGGTGCGAACACGACGAATCCACCCCCGCCAGCGACGGCGCGAATGGAAACCGCTCACTCCGCTGCATGAAGCGGTTCACCGCCGCCGCATCATCCGGCAGCCTGAACGAGAGCATCCCACCGAAGCGCCCGCCCCCCTGCACTGTGGCCAGCGCGTGCTGCGGGTGGGTGGGTAGGCCGGGGTAATAAACGGCCTGGACGGCCAGGTGGTCGTTCAGGAAATCAGCTACCTGCCAGGCGTTTTCGCTGTGCGCGGCCACGCGCAGGCGCATGGTTTTCATGCCGCGCACGGCCAGCCAGCTTTCCATCGGGCTCAGCGTAAGGCCGAACACAATGCCGATTTGGCGCAGGCGGGCCACATCCTCGGCGGTGCGGGCCACCACGGCCCCGGCCGTCACGTCGGAGTGGCCGGCCAGGTATTTAGTCACGCTGTGCAGCACGAGGTCGGCCCCGTAGGATAGCGGGCGGGTGAGAACGGGGGTTGAAAATGTGTTATCGACCACCAGTTTCAGGCCGTGGCGGTGGCATTCATCGGCGGCGGCGCGCAGGTCCACCACGCGCAACAGCGGGTTGCTCATCGTCTCGCACAGCAGCAGTTTGGTAGTGGGCTGCACGTAAGCCGCGAGGTCATACAGGCTTTCAAACGGCACATACGTCACCGAAACACCCAGCCGTGACAGCTCCAGATTCAGCAGCGCCGCCGAGCCGCCGTAGATGTCAGCTGCGCACAGCACATGGTCGCCGGCCTGGCAATAGGTTAGCAACGCTGCGAAAATGGCCGCCATGCCCGAGCCCGTGGCTACCGCGCCCGCGCCGCCTTCCCACCGGGCCACGGCGGTGGCTAATTCATCGGAATTTGGATTGCCGTTGCGCGAGTACAGGTAGCGGCTGCCCGGCTCGTCGAAGTATTGCTGCACCGCATCGAGGTCCTCGAATTTGAAAACCGACGTTTGGTAGATGGGGGTGATTTTGGGCTGAATGTTCGGATGGTCCATGAGCGCGGAAGCGGAGCGTGAGGCGCAAAGGTCGGCACGCGCCCGGCTTCGGCGCTATTTCACAGGAGTCTGCATGTGCTGGCGGTTTTCGCGCCGGAACACTTCCATCAACACCATGAAATACGATACCAGCAGCGGCCCCACTACCAGCCCGATGATGCCGAATATCTCCACACCCAGCACGATGCCCACCAGCGTTATCAGCGGGTGAATGTTGCCCATGCGCTTGGCCAGCACGATGCGCAGCACGTTATCAATGTTCATAATCAGGATGAAACCCACCAGCAAAATCCCGATGGCCTGCCCCTTATTCCCCTGCGAAAACTGATACAACGCGGCCGGACCCCATACCAACGGCGTGCCCAGCACCGGCAGAAAAGCCGCAAAAAAGGCTACCACACCCCAGAAAACCGCATCGGGCACCCCAAAAATCAACAGCGTAACGCCCGTCAGCACGCCCTGCACCACCGACACCAGCACCTGCCCCAGCACGTTGGCATTCACGTTGTTTTTCAGCGACTCGCCCAGCTCCTGCAGCGTCTCGTTGCGGAACGGCAGGTAGCGATGCAGCCCCAGCATAAAAAACGTCTCCTGCATAAACATGTAGTACATCGTAAACAGCATCAGGCCCACAATCACCAGGAAGTTGAGTGCGCTGCTGGCCAGCGAGGGCAGCCAACTCGTCACCTTAGCGCCGCCCTGCAACAGCAGCTGGCGTATGTTCACCTGCTCGGTCAGCTTGAAGCCGGTGGCTCTTTCCAGCTTATGAATCACCTCCAACAACCGGTCAGGGTTCTGCGCAAAGGCAATGAGGCGGTCAAGCAGCAGTGAAGTCAGTGCGTAGAACGGAATCACGAGCACCACCACCGTTACCAGCAGAATGCCTCCCGCCACCAGCTGCCGGTTCCAGCGCCGCTCGTGCACCAGCGCTATCCACCACGGCCGAAACACCACGAACAGGATGCCCGCCGCCAGAAAAGCCGTGAGGTACTGCGCCAGCCCAAATATCATCAGCGCCGCGATGCCCACCAGCGAGGCCACCAGCAGCACATACCGCTGCCGCGGGGTGTAAATATTTTCAACGGCAACAAACGGGTCCGAAGATTTCATAAGGAACAAAGGCAAATGGTTTTGCGCGCAATACCGCTATACGGCATTCTTCCGGCTTGGCCGGCTAATATCACAAAAAAAGCCGCTCCTGCCAGGCAGGAGCGGCTTTCAGCCAGCTACTAAAGGTGCTGCGGCGGCGTTAGGCCACTGCGCCTTCGGCCAGCACAATCACGTTGTTGCGCAACACTTCCACCACGCCGCCTTCGATGCGGATAACCTCGCGGCCACCTGCGCCGCCGGTCAGCGTCACGTCGCCGGCTTTGAGGGCAGCAATGAGCGGGGCGTGGTTGTTCAGCACTTCAAACGAGCCATCGGCCCCCGGAAACTGGGCCGACGTCACTTCGCCTTCGAATACCTTGCGGTCGGGGGTGATGATTTCTAGGTGCATATTTTTAAATGAATTGTCAGACTAAAAAAGAACGTCATGCTGAGCTTGTCGAAGCATCTCTACCGCAGCAGTAACTAATTACTTGCGCGGTAGAGATGCTTCGACAAGCTCAGCATGACGTTCCGCCGGACGTTCTTAATTACTTGGCTTCCGCAATCAGGCGCTCGCCTTTGGCCACGGCATCCTCGATGTTACCAACAAGGTTGAAAGCAGCCTCGGGGAGGTGGTCATACTTGCCGTCGATGATTTCGTTGAAGCCTTTGATGGTGTCCTTGATGTCAACGAGTACGCCTTTGAGGCCGGTGAACTGCTCGGCCACGAAGAAGGGCTGCGACAGGAAGCGCTGCACGCGACGGGCGCGGTTTACCACCTGCTTATCCTCTTCCGACAGCTCGTCCATACCAAGGATGGCGATGATATCCTGGAGTTCTTTGTAGCGCTGGAGCAGCTCTTTCACGCGCTGGGCGGTATTGTAGTGCTCGTCGCCGAGGATGTCGGCCGACAGGATGCGCGAGGTCGAGTCCAGCGGGTCAACGGCTGGGTAGATGCCCAGCTCGGCGATTTTGCGGCTCAGTACCGTCGTGGCATCCAAGTGAGCAAAGGTGTTGGCCGGGGCCGGGTCAGTCAAGTCATCAGCAGGCACGTAAACGGCCTGTACCGAGGTAATTGAACCGCGCTTGGTCGAGGTGATACGCTCCTGCATGGCACCCATTTCGGTAGCCAGCGTGGGCTGGTAACCTACGGCCGAAGGCATACGACCCAAGAGAGCCGATACTTCCGAACCCGCCTGCGTGAAGCGGAAAATGTTGTCGATGAAGAACAGGATATCGCGGCCGGCACCGGTGCCGTCGCCATCGCGGAAGCTCTCGGCAATGGTCAGACCCGACAGGGCCACACGGGCACGGGCTCCGGGGGGCTCGTTCATCTGGCCGAACACGAGGGTAGCCTGCGATTTTTCCATCGCCGCCATGTCCACCTTGGTCAGGTCCCAGCCACCTTCTTCCATCGAATGCTTGAAGGCATCGCCGTACAGAATGATGTTGGATTCGATGAATTCGCGCAGCAAATCGTTGCCCTCACGAGTACGCTCGCCCACGCCGGCAAACACCGACAGACCTTCGTAGGCCTTGGCCACGTTGTTGATAAGCTCCTGAATCAGTACGGTTTTACCCACGCCGGCACCACCGAACAAACCAATCTTACCACCCTTTACATAAGGAGCCAGCAAGTCGATAACCTTGATGCCGGTGAAGAATACTTCCGACGAAGTAGCCAGTTCCTCAAACGCCGGGGCGTTGCGGTGAATCGACAAACGCTGGCCGCTCTTGGGCTGCGGAATGCCGTCAATGGCCTGACCAATAACGTTGAACAGGCGGCCTTTCACGCCGTCGCCGGTGGGCATCGAGATGGGCGTACCCAGGTCGCGTACCTCGGCACCGCGGGCCAGGCCCTCGGTCGAGTCCATGGCAATGGTCCGAACCCGGTCCTCGCCCAAGTGCTGCTGGCACTCCAGTACCACTACCTGGCCGTTCTCTTTGGTTACTTCGAGGGCGTCGAGGATGTTAGGCAGCTTCGTGTTTTCACCCGCGAAGCTTACGTCCACGACGGGTCCGATAACCTGGGTGATTTTGCCGGTATTGGCCATTTGGTTGTATTTATGATGAAGTTGATGCTCTTTTCAGGCCGCAAAATTACGCTAGGGCCGCCGGTTTTCCAACCACAACGTTTGCGGCAGCCGGCACAATCAGAAACAAACGCAAACCACCCTATCCTATGAAAATCAGGCACCAATGAACGGAAACCCGCTTTCCGGGCCGATGCCGCAGATTTTTTCTTCAAATTTTTTTCAAAAAATCCTTGCGCCGAATTTTTCCGGTAGTACATTTGCACTCCCAAACGGCACGTAGCCAACTGGGAAATTGTCCGATGGTGTAACTGGCAACACGCTTGATTTTGATTCAAGAAAGTCCAGGTTCGAGCCCTGGTCGGACAACGACAAAGCTCGAGTAAATGCAAAGGCGCTGGCTTCTCCAATTTCCGGAGTGGTCAGCGCCTTTCGCTTTTCTATCCTTTCCGGTTTTCATGGCCTCCCCCCTGGCAGGCTTCCGTACACCAACTCATTATCAGCACCTTCCCCTATGAAACAGGTCAAAATATTCGCCGGCAGCGCTTCGCGTGAGCTCGGCGAAAAGATTGCCGCCGCCTACGGCACCACCCTCGGCGACCTCAGCCTCCAGCGCTTCGCCGACAACGAAATGGGGCCGAGCTTCAATGAAAGCGTGCGTGGCTGCGAGGTATTCCTCGTGCAAAGCACCTTCCCGCCCGCCGAGCACCTCATGGAGCTCATGCTGATGGTGGACGCCGCCAAGCGCGCCTCGGCCCACAAGGTCGTCATCGTGATGCCCTACATGGGCTACGCCCGCCAGGACCGCAAGGACAAGCCCCGCGTAAGCATCGGGGCCAAGGTGGTGGCCAACATCATCCAGAGCGTGGGCACCGACCGCCTGATGACCTGCGACCTGCACGCCGGCCAGATTCAGGGCTTCTTCGATATCCCCGTCGACCATCTCGACGGCGCCACCGTCACGGCCCCCTACATTAAGTCGCTGAACCTGGAAAATCTGATTTTCGCTTCGCCCGACGTGGGCGGCGTGGTGCGTACCCGCGCCTTTGCCAAGAAATTCGGGGCTGAAATCGTAGTCTGCGATAAGATGCGGATACGGGCCAATGAAATTGCCTCAATGCAGGTGATTGGCGACGTGAAAGGCATGGACGTGGTGTTTGTGGATGATATGGTGGACACTGCCGGCACCATCTGCAAAGCCGCCGAGTTGGTGATGGAGCGCGGGGCCCGCTCGGTGCGCGCCGTGGTGACTCACCCGCTGCTCAGCGGCCCGGCCCACGACCGCATCCGCGCCTCGGCCCTCACGGAGCTGATTACGACCGACACGATTCCCCTACGGCAGGAGAATGAGAAAATCCGGGTGATTTCGCTAGCTCCGCTATTTGCGGCGGCTATTCGGAACGTGGTGACGCACGAGAGCATCAGCTCTTTGTTTGTGTAAAGTCGACTGTCATTGCGAGTGGAGCGCAGCGCGGCAATCCGTCCTCTCAAACTTAGACACGTTCTTTTACCAGAAAGCCCCGGTACTTCATAGTATCGGGGCTTTCTGTTGTTAAAAAGGGCTTTATCAAATCTCGGGATTTGTCACCCTGGGAGGACGGATTGCCGCGTTGCGCTACGCTTCACTCGCAATGACAGCCGACTTTGGCACAATTTTGTAGAAACCACTTCCTAACTGGAACCTTTTTCTGCAAACCTGATGAACAAGCTTTACACCTCCGCTTCCACCCTTTTAGCCGCGCTGCTGCTCAGTGCCTGCGCGTCGTCGGTCCACATTCGGGCGCTGGCCCCGGCGGCGGTGCCCATGCCTGCCAACCTGCAAAGCGTGGCCACCGCCAACCGCATTATCCCGGAATCACGCCGCGATAAATTCTTCGACGTTATGGAAGGAGCCTTCACCGGCGAGGGCATTGGCGTGGACCGCGCCGGGGCCGATGAATGCGTGAACGTGGTAGGCCAGGCGCTGGCTAATAACAGCTACCGTTTCAAGGTGACGCAGGCGCAACTGCAGTTGCTGGGTCGCAGCCGCGAGTTTTTCCTGCCGCCGCTGGCCCCGCGCTACGTGCAGGACCTGTGCCGCCGCACGCAGGTTGACGGTTTGGTGGTGCTCGAAGCCTTCGACTCCGATATGCTGCTGAGCCACACCAACGGCTTCCGTACCTTCAAAGACAAGGAAGGCAAGGAGCAAAAAGTGCCCACCGTGCACGTGGAAATGGTGATGAAAATCGTGAGCGGCTTCCGCACCTACGGCGCGGCTCAGGGCTTCGTACTCGACCAGGCCCGGCAGGAAGACCAGCTGGTTTTCACCGGCAACGCGGATACCTACCCCGCCGCTCTGCGTCAACTGCCGCCGCCCGAGGAGTGCATCCGCCGGGTGGCCCAGCGGGCCGGCGATGGCTACGCCCGCCGCATCGCGCCGTCCTACGTCGACCTGAACCGGGATTATTTCACGCAGGCTAAAAAGGACGTCCGCATGAAAGAAGCCGCCCAGCGCGCCGAAGCCGGCGACTGGGCCGGAGCCGCCACGCTCTGGCAGCAGTCGGCGCGCCACCTCAACCCCAAAATTGCCGGCCGGTCCTTCTACAATCTGGCCGTGGCCAGCGAGGTGCGCGGCGACCTGCCGGGGGCCATCGACTGGGCCAAAAAGGCGGCTTTCACCTGCAACAACGCCCAGGCCCGCCAGTACCTGCGTGTGCTGAACGACCGGATGCAGGCCCAAGCCGTGGTGCAGGAGCAATTGAAGAGCGTGCCGACCGTGGACTAGCGCTGGCGGCTTTTCTTCGTAACAGGTTGGCTTTTCGGCCGATTTACCCCTACCTTTGCGGCCCGTTTGCCCCCAACGTTGGGAGCGAACGGGCCATTTTTCATCCCCAAAAACCACTTTTATGAAAAGCCTCGAGATTGTAGGGTTTAAAAGAGCGAATCTCGGTAAAACGGACGCCAAGGCATTGCGCCTCGACGCTCAAGTACCGTGCGTATTGTATGGCGGCAAGGACACCGTGCACTTCTCTGTGCCCGCTATCCTGTTCCGCGAGTTGTTGTATACGCCGGAGGCTCACATCGTGGACCTGAACGTGGAAGGCGCTATGTACAAGGCTATTGTGCAGGACGCCCAGTTCCACCCCGTAAACGAAATGCTCCTCCACGTTGACTTCCTCGAGTTGGAAGAAGGCAAAGAGGTGAAAATGGACATCCCCGTGAAGTACGTAGGCGTTTCGCCGGGCGTATTGGCCGGTGGCAAACTGGTGAGCAAGCTGCGCAAAGTGCGCGTGCGTGCCACGATGGACAACCTCCCCGACTACGTGGAAGTGAACATCGGCACCATGGAGCTGGGCAAATCCATCAAGGTAGGTGCCGTGGAGCCGAAGGGTTACACCATCCTCACCAGCGCGGAGGCTCCCATCGCCACCATCACCATCCCGCGTGCCCTGAAAGGCGAGCTGGCTGGCAACAAGTAATTCTTTTGCCCGCGATACGCCCACATTCCGGGAATATTCGGACGAATACAAAAAGCCGCTCCAATTTTGGGGCGGCTTTTTAGTTACCTCAATATGCGCCGCGCCCTGGCCGGTGGTTTCTTGTTGATTGAATTGATATGAAATTTTTGGTTCTCTGCCTGGGCAACATTGGCCCCGAATACGCCGACACCCGCCACAACATCGGCTTCATGGTGGCCGATTACCTGGCCGCCAAATTTGACGCGCCCCGCTTCGAAATCGGCCGCCATGCCTTCACCACTGAGTTTAAGCACAAAGGCCACACCTACGTGTTGGTGAAACCCACCACCTACATGAATCTGAGCGGCAAAGCTGCCGCCCACTGGCTGGCCACGCTGAAAATCACGGCCGAAAACATGGTGGTAGTGACCGATGACCTGGCCCTCCCCTTCGGCAAGTTGCGTCTGAAGGGCCAGGGCTCGGCCGGAGGGCACAATGGCTTGAAGGATATTCAGGCCACGCTCGGCACCGATGTGTATACCCGCCTGCGTTTTGGTGTGGACGCGAATTTTCCCAAAGGCCGGCAGGTGGATTATGTACTGGACCCGTTTTCGAAGGATGAATTAATTGAATTGCCTACGCGCATTGAAAAAGCCGGTGAGGCAGTTTTAGCGTTCGGTGCAATGGGCTTGGAACGGGCTATGAACATTGTGAACGTGAAGTAATTCGTGTACTAAACACCATAAAAAAGGCTCATCGGAACAATTCGGATGAGCCTTTTTTATGCAATCAAACGAGCAGTTTACGCCACTCCGCTGCCGTTGCGCACGGGCTTGCTGGGCTGCATGAGTGCGAGGCTGCCGTCGGCGTTTTCGGCCATCAGCAGCATGCCCTGGCTTTTGATGCCTTTGATTTCGCGGGGCGCGAGGTTGAGCAATACCTGCACCTGCTGGCCAATCAGGGCCTCGGGGATGAAATACTCCGCAATACCACTCACGATGGTGCGTTCTTCCAGGCCCAGGTCGACGGTGAGTTTGAGCAGCTTTTTGGTTTTGGCTACTTTTTCGGCCGCTGTGATGGTGCCGATGCGCAAATCCATCTGGCCGAAATCATCGAAGGAAATATCGTCTTTTGCCGGCGTCACGGGTGTGTTGGCGAGTTGATTTTCCTTTTTGGTATCGAGCAATTTCTGCACCTGCGTTTCAACCACGGCATCTTCAATTTTACCGAAGAGCAGCGCGGCTTCGCGCAACTGGTGACCGGCAGTGAGGGCATCGGGACGGCCGGCGCTGGCCCAGTTGCCCAGTTCCAGGTTGAGCATGGTGGCCAGTTTCCGGGCCGATTCGGGCAGGAAAGGCTCCAGTAGCGGGGCCAGGCCAGCCGCGATTTGCAGCGACACATTCAGCACGGTGCCGGTGCGGGCGGCATCGGTTTTGATGAGGTGCCAGGGCTGGGTTTCGGCGAGGTATTTATTGCCGAGGCGCGCCAGGTTAATTACTTCGGCCAGTGCGTCGCGGAAACGGTAATTCTCAATCAGCTCGCCAATTTTAGCCGGAAATTCGGACGCTTGGGCCAATGTAACCCGGTCAATGTCCTGCAATTCACTTATTGCTGGCACTTTGCCTTCGAAGAATTTGTGCGTGAGCACGGCGGCACGGTTTACGAAATTGCCGAGCGTGGCGACTAATTCGTTGTTATTACGCGCTTGAAAATCCTTCCAGGTGAAGTCGTTATCCTTGGTTTCGGGAGCATTGGCACACAGTACGTAGCGCAATACGTCGGCTTGGCCAGGGAAATCGGCCAAGTATTCGTGCAGCCACACGGCCCAGTTGCGCGAAGTGCTGATTTTATCGCCTTCGAGGTTTAGGAATTCGTTGGCGGGCACGTTATCCGGCAGAATAAATTCGCCGTGCGCCTTCAGCATCGTCGGGAAAATAATGCAGTGGAAAACGATGTTATCCTTGCCGATAAAATGCACCAGTTTCGAGCCGGCATCTTTCCAGTATAATTCCCACTCTTCTGGGAAGGCTTCTTTGGTGGCAGAAATGTAGCCAATAGGCGCATCAAACCACACGTAGAGCACTTTTCCTTCGGCTCCGGGCACCGGCACGGGCACGCCCCAGTCGAGGTCGCGCGTCACGGCGCGGGGGTGCAGGCCCTGGTCAATCCAAGATTTGCACTGGCCGTAAACGTTGGTTTTCCAGTCGTTTTTGTGGCCTTCAATTATCCATTCGCGCAGCCAGGGCTCGTATTGGTCGAGAGGCAAAAACCAGTGCTTAGTATCGCGCAATATCGGCTGGTTGCCGCTGAGCATGGAGCGCGGATTAATTAATTCCGTCGGGCTGAGCGAGGTGCCGCAGCGCTCGCACTGGTCGCCGTAGGCATTTTCGTTGCCACAGTTTGGGCAGGTGCCCACGATGTAGCGGTCGGCCAGAAATTGCTGAGCTTTTTCGTCGAAATATTGCTGCGTGGTTTGCTCGATGAATTTGCCTTCGTTGTTCAGCTTGGTGAAAAAGCTGCTGGAAACCTCGGCGTGCGTGGGCGACGAAGTGCGCGAATACACATCAAACGACACGTTGAAATCTTTGAACGAATCGCGAATCAGGGCGTGGTATTTGTCCACCACTTGCTGCGGCGTAACGCCTTCTTTCTGGGCGCGAATGGTGATGGGAACGCCGTGCTCATCGGAACCGCAAATAAATTTCACATCCCGGCCGGCTGAGCGCAGGTAGCGCACATAAATGTCGGCGGGCAAATAAACCCCGGCCAAATGCCCGATGTGTACCGGCCCGTTGGCATAGGGCAAAGCAGCAGTAACGGTGTAGCGCTTAGGAAGAAGTGACATAAAAAATCAGAAGTAAAAAGGCGGGGACGCGAAGGATATTTTTCACAGAAAAACAGGGCAATTATTCCCCTCCGCAAAGAAACGATTAAAAAAAGTACAGAATTAAATCAACAAAAAAACCGGGCAAACCGTTTGACGCTTAAATGATTTTATATTTGAGTGCGCTTAATTAAAATATAGCGCCATCTAATCGACTTCCTTTCGCCTCTTTCACCCTTCACCAACCAATTTTTTTCAGATGAAAAAACCTGCTTCTCCGGTTAAAACGGAAAAACGTGCTAAACGCACGCCGGAAGAAAAATCAGCTCGTAAATCGGCCAAAAGCGCAAGCCGCGCTTCCGCTGACCTGAACGACGACCGCGCCAGCAAAAAAGCCAGCCAGAAGAAGTCGCTGAAGTCGGCCGCCAAGCAATTGCAAAAGGAGTTGAACGCCCGTATGAATGAAGTGGTGACACGCATTCGCAAAGAAACGAAGGCCAAGCTGAAGGAAGTGGTGAAAGAGGCCACGCGCCGCCTCGACGGCGACACGGAGCGCATGTTTGAGCAGGCCCTGCACACCATCGTGCGCCACTACGATTCAGTATCCGGCCCCGCTGCCGCCGACAATGGCCAGAATGCTGCTGCTGCTACCTCTGCCGCTGGCAAATCTGCCCGAGGCAGCAAAAAAGGCCCGACGCTGAACAAGGACGGCACCCCCCGCAAACCCCGCGCCCCCCGCGCCGGCGATGAAGCCGCTACCGAAACTGCTGCTGCCGCTCCGGCTGCCAGCGGCCGGGGCCGTAAGCCCACTGCCACGGCAGCCAAAGCCAAAACCACCGGTGCCAAGCGCGGTCCCAAGCCGGCCGCCGCTACCGCCGCCGCCAGCACGGGTGCCAAGCGTGGCCCCAAGCCGCGCGTTCAGGCCGCCCCCGCGCCGGAGCCCGAAGCAACCGGCGTATTGAACTCGGCCGATAGCCCCAGCACCGGCGAAGTAAGCGAATAGCCTGCTTCAGCCATTGCCTGGCTAGTGGCAAAAAGCCCGCTCCGAATAATTCGGGGCGGGCTTTTTTTATTAATGCCACCAAAGGCTTTTCAGGGCCGGCGGGCAGTGTCCAGCGGCGTGGGGGCGTTGGTATTGAGGCGTTGCAGGCGGGTTTCGGGCGTGGTGTTGTTGGGGTCGTTGGTGTTCACGTTTTCGATGCGCTTCTGGCTGTTGATATCGGCGGCCTGCTCGCCGAGGCGCACGCGGTTGGGCGTGGCATCGGGCACGGCGTAGCCATTGCTGGTGCCCGCGCCGTTGCTGTTGTAGATGGCGCGGCGGTCGGCATCGGTGCGGACCTCGGTGGGTACCGAGGTGGGCGCGGCGTTTTCGGAGGTTTGCTCCGAAACCGAGCAGGCTGAGAGCAAGGCGGCAGCCCCGAGCGCCAGCCAGGGACGGGCGGTGAATAGTTGGGAAGTCAGCATGGCCGATAAGTAAAAAGGAGGCAGCCAAGTGGCTGCCTCCTTCAAACGGTGAGCGGGGCTCAGTAGTTTACTGATTTACGCCAATGTGGGGCTTGCCTGGGTGGGCTTGATGCCATCCCAGAGGGCCATGCGGGCTTCCAGGCATTCGATAGTGACTTGCTGGGCTTCCTGCCAGCACTGGGGGTCGTCGGCGCACAGCTCGCGCACCATTTGCTGGGCCAGCGGGGCGTGCACTTCCTCATCGAGCTCGATGTGGCGGTCGAGGTAATACACGAACGTGTCGAGCTGGCCGGGAAACCGGTCGCGCAACTCACCCACCAGCTGACGGAACATAGCCGGAATCAGGTCCTCGCGGCCGAAGGTGAAAGCGGCAGCTACCGCGTGCGCCTTGCCGGATTGAATGATGCGGAACGTGGTTTCGACAAACTGGCGCACCGAATCCGGAGCCTGTGCATCGGTAAGCGCCTGGGAAACGGTGCGGCCGGCCCCCACGGCCGCCACCAGGCGGCGGATGGGCAGCGTGTTAGCCCCGCATTCTTCCATGGCCCGCACGTAGAGCTCGAAATGACTGATGGGCTGGCCCTGCGGGTCAAGGTCGGTTTCCTCGCCCAGCACAATTTCGTTGATGAGGCGGCGCGTGGCGGGGTTGGCGGTGGGCACCCATGGCACATCCACGCAGGTTAAATCGCGTTGCAGAGCCTTGAGCAGCGACATGAAATCCCACACGGCAAAGATGTGGTGCTCCATGAACTGGCGCAGGTCGGCCATGGTCTGGAGGCGGTAGTAAAGCCCGTTGTTGAGCAGTAGCTGGCGGGTACTAGCCACTTCCTGCTGCAAAAATTCGATGGGGTCCAGTACTGCTTCCATATGGCAATTTATATTATAACTATTTAAATACAACCAATTCGCTATTATTCCCAACGGCAGGCTGCTGAAAATGGTTTATACAAACGAAAAACCCTTTGGACTGGATTGCCAAAGGGTTTCGATTTGTTAATTTTCCCAGAAAATCACCAGGGTTTCTTTTATTTCTTCTCAAATACCAGCGCGTTGCCGTCCATGCAGTAGCGCTGGCCGGTGGGCTTGGGGCCGTCGTTGAAAACGTGGCCGAGGTGGCCGCCGCATTTGGCACACACAATCTCGTCGCGGCTCATGCCGAAGCTGTTATCGGAGGCAATTTTGACGCTGGTAGCGGTGGCTGGCGCGAAGAAACTGGGCCAGCCGGTGCCCGACTCAAACTTGGTATCGGAAGTGAAAAGCAGGTTGTGGTCGGCGGCGCAGTAGTAGTTGCCGGCGGCGTGGTTGTCGTGGTATTTGCCGGTGAAGGGCCGCTCGGTGCCCTGCTCGCGCAGGATGTAGTATTGGTCGGGCGTGAGGATTTTCTTCCACTCGGCGTCGGTGTGGCGCACCGGAAATTCGTCGGGTTTACCGGTCACGGGCTGGGGCTGGAAGTAGGTTTTGCCGGCGATGGTGCGAGCCGGGCGCGGCGTATTGGCGGCTACATCACGCTTCTGCGAGCAGGCCGAATTGAGCGAAAGCACCGAAACAAGTAATAAGAGCAGGGAAAAACGCATGGCTGAGGTTGGGTTTAAAGGCACGTGGACTACATACGGTGGCGGGGCCGGGTTTGGTCGGCCAGGTAGACGAAAGAAGGCCGGGAACCTTACGCCTTAGCTAATCGATTTAGGGCGACAGGCTTGGCTGCGTAGCGGGGTGCAGCAGCGGGGCTCGTGTTAATAGTTGAGTACCACAAGGCTTTGCGCTATTTTATCCGTACCTTTGCACCCGCAAAACCAACCCATATGGCCAACAATATTCGGAACATTGCCATCATCGCTCACGTTGACCACGGCAAGACGACCCTAGTGGATAAGATTATCCACGCTTCCAAGATTTTCGACGCGCACCAGCACTTCGACGACCTGATTCTCGACGACAACCCCCTGGAGCGCGAGCGTGGCATTACCATCGTTTCCAAAAACGTATCGGTACGCTACAACGGCACCAAAATCAACATCATCGACACCCCTGGTCACGCCGACTTCGGCGGTGAGGTAGAGCGTGTGTTGAAGCTGGCCGACGGCGTGCTGCTGCTCGTGGATGCCTTCGAAGGCGCCATGCCGCAGACCCGCTTCGTGCTCGGCAAAGCCATTGCCCTGGGCCTGAAGCCCATTGTGGTGGTGAACAAAGTGGACAAGGAAAACTGCCGCCCCGACGAGGTGCACGAGCAAGTTTTCGACCTCATGTTCAACCTCGGCGCTTCGGAAGACCAGCTTGATTTCGTGACCTTGTACGGTTCGTCGAAGCAGGGCTGGATGAGCACCGACTGGAAAGTTAAAACCGACAACTTGATTCCGCTGCTCGACGCGGTTATCTCGTCGATTCCGCCCGCGCCGACCTTGGAAGGCACGCCCCAGATGCAGATTACCTCGCTCGACTACTCGTCGTTCGTGGGTCGTATCGCCATCGGCCGCGTGCACCGCGGTACGCTGCGTGAGGGTTCTAACATGAGCCTGATGAAGGCTGATGGCACCATCAAAAAAGTAAAAATCCGCGAGTTGCACGTATTTGAAGGCCTCGGCCGCGTGAAAGTGGCAGAAGTAGCAAGCGGCGAAATCTGCGCCGTATCGGGCATTGAAGGCTTCGATATTGGTGATACGCTGGCTGACTTCGAGAACCCGGAGGCACTGGAGCGCATCAGCATCGACGAGCCGACGATGAACATGTTGTTCACTATCAACAACTCGCCGTTCTTCGGTAAGGAAGGTAAGTTTGTGACTTCGCGTCACTTGCGTGACCGTCTGTTCAAGGAGACCGAGAAAAACCTCGCTCTGCGCGTGCAGGCCACCGATAAGGAGGATTCGTTCCTCGTGTTTGGCCGCGGCATTCTTCACTTGTCGGTACTCATCGAAACGATGCGCCGCGAGGGTTATGAGCTGCAAGTAGGTCAGCCCCAGGTTATTTTCAAGGAAGATGACAACGGCAAACGCCAAGAGCCCATTGAGCTATTGGTAGTGGACGTGCCCGAGGAATCGGCCGGCAAGGTGATTGAGCTGGTGAGCATGCGCAAAGGCGAAATGACCATCATGGAGCCTAAGGGCGACCTCCAGCACTTGGAATTCATGATTCCGTCGCGCGGCCTGATTGGCCTGCGTAACAACGTGCTGACCGCTACCGGCGGTGAAGCCATCATGAACCACCGTTTTGTGGACTATGAGGACCACAAAGGCACCATCCCCGGCCGTATTGCTGGTTCGCTGATTTCGCTGGAAACCGGCGCTGGCACGGCTTACACGATTGACAAGCTGCAGGACCGTGGCTCGTTCTTCGTGGACCCGGGCGAAGAAGTGTACGGCGGCCAGGTTATCGGCGAGCACACGCGCCCCAATGACCTGACGGTGAACATCCAGAAAGGCAAGAAGCTGACCAACATGCGTGCCTCGGGTACGGATGACAACGCGAAGATTGTTCCCAAGCGTCAGTTCTCGCTGGAAGAAGCCATGGAATACATCCAGAAGGATGAGTACCTGGAGGTGACGCCGAAGTCGATTCGGATGCGCAAGATTCTGCTCGACGAAAACGAGCGTCTGCGCTACGCCAAGCAGGCTGACTAATTGTCATCCGCTTTTTATAATAAGCAAAATGCCCAGCTTCGGAGTCCGAGGCTGGGCATTTTGCTTATGAAGCAGGTATGAATGCGGGCGGGGCATTATTTTTACTGATTGTTCGCTGACTATTTCAGTTGATTTTCTTTCCTTTCACACCTCCTTTATGCTCAAAAAATCTACGCGGTTGTTTCTGTTTGCCTTACTCATTATTGCCCGGCCGGGGCAGTCGCAGTCGCCAGCCGCAACAATGACTGAACACCCGGACAAATCCGAATACAAGCTCTCCAGGGCGGGTTTCGAGGATGCTTATGCTTTCAACGACACGGCGCGCGCCATTATTCGCATGTATTACGCCAAGTGGAATACCGGCCGCAACATCATGCGCTTTGCGGCCATTCCGGTGCCGGTAGTAAGCCTCGTGGGGCGACACTACGAGCCCAACCCCGCTACGTATGGTGTCACACCCAATTACAATGCCTATTACTACGACTCGTGGGTAGCTCCTACGGCCTTTAGCTTGTTGGGCATCTCGGCGTTCGGGATGATTCGGGCCGTGAGCAATGGCCGTGACCAACTGTATCAGGTCATCCGGCAGTATCGCGCTACGCGGCGGTTGCCGCTGTCGATACGTACGGCCGCTCTGGTGCCCTATCTGGTGCAGGTGCAACAGGAAGGAGTACAGCCCCGCTAATTTTAATTTATGATGAATTCGACATCCCCCGAAACCCTGAGCCGCTTCGTGCAGCTTTTTACCCTGAATGATGCGGAGGCCACCCAGCGTGTGAGCGAGCGGCTGGCGCTGGCGCTACGCGACCCGGCCGCCTATCAGGAGCGGTTTGCCGAGGAATTGGAAGAGCGCGGCATCGTGGCGGCGCTGCCGGCGCAGGAATTGCGCGATTTGGCGCTGATTGATGCCTTGCTGAGCGAGGAATTGCTCTGGGAAAGCGACTGGAAAGACCCGGCCGCTGACCTGGTTTATGGCATCAATGAAACACTGACGCAGCAGAAGCAGCCTGTGCGGCTTGGTGAGCCCGCGAGCGGCCGCGCCACGGTGACGGGCCCCGAAGCGCTTGACATCGTGCAGGATTTGGCCGAGCCGGTTGGGCTGGCGGTGGTGTTGTTTACGTTGGATAGCGACTCGTATGCCTTAAGCGTGGTGGCTGATGCGCAGGCTGAGGAAGCGCGCCAACTGGCGCAGGAACTGGGCTTCGGGGTGACGGTGTACTAGCCCAACAGGGCAGGATAATCGATTGTGTAAAGGCAGCGGCGCGTACCTTGCGGGTCCAATCCCCCCTGCTCGCTTATGCTGCTGAAAAACCTGCTGAGTGCCACGCTTCTGCTGGCCGCCACCGCTGCCACGGCCCAAAACCGGCACGAATACCTGCTCGATTCCAACTGGAAATTCTCGAAGGGCGACGTGCCGAATGCGGCTAAACCGGATTTTGCCGATGCCAAATGGCAGACGGTGAGCGTGCCGCACGACTGGGCCATCACCGGGCCGTTTGATGGGAATAACGACCTGCAGGTCGTTAAGATTGAGCAGAACCAGGAGCAGAAGGCCACCCAGAAATCGGGGCGCACAGGCGGGCTGCCGTTCATCGGCACGGGCTGGTACCGGCGTAAGCTGGCGGTGCCGGGCTTCGGGTCGGGGCAGCGGGCGGTGCTGGTGTTCGACGGCGCGATGAGCGACCCGCACGTGTTTGTGAACGGTAAGGAAGCGGGCCACTGGGCCTACGGCTATAACTCGTTTTCGCTGGACATTACCTCGCTGCTGAAGCCAGGCGACGGCAACGTGCTGGCCGTGCGCCTGCAAAACCAGTCGGAAGCCTCGCGCTGGTACCCCGGCGCGGGCCTCTACCGCAACGTACATCTGGTGGTGACGGATGATGTGCACATTCCGGTGTGGGGCACTTACCTGACCACGCCCGAAATCACAGCGACGCAAGCCAAAGTGACCCTGAAAACGACGGTGGAAACGCCGGGCGGCAAGCCGCAGCCACTGCGGCTTGATACTGAAATCCGCGATGCGGCTGGCAAGGTGGTGGCCACGACTAGCACGGAATTGACCAATGGACTGACGTTCGAGCAGAACCTGACGGTACCGCAGCCGAAGCTGTGGTCGCCGGAAACGCCGGTGCTTTATACGGCTTCGTCGAAGCTATACGCGGGCAAGGTGCTGAAAGACGCTTACAAAACCACGTTTGGCATTCGCTCCTTTAAGTTTGAGAAAGGCGTGGGCTTTTCGCTGAACGGGCAGCCGCGCAAGTTTAAAGGCGTGTGCAACCACCACGATTTGGGGCCGCTGGGCGCGGCAATTAATACGGCGGCCTTGCGCCGGCAATTGACTTTGCTGAAGGATTTGGGCTGCGATGCTATTCGGACTTCGCACAACATGCCGGCCCCGGAGCTGGTGGCGCTGTGCGACGAAATGGGCATGATGCTGATGGTGGAGTCGTTTGACGAGTGGAAAGCGCCTAAGGTGAAGAATGGCTACAGCCAGTATTTCGATGAGTGGTCGGAGAAGGACTTGGTGAACATGGTGCACCACTACCGCAACAATGCGTCGGTGATAATGTGGAGCATTGGCAACGAGGTGCCCGACCAGAGCAACGCCAACGGCCCCATCATCGCCAAGCGTTTGCAGGACATCGTGCACCGCGAAGACCCCACCCGCCCCGTGACCATGGGCCTGGACCGCTTCGATGATGATTTCAAGTACGGCATCGCGGCCGTGCTCGACATCCCCGGCTTCAACTACAAGCCCCACCGCTACCCCGAGGCCCTGGCCAAGCTGCCGCAGGGTTTCCTGCTGGGCTCGGAAACGGCTTCGACGGTAAGCTCGCGCGGGGTGTACAAGTTTCCGGTGGAGAAGGCTAAGCAGAAGCAGTACCCGGATAATCAGTCATCGTCTTACGACCTAGAGGCCTGCGTGTGGTCGCAGACGCCGGACGAGGAGTTTGCTGCGCAGGATGATATTCCGAATGTGATGGGTGAGTTTGTGTGGACGGGGTTCGACTACCTTGGCGAGCCCACGCCTTACGATGAAAAGTGGCCTTCGCACAGCTCCTACTTTGGGATTCTGGATTTGGCGGGGATGCCGAAGGACCGGTACTACCTCTACCGCGCCCGCTGGAATACGGCCAAGCCCACGCTGCATATCCTGCCGCACTGGACCTGGCCCGGCCGCGAAGGCCAGACCACGCCGGTTTTCGCCTACACCAGCTACCCATCGGCTGAGCTGTTTGTGAACGGCCAAAGCCAGGGCCGTCAGACCAAAGGCCCATCGACTGAGCCGCAATCGCGCTACCGCCTGATGTGGAAGGACGTTAAATACGCACCGGGTAGCATCAAAGTGGTGGCCTACGATGCGCAGGGCAAAGCCGTGGCCACTGAGGAAGTCAAAACCGCCGGCGTGCCCCACCACATCAAACTGGTGGCCGACCGCACGGCCCTCACGGCGGATGGCAAGGACCTCGCCTTCATCACCGCCCGCGTAGAGGACAAGGACGGCAACCTCTGCCCCGATGCGGCGCATTCGCTCAGCTTCGCGGTGAGCGGCGCAGGCAGCTTCCGCGCCATCGGCAATGGGGATGCGACCAGTTTGGAGCCGTTCCAGAAGCCGCAAATGCGGGTGTTTCAGGGGCAGTTGGTGGCCATTGTGCAGGCAGGCGATAAGGGCGGCGCGGTGCAGGTGAAGGCCAATAGCACGGGACTGCAAGCCGGTACCATTACACTGCAAACCAAAGCTCGCTAGGCACTATATCGTTGGATTACGAGGCCGTGCGCTGGCGCACGGCCTCGAAGGCCAGCACGGCCCCGGCCACGCTCACATTAAGCGAGTCGATGCGGCCCATCATGGGGATGATGATGGTTTCATCACAGGCTGCCAGGGCGGCGGGGGTCAGGCCGTCGGCTTCGGTGCCGAGGACGAGGGCCGTGGGCTGGCGGAAGTCGCAGTCGAGGTAGGAATGCGCTTTGGGCGTGAGGGCGGCGGCGTAGCTGCGGATGCCTTTTTCGCGCAGGAAGGCGGTGATTTCGGCCATTGGGGCGGCGATGACAGGCACCGAGAATACGCAGCCGATGCTGGAGCGGATGGTGTTGGGGTTGTAGAGGTCGGTGCGCGGGTCGCCGATGAGCACGGCATCGACCGGGGCGGCGTCAGCGGTGCGGAGGATGGCCCCGAGGTTGCCGGGCTTCTCCACGGCTTCGAGGACGAGGAGGAGCGGGTTGGCGGGCAGGCGCAGGTCGGCCAGGGTGCGGGCCGGGGTGCGGAGGACGGCCAGCAGGCCGTCGGAGCCTTCGCGGTAGGCTACTTTTTCGAAGACGGGGCGGGTGACCTCGAACCACTCGGGCGCATCTTTCTTGCCGAAAAAGAGGCTTCGCAATTCGGTTTCGCCGTTTTCGCCGGCCAGCTCGGGGCAGCTGTAAATGGTGGCGACGGGCACGCCCGCTTCCACGGCAATGGTGAGCTCGCGTAGGCCTTCGACCAGGGTGAGGCCCAGCGCCCGGCGCTCGGCCGACTTCTGCTGCAGCTTCAGGAGCTGCTTGATGCGCGGGTTTTGGGGGCTGCTGAGGCGGTCGGAGGGGGCAAAAGGCATGGGGCAAAGATACCGGGCCGGCCGCCGGCCCCAACCATCACGGGGCCGGCCGCGTAGGGCGGCCGAGTACCTTCGCAACTGATGACCTTAAAAACCAACACCAAAATCATCGTGGGCTTTGCCCTGGCCGTGGGCGTGCTGCTGCTCACAGCGGCCGCCTCGTTCTGGAGCATCCGGGGCCTGAGCGTGCAAACCCGGAACGTGGAGCACACCTACCAGGTGATGCAGGAGGCCGAAACCGTGACGGCGGTGCTTAAGGATGCCCAGGCGGGCACGCGCGGCTACCTCCTCACCGGCGACACGGTGTACCTGCGGCCCTACAGCATGGCCACCAACCAGCTGCCCGCCGCCTTGGAGCGCGTACAGGCCCTGACCGTGGACAACCCCGACCAGCGCGCCCGGCTCGACTCGCTGCGCGGCTTGGTGGAGCAGGAATTCCGCATCCTGCGGCCCCTCACGGAGATAAAAAAAGCCATGAGCCAGTCGGCCATGCAAACCCTGCTCGACACCGACCGCCAGACCCTGCGCCAGGTACGGATGCTGTACAGCCGCATCAAAACCAGCGAGCTGGCCCTACTGGCCCAGCGCAGCGCCTTGCAGGACGTGTTTGAAAAAGCTACGCCCATCGTGGTACTGATTTCGGCGGTGCTGGCCGTGCTGATTGTAGTGTGGCTGGTGATGAAAATCGTGAAAGAGCTGGAC
>NZ_JBCEVZ010000061.1:0-28232 GCF_038448715.1 Hymenobacter segetis | reverse complement strand
ACAGGGATAATTGCCTGCATTTGTATGTGTTCGCCGGGGAGTGCGCCGGTCGAGTTTTACAAAGCAAAAGCCCCTATTGCCTGCTAATGAAAAAGCCTTGTATTAGCAGGCAATAGGGGGCAATAGATGGTGCCGCAAGCCTTTTTAGGATTGATTTTCGCGCCAATTACTCACCCAGGTAGTAACCTCGGCCACTCCTTTTTTGAAAGGCTGCGAAGACGTTGAGGCAGCGTGGCCGTGGGCGGTCAGTTCGTGTTTCTGGGCCGCTTCACCAATTTCTGCATGATATGCGCTCCGAAAAGCATTAGCCCATTCTGCATCGTTGGCCGTGGAATCCATTAGACGTGCCCGCTGTAGAACCCTGTAGACAGCCGTGAACTTGCTTCGCAATCCTGCTGCTTTGCCTTCAAGATTGTTTGTTAAGCAGTTGTTTTGCGAGTCAATAAGCCGAAGCTGCTGCAATAATTGGTCTAGGTCTGATTTTGTAAAAGGAGCTATGCAAAGTTCTTCTATTGTAGTTCGGGCTGGGTTGGAAGCAGGCGCGGGGCTTTTTCCAGGGGAGGCCGAAGCCAATTCTGGTACAAACAATTCCTTTTCTAATTCTTCAAGTTGCTTGTGGGTTTTAAGCGCATTATCCAGCCTATCCCTTGTTTGCTTCAAGCCTTCTAGGCGATTTGCGAGCCTGCTGGCGTTGGCTGGAGTCACCGGGATAGTGAGCGCCCGCGCTATCTCGGTGTAATTTTCACTCTTAAGCTTTACCAACTCTCTTAGGCGTTCTAAAGCAAGGCTTTTAAAGTGTTCGGGTAGGTTAGAAAGCCTTTGCCGTAGTAGTAAACTGTCGTGCCTTTCCCACGGGAAGTTCTCATCATCCGTTCCATCTTCTAACTGTTGCCGCAACAGTGACAGTTCTTCGCGCATCGCGTCCGTAAAGAAGCTGGGATGCCGGGCCATTTCCCTTAAACCTTCATAATATCCGTACATATCTGTCAGTTATACAGTGATTTGTATGACAATTATTGAGCCTGTTCGGGCATTTCATGGAAACGGGCAAATTCTTCGGCTACTCGCTGGGGCGTGAGGTTCACGTAACGCTGAAAGGATTTGTAAGAGGTGTGGCCGGTCAGCTTCATTACAAACTCGGCGCTCATACCCTTGCCTAGATTCAGGGTTACGAAGGTTCGGCGGGCGGTGTGTACGGTCAGGCGCTCGTACTTCGGGGCCGTGGTTACATCGGCAATACCGCCCCGGTACCGGATTACCTCAATGGGCGAATCAATGCCGGCCAGCTTGCCCAATTCTTTCAGGAAGCGGTTTAGGACAGGGTTGGTAATCGGCCCATTCTTCACTGTGGCAAGTTCACCGGCCAGCAGGCGGGTTACGATTTCGAGGGCGCGGGCGCTCAGCGGCACGTTCACCACGGCGCGGGTTTTCTTTGCGGTCAGGCGCAAGTGAGCCGGAAGCGTGGCCGTGGCGGGCCGTAGGTGTTGAGGCTTAATGCTCACGAGGTCGGAGTATCGCAAGCCGCTGTAACAAGCCAACAGAAACCAGGCGCGGGCCTTTTCGAGGCGGGAGCCCACGGCAAGCGGCAAGGATTCGAGGGCCGTCAACTCGGCCGCGCTCAGGGCCATTACATCGGGCTCACGCCGCGCCCAGGTCACTTGTGTTAGCGCGGCGTTGTCAGTGTAGCCCCGTCTGGCTGCCCACTTCATAAACGATTTGAGGCGGCCCAAATGCTTGTTGATGGTGTTGTCGGTAAGCCCGGCCACGTTCAGCAAATAGGCGGCCCATCTATCGCCCACGGTAGGGGTAAGGGTTTCAAAGTCGATTGCATACCCTTGCGCCTCGCTGAATTCCCGAAGGTGCCGCCCGGCGGTGGCGTGGGCTTGTGCGGTGCGAACAGTGCCGGCGGCGCGGGTGTAGGCTACCCATTCTTCGTACCGTTGCCAGAACAACCCGCCAACCGGAACGGGTGCGGGCTCGTCGGGGCGTTCGGGGGCGGCGGCTTCGCGTAGGGCAGCGGCCGTGGGCAAGGTGCCGGTGGCTAGGCTTTCGGCATGGGTTAAAAGCAACTGCTTTTCCATATCGTTCAGCGCATCGTTCAGCAGCCCGTTTAGCTCGTTGCCCTTGCCGCGCACTTGTGCCCGCTGTTCGGCCTTTACCCACTTGTCGGGGTGGATGCTGCGGCCGGTGTAGACCTTGATGCGGTGCCGTCGGTCAATGGTCAGCAGGGCATAAATGGCCGTGGGGCGGTCTACCCCGGGCTCTTTCAGGTGAAACGATACGGTTGCCATTGCGAGTGTCTGTGGTTGCCGCTATAAATATAGGGCGTGTACCCTTATCGGGGTACACGCAAGGGTACACACTAGGAGATCTTAACCGTGTTTAGATTGATTCAGCCCGACAAGTGGAATTGTAGAAAGCCGTTTAAAGCGTGTTTGAGCTGCTTTTCCACTCGCTTGCAGTCGGGGTGGAAATGCAGGTTGCATTCCAGTCCCCGCTACATAAAAGGCCGTTTCCAATGTGGAAACGGCCTTTTTCTTTGCCCGCTGTTCAGAGAGCTTCTGCCAGAAAGCGCCTCAGATATGGCGCAGTTCGGCTGGCTTTCACCAGCGCCACCTCGGCCGGCGGGCCAGCTGCCACCACGCGCCCACCGTCCTCGCCCGCGCCGGGGCCGATATCAATTACCCAATCGGAGCCGGCCACCACGCGCATGTCGTGCTCCACCACGATGACGGTATTGCCGGCAGCTACCAGGCCTTCCAGTTGCAGCATCAGCTTTTCGATGTCGGAAGGGTGCAGGCCTGTGGTGGGCTCATCCAATACATAGAGCGTGTTGCCGCGGCCAATGTGTTGGAGCTCGGTGGCAAGCTTGATGCGCTGGGCCTCGCCGCCGCTTAGCTCAGTGGCGGGCTGGCCGAGGCGCAGGTAGCCCAGGCCCACCTCGCGCAGCACCGTGAGGGCGCGGTGGATGGCGGGCTCGTTGGCGAAGAATTCCCAAGCGTCGTCCACGGTCAGGCCCAGCACTTCGGCGATGTTGCGGTTGTGGTACTGCACTTCGAGGGTTTTGGCGTTGTAGCGCGCGCCGTGGCAGACCGGGCAAGGTGCGTACACGCTGGGTAGGAAGAGCAGCTCGACCATCACGAAGCCTTCGCCGGAGCAGTTTTCGCAGCGCCCTTTGGCTACGTTGAAGGAGAAGCGGCCGGCATCGTAGCGGCGCTTTTTGGCCTCGGGCGTGGCGGCGAACAGCTTGCGCACGTGGTCGAACAGGCCGGTGTAGGTGGCCATGTTGGAGCGCGGCGTACGGCCGATGGGCTTCTGGTCGACGCGTACCAGCCGCTTGATTTTGTCCAGACCGGCGGTGATGTGGCCGCCGAGTGTGGCTGGCGCGGGCGCGGCCAGCGGGTCGGTTTCCTCTTCTTCGGCTTCGATATTCTGGCCCAGGCTTTCGGCCACCAACTCCACCAAAACCTGGCTCACGAGGCTGGATTTGCCCGAGCCCGACACGCCCGTGACGGTGGTGAACACGCCCAGCGGAAATTCCACAGCGAGGTTTTCGAGGTTGTTGCGGGTCACGCCGGCCAGTTTCAGCCAGCCGGTGGGGGTGCGGGGGGGCGTTTCGGGCAGGGCGGGAGCATCGAAGAGGAACTGCCGCGTCTGCGATTCGAGAACGAGCCGTAGGCCTTCGGGCGGGCCGCTGTAGAGGATTTCACCGCCCTTCTCGCCGGCGGCCGGGCCCACGTCCACCAGCCAATCAGCCTGGCGGATTACGTCCAAATCGTGTTCCACCACAAACAGCGAGTTGCCCGCGCTTTTCAGGCCGTCCAGCGCCGTGAGCAACGCCTCGGTATCGGCCGGGTGCAGGCCGGCGCTGGGCTCATCGAGCACGTACACCACGCCGAATAAGTTGGAATACAGCTGCGTGGCCAGCCGCAGGCGCTGCAACTCCCCGGGCGAAAGCGTGGGCGTACCGCGCTCCAGCGACAAATAGCCCAGCCCCAAATCGAGCAGCACGGTGAGGCGCGCCGCCAAATCCTCGGCAATGCGCCGGGCCACGATGGCCTGCTCCGGGTGCTCCACATCGTGCTTCTGCTTCCCGGCTTTGCCTTCGGCGAAGGGTTGCAGCAGCGTCGCCAGCCGCTTAAGGGGCAGGCGCGACATCTGGGCAATATCCAGCCCGGCAAACTTCACCGACAGCGACTCCCGGCGCAGGCGCTTGCCGTGGCAGGTGGGGCAGTCGGAGCCCAGCATGTGCTGGGCCACGCGCTTCTTCATCAGGGCGCTTTGGGTGGTGGCGAAGGTGTGCAGCACGTACTTTTTCACGCCCGTGAAGGTGCCCATGTAGTTCGGCGGCTCGCGGCGCTTGATGGCGCGCTGGGTTTGTTCGGGCGAGTAGCCGGGGTACACCGGCAGCACGGGCTGCTCCTCGGTGAAGAGTATCCAGTCGCGGTCCTTCTGGGGCAAATCCTGCCAGGGCGTGTCCACATCAAAGCCCATGCTCACGAGGATGTCGCGCTGGTTCTGGCCGCCCCAGGCCTGGGGCCAGGCCGCAATGGCCCGCTCCCGAATGGTGAGTGTGGGGTCGGGTACCATGCTTTGCTCCGTCACTTCGTACACGCGGCCCAGGCCGTGGCAGGTGGGGCAGGCCCCCTCGGCGGTGTTGGGCGAAAAGGCTTCGGCGTAGATAATGCCCTGGCCGGCCGGGTAGTCGCCGGCCCGCGAGTACAGCATCCGCAGCAGGTTGGAGAGCGTGGTGACCGAGCCCACCGACGAGCGAGTGCTGGGCGCGCCGCGCTGCTGCTGCAGGGCCACGGCCGGCGGCAGCCCGTCAATGGCCGTCACCTCGGGCACGGCCATCTGGTGAAACAGCCGCCGCGCATACGGCGACACCGATTCAAGATAGCGCCGCTGGGCCTCGGCGTAGAGCGTGCCAAACGCCAGGCTCGACTTGCCCGAGCCCGACACGCCGGTGAACACCACCAGCGCATCGCGCGGAATGTCGACATCGATATTTTTGAGGTTGTGCTCGCGGGCACCGCGCACGCGCACGAAGCCGGAATGGGAGGTAGCAGTAGCAGGCTTGTTCATTTTCAGAATCGGGTTGTACCAGCCGTCATACGGGAATTCCGGGGGCGGCAGTACAATAACCGTTCATCGATGCCAGCCCGTGCTGAACCGTACCCCAGCTACTGATTTGGAAAAGAGCGGTTTGCAACGTGCCGATGGAGTAGCGCTAAGGCAATGGCCGCCGGGAAACGTACACAACAGCCGATTTTTCTGACTTTGCCGGGTCGTACACAGTGCCCGTGCGGTCATCGAAGCGCAGGCCGGAGGCGGTTACGTACAGGCGGTGCTGCGCATCGAGGGCGAGGTTTTTGAGGTAGTGCCGGGCGGGCAGGCGCAGGGTTTGCACCTGGCCAGCCGCATCGGTACGCAGCAAATCGGTAGCCAGCAGCGCCGTGGAATTAGCTTGGCCGGATATTGGCACCGCATTTTCTCGGATTTCGTAGCTGATGCCCACCGCGCCCACCTGCCCAAACGGCTGGGAAATGGCCCGGAGCCGGTAGTAGTTGGCATCGACGGGGTAGGCCCAAGTCTGTCCAAAGTCCGTGCTGAACTGGTCGGCTACCGTGGCCACGGACTGGCCCTGCGGGGTAGTAGCGCGGGCACTAAGCGCAAACAGGGTGTCGTTGCGCAGCAGCAAGCCATAAGTAGGCCGGCTGAATACTTTCAATGTCCGCCAGGTTTTGCCCTGGTCGGAAGTGGCGCTCAGCCGCTCGGTAGTGGCTACCAGCAGGGTTTTGTCGAGGTCGCCGATAACCGAGTAGGCCTCGTCGCCGTCCCAAGGCGTTGGAATTCGCAGCTTCACCCAATCAGGGTCTTCAGCTCCGGGAGTAGGGGTGGGGTGTTCGTTTTTCTGACAGGAAGATGCCAGCAACGCCGCGCACAGCAGTAGAAAGTTTGCTTTCATGAATGGAAGGAAGCGGAGGGAAGGGGGCGCAAGATAGTAGCGCCCGGCATTCCGCCTCTACCATCGGCAAGCCGGTATTAAGGCCATCTCAACCGCTATACCGCAGTGGAGGAAGCGTATGGAACGGCATCTACTGCTCGACTTGCAGGCTAGGCTGCCGTTTGCCCGCGCATCAGCAGCAAATAAACCAGCCCCGACACCGCGAAACCCACGAACCAAGCGTAGTTATACACCGCCACCAGCGCCGGCCACACCGTCCCCTTGTCCAGCACGCCGATGGCCGTGAGGAAGCCCGGCACGTTGGGCAGCACCCCGATGATGAGGGCGATAATCGCAGCCGGATTGAAGCCGCCGCGGTAGGCGTAACGGCCGTGGTACTGGTACAAATCGGGCACGTCGAGCTGCTGGCGGCGGATGAGGTAATAATCAACAATCATGATGCCGCCGATGGGCCCCAGCAGTCCCGAGTAGCCCACCAACCAGGTGAAAATGTAGCCCGACGGGTCGGCAATCAGCTTCCAGGGAAATATCAGTACGCCCAGCACACCGGTGATGTAGCCACCGGCCTTGAAGCTGATGCGCTCGGGCGAGAAGTTGGCGAAGTCGTTGGCCGGGCTCACGATATTGGCCGCGATGTTGGTGGCCAGCGTGCTCAGGGCCACGGCAATCATGGCGAAGCTCACCAGCAGCTTGCTGTCGAAGCGCCCGGCCAGCACCACCGGGTCCCAGATGGTTTTGCCGTAGATGATGAACGTGGCCGAAGTCACGACCACGCCCACGAACGAGAACAAGGTCATGGACGCGGGCAGCGCCAGCGCCTGCCCCAGCTGCTGCGCCCGCTGGCTCACGGCGTAGCGCGTGAAATCGGGAATATTCAGCGACAGCGTGGCCCAGAACCCAACCATGCCCGTGAGCGAGGGAAAGAAAAACGCCCAGAACGCCGCGCTGGACGTGAATTTGCTCGGCTGCGCCAAAATCGGTCCCAGCCCATGCCCGGCTGATATGGCCCACCACAGCAGCGCCAGCGCCGCCAGTGGCAGGAAAAATGCTTTAAAAACCAACAGCTTGCGAATGCTTTCGACCCCGAGGTACACCACGTACATATTCAAGGCCCAAAACAGCAGAAATACCAGCGCCGGCCCTGTGGCCAGCGCCCAGCTGGCCGGGAAAATGGCCGGCAGCGTGCCCAGTGAAGGAATCCACAGCACGGCCATCTGATACAGCGCGTAGCCCCCAATCCAGGTCTGAATCCCGAACCAGCCGCAGGCGATGATGGCCCGGAGCAGGGCCGGTACATTGGCCCCGCGCACCCCGAAACTGGCGCGGGCCAGCACCGGGAACGGGATGCCGTAGCGCGCCCCGGCCCGGCCATTGAGTAGCATGGGGGCCAGCACAATGGTATTGCCGAGGAAGATGGTGAGCAGCGCCTGCCACCAGTTCATACCGCCCTCGATGAGCGAGCTGGCCAGCATATAGGTCGGAATACACAGGCTCATGCTAATCCAGAGCGCGGCGTAGTGCCCCGTGCCCCAAGTGCGCTCGGCAAAAGGCACCGGGGCCAGGTCAAGACTAGTGAGGCCGGGGGCGGGCGTAGTGGAAGTTTCCGTAGAGGTGCTCATGCGATTATCCGTAAAAAGGCCGGGCTAATGTAGGGAAAACGCGCTGGTTTAACTCGCTGAGCCCGTTTTGATTCCTAAAATAATCGTGTTGCCTGGGCCACTGCCTACTGCCCCAGGCTAGCTGGCCAACTGGTAGCCCCGCGCCAACTCTGCAAACGCTGTCACCTGCCGGGCCTGCCAGGCGGTATCATGGCCCAATTCCCCGGCTAGCAGAGCGGCCACGGTGGGGGCCGCGCGCCGGGCGGCCGCCGCGTCCAGAAACAGCAGGCGCACGCGCCGGGCCAGCACGTCCTCCACGGTGCGGGCCAGCTCGTGGCGGGCGGCCCACACCACTTCGGCTTGCAGAAATTCAAACTGCGCATCCAGCTTTGCGCCCAGTGCGGGCACGTCTGCAATGAGTTGGCGCAGGGCCGGCTGGTCGCTGCCGTAGGCGGCCAAATGAGCCGGTGAGGGCGCTTTTTCAGCCAGTGCGCCGGCCCCGTGGATGGCCAGATGTTCCGTCTGACTGGCGGCAGGCGGCAGCCGGCCCAGGGCAATGGCCTGGTCAATAGTATCCTGGCCCATGCGGCGGTAGGTGGTCCACTTGCCGCCGGTGATGGTGATGAGGCCGCTGGCTGAAGCCACGATTTTGTGGCGGCGCGAAATCTCCTTTGTTTTACGCGAAATCTCCTTTGTTTTATTCGAGCCCGCCGTGGCTGCCGCCAGCGGGCGCAGTCCTACGAAGATGCTGAGCACGTCGGCGCGGGTGGGGGCACGGGTGAGATACTGTGCGGCGGTGCGCAGCAGGAAGTCAATTTCGGCCTCTTGGGCGCGGGGCTCCAGGCTGGCGGTGGGCACGGGCGTATCGGTGGTACCCAGTACGATGCGGCCCAGCCACGGCACGGCGAATAATACCCGGCCGTCGTCGGTGTGCGGAATCATCAGGGCCGCCGCGCCGGGCAGAAACGACTGGTCCAGCACCAGGTGTACGCCCTGGCTGGGCTGTAACAGCGGCGCGGCTTGCGGCTCGTCAAGCAGCCGGATTTCATCCACGAAAATGCCGGTGGCATTCACTACGGTTTTCGCCTTTATCTCATATTCCTGCCCGGTTTCCTGGTCGGTGGCGCGCACGCCGGCCACGTGGCCCTGGGCATCTTTCAGCAAGCCGCGCACCGGAAAGTAGTTGAGCGCCGTGCCTCCGCCTTCTATGCAGGTCTGGGCCAGGTTCACGGCCAGGCGGGCATCGTCGAACTGGCCGTCGTGGTAGAGTACGCCGCCGCGCAGGTTGGCCGGGCGTAGGCCGGGCAGCTGGCGCAGCGTTTCGGTCCGGCTGAGGTGGGTGGATGCGCCCAGGCTCAGGTGGCCCGCCAGCAGGTCGTACAGCTTCAGGCCGATGGTGTAGAACGGGCCGCCCCACCAGGTGTAATTCGGAATAATAAAAGCCTGATTATGGCACAGGTGCGGAGCGTTTTGCAGCAGCAGGCCCCGCTCGTGCAGGGCCTCGCGCACCAGTCCGATATCGCCCTGCGCGAGGTAGCGCACGCCGCCGTGCACCAGCTTGGTGCTGCGGCTGCTGGTGCCCTTGGCAAAATCGGCCTGCTCCAGCAGCAGCGTTTGGTAGCCCCGGCTGAGGCCATCCAGCGCCACGCCCAGCCCCGTAGCGCCCCCACCGATGACGATGAGGTCCCAGGTTGGAGTGGCGGTGAGTTGCTGGAGCAGGGTTTCGCGGTGGAAGGGGTTGGGGGTGGGCATGGGTGAAAATTTAAACGAAATAAGGCCGTCATGCCGAGCGGAGCCGAGGCATCTCGCGTGCCGAAGTAAACCAATCGATTGAGTTACTACCACACGCGAGATGCTTCGTCTGCGCTCAGCATGACGTTCTTTTCACCCACCACTCACCGCAGCAACCCGCCTACCTGCTCCACCAGCACGGGCACGCTCAGGCCGCCCATCACCAGCACCACCACCCAGCCGGCGGCCAGCATCCAGCGGGGGTGGTGGTAGGTGCCCATCAGGCGGCGGCTGGTGGCGGCTACCAGCACAATGCCCAGCGCGATGGGCAGAATCAGCCCGTTGATGACCCCGGCGAAAATGAGCAGCTGCGTAGGCTTGCCGATGAAGACAAAAATGCTGGTTGATAAGATGATGAATATCGAAATGCAAGCCCGCTCATACCGCGCAAAAACCGGGTGGAAGGTCTTGAAAAACGACACCGACGTGTAGGCCGCGCCCACCACCGACGAAATGGCCGCGCTCCACAAAATTACCCCGAACACCCGAAAGCCCACCTCGCCCGCCGCCGAGCGGAACACGCCCGCAGCCGGGTTGTCTTTTTCCAGAATGGCCCCGTGGCTGAGCACGCCCACAATTGCCAGGAATAGCACAAACCGCATGATGGTGGAAATGACAATGCCGCTGACGGCGCTGCGCGTCACTTCCGACTGGCTGCCAAGTCCTTTAATCCCGGCATCAAGCAGCCGGTGCGCGCCCGAAAACGTGATGTAGCCGCCCACCGTGCCGCCCACGATGGTGACAATGGCGGCGGCGCTGATTTTGACGGGCAGCAGCGTGTGGTGCAGCGCCTGCAATAGGGGCGGGTGCGCGCTGAAGGCAATGCCCAGCGTGAGCAGAATCTTGACGGTGCCGAGAATCTTGGTAAACCCGTCCAGCATCTTCCCGATTTCGCGCACCCAAAACAGCAGCAGCGCCACCCCGCAGCTAATTATCGCGCCTTGCTCAAAGGACATTCCGGTGAGCACATTCAGCCCCAGCCCGCAGCCCGCAATGTTGCCGATATTGAAGGCGAAGCCGCCCAGAATAACCATGCCCGCTAGAAAATAACCCAGCCCCGGCAGCAGCCGGTTGGCCAAATCCTGGGCCCGCAACTCGCTCACCGTGAGGATGCGCCAGGTGTTGAGCTGCGCCCCGATATCGAGCACCACCGAAATCAGAATGACAAACCCGAAGCTGGTGAGCAGCTGCTGGGTGAACACCGTGGTCTGGGTGAGAAAGCCCGGGCCGATGGACGAATTTGCCATCAGAAAGGCCGCCCCCAGGCTGGCCCCGCCGAATGCGCGAAACTTCGGCTTCATCGGGCGCTTCTGGGGGCGGTGGCTTGCAGCTGCACGCCGGCGGCGCGCAATTCCTTGTTCAGGCGCTGGGCGAATTCGAGGGCGTGGGTGCCGTCGCCGTGCAGGCACACGGTATCGGCCCGAATGGCCACGTCGGTGCCCTGCTGGGTGCGCACGCCGCCGCCCTGCACCATGCGCAGCACCTGGGCAATGGCCGCGTCGGCACTGGTGATGAGGGCATCGGGCTGGCGGCGCGGGGTGAGGGTGCCGTTGGCCTGGTAAGTGCGGTCGGCGAAGACTTCGTGAGCAGTTTTTAGGCCGATTTTCTCGCCGGCCTTGGTGAGCTCGGAGCCGGCCAGGCCGTAGAGCACCATTTCGGGCTGCACCTTGTAAACGGCTTCGGCGATGGCCGTGGCGAGGGCGGCGTTGGTGGCGGCCATGTTGTAGAGCGCGCCGTGGGGCTTGAGGTGGTGGAGCTGGCCGCCCTCTGCCTTCGCTACGGCATGCAGCGCGCCCAACTGGTACACGGTCATATCAAACGCTTCCTCGGCCGAAATATCCATGTTGCGCCGGCCGAAGCCCACCAAATCGGGCAGGCCGGGGTGGGCTCCGAGGGCCACGTTATGCTTCAGGGCGGCGCGCACGGTTTGCTTCATCACGGCGGGGTCGCCGGCGTGGTAGCCGCAGGCAATGTTGGCCGAGGTGATGAAGGGCATGAGCGCGGCATCGTTGCCCAGCGTCCAGGCTCCGAAGCTTTCGCCCATGTCGCAGTTCAGGTCAACGGAGTGGGTTGGGGGCATATAGGGATTGATAGATTTGGCGTAAAAGAACATCACGAAAGTCCGTCATGCTGAGCGCAGCCGAAGCACCTCTACCGCTTCGTTGAGCCGATTGGGTTAGTATTGAGGTAGAGATGCTTCGGCTACGCTCAGCATGACGTTCCGGCTTTAGGAAGCTAAAGCCCTTCAGCTTCTAAAAACCGTGGCAATCCCGCGCCGCAGCCCGCGTACCCGCGCTTCCTGCGCAAGGTACAGCGCCTGCGCCTCGGCCAGCATCACTTCCTGAAACCGCAGCCGCTGGCCCGGCCGCACCTGCGCCAGCGCCGCAAAATCGGCTGAAATCACCTGCGCGATTCGCGGGTAGCCGCCGGTGGTCTGGTGGTCGGCCAGCAGCGCGATGGGTTGCCCGCCGGCCGGCACCTGCACCGTCCCGAACGTGACGGCGCTCGACAGCAGCTCCGTGGTTTCGAGTCGCTTAAGGCCCGGCCCTTGCAGGCGGCAGCCCATGCGGTCGGCCTCGGTGCTGATGGTGAATGGCTGGCACCAGAACGCCTGCTGGCTTTCGGCTGAAAACTGCGCGTATTCCGGCCCGCGCAAGGCGCGGATAACCGGCTCCGGCCGGGGCGCGGGGCAGAGGCCTGGGCCGGGCGTGAAACGGGCTTGAACCCAGTTTTTCTGGCTATTGAAAAGGGCGGCCCGAATTGCCGCGCTGGTAGCAGAAGGCTCGCCAATTGGCAGCTCATCACCGGCCCGCAAGGCCCGGCCATTCAGCCCGCCAAAGCCAGCCCGCAGATACGTGGAGCGGCTGCCCAGCACCAGCGGCACGGCCACGCCGCCCGCCACCGCCAGATACGCCCTGCACCCCGCCACCGCCGGTCCAAATGCCAGCTCCGCACCCGCCGCCACCCAAATGGCGCGGTTCCGGCCCATCGACTGACCGTTGAGGGTGGGGGAGAGGTGCGCCCCGGTGAGGGCGATGAGGTGGTCGGCTTCAAAGCGTATTCTCGGCCCGAGTAGGGTTATTTCGAGGCCGGCAACCGGTTCTTCATTTCCCACCAGCAGGTTGGCCACGCGCAGGGCCAGCGCATCAGCCGCGCCGCTCACGATGATGCCATCCTGCTGGTAGCCGAAACGGCCGAGGTCCTGCACGGTAGTCAGCAGACCGGGACGGAGGATGCGCAGGCTCATGGCTGAAGCTCTTGCTGCTGAATTTCCACAAACTCCGCCTCCAAAATGGCCACGAAGCGCAGTCGTTGGCCCGCCCGAAGCCGGCTGGGCGCAGCCCATTCCGGATTGAACAGCCGCAACGGCGTGCGCCCGATGAGCTGCCAGCCACCCGGTGTGGGCAGCGAGTAAATCCCCGTTTGCGGCCCCGCGATGCCCACCGTGCCGGCCGGCACCAGCGGGCGCGGTTCCGGCCGGCGCGGCGTGGCCAGCCGCTCATCCATTCCGCCGAGATATGGGAAGCCGGGCGCGAAGCCAATCATATGCACCAGGTAGTCCGGGGCAGTGTGCCGGGCGATGACTTCGGCCACCGAAAGCCCGGTGTGGGCAGCCACGAACTCCAAATCCGGCCCGAACGCGCCGCCGTAGCACACCGGGATTTCTACGATTTCGGTTTTGGTAGCGGCTTCGGATTCTTCGGCAGCGGCCAGTAGCTTTTTCAGTTGTTCCACTACTCGCGCATGCGGCGCGTATTGGCCGTTTTCGCTCACCAGCCACGGGTCGTAATACACGGTGAGCGTGGTGAAAGCGGGCACCACCTCGCGCAGGCCCACAAATGGCTGCCGGGCCAGCCGGCCACTAAAGCCCGCAATGGCCCGGTGCGTGGCCGGACTGATACCGCCGCCAAATTCCACCACCACGGCCGCATCGCCCAGCGGATAGAGGCGCACTGGCGGCATCTCGGACGGCGGCAGGGCGGTACTCACGAAGTGGCGGTTACTTTTGAAGCTCTCAGCACTGGCCTATTCCAATGACATTTCGCTTTCGTAAATATGGCAGGGCCGGGGCGGTTCTGCTGGCGCTGGGCGCGGTGGCCTGCCACCGTGCGCCCATGTTCAGTACGCCCGTGACGACTACCCTCCAGCCCACGCCGCCCGTTGAGCCCGACCCGCCCATAACGCCCGGGGTGTCTGAGGTGTTGGCCCAGGCGCGCCGGGCCACCATCAGTAGCGTAGCCTACAATCTCAGCTTCGCCATCCCGGCGCAAAAAGCCGAGCCGATTGAAGTCGTTGAGCAGGTTTCGTTTAACTTGAAGGACAACCGTCACCCGGTGCAGCTCGACTTCAAAGCGCCCACCGAGTACCTGCACCGACTCACCCTCAACGGCCAGCCGCTGGCCATCGACCATCACGACGAGCACCTCGTGCTGCCCGCCGCCGCCCTGCACCTGGGCCACAACGTAGTGAAAATTGGCCTGCGGGCCGGCGAGCTCTCGCTCAACCGCAACCCGGACTATCTCTACACCCTGCTGGTGCCCGACCGCGCCCGCACCGTCTTCCCGGTCTTTGACCAGCCCAATTTGAAGGCCACGTTCACACTGGCCCTCACGGTGCCCAGGCTGTGGCAGGCCGTGGCCAATGCGCCGCTGGTTGATTCCACTGAATCTACTCTCGATGGCAGAGTGCCAGGGTTTAAAACCTACACTTTCGCCACTTCCGACAGCATCAGCACCTACCTGTTTTCCTTTGCGGCGGGTAAATTCTCGCGCCTCGACCGGACCATGAATGGCCGGCCCATGAGCTTTCTGCACCGCGAAACCGACCCCGCCAAGCTGCGCCTCAGCCTCGGCCCCATTTTCCAGCTGCACGCCGATGCACTGGCCTTTATGGAGCAGTACACCGGCCTGCCGTACCCGTTTCAGAAGTTTGATTTTGTGGCGATTCCCGATTTTCAGTACGGCGGGATGGAGCACGTCGGGGCCATTGACTACAAGGCCTCGACGCTGTTTCTGGACGAGGGCGCGACCCAGGACCAGGTGCTGGCCCGCTCCAATCTTGTGTCGCACGAAACGGCGCATATGTGGTTCGGCGATTTGGTGACCATGCAGTGGTTCAACGACGTGTGGATGAAGGAGGTGTTTGCCAATTTCATGGCTGATAAAATCACGCAGGTGACCGTCAAAAACTCGAACTACGACCTCAAATTCGTCATCGACCACTACCCCGCCGCCTACGGCATCGACCGCACGGCCGGGGCCAACCCCATCCGGCAGCCGCTGGCCAATTTGCAGGACGCGGGCTCGCTCTACGGCAATATCATCTACCACAAAGCGCCCATCATGATGCGCCAGTTGGAGCGCCTGATGGGCCCCGAAGCCTTCCAGGCCGGCCTGCAGGAATACCTCAAAACCTACGCCCACGGCAACGCCACCTGGCCCGACCTCATCAAAATCCTCGACGCCCGCACCCCTGCCGACCTGCAGGCCTGGAACCAGGTGTGGGTGAACCAGCCCGGCCGCCCCGTCTTCACTTACCGCATCAGCGGCGGCCACGACCAGCGCTACGGCCTCTACATGACGCAAACCGCTGAGGATGGCTCCGACCGGCTCTGGCCGCAGGAGTTTGAGGTGCTGATTGAGTCGGCCAGCGGCGAGCAGCAGCAATTGAGCGTGAAGATGGATGGCAAGGAAAAGGGAATCCGAATTCCTTTTCTGCCGAAGCGCATCGTGTTCAATTCCACGGGGCTGGGCTACGGCGTGTTTCCGGCCGCGCCGGAACTGCTCACCACCGTGCCCCGGCTGGCAAACCCGGTGGCCCGCGCCGCCAGCTACGTCAACCTATATGAGAACATGCTCATCGGGCCGGAAATCACGCCGCTGAAACTGCTCACTGCCTACCGCCAGGCCCTCACCCTGGAGCCCGAGGAGTTGAACCTGAAGTTGCTCACGGGCCAGGCCAGCGCCATCTTCTGGCAGTTTCTCACGCCCGCCCAGCGGCTGGCCGTGGGGCCGGGACTGGAGAAGGACCTGTGGGCGGCCTTGCAGAAAAACCCCTCGCCCAACTCCCAGAAGCAGCTTTTCAAAACCTACCAATCCATCGCCCTCACGCAGCCGGCCCAAACCCGCCTCTATCAAATTTGGCAAACCCAAAAGGCCCCCGCCAAGGTCAAGCTGACCGAGGACGACTACACCGCCCTGGCCCTGGCGCTGGCCGTGCGCGACTACGCGGCCCCCGAGCCCATCCTGCCCGCCCAGCTTGCCCGCATCACCAACGCCGACCGCCGCCAGCGCCTGCAATTCCTCATGCCCGCGCTATCGCCGGACGAGGCTACCCGCGATGCCTTCTTTGCCAGCCTGAAAGACAAAACTGGCCGCGCCAAAGAAGCCTGGGTTACGGCCGCGTTGGGCTACCTGCACCACCCGCTGCGCCAGGCCACGTCGGAGAAATACCTGCCCGCCAGCCTCGATTTGTTGCAGGAAATCCAGCTCACTGGCGATATTTTCTTCCCGTATTCCTGGCTCCAGGCCACGTTGGGCAGCTACCAGACGGCCACGGCCGCAGCCACCGTGCGCAGCTTCCTGGCCGCCCACCCCGACTACAACCCCCAGCTCCGCGCTAAGCTTTTGCAGGCGAGCGATGACCTGTTTCGGGCCGAGAAGCTGGTGCAGTCGGGCCCCGCCAAGCCGTTCTAAATCCGCTGTCCTTCTACTTCGTGCGAAGCCATGTCGAACGCCTATCAGCAGCTCACGATTGTCGAAATCCGGCAGCACGGCCCCACGGCCCGCACGCTGGTATTGCAGCCGCAGCCCGGCGAAACCCTCCCGTATCAGCCCGGCCAATACCTGACATTGGTGCGCGAGGTGTACGGGGCCGAAGTCCGGCGCTCGTACTCCTTCAGTTCGGCTCCGGCACTGGATGAGTTGCCCGCCATCACCATCCGCCGCGTGGATAACGGCCTGTTTTCGCGCTGGCTGGTCGATGAGGTGCGGGTGGGCGATGTGCTGCGCACCAGCGGCGTGGGCGGGTTTTTCACCCTGCCGCCTGATGTGAGCGCCTACCAGCAACTCGTATTCGTGGCCGCTGGCAGCGGCATCACGCCACTTTTTTCATTGCTAAAAACGGTGCTGGCGCAGCAGCCGTACTTGGCCGTGTTGCTGCTCTACAGCAACCGCACGGCCGCCGATGCCCTGTTTCTGGACGAACTGCGCGCGCTGGCCCGGGCTTTCCCGGCGCGGTTGCAACTGGAGCTGTTTTTCAGCAACGACCCCATCCTCTACCGCGCCCACCTGCACAAGGAACTGCTCCAAGCCCTCGTGACGCAGCTCGTGCCGGGCTTCCCAGCAGGCACTCTGGCCTACCTCTGCGGCCCCATCAATTTCATGCGCATGGCCACCTACGGCCTGCACGAAGCCGGTCTGCCGCTCAGCCTCATGCGGCGCGAGCTGTTCTTCACCAGCGCCGTGGCCCCCGCCCACGCCGAGCCGCCCGATACCGCGCCACACGAGGTAACGCTGCTCATGCGCGGCCAGCCGCACCGGCTGCGGGTGCAGTTTCCCGTCACCATTCTGCAAGCCGCCCGGCGGCACGGCCTGCGCCTGCCCTACAGCTGCGAGGTGGGCCAGTGCGGTAACTGCGCCGTGCGCTGCACCCAGGGCCAGGTCTGGATGAGCAACAACGAAGTCCTCACCGACCGCGAGCTGGCCCGCGGGCTGGTGCTCACCTGCACCGGCTACCCCGTGGGCGGCGACGTGCAGCTGGATTTCGACCAAAAAGCGGGGTAGAGACGCAATTATGCGTCTCTACAGCGGCTTCTCCAATACCAGCAGCACCAGCGGCTGCTTCGGAATGCCGAAGCGCGGGTCGGTGGGGAAGGGTTCGGTGGCCCCGGTGAGATGATAGCCGCGCCGCTCGTAGTAGGCAATCAGCTCGGTGCGAACGGAAATCACCGTCATTTTGCTGGTGGTGCAGCCGTACCGGCGGCCGTAGTCTTCGGCCGCGTTCAGTAGGAACTTGCCCACGCCCTGAGCCTGGCCGGTGGGGTTCACGGCCAGCATGGAAAGGTAGAGTAATTCGCCTTTGGCCTGCGCGTGAAAGCTGCCCAGCAGTTCACCGCTTTCGTTCTGACAGAGCAGGATGGCTGCGCCGGGCCGGGCCAGCATCTCCAGCATTCCTTCTTCATCAATGCGCTGGCCGTCGAGCAGGTCGGCTTCGGTGGTCCAGCCCTGGCGGGCGGTGTCGCCCCGGTAGGCGGCATTCACGAACTGGGTGAGGCGGGGGGCATCAGCGGGAGTGGCAAGGGCCAGAGCAAACGGGCTTTTCATTCCCCAAAATTACGGGCGGCAGAAAACAGATGCGCTTTAGCGCCTTGAAATATCCTTTGTTTTTAGTTAATATTAAAATATATAATAGTAAAATAATTAAATTTTAACCTGCCTACATTGCGCGTAGAATCTGAAAATAATTATTGTGTTTTTCTGTGAATAAGTAAGTGATAAATAGTGAAAGCAGGACTGGCTGGTATTGCTAATAATCTGGGCTGTTGAGGCCACTGTTGATGGATTATAGGCAATTTAAAAGATAAAAATTGCAAATAATGTCAAATAATAAAGTTGTACTTACCATGTTCAGATATTTTATTATTTGCACTATAAATGAATGTAATTGTAGTTTTGTCGACTACTTATAGCAATAGTCTTAAAATTCTATAGAATAAAACTACAAATTACCTTCTGTAGGGTTTTCGGCACTTGTTCAATTTTCTTTTTGCTTCATTTTCCCACCTGTTCACTTTTTGTATGAAAAACACCCGTACTCATTTTTTCACTGCTTCAGCAACAAAAGCCGGCTTGCCGTCGCTGAATGCGGCTTGGCGCTTGCTGCTGCTTTGTTGCCTCCTGGGGTTTGGCCTGGCGCCCACCGCGCAGGCTACCCACTTCCGCTACGGCGACATGTCGTGGCGGGTAGTGCAGTCCGATGCTACGGGCCACACCATCGAGTTCAAGGTGAGCGCCGGCTGGGCCCTGACGACTACCAGCGCGATAAGCATCAACTTCGGTGACGGCACTACCGCGGGCACGGTGCCCATCACGTACACCAACATCAACGGGGTTTACCAATACGGTACGGGCACGCTGGTGCACCGCTACGTCAACACCGGCAGCTTCAAGGCCGTGTATTCAGGCGGCAACAAAATCAGCTCGCTGCAAAACAATGCCAACGGCCTCTGGTACGTGAGCTCGGTGGTGAACGTGGGCGGGGGCAACAGTTCGCCCGTGGCCACCGTGCCGGCTGTGGTGAATGTGCCGTTGGGCTTGGCCACCGCCAAGTTCATTGTGCCCGCCGCCGACCCCGACGGCCGCCCGCTCTCGTTCCGCCTGGCTTCGGGCTCCGGCGACTGGTCGGGCACGCAGCCGGCCGGTATCAGCATCAATTCCCAATCCGGCGAGGTGACGTTCAACACCGTGGGCAAAACCGCCGGCCAGCTGTACAACACGGCCGTCGTAATCTCCAACGGCCGCACCGAGGTGCTGGTTGATTTCATCATGCAAGTGGTGGCGGCATCGAACCCGCCCCAGTTCGACTACGCCGTAACGCCGGCCAACCAGCGCGTATTCAACGTGTCGCCCGGCCAGCCGGTGAGCTTCACCGTGAAAGCCACCAGCATAGATGCGGGCAGCAGTGTGCGCCTGAGCGCGGTGGGCGTGCCCTCGAACGCGGTAGTCAGCCCGGCGTTCGGCGTGTTTGCCAACCCGGTGCAGCACACCTTTTCCTGGACGCCCACGGCCAGCCAGTTCGGTACTTTCGTGGTCAACTTCACGGCCGAAAATAACGTGGGTGCACAAACGGCCACTTCCGTTTCCATTATCGTGAGCCTGAAGCCGCGTTTCGACGTGCCGCCTACCCCGGCCGCCGGTACCGACCTGGTGCTGACACCGGGCGTGTCGTTTTCGCACCCCGTGCAGGCCTCCGTGGCCGACCCCAGCGACCAGGCTACCATCATTTCGGTGCAGGAGAAGCTGAGCAATGGCACCCTGGTGGCCCTGCCCGCCGGTGCCGCCCTCGGCCAACAGCCCAGCACGGCCGGCAACCCCACCAGCACCACTTTCTCCTGGACACCCGCCCCCAGCAACTGGGGTGAGCACACGTTCGTGTTCACGGCCAGCGAAACCCACAACGAGCAGATAACTCACGAGCTGAACTACGTGGTGAACAACTTGCCCGTATTCACTTCCGCCCCCGTAACGCGCGCCGATGTGGGCCAGCTCTACACCTATACCATTAGCACGAGCGATGCCGATTTGGCCTACGGCGACGCGGTGGACATCAGCGAAACCTTGCAGCTGCCTTCGTGGCTGACGCTGACCGCCAACCCCGCCACGGGAACGGCGGTGCTGTCGGGCACCCCGCCGGCTTCGGCCGCCGGTACGCTCGTGGTGCGCCTGCAAGCCGAAGATGCCTTCCATCACTCCTATGCCTCGGTGCCCGAGCAGACGTTCACCATCACCATCAACAACTGCACGGTGCAGGCTGTGGCGCAGGACGTGAGCGCGGTGCTTGATGCCAACGGCCAGGCAACCGTGAGCGAGAGCCAGGTCAACAACGGCTCGACGGCTTCGTGCGGCATCGCCGCGATGACGGTTTCGCCCGCCACCTTCACCTGCGCCAACGTGGGGCCCAACCCGGTAACCCTGACCGTGACCGATGCCAACGGCAACGTGAGTACGGCTACCGCTGTAGTAACCGTGCAGGACAACGAGCTGCCCACCATTACTGCTCCCGTAGCCGTGACGGTGAGCACCGATGCCGGCCAGTGCTCGGCTACCAACGTGGCCCTGGGTACGCCAGCAACTGCCGACAACTGCTCTAACCTGACTACTACCAACGATGCTCCCACCGCCTTCGCCAAAGGCGTGACCACGGTGACCTGGACGGTGACTGATGCCAGCGGCAACAAGGCCACCGCCACCCAGACCGTAACGGTGAACGACACCGAAGCGCCCACGATTTCGACCCCCGTCAGTCTGATTGTTTCGACCGATGCCGGCCAGTGCTCGGCTACCGGCCTGACGCTGGGCACCCCCACCGCCGGCGACAACTGCACCGGCGTAGTAGTAAGGAACGACGCGCCCGCCACCTTCCCGAAAGGCACTACTACCGTGACCTGGACTGCCACCGATGCCGCCGGCCTTATTGCCACCGCTACGCAGACCGTGACGGTGAACGATACCGAAGCCCCCACGATTTCGGCCCCTGCCACGGTATCGCAGTCGGCTGACCGGGGCCAGTGCACGGCCAGCAGCGTAGCCCTGGGCAACGCAGTGGCCGGCGACAACTGCACCGGCGTGACCGTGACCAACAACGCGCCCGCTACCTTCCCGAAAGGCACCACCACGGTAACCTGGACGGCCACCGACGCGGCCGGCCTCACCGCCACCGCCACGCAGACGGTGACGATTCTAGACGTGGAAAACCCCACCATCTCGGCCCCCGCTGCTGTGTCGGTTTCGACCAACCCCGGCCAGTGCAGCGCCACGGGCGTAGCCCTAGGCAACGCTATTGCGGCTGATAACTGCTCCGCTGTAACCGTGACCAACAACGCCCCAACGACCTTCGCCAAAGGCGCAACTACCGTGACCTGGACCGCCACCGATGCCAGCGGCAACGTGGCCACCGCCACCCAGACCGTGACCGTGAACGACACCGAAGCCCCCGTGCTGACCGTGCCCGCCGCCATTGTGCGCAGCGCCCCGGCCTCGCAGTGCGGCGCGGTGGTCACCTTTGCCACCACGGCTGCCGATAACTGCGCCGGTGCCACGGTGGTAGCCAGCCCGGCCTCGGGCAGCACCTTTGCCGTGGGCACTACCACCGTGCGCCTGACCGCCACCGATGCCAGCGGCAACACCAGCACCGACAGCTTCAGCGTGACGGTGAACGACGCGACGGCCCCGACCGTGGCCGTGCGCAACGTGACCGTGACACTGGTGAACGGTGCCGCTTCAGTAACCGCCGCCGACGTGAACAATGGCAGCACCGATGCCTGTGGCATCGCCACACTGGTGCTAAACAAAGCCAGCTTCAGCTGCGCCAACCTGGGCAACAACCCCGTGACCCTGACCGTGACCGACATCCACGGCAACGTGGCCAGCGCCCCGGCCGTGGTAACGGTGGTGGGCAGCATTCCGGCTCCGGCCATTGCCGTGGCCCCGGCCAGCAATGTGTACACCGGCGGCGTAGCCACCAACCTCTACCTCGGCTACGGCTCGCAGAGTGCTACCCTCACCGCCACCGGCGGCGTGAGCTACGCCTGGAGCCCGGCCGCCGGCCTGAGCAGCACCAAATTGGCCAACCCCGTGTTCACGGCCACTACGGCCGGTACCTTCACCTACACCGTGACGGCCACCAACCAGTACGGCTGCACGGCCACGGCCACCGTCACGCTCCGCGTAGTGGATGCCCGTTGCGATAAGGATAAAGTAGTGGTGTGCCACAACGGCCACGAAATCTGCATCTCGCCCAATGCCGTGCCCGCCCACCTCACCGGCCACGCCGGCGACCAGCTGGGGGCCTGCACCACGGCGGCTCGTGGCACGGCTCCGGCCGTGGCCGCTACCAGCGGTAGCATCAACGAGCTGTCGGCCTACCCCAACCCGGCTAATGACCAGGCCACGGTATCGTTCCGCACCCCGCTCGATGGCAAAGCCAGCGTAGTCGTGTACGATGGCATGGGCCGGCGCGTCGCCAGCCTCTACGACGGGGCCGTGAACGGCGGGCAACTCTACTCGCTCACCCTCAACAGCCAGAATCTGGCCGCCGGCCTCTACCAGTGCCAGCTGGTGGTGAATGGCAAAGCCGAAATGCTGCGCCTGCTCATCGCCCGCTAAGCCCGGGTAGTAGGTTTTGAAAAGTCCCCGTCGGCATTGCCAGCGGGGACTTTTTTTGTGTCCGATGAGTAGTAGTCAGGCAGAAAACAGAACGTCATGCTGAGCGCAGTCGAAGCATCTCTACCGCGCAACTAATCCAATCGAAAGGGGTTACTGCTGCGGTAGAGATGCTTCGACTGCGCTCAGCATGACGTTCTTTTAACCCACCAACCCACCTCACCGCCGCAGGTACCCGCCCAAGTCCGATACGCTCCCAATACCCAACTCCCGCGCCTGCCGCCCGCGCATCAGCAGCGCGTAGGTGTTGTTGAAGCCCAGCGGGGCCAGCCATTCCAGCCCGAAGCGCCGCCGAAACTCGGCCCGCACGTAGCCCAGCACCGCCGCCGGCCGCCCGCCCAGCGAATCGACCACCGCCGGCCGGGGCTGGAGCAGCACCAGCAGCCCCGTGCCGGTGTACTCGGGGTACATATCAATGGCTCCACTTTTCAAGGCCTCGAAGCAGATGGTAGTGCCGCCCAGCCCGGTTTTGGTTTCCACCGCCAGGTCGGTATTGCCCCGAATGAGGGCCGCGTACAGCTCGGCCAGAATGTATTGCTCGGCGAAAATCTTTGAGCCCAGCCGCACCACCGGCGCGCCCGCCACGGCCGCCCGCGCCGCCCGCCACAGCCCGCGCCGCCGCAAAAAGGCCTCGGCAATGGCTTTCGGGTCTTGATGTAAATAATCGGCCCGGTAGTTCAAATCGGTCATCACCGAGTCGGAAATCTGCCCATCCAGCTTCGCCAAAATTGCCCCCAGCTCCGGGTGCTGGCGCAGCAGTTCTGGCCGCACCACGGGCACCGCGTAGTAGGGCGGAAACACCCGGCGGTCGTCGCGCAGCACGCGCAGGCCGTAGGCCCGGATGCGGCCGTCGGTGCTGTAGCCGTCGATTACGTCCACGTCGGCGTGGCGGGCGGCCTCGTACACCAGCGCAGGGGCCAGCACCACGCTCGGCAGCCGCACTAGGCCGTAGGTCTGGGTGAGGCCCGGCAGCCCATCGGCCCGCCCCACAAACTCGGGGCTGAACCCGGCCCGCAGCCGGCCCTTGGCCTGGGGCAGCAAATACAACCCGCCCAGCAGCGGCAGCGCCACCAGCAGTGCCGCGCCCACCCGGCCCAGGCGCTTGGTGCTCAGCTTTTGCACCCCGCCCAGCAGCGCATCAAACGCCAGCGCCAGCCCGGCGGCGGGCAGCGCCCCGGCCAGTATCATCACCGGATTATTGAGCGCGATGCCGCCGAAAATGAACTCGCCCAGCCCGCCCGCCGCCACGTAGGCCGCCAGCGTAGCCACCCCCACGTTTATCACCGTAGCCGTGCGGATGCCGGCCATGAGCACCGGCAGCGCCAGCGGAAATTCTACCTGCCGCAGCACCTGTCCATCGGTCAGGCCCAGGCCCCGGGCGGCCTCCACCACCGCCGGCGGCACCCCCCGGATGCCCTCAAACGTGTTGCGAATGATGGGCAGCAGCGAATACAGGAACAGCGCGAAAATGGCCGGCTTCGGCCCAATGCCCAGCAGCGGAATCAGAAACCCCAACAGGGCAATGCTCGGCACCGTCTGAAGCACGCCGGCCAGGCCCAGCACCGCCGGAGCCCAGCGCGGCCGGCGCGACAAAAACAGCCCCAGTGGCACGCCCAGCAGCACCCCAAGCAGCAGCGAGCCAGCCGTGAGGCCGATGTGCTGCACCGTTTGCTCGCCCAGCTTGCCCGCCTGCTCGCGCCAGAAAGTGAACAGGGCCGTTAGCGTTTCCATGCGTCCTCCTCCCGTTGCAGCGCCTCGCCGAAGGCTGCCATTAATTGTGCTACCGTAAAAGATGCGGTCGCCGGCGTGGTACTAGTCAGCGCCTCCAAAGCATCGTGCACGGTAGTCGTATCGGTTAACACGGTAGTATCGGTTAACACGGTAGTCGTATCGGTTAAATCGAGGGTCGACCCCCCGATTTCGACCCTCTTTGGCTCGATTTCGAGGGTCGAACCCCCGATTTCGACTCTTTTTGGCTCGATTGCGCGGGTCGAAGGGTCGATATCGACCTTCATTAGCTCGATATCGACTCTTTTTGGCTCGATTGCGGAGGTCAGACCCTCGAAATCGACTCTTTGATGGTCGATTAGGGAGGGAAAAGCCTGCGCATCCGGCCAAACATCACCCAGCGTCAGCGTGCGCAGCTGCAACGCCAGCCGCTCGGCCGCGAAAAAGTCCCGCACAAAGCCATTGGCCGGCCGAAACAGCAGCTCACGCGGTGTGCCCAGCTGCTGAATCCGGCCGCCGTCGAGCAGCATAATCCGGTCGGCCAACTCGAAGGCTTCCGTCACATCGTGCGTCACCAGCACCACGGTCTTGTTTTTCAATTCCTCCAGCTCCCGAAACTCGCGCCGGATGCTGGCCCGCGTCACCGGGTCGAGGGCCCCGAAGGGCTCATCGAGCAGCACAATGGGCGGGTCGGCGGCCAGGGCGCGGGCCAGCCCCACCCGCTGCTGCTGCCCGCCCGAAAGCTGGTGCGGCAGCTGCCCGGCATAGCGCCCCGGCGGCAAATGCAGCCGCGTGAGCAGCGCCTCGGTGCGCGCCGCAATGGCGGCCGGGGCGTGGCCCAGCAGGCGCGGCACCACCGCAATATTCTCGGCCACGGTGTAGTGCGGCAGCAAGCCCACCTGCTGAATGACGTAGCCCATACCGCGCCGCAACTCCTCGGGGCGCTGGGTCAGCACGTTTGCGCCGTTGATTTCCACGGTGCCGCCGTCCGGCTCAATCAGGCGGTTGAGTAGCTTGAGGAGCGTGGTTTTGCCGCAGCCGCTGGGGCCCAGCAGCACCAGCGTCTCGCCGGCTGCCACTTCAAACGACACATCATTGACCACGGTGTGCGCGCCAAACGACTTGCGCAGGCCAGTGGCGCGGATAACGGGCATGGAGATTGAACTTTTGATTGTCATCCTGAGCGCAGCGAAGGACCTTATCACGGTCGCACTTTTGCCGCAGGTAGTCGATGTGAGCGTGGCAAGGTCCTTCGCTGCGCTCAGGATGACAGATTTTTCAACTCTTAACCCCTAACTCTCCGCACTGTTACCAAAGCCGGATATCGGTCATGCCCGTCGGGATGGGGGCCAGCTCGCTAAAGCCCAGCACGCACCAGTCGGGCTGCACGCCAAACAGGCCACCCTGCAGCACATAGCTCACCCAGCGCGTAATGGTGCGCCCGGTGTACTGCTCGGTATCGGGGTCAAATTCTCGCAGCATCAGCAAGTCGCCCACCTGGAAGTTTTCTTCGTTTCGGCGCACGTCGAAGGGCTTATTGCCCGCTTTCACGGCCGCGAAGCACTCGGGCCAGGTCTTGAGGTCGTGGGTTTGCCGATGCGTGGGGTCAGTGATTTGAAACTGGGGGGCAATGGCATCGGAATAGGAAGTCAGGGAAGTAGTCATGGCGATAATTATTTAGCAAAGGAGCCGGCCAACTGGCCAACCGGGCGGGCAGTAGCAGCCTGTAAAGGCGTTGCGCTGCGGCCGGGGCTCACCCGAATAATGCCGGGCTTATATCTCAAGATAGTTAATAAAACAGGGACAAGGGCTACTAACGCGAAGCCTTTCAGTATAGTTCGTCCTGATTATTTCAATGCCCTGGCTCGTTTGGCCGGCGCGGCCAAGAGCTTTTTAGTGGAATGGGGCCGGCAAAAACGATTGTGGAACGCCCCGTTCTGCCTCCGATACTGCTGGTGTCCTGCTGTTACGCGCAGGTTATGTTTTTTCCTCGAATGCTTGCCCCTTACGTTTCTTTACGGCATGAGAATCTCCCTTTCGTCCCTCTCCGCCGCGCTGCTGCTGAGCGGCTCGGCCTATGCGCAGTCCCAATCAGCTACGGCCCCGCTCACCGTGCCTAAGCCCGTGGCCGCCGCCCTCGAACAAGTAAAGCCGGCCGACATCAAAGCCCACATCGCCTACCTGGCCGACGACCGCCTGCTGGGCCGCAAAGCCGGCACCCCCGGCTACCAGATGGCCGTCGACTACGTGACGCAGCAGCTGAAAACCCTGGGCGTGCAGCCCGCCGGCGAGGGCGGCACATTCATCCAGAAAGTGCGCCTGCGCCGCGCCTTCCTGCAGCCCGGGGCCACCTTCGCGGCCCGCGATGCGCAGGGAGCCACGCTGCCCCTCACCGCCGGCCAGGACTACGTGGTGTACCCCAGCCCCGAACTGCCCGCCACCAGCGTGCAGAATGCGCCGTTGGCCTTCGCCGGTTTCGGCATCAGCGCGCCGGAGTTGGGCTATGATGATTACGCCGGCCTCGATGTGAAGGGCAAGGTGGTGATGATTGTGCGCGGCGCGCCCCGCACGTTTGCCTCCACCGTGGCCTCGGCCAGCCAGGATTTGGCCGGGCTGCTGAAGGCGGCCATCAACCACGGCGCGGTGGGGTTCATCTTGGCTTCGGCCCACGCCGGCGCGCTGCCCGACCTCAAAACCGGCACCTACAGCGTGCTCGGGGCCGATGGCAAGGTGGCGGTGTCGCGCACCTTCGCGGTTGGCAGTCGGCAGCAGTTCTACGGGGCGGTGAGCGCGGCCACGCTCCAGCGTATGCTGCAAACTTCGGGGCTGGACACCACGCAGGCCTTCGCGGCCATTCGCAGTGGCAAACCAGCCTCGGCGGGGCTGAAAACGACGATTAGCGCCAGCGCGCAATCGACTTATAAAGACATTGAGAGCTACAACGTGGTGGGCAAATTCGTGGGCTCCGATGCGAAGCTGCGCGATGAGTACGTGGTGCATTCGGCCCACCTCGACCACTTGGGCGTGACCGCGCCGGTGAAGGGCGACTCCATCAACAACGGCGCGCACGACAATGCTTCGGGCGTTTCGTGCGTGCTCGAAATCGCCAAAATCTACTCCAAGCTCAAGGAAAAGCCGAAGCGCACCATGCTCTTCGCCTTCATGACCGGGGAGGAGCTGGGCCTGCTGGGCTCGTCGGCCTTCGCGGCCAATCCCACCGTGCCCAAGGCCAAAATCGTGGCCGATATCAATATGGATATGCCCACCCTCATTGCCCCGCTACTGAGCGTGGTGGCGCTGGGAGCCCCGCATTCCACGCTCATCGAGCCCGTGAAAAAGGCCTGCGCTTACATGGCCATCGACCTGGAGCAGGACCCCGAGCCGGAACAGAACCGCTTCATCCGCAGCGACCAGTACAGCTTCGTGACGGCCGGCATTCCGGCCTTGCACATCAAATACGGCAACAAAACCGCCGACGGCCGCAACAACCTCAGCGAAGACGTGCAGAAATGGCGCGCCGTGACCTACCACAAACCGCAGGACGACATCAACGGCCGTTTTGACTTTGAGGCCGGTCGCAAGTATGTGCAGCTGTGCTTCCTCATCGGCTACCAGGTGGCACAGGACCCCGCCCGGCCCATCTGGAACCAGGGTGACTTTTTCGGCCAGCGCTACGGCCGCCGGTAAGAACCGGAATTGTCCCGTTCACCTTCAGAATAGCCAACAAAAAAGGCCGGGCGATAGTCGCCCGGCCTTTTTTGTCGAAAACAAGGAGTCGCTATTCCAGCACGAGGTGGCGGGCGGCAGGCGTGCCACTGGCCGGCGTGTACAGCAGGTCGTAGAGGCCGGGGGCCAGGCCGGTGCGCAGGGTGCGCTCCAGCGGCGCGCCGGTTTGCTGCACGGCCTCCTGCCACACCACGCGGCCCAGGGCATCAATCAGCCGCAGGCTCACCTTGCCAGTGAAGGCGGGCAGGCGCAGGTTGAGCGCCGTGCCGCTGGGCGTGGGGTTGGGCCAGGCTTCGAAGCCCACGGCATTGGCCACCGAGGTGAGGGACAGCACGCCGTCGTATACCTGCACGTTGTCGAGGTACAGGTTGTTGCCGTACTGGTTGCGGCCGATGAAGCGCAGGACCACGCTGTGGCCGCGGTAGGGCGTGAGGTCCACGGTTTCTTGGCGCCAGTCGCTGGCGGCGGCAGGGGTGAAGG
>NZ_JBCEVZ010000060.1:0-28735 GCF_038448715.1 Hymenobacter segetis | reverse complement strand
GGGCAAAAGCAAATTGATTTTAAGATAGTTCGCTAACGTGACTACAGCGTAGATATTATAGCAGCGGGATGTTGAACTGTTTCGAAACGCTCACCGGCTCCACGTTGCCCTGGAAGGTCTGACGCTGCACCTCTTTCACTTCGATGTACAGACGGTCACCGTCGCGGTAGGCATTCACCACATCGCTCAGGTCAGCCTGCGGGCCGGTGATAGTCTTCGTCGGCAAAGCAGGACGACGACCACGTACCAGCGTCACTTCGTAGCGCGACACGCGGAACTTCGCGTCATCGGGCAGGAAGGTAGCGAAACCAGCATCCGGGATAGCGCGCAGGTTCAGCGAGCGAACAGCCGTACCGGGGGTACCCTGCTTCTCGTTGGCCTGACGGCCGCCTACCCAGCACTCGATGGTGGGCTTAGGAATGGGACGCACCTGGAAAGTCTGCGAGCCAATGGCATTGCCACCGCTGCTAACGTTCAGGGTTACTTCTTTCGAGTTCGGAATCAGCGTCACATCGCCAACCTTCGCACCCTGGATAGCCGAAGCACCCGAAGCCGAGAAGCTAGGCTTGTACTGAGCACCCAAAGCAGGCACCGAAACGTTCAGCTTGTTGCCGCACTTGAAGTACAGCGCCTGCACCGAAGCCGACTGAATCTGCATCACCGGCTTGGTGATGGTGTAAGGCACTTTCACTACGAAAGTGGTGTCGCGGCCATTCTGGTTGAATCGAATCCGACCTTCCCACGAAGCCTTAGCGTTACCGGAAGCATCGAAGTTACCCGGACGAGCCGTGAATTCCACCTTGCCGTGGCCATCGGGGCCTACCGTCAGCGGGCTGCCATTCAGCGTCATTTTCTGCTGCAGGCCGGTGGCCGAAGCAGTCAGGAAAAGCTCGGCTTTGTATTTCGTGCCAGCAGCTACCGTGTTCGACTCAGCGCTAGCGAAAGCACCGATTTTGTCGAACGAAACGATTTTGGCACCTACTTTTTTAGCTTGCTCCGAAAGGGCATCAGCTTCCAGCTTCAGCACAGCGGTTTCCTTCTGCGACAGCACTGCCAGGGCAGCTACCAGCGGCGTATTCTCAAAGTTCAGCTCAGCAAAGTCCTTGTTGCGCTGCTCCATAGTGGTGTGCTCCTTGGAGTTGATGATGCGCGAATCTTCGCGGCCGTCCAGTGCCAGCGGGGTCGCATTTGGCACGTAGGTTTTGATGAAGGTCGAGTAGTTATTCAACTCTGCCTTCAGCGGATAGGCCAAGCCATTCTTTTTGCCGCCCAGCATGATGGGCATCACTTTGTTATTGGCATCCGGGTCTTTAAAGTCGGGCGAGCCCTTCACGTTACCCGTGCCAGCGATGAGTTTGTCACGAACGTCCTGCAGATAAGCAATCATTGCCTTCGTTTTGGTCCGAATTTCTTCGCTTTGCTTCAACACGGTCACATCGCTGGCCATGTTGTGGTTCTTGTCCACTGCCGCCTGAATACCTTTCACGGTATTATCAGCCGCCAGATTCGTTTTGCCATTAACGTCAATCAAGCTGTCGTCGATGAACTTGAACTTCAGCAGAATCGCTGAGTTCACTTGGAGCGCCAGAAGAGCGGTTAGCACGAGGTACATCATGCCAATCATCTTCTGCCGCGGGGTTTCTTTTCCGCCTGCCATTATCTGTTTCCGCTAAAATTGGATGAGAACTATCTGATGCGCTGAGTCAGTGCTTAGGCCTGGGCCGGGGCACGCATGGCGTTCAGCATGTTGCCGTACACCCGGTTCAGCGACGTCAGGTTGCCCGTCAGGTCAGATACTTGCTTCTGGAATTGCTCGGTGTCTTTGCCAGCCTGGGTCATGTTGTCCATGGCCTTGCTCAGCGTACCGTAGAACTGGTTCATGGACTTCAGGTGCGTGTTGGCATCCTGCAATTCCATTTCGTACACTGCGTTCAGCGCGCCCAGGTTCTTGGTCACGTTCTGTACCTGCATGTGGTACTCTTTGGCATCCGAAGTAGCATTCGACATGGCCGAAATAGCTTCTACCGTGTTGCCGTAAGCAACGTTGATTTTGTCGAGCGAGTCAGCAGCCGAACGCACTTTCTTGGTGTATTCGTCGGTCACGTTAGCAGCTTCGCCCAGTTGCGACATCTGCGAAGTGGTGGTGCTGAGGCGGTTCAGGCCCTGGCCCAGGCTGGTGAGAGCCTCGGGAGTTACGTTAGCATTTTTCAGCATATCGTCCAGCTTCATCGTCAGGCCTTTGGCATCGTTGGCACCACCTACCTGGCGGCTGCTGGTCGACGGGTCGTAACCATCGTTCAATTCCGGGTACACCAATGCCCAATCGGGCTCGTGTGCCTGGGGCTGGAATGCGCTGAGGAAGAAGATAACGGCTTCCGTTCCCAGACCCACAATCAGCATGATGTCGGCACCCTGCCAGTGTTCAATTTTGAACAAGGCACCAACAATTACAACTGCTGCACCGATGCCATAGATTTTGGGCATCAGCGAATCATAAAGAAAACTTTTAGCTGCCATGAGGTTTAACGATTGAAAGAGGTTGAAGAAGGTGTGGGGGAGGGTGGTTAAAAGGTGGCGTCAGCCGTTTGAAATCTTAGTTGAGGGAGCTGTTCGTGCCCATGCCGATTTGAATCATCGAGCAACGGAAGCCGATGTAGGAACGAGCCGAATCCTGGTATTCGAAATTGCGGGTACCGGTTTCGAGGAAGTACGCAATGTCTTTCCACGAACCACCACGCACTACTTTGCGGGGCTCGTTGTCGTCCGGGTTGGTGGGGTTCAAGTCCCAAACCACCGGCACCGAAGCCTCCATGTAGGCATCATCGCACCACTCCGAGACGTTGCCGGCCATGTCGTACAGGCCAAAGTCATTGGGGAAGAAGGAGCCTACTTCCGAAGTGTAGGCGAAGCCGTCAGAAGCATAGTCGCCACGGCCGGGCTTGAAGTTAGCCAGCATGCAGCCCTTGCTGTTACGCAAGTAAGGACCACCCCAGGGGTACGTAGCCAAGTCACGACCGCCGCGAGCGGCGTACTCCCACTCAGCCTCGGAGGGCAGACGGAAGTTCGGGTCAGCAGCGGAGCCGGTTTCTTCGCGGGCAGCGTTGCGGAACTTGGTGCGCCAGTTGCAGAAATACTTTGCAGCAAACCAGTCGACGCCGACTACGGGATAGTCATCGAAAGCGGGGTGCGTGTAGTAGTACTCCAGCAGTGGGTCACCCATATGGTAGGTGAAGTCGCGTACCCACACCGTAGTGTCGGGGTAGAGCTCGGTCATCACGTACTCTTCGCCCAGAACATCCAAAGAGTCCTGTTTGATGGCATCGACAAACTGGCGGTATTCGTTGTTGGTAATCTCCGTTTCGTCCATGTAGAAGCCGGCGATGGTTACCTGCTTGTTCATGTTCACCATCGACGCGGAAATGTCCTGGTCGGTTTGGCCCATGTGAAACGTGCCTCCTGGGCAGGGTACCATTCCAAATGGCACTTCCTGAGGATTAAAGAACGGACGGTCTTCGGAACCAACGAGGTCACCCGTAGGGCCTTTGCCAAATCCACACCCGCCTAATAATGCCCCGGAAATAGCGAAAAGGGATAGTGCTAGAAGCTTGTTCATGAGAGTTAGAAATTCTGTTTTAATTGCCGATACCGCTAAAGTACATTTGGATGGGCTGGCAAATCTACACTTTTTTAGGTCGCGGTGCAATACCTGCCTTTCGCAAAAGGCGACCAAATTGAGGGTAAACACGCTGAATAGCGTAAATAACTCGGTTAATCCGTTTTATTCTCTGCGAGGCCGACTAAATTTTATCCTAACTGAATAGGACAATGCTCATCCTGAGTACAAGATAAGAAAATAGGAGAATTAGAAGCTATAACGAGGCGTGCGAATGGCTGGCCGGGTATTAATCGTCGCTTTGGGCAAGCGGTAGGAGAGCATAATTTCGTGCGAGCTGAACGCACGGGCATCCTGGTTGAAGGCAATGAAGTCGAACGCATAGCCCAGACGCACGGCGTTATCCTTTGCAAAGCTTAAGCCAAGAAGTCCCGAAACGGATTCCTCGGTGCGATAGTTGGCACCAATCCAGTACTTGTCATCAATGGTGGCACGAACGCCACCTTCGAAAGAGTAGTTCTTAGAGTTGTTGAATTTGCTTGAGCTGGAGAAATCGCCCGGTAATACTGCTTTCGCGAGCACCATCGGAGTCACTACAACGGAAGAAGAGGCCTCAATATTGTAGCCGGCCGTGAAGTAGGCGTGATTCTCCGCGATGTACTTGCTGGGAGTGCCTGCATTGCCGGCGCTTTTGAAGGAATACTCCGAGCGCAGCAGGTTGTTGACACTGATACCGGCGTAGAACTTCGGCGACTCGTACCAGATGCCAGCACCGGCATCGAATTTGCTGTCGGAAGCGCCGCTGGGCACGTTCACGTCATTCGCATCGATGGCGATATAGGTGCCTTTGCTCAGGTAGGTGTAGATGCCCTGGATGCCGAAGCCCAGCTTGCCCGAACCCAGCTTGACGTGCTGCGAGTAAGAAAGGGCCGTATTGGTCATTTTCGACTGGCCTACCTGGTCGTAATACACGGCCAAGCCTACCCCGCCGTTGAGGGCCAGAACGGGCAGCGAAACCGTCACCATACCTGTGCGCGGCGAACCGTTGTTGCCGTCGAAGGTGCCGTTGTAGTTGTAGTACTGGTAGCGGCCGATGAGGTTAACCTCTCCTTGGCCTTTAATACCGGCGTAGGCCGGGTTCAAATACATGCCATTCAGGCCGTAGTGCGTGAACTGGGGCTGCTGTTGGGCAAGCGCCGAGCCAGCCGCAGCTGTGAGCAGCAGAGTAACGAGTAACGTTCCTTTCATAAGGCGGGGTGGTGATGGTGAAAGAAGAGGGAGGTGGATGTGCAAAAAGTGCGGGGTGGGCACAATGTAGGAGAACAGCTTCCAAATGTAAGGGAAAAACCGTCTTTAAAAAACTTGGCCAAAAAAAACCGGCGCAATGATGGGTTGCGCCGGTTCTCAGTTGCTTACGCAAACCCCTTATCGGGTTATGCGTTTTCCGCGCTGGCTTTCCCAACATCGGTTTGGGCGTGCCGCCGAATGTAGGCTTCGATGGCTCCAGTCATGGAAGGCGCGTTGGGATGGGGCGCTTCAATATCGAGGATAAGGCCGGCATCGATGACGGCTTTGGCCGTGGTGGGGCCGAAGGCGGCAATGCGCGTGCCTTCCTGCACGAAATCGGGGAAGTTGATGAAGAGCGAACTGATGCCGGAAGGGCTAAAGAACGCAATGCAGTCGTATTTCACATCCGACAGGTCGGACAAGTCGCTGGCCACGGTGCGATAGATGACGGCCTCCGAAAACTTGAGGTTGTTGGCACGCATGAACACCGGCAGGTCATCCTTGCGGATATCGGAGCAGGGGTACAGGAACTTTTCGCCCTTGTGTTTCTTAATGACGTCGAACAAATCGGCGGCTGTGCGCTCGCCTACGAAGAGCTTGCGCTTGCGCAGGACGATGTACTTCTGGAGGTAATTCGCCGTCTGTTCGGAAATACAGAAATATTTCATTTCTGCCGGCATCTCCAGCTTGGCTTCCTGACAAATCCGGAAGAAGTGGTCGACGGCATTGCGGCTCGTAAAGATTACGGCCGTGTACTCCAGAATATTGATTTTATCCTTCCGAAAATCCTTGTAGGATACGGGCTGAACGTCAATAAACTCCCGGAAATCCACTTTAATACCGTATTTCTCGGCAATGGAAAAGTAAGGGGAAACGTCGGTGGTGGGCTTGGGCTGGGTAACCAGAATGCTGCTTATGCGCTTGGCATGCCGGCCTGTGCCCGGCTTATCTGCACTATCGGCCATACAGGTAGGAAAGGGTAATGCTTAGGACAATAAGAGAGACGAAAGGAGCTGAACGAAACTGCCGGATGAAGACAATCAATACGTAAAAACTATAAGTTTAAGTAAAACCAGTAAAGGCAGTACTTCAGTAGCACAAAGATAAGCAAACAAATGTAGATTCAGGAGGGAGGCGTAATGGTGCAGGGTGCGGGCCACCCGTAGCACCGCGCCGACCAGCAAAACACCGATGGCTGCGCTAGCAGCCCAAGCTACGGTGTGGGGCCAGTTGCCGTTGAGGCTGAGGTAGAGCAGAAGCACCAGCGGCAGAAACAAGCCGGCCAATAAGGTGGTGCGCAGAAACTCGCGGTATTGAATATCGGCTAAGGGCTCCAGACCAAAGATGTAGCCCATTATTTTGACATACAAGTACTTGCCAAAAACAAAGGTGGTGATAACGGCCGTGTAGAGCAGCACCCGGGCCACGATGGCAGTTTCGGGCACATCGAAGAAACGGCGGAGCAGAGGGAGGTTTTGCAGGTCGGTGTGGATGGCAGTGAGCAGCAGCGCAAACGACAGTGCGAAGAGCAGAACCAGCAGTAGGTTGAGCAGCGAAAAGGCTGGCTTGGTCAGGAAGGCTTGCTGGTCGCTGTTGCGGCCGAATAGCTCATCGAGCTGAAAAATGCGCGCCATACCGGGCTGGTAAGTGGTGCGCACGGCACCATAACACAGGCCCAAGACGAGGAGAAAACCTAAGTAAACGTTCTGGCCCTGGGGGCCGGGCAGGCGGGGCTGGGCCTGGCCGATACTGGCTTTGGCGGACGGGCTGGTGCCGGCGGGGGTGTTGCTCACGCCCGAGAATGAGGCCAGGGCCGGGGACCCATCGGGCTGCCATACGGCGAGCAGGTGTTTGCCGGAAGAGAGATTGGCAGGCAGCAGCCGGGCCAGGTCGAGCGAATAGTTACCAGCCTTGCCAGCCGTAAATACTAGCTGATTATCAATAAATAAGCTCAGACCACGCTGAGCGGCAAAGGACAGCGGGAAGGGCTGCGTGTGGCTGACGCGCACCCACTGGTAATAGGCATGGGCCGGCTGGTGATAGCCGGGCAGATAGAAAATGAGACGGTTGCGGCCGGCATCGTGGATTAGCCAGTCGGCGGAGAGGGATGTGGGGGAGGCCGGGGGTAGCTGGCGGTACTCGCTGGCACGCACGGGGCCAGAGCTGGCTGCGAAAGCCAGCCACAGACCGATGGCCAGCAGCCACCGCATGCGCCACGAGCCTGGGGTTTTCATCTATTGAATAGCGGCTAATTGCTGCTTTCGGCGGCCAGCAGCTGGCGGCGGGAAATTCGGCTTTGGTACACCCCGAAGAAGATGCTCAGTAGGGCGGAGAAGATGGCCAGCGCGATAATGAGCACGGTATTGCCGAGGTAGGCGAACTGGATGACGGAGAGCGTGACTAGGATATTGAGCAGGCCCAGCAGCAGCACGGTGCTGATTTGCTGGAAGCCCATGGCCAGAATGCGGTGGTGAATGTGGTTTTTATCGGGTGAGAAGGGCGACTTGCCGGCGGCCATGCGCAGGGAGAACACGCGTAGCGTATCGAACAACGGCACAAACAGGATGCCCACGGCTACTGACGGTGCCGAGGAGCCGAAAGGCTGGCCGACCCGCAGGCCCATTTCGATGAACTGGATGGCCAGCACCGACACGATGAAGCCGCAGACGAGCGAGCCCGTGTCGCCCATGAAAATAGGGGCGCGGTGGAAGTTGTAGCGCAGGAAGCCCAGCAGGCCGCCGATGAGGCAGACGGCCACGTAGGCATAGTTGCTGTAGCTGGGCCCGCCGTATTGGTAGAAATAGTAACCAAATGTGCTGCAGATAATTAGCACAATAGTGCCGGCCAGGCCGTCGAGACCGTCGATGAGGTTGATGGCGTTGGTGATACCCACAATCACGAAGAAGGTGAAGGCGTAGCTGATGCCCACCGGCAGCGTGCCGATGCCGAGGATACCCTGGAAGCTGGTGAGGCGCACATCGGCCATTATCATGACGATGCCGGTGGCCAGGAGCTGGCCCACAAATTTTTTGGAAACGGACATTCCCACCAAATCATCCTTCAAGCCCACGAAAAACAGGATGATGCAACCGGCCAGCAGCTCCTTCACGCCGTTTTCGAGGGGTGCGAAAATGGTGAGGGCCGACATGAAGCCTGCGAACACGGCCACGCCCCCCAGGCGCGGCGTGAGCGACTGGTGCACGGTGCGCCCGTTGGGCGTATCGAGCATATTCTTGAGGTGGGCAATGTAGATGATGGACGGCACCGCGAACAGAGACACCAGTAGCGCCCACATCCAGGAAAGGCCCAGTGGAATATTAAAATGACTCATAGACAATACAGTAAAAAGACAGAGAGCAGCGCCGGCCAGCCGCCAGCGCAACACGTTTAGCTATGCAGCACGCCCACGCGGTCGAGCAGGGCGATGTGGGTAAAATTATCGGCCACGATGGAATCAGGCACGAAGATGAATTTTTTGTCGAAGATTTTGGGACCGTGGTAGTAGCTCACCCAGTATTGGTTGTTGAGGTGCAGCAGAGCTGAATCCAAGGGCTCGATGGGTACGGCGGAGTGGGGCGGCACTACCTCGAAAAGGTAGCGCAGGGTGGAAGTCCGGACTTTCTCGCCGTCCTCAGGCTGACTGTAGCCGTTGGCGTTGACGATGACGTTTTCCAGCGGAAAAGCATTGTGATTGAGCAGGTAGACTTGCCAGATGGGTAGGCCGTCGGGCGTGAGGGCATTGTCCTCGGCGGGCACTACGGCCACCGAAACGCCCTCTACGGGGTCAAAAGAAATGTCTTGCTTCACGAACCGTGGATTTATCTGATTTTAACGGATTGTTGATGAGCGTCGGCGGTGGCACCGAGCAGGGCCAGCAGGTGGGGCAGCAGGCGTTCCTGCACTTCGGCTACTGATAGCGGGGCGGCGCTTCCCAATTCCTGGGCCAGGGAGGTTACGGCTTTGTCGGTGATGCCGCAGGGCACGATGTGGCCGAAGTAAGAGAGGTCGGGATTGACGTTGAGAGCGAAGCCGTGGAGCGTGACCCAGCGGCTGCATTTTACGCCGAGAGCGCAGATTTTGCGCGGGTTGGGCGCGCCTTCTTCCCAATCAAGCCACACGCCGGTGAGGCCGGCGATGCGGCCGGCGTTCAGGCCGTACTCGGCCAGGGTGCGGATGACGGCTTCTTCCAGCACACGCAGGTACCAATGGATATCGGGCCGGAAGTTATCGAGGTCGAGAATGGGGTAGCCCACCAGCTGGCCGGGGCCGTGGTAGGTGATGTCGCCGCCGCGGTTGATGCGGTGGAAGCTGGCTTCGTGCGCCGTGAGGGCGGCTTCGTCGAGGAGCAGGTGCTCGGGCTTGCCGCTTTTACCTAGGGTGTAGGTATGTGGGTGCTCGCAGAGCAGCAGGTGGTTGGGGGTAGGCTGCGGGGCTTCGCCGGTGGTTTCGGCGGCGCGGTTCTGGACCTTGATGGCCAGGGTGGCATCCATGAGCTGCTCCTGGAGCTGCCAGGTGGGCACGTAGTCGACCAAGCCCAGGCGCTGCACCTGTACCGAGCGGTTGGGAGCGGGGCGGGCGTCGTCGGGAGCGGCGGCGTCGAGCAGTTGCGGGGGGAACTGTTCTACGAAGGAGGCCATGAGGGAGGGTTGATGAAACAGGATACAAAGGTACTAAGCGCGGCAAGCATTGGCCTGCCCCATTGAATCACTGTTGGTGCGTGCGGGCCAAACCACTAGCTTGCACTGCGGTGCGCTACTCCCCCACTGTCCTGTTTTCACTCCTTCGCCAGCTACCCGCTTATGGCCCACGCTCCCCACGAACTAGGCCAGGCTGGCGAAACGGCGGCCGCTGATTACTACTTGGGCCAAGGCTACGAGGTGCTGGCCCGCAGCTACCGCCACGGCCGGGCCGAGGTGGATTTGGTGTTGCGGCGCGGCACGGAACTGCTGGTATTTGCGGAAGTAAAAACCCGTTCCTCCGGCCAGTTTGGCCCACCTGAGACGTTTGTATCGAACCGCAAAAAGGAGCTATTCCGCCTCGCAGCCACGCACTTGCAGGAAGAGCTGGACTGGCGCGGCGATATCCGATTCGACATTCTGGCCCTGACCTTGCTCAGCCAGGGCTTTCGCATCGAGCACTTTGAGGACGCTTTTTATTAAGGCACCTATCTCCGCTTGGGCTGCACTTTGGCCGGGGCGCGGGGCACGGTGCGGGGGGCCACGGTGGGGCGGTGCTGGCCGGGACGGTCCTCCACGTCGGGCTGGCCGCGCTTGTCGATATTCTTTTCCTTGTCGTAGATGAGGACGGCGTTGCGGTTGTACTCGCGCACCAGCTCGGGCTCGGTCACTTCGGGGTCGTAGCCGGTTTCGGCGTACTGATACTCGTAGCGGCGGCGGCCCCGGAAGCCCCAATATTTGGTCCAGGTGCCCACGCGCTTGCCGTTTTCGAACTGGCCGCGCCAGTCGGGCTGGCCGTTGATGAGGAACTTGGCATAGTCGCCTTCCAGCTTGCCGTTCACGTAGGGCACCACTTCGTTGATGAGGCTGCGGTCTTCGCCATAGTAGCTCACGTTGGCATCGCGTGGGAAGCCCATTTCGTAGTGGGTTTTGCTCAGCAGCACGCCGTTTTTGTCGAACTTTTCCCAACGCAGGTGGCGGGTACCGAGGGCGTAGTAGCCGGTTTCGAGCACCTTGTTGTTTTGCATCACCTTGTAAGGGCCATGCATGATTTTCAGGGTCGATACATCCTCCTGTATCTCCGCCAGCTTCAGGATTTTATGCTTCTTGGTGTCGTAGTAATAATAGGCTGGCGCGTAGGCATTCAGCGGCTTGGGATACTTCAGGTAGTAGAAAATGGCAATTTCCTGGTTGCGTCCCTTGGGTCCTCTCTTCACGAAAGCCCGCTTCATCTTCTCGCCCAGGAAGACGTTCTTCTTCTTCTTTTTTAATTTGCGCTGGGTGTCCTTCTCGGCATCCTTGGCGGCTTTTTCCTGCTCCTTGGTGAGCACCACCTTGCGGGCCGTGCTGAGTGAGGGCTTGCCGTTGAGCGAGTCGCTGGTGCGCGTGAGCGTATCGGCCGCGAGCACGGCCAGCGCGGGCTGCTCGGGGTTGCTGTTGAAAGAAACGGCTTTGCGGGTGCACGCCCACGGCAGCAGCGTGAGCAGCACCAGGGCCAGGACCAGAAAGCGTAGCGGCCGGAGCCACAGACTAATAATACGCATGAATCGCACGGGATATTTTCGCGGCATCAACGCAAAGGTAGGGCGATTTGGTGCCCACGGAGCGCGACGCTGAAACAGAAAAAGCGGGCACTAACTCCGTCGGCGCAGCAGCAGGCAATGAAGCTCCAAGGTACCGCCCGGTATTCAGCAGCCCAACCCTTTATCTTTACCGGTTGCAATTCCTTTCCCCTTTTCTTCAATGAAGCTACTGTTACCCTTAGCGGCCACCTTACTGCTCGGCAACCTGACCGCCAGCGCCCAGGCGCAACCCGCAAATCCACCAGTTGCGGCCACCCCATCCCTCGAATTTATCGAAAACAAAGGCCAGTGGGACGGCCATGCCCGCTACGTGGCCGCGCTGCCCAGCGGCCGCCTTTTCGCCGAAGCTGATGGGCTGACTTTCGCGCTGCTTGATGCGTCCGCCCTGTCTCATCACGGCGCAACTGCCCACCACGAGCCCGCCAACGGCCAGCCCACCACTCCAGCCGACTCAGTGTTTCGGGGCCATGCCGTGACGCTGCGCTTTGTGGGCGCGGCCTCTACTGCCAGCATAACGCCCGCCGAGGCCACCGCCGACCGGCGCAACTACTTCCTGGGAACCGACCCGAAGCACTGGGCGCAGGATGTGCGCGGCTACCATCGGCTGCGCTACGCCGGCATGTGGCCCGGCGTGGATGCGCAGGTGTACGAAAGCGCCGACCAGCAATTAGAATACGATTTCGAGCTGGCCGCCGGGGCCGACCCTACGACCATCGTGCTGCGCCACGACGGGGCCGAAAAGGCGCAGCTCGATGCCAACGGTAACCTGCTGCTGCAAACCAGCGTGGGCCGCATCATGGAGCGGGCCCCGCAGGCCTGGCAAGCCGATGCCGCTGGCCAGCATCGCCCCGTAGCCTGCCGCTACCGGCTGGCAGCCGATGGCACCGTGCGCTTTGCGCTGGGCACTTATGACCGGCAACTGCCGCTGACCATCGACCCGGTGGTGGTGTTTTCGACCTACACGGGGTCGTTTGCGGATAACTGGGGCTTTACTTCGACCTATGATGCGCAGGGCAACCTGTATTCGGGCGGCATTGTGTTTGGGGTGGGTTACCCGGCCAGTCCGGGGGCTTTTCGCACCACGTTTGCGGGCATCACCGACATTGCCATTATTAAATATAACACGGCCGTGAGCGGCACGGCGGCGCGGGTGTGGGCCACTTACCTGGGCGGCAGCAACGCCGACTTTCCCACCAGCATGGTGGTGAACAGCCAGGGCGAGTTGCTGATGCTGGGGGCCACCTCCAGCACCGACTTCCCCACCACCACCGGGGCCATCCAGCGCACTTTCGCGGGGGGGACTTACACCGACCCTTATGGCGGCGGCGGCAATACCAGCTTACCCAATGGTACCGACCTGGTGATAACCCGCTTCAATGCCACCGGCGCGGCGCTGGTGGGCTCGACCTACCTGGGCGGCAGCGGCAACGACGGCGTGCTGTCCTTCGCCTGGTCGCCATCGGCGGGCCAGTTGGTGAATAACTACGGTGATTCCTTCCGGGGCGATATTGTGGTGGATGCGGCTGATAACGTGTACGTGGCTTCGCACACGGCCTCGACCGGGTTTCCGGTGGCGCGGGGCCTGGCGGGCGGCTACCACGGCGGGGCCACCGATGGGCTGGTATTAAAGCTCAACCCCACCCTGACGGCGCTGGTGTGGGGCAGCTTTTTGGGTGGCAGCGGGGCCGATGCGGCTTATTCGCTGCAAGTGGAGCCCGTGAGCGGCGATGTGTACGTGGCGGGCGGCACCACCAGCACCAATTTTCCCACCACGGCCGGCAGTTACCGGCCTACCACGCCCGGCTTCGTGGATGGCTTCGCGGCCCGCATCAGCACCAATGGGCTCAGCCTGAGCCGGGCCACCTACGTGGGCACGGCGGACTACGACCAGGTCCATTTCCTGCAATTGGGCTCCGATGGCGGCGTGTACCTGCTGGGCCAAACGCTGGGCGCTTACCCCCGAACGCCGGGCGCTTTCGGCACCACCAATGGCACCTTGTTCGTGCAAAAGCTGGCGGCCGACCTGGGCAGCAGCCTCATTTCGACCGCCTTCGGCAGCACTGATTCCCGTAATCTAAACCATATTTCCCTCTCCCCCACCGCCTTTCTGGTGGACCAGTGCGACCGGGTGTACGTGTGCGGCTGGGGCGGCGGGGCCAACCAGACCATCGGCTATTCTTACCTGGTTAACAATGGTTCGACGTTTGGCTTGCCCGTAACCGCCGGGGCCATCCAGCCCACCACCGACGGCAGCGACTTTTACCTGGCGCAGTTCACGGCCGGCCTCACGGGACTGGCGTATGGCACCTACTACGGCCGGACTGGCAGCACCGGTGACCACGTGGACGGCGGCACGGCGCGCTTTGACCCGCGCGGGGTGGTGTACCAGGCGGTATGCTCCTGCACAGGTTCAGGCTTTCCGATTCCGGGCGGGGTCAATACTTTTTCGCCCACCAACAACAGCGGCAACTGCAATAACGCCGCCTTTGTCCTGAACTTCCAACCCAACATTGCCAACGCCGGCACCGACCAGACGGTGTGCGCCACGGCCAGCCCGCTGGCCCTGGTGGGTACCCCGGCGGGCGGCGTCTGGGCCGGGCCGGGCGTGACGGGCAGCGTGGCCACGGGCTTCGTGTTCACGCCCTCCACGGCCCTGCTGGGCCTGCAAACCCTTACCTACACGGTGGCCAGCACCGGCATTTGCACCACGGTGGGCAGCCGGCGCATCACGGTGGGCATTCCGCCCACAGTCACGTTTGCGCCGGTGGGCACGGGCGTGTTTTGCCGGGCGGTTTCGGACCCGGTGCTGGCGCGGGTGCCGCTGGTGGGCACCCCGGCCGGGGGCACCTTCAGCGGCCCCGGCGTGGCCAACGGTTTTTTCGACCCCATGGTGGCCGGCGCGGGTACCCACACCCTGACCTATACCTATTTCAACGGCTGCACCGTGGCCCTTACGCAGCAGGTGCGGGTGGCATTCGTGTCGGCCGGGGGACCGCAACGGCTGTGCACGCCGGGGCCCGCGCCGGCTCTGGTGGGCACCCCGGCGGGCGGCACCTGGACCGGGCCGGGCGTGACGGGCAGCGCCGCCACGGGCTTTGTGTTTACGCCCACCGCCGGGCTGGCCGGGGCCAATACGCTTACCTACACCGTCGCCACCACGGCTCCCGGCTCGGCCGCGACGTGCACGGCCAGCAGCAGCGCGGTGTACACGGTGGTGCCCACGCCGGTTATCAGCCTCACGCCCGTGCCGGCTTTGTGCACGGCCACGCTCACGCGCCAGCGGCTGACGGCCACGCCGGCCGGCGGCTACTGGACCGGGCCGGGCGTGGGCTTCGATGCCGCCGGTTACTTCTTCCAACTGCCGCAGGGTCTGGTGGGCACTTACCAGTACACCTACACCGTGGGCGACAGCCCTTGCGCGGCATCGGCGGTGCTGAGCGTGGTGGTGGCGGGCCTGCCCGTGGTGACGGTGGCGGCCGATACGGTGCTTTGCCCCGGCAGCACCACGCCGTTCCGGCTGCGCGGCACGCCGGCGGGCGGCGTCTGGTCGGGGCCGGGCGTGAGCGGCAGCGCGGCCACGGGCTACCAGTTTGCGCCGGCCGGGCTCAGCAGCTTCGCCACCCTGACGTACTCGGTGGCCAATGTGGGCTGCACGGGCACGGCCACCCGGCGCGTATCCATCGCGCCGGTGCCGGACGTGGTGCCGTCGTGGGCTCCCGAAATCTGCGTTGAAACCCGGCTGGCCCCGCTCACGGTGCGCTTCCGGCTGGCCAGCACATCGAGCGTGACTTATACTGGGGTGATATGGGAGTTTGGCGACGGCACCCAATCGACCGAAATCAACCCGCTGCACACCTACGCCACCCCCAACAGCTACCAGCCCCGCCTGCGCACCCGCTACAACCAGGGCCGTTGCGAAACGCTAACCACCCTGCCCGTGGTGGAAGTGAAGGAGCGCAAAATCCCCAACATCATCACCCCCAACGGCGACAACCAGAACCAAACCTTCCAGCTGGGCCCCGATTGCCCGCCCCACCTCCAGGTATTTTCCCGCTGGGGCCAGCCGGTGTTCGAGACCGCCGCTTATCACGATGACTGGAACGCCGAGGGCCAGCCCGACGGCATCTACTACTACCTGGCCCGCTACCCGGACGGCCATCAGCTCAAAGGCTGGGTGGAAGTGCGGCGGTAGCAACAGGCTGGACGAAGCGCGCCAGCCGGTTGGCCTTTTTTGAGCTTTATACATATTATGAAGCAGGGTGCGGGGCTTGCCCCCGCCCGTCGTTGAACGATTTCGCCTGATTTCGTTTAACGGCGGGCGGGAGCAAGCCCCGCACCCTGCTTCATTTTTCGCAAACCATTTCGCGACGACTATCATAACACCATAAAGTAGCGGCGCGAGTATCTGATATGTACGAGCGAGAATTTACTACCTATGAGCAAGCATTTGGTGCGTATAAGCAGATATTTGATGCGTACGAACAAGCAGTTAGCACGTACGAGCAGTTATCAACCAACACCCCGTTTTTCAATTAGGGCGTATGAAGCAATTGCTACTCTTGGGGCTGGGGCTGCTGGCGGGCTTCAGCAGCTTTGCTCAGGCAACTGGATACGATGAGCACACGGCGCACACGCTCGAATTCATCGAAAACAAAGGCCAGTGGGATGCCCACGCCCGCTACGCCGCTGCCTTACCCGGCGGCCGCCTCTTCGCCGAAGCCGACGGCCTGACCTTCGCCCTGCTGGCCGATGACGGCCGGGCGCACCACGGCCGGCATGTCCCCGGCGATGTGCCCGCCGCCAGCCGGGCCGTGCGCGGCCACGCCCTCACCCTGCACTTCGAAAACGCCGCCCCCACCCTGCTCACGGCCGAAACCCTCACCGCCGAACACCGCAGCTACTTCCTCGGGGCCGACCCCAGCCACTGGGCCGCCGACGTGCGCAGCTACCGCGAGCTGCGCTACAACGAGCTGTGGCCCGGCATCGGGGCGCGGGTGTACGAAAGCGCCGACCAGCACCTGGAGTACGATTTCACACTGGCTCCGGGAGCCAACCCCACTGCCATAGCCCTGCGGCACGACGGCGCCGACGCCCTGACCCTGGACGGCGAGGGCAACCTCGTGGTGAAAACCAGCGTGGGCAACCTCACCGAGCGCGCCCCGCAGGCCTGGCAAACCGATGCCGCCGGCCAGCGCCACGCCGTGCCCTGCCGCTACGTGCTGGCGGAGCGCACCGCGCACTTTGCCCTGGGCCACTACGATGCTTCCCGCCCACTCACAATCGACCCGGTGGTGGTGTTTGCCTCTTACACCGGGGCCACTTCCGACAACTGGGGCTTCACGGCGACTTATGATGCGCAGGGCAACCTCTACTCGGGTGGCATCACCTTTGGGGCCGGCTACCCGGCCAGCCCGGGCGCGTTCCAAACCACGTTTGCGCAGCTCATTGACATTGCCATCATCAAGTACAACACCCACGTGAGCGGGCCGGCGGCGCGGGTGTGGGCCACCTACCTGGGTGGCAACGGCCCGGATTTTCCGCATAGCCTGGTGGTGAATAATCAGGGCGAGCTGCTGGTGCTGGGCTCCACGGGCTCCAGCAACTACCCCACCACGGCCGGGTCGGTTCAGCGCATTTTCGGCGGCGGCACGGCGGCGCAGCCGTTTGGCAATTTCGCCGCGCCCTACGACCTGCCCACCGGCTCCGACCTCATCATCACCCGCCTGAACGCCGATGCCACGGCCCTGGTGGGCTCTACCTATCTGGGCGGCACCGGCAACGACGGCGTGCTGCCGTTGTATCCCAACCTCTACCCTTCCAGCTCCGCCAAGCAGCTGGTGCACAATTACGGCGACCCTTTTCGGGGCGATATCCTGGTGGATGCGGCCGATAACGTGTACATCGCCTCGCACACGGCTTCGGCCGATTTTCCGGTGACGCGGGGCCTCGGCCTCACCTACCGGGGCGGCAGCTCCGATGGCGTGGTGTGCAAGCTCACGCCCGCCCTCACGGCCCTCACCTGGGCCAGCTACCTGGGCGGCCGGGGGGCCGATGCCGCGTATTCCATCCAGCTGGAGCCAACCACCGGCGATGTGTACGTGGCGGGCGGCACCACCAGCAACAACTTTCCGGCCACGACCGGGGCTTACCGCACCACCCCGTACGGCGATGTGGAAGGCTTTGCGGTGCGCATCGCGGCCAATGGTACCAGCCTGCTGCGGGCCACCTACGTGGGCACCACCGACTACGACCAGGCGTATTTTCTGCAGCTGGGCACCGATGGCGGGGTGTACCTGCTGGGCCAGACGCTGGGCCAGTTCCCGACCACGCCCGGCCTGTTCCACACGGCCAACGGCACGCAGTTTATTCAAAAGCTCGATGCCAACCTAGGCCAGAGCCTACTCACCACGTCCTTCGGCAGCCTCGATTCCGTCAATATAGGCCGGGTCAGCCTCAGCCCCACGGCCTTCCTCGTCGACCGCTGCGACCGGGTGTACGTGTGCGGCTGGGGCGGCATGGTGAACGGCCGCTACCTGCCCGATTTCCCGGCCGCCAACCATTACCAGGAAGGCAACGGCAGCACCACCGGCCTGCCCCTGACGGCCGATGCGCTGCAACGCAACACCGATGGCAACGACTTCTACTTGGCCCAGTTTTCGGCCGGCCTCACGGCCCTCACCTACGGCACCTACTACGGCCACGTGGACCCCAATGCCGAAGGCGAGCACGTGGACGGCGGCACTTCGCGCTTCGACCCGCGCGGCGTTGTTTATCAAGCGGTTTGCTCGTGCTTTTCCTACACGGGCTTTCCCATTCCGCCCGAAGCGAATACGTATTCAACCACCAACAACAGCGGGACGCTGGGCGGGCCGGCCGGCTGCAACAACGCGGCGTTTGTGCTCAACTTCCAGCCCAATATTGCCAACGCCGGCCCGGCGCAGGCGCTGTGCGTCACGGCGGGCCCGGTGCCGCTGGTGGGCAGCCCAGCCGGCGGCACGTTCACAGGGCCGGGCGTAACGGGCAGTGTGGCCACAGGCTTCGTTTTCACACCCACGCCTGCTTTGGTGGGCGTGAACACCGTGACTTATACGGTACTGAGCACCGGCCTGTGTACGACCTCCGACACCCGCCGCATCACCGTGCTGGCCCCACTCACGGCCGGGGCCGATACCGTGCTATGTGCTGGCAGCACGGCAACGGTCCGACTTAGCGGCACGCCGGCAGGCGGCACGTTTAGCGGGCCGGGGGTGGCGGGCAGTGTGGCTTCGGGCTTCAATTTCACGCTGCCGGCCGGGTTCACGGGCACCGCTACGCTGACTTACACCGTCACGAATACTACCTGCTCGGGGGCCAGCACGGCTACCCGGCGCATATCGGTAGCGCCCGTACCGCTGGTGCAGGCCAGCTGGCAGCCCGTGGCCTGCCCCGAAAATCGCCAAGTCCCGCTCACGCTGCGCTTCACGCTCATTAGCTCCAGTAATTCCTCAACGCCCACCGTGGTCTGGGAATTTGGCGATGGCACGCAGTCGACCGAAGTTAGCCCCGTGCATACCTACACCACGCCCGGCAGCTACCAGCCCCGCGTGCGGCTGCGCTACAACCTCGACCGCTGCGAGACCACCACGACCACGCCACTGGTAGAGGTCAAAGAGCGCAAACCCGTGCCCAACATCATTACCCCCAATGGCGACAGCCAGAACCAGACCTTCCAGCTTGGTCCCGGCTGTGCGCCCCGCCTTCAGGTGTTTTCGCGCTGGGGCCAGAAGATATTCGAGTCTGCCGCTTACCACGACGAATGGAACGCCGACGGCCAGCCCAACGGCATCTACTACTATTTAGCCTCTTATCCCGATGGGCAGCAGCTGAAAGGCTGGGTGGAAGTGCGGCGGTAGTCAACCGCAATTAAGAGCTCGAAGCCACGCGCTGCCATAGCCAGCGCACATCGGCCCAGCCCGGCAGAATATCCGTCCACGTCGCCTCAATAGCCCGGCGGTAGCGCCCCACCAAGTACAGCACCCCGGCCGCGTAGGAAGCCGACATGCTCAGCGCCGCGCCCACGATGCCCAGCTGCGGCACCAGCAGCAAACACGCGGGCACCGTCACGGCCAAGCCCAGCAGCGTAGCGCGGTTGTTGATGCCGTATTGACCCGTACCGGCGAAGTACGTGCTGGCCTGCATTCCGGCGCCATTGATGAAAATGCCCGGGGCCAGCGCCATAATGACCCCGTGCGCCGCCCCAAATTCCGGCCCGAAAATGGCCACCAGCCAACCGGCCGGCACGGCGGCCAGCACCAGCACGGCCCCTGCCGTGGCCAGCAGCGTGAGCCGGCTGCCACGCAAGGCCGCGTGGGTTTGCTCGCGCTTGTCGGGCGCATTCACCAGCGCCACATACTGGATGAGGGCCGTGCTGCGCGGAATCAGCCAGATGGCCTCGGCCAGTGCCACGCCCACCGAGAGAATGCCCAGCGCCCGCGTATCGGCCAAGTATGCCACGGCGTAGTAGCTGAAACGGTAATTGGCGAAGGCCAGCAGGTTGGATAAATGTGCGCCCCGGCTGTGGCGGGCCAACTCCCGCGCCGCCGCCCGGCGTCGAATGCGGCGGCTACCCCAGGCATCGGGCAGGCGCAGCAGCAGCGCCGTGCTGATGAGCCACGTTAGGCCGTAGGCCAGGTAGTTGGCGTAGTAATAGGCATCAATGGAAAGCCAGCGCAACGGCCCGAACGCCACCGCCAGCGCCACGGCCAGCAGCCCGGCCTGCGTGGTGGTGAGCACGTTATACATGCGCTCCCGCTGCCGGCCCAGCAGCAAAAAGACGTTGATAGACAGCAGCACCTGCACCAGCGCCACCGCCCCGAGGTGCAACACGTAGGCCACGCCCACCGGCCGCAGCAGGCCCACGATGGCCGCCCCGCCCAGGCTCACCAGCGCGCCCCAGCCGTAGGCGGGCAGCAGCAGCAGCCACACGTTGCGGCGCGGCACCAGGTATATCAAGGACGAGCCGCCCACCAGCCCCGCCAGCAGCGACAACCCCGCCACATCGGTGATAAACAGGCTGACTTGCCCGCGCCCCGCCGCCCCCAGATAGCGCGCCGTGAGCCACACCACCGCGAAGCTCAGCCCCGCCGTGAGCACCCGCGCCGCAAAATGCTGGAGAATGCGCTTTATCATACCAAAGAAGGAGCCGGTCGAAATGGAAGGCGCATAATGCTGTTGGGGCCGGAAAAATCAGCTTTTGTACCGATTCTGTACTCTTATTACTCGTTTAATACTTTTCGATACAATTCGCCAAACGCCTGCCCTACCGCAGCCGGGGCACACCGCGCCGTAGCATCCGCTCTTAGTTGGGTTGAGTCGAAGTGAATTTCCCCACCAATCAACTGTTTCAGAGCGTTTTCTAAAGCAATTTCATCATCAGGATTTACCAGCAGGCCGAAGGCGTTTTCGGGCTGAAAAAGCTCGGGCACGCCGCCGGTGCGGGTGGCCACTACCGGGCAGCCGCTGGCCCGCGCCTCCAGCAGCACGCAGCCGAAGGTTTCGGCGCGGCTGAAGGACACCAGCGCGGTGGCGCGGGCCATTTCGGCGGCCACGGCTTCGTGCGGCAGCTTGCCTAGGAAGGTCACGGTGCCGTCGGCCAGCAGGTTTAGCTCGGTGGCATAGGCACGCAGCAGCTGCTCATCGGGACCGTAGCCGGCAATGCGCAGCTTCAGGCCGGGCCGGGCGGCGCGCAGCCGCGCCACCACCCGCAGCACGCCGGATATGTTCTTCACCTGGTCGTGAAAAGCGGAAACGTGCAGCAATGTGGGCGGAAACGCCGCCTTGCCAGTAACTGCTGCTTCGCTAGCAACGAATGAAACATCAGTTGCTTTGATTTTGGCTGGTTTCTCAGGATGGAAAAGCTCGGTATCCACCACGTTGGCGATAACCACGGAGCGCGGGTTCACAAAGCCCAGTGCGGCCATGGCCCGCCGCAGGCCATCTGACACGGTGTGCATGGCCGCCGCGCGCCGCACCACCGCCCACGTGAGCACCCGGCGCAGCCACGAAATGCCGCCTGCCCGCTCGGGCAGATACAGTGTCCAATGCTCCGTGACGATGAACGGGATGCCGCGCACCGCCCGCAGCGCCCACGCAAATAGGCCCGTGCGCAGCAGCACGTGCACATGCACCAAATCGGGCCGCTGGCCGTCCCAGTGCCGCCGCAGCCGCCGGTAGCCGCGCAGCAGGCACCAGAAATACAGCAGCAGCTTCAGCGGCTTATCAACCAAACCCAGGCCGGTGGGCGCGGCGCGATAGTAGTAGCGCAGCGTGGGCCACGGGCCGCTGAAATCCTCCTCGGCCTCAATCAAGCCCGGCAGCGGCCCCCGCGCCACGGCCGCGAACAGCACCGCTACCTCCGCTCCGCCGTGCGCCGCGATGGCCGCCACGTGCCGCGCCACGAAGTCGCCGTCCTGGTCATCGTAGCGGTTGGGGTACCACTTGGGCAGGTGCAAAACGCGGGGCGTTTTCAAAGGGAATGCGAAAGAGGAAACGAGTTGATTAGCCTGCAAGGTACTACCTGAGCCAAGCGTCGGCGCACAAAAAAGCCGCTGCTCCCAACGGAAGCAGCGGCTTAAAAATGCACTGAGCGGGCTGACTAGAACGAGTAGCGCAGGCCCAGCTGGCCCTGCCAGCGCGAGGCCAGCTGGTCGATGGAGTAGGTGGCCGGCGTGCCATAGGTGAAGGCCGGGCGATTGAACGTAGCGGCGTTGTAGCCGCTGGCCACGGTGCCGGCGCTGTTGATGTAGCCCACTTGCGTGAGGCCGGTGCCCAAGGTCGAGTTGAAGGTATTGGGCACGAAGTACTGACGGCCCCAGTTGCTGTTCAGCAGGTTGCCGAAGTTGATGATGTCCAGCGACACCTGCAGGGTGTGGCCTTTGGGCGTGATGCCGGCGGCATCGGCGTCCAAGTTACCGAGTTTCATGTCCAGCATCAGGCGGATGTCGGCCTGGTTGTTCCAGGGGGTGCGGCCGGCGTTGCGCTCGGTGTACTGGCCGCGGCGGGTGCTCAGGTAGCTGTCGCCGTCCACGAAGCTGTTGAAGGCGGCGTTGCGGCTGGCATCGAGCAGGTAGGGGCTTTTATCATCAACGCGGCTCACGATGGCGATGTCGCCGGCCGTGGCCGGGATGTAGGCCAGCTGCACGTTGTTCTGCTGGCCGTTGCCGAAGTTGTAGTTGGTGTACGTCCAGGTGTAGGGCGAGCCGCTGGCGTAGGTGAGCACCGAGGTGAAGTAGCCGGTGAAGCGCTGGGCGAAGGTTTTGTGCAGGTTGAGGGAGGCCACCACGCGGTGGCGCAGGTCGAAGTTGGAGAAGGCCAGGGCGGGGTCGTTCACGTTCAGGGCCGGGTTCAGCTCCCAGTTGCTCTGGGGCGAGTTGCGGATGCCGTTGCTGATGTCGTAGCTCTTGCCGTAGGTGTAGGCCACCGAAGCATCCACCAGATTATTAATGGTCTGGCCCACCGAGCCGGTAAGCTGGTAGCGGTAGCCCTGAGTGGTGTTGGTCAGGAAAAAGGCGTTCGACAGGCCCGTATTTACCCGAGCGTTGCCGCCGGCCGGGGCCGAGTACACGGGCGTCTGCGTCGGGCCGTTGGCCAGGTAGGTCACGTTGTCGGTGAGGTTGATGTTCTGGAACTTCACGTCCTGCAAGGTCTTGGTGTATAGGCCTTCTACCGAGAAGCGTGTGCCCGTGGGCAGCTTGAAATCGAAAGCCAGCGACGAGCGCCACACCTTGGGCATCTTGAAGTTGTTGTCAATCAGATTGACTTCCGTGGGGCCGGCCTTCAGGTTGGTGGCGTTGTAGTTGGCGGGCGGCAACTGCGCGTAAATCAGGTTCGGGTCGGTGTTGAGGTACACGGTTTTCACGCCGGTGTTGGAGGCCGCCTGAATATTATTGTAGTCCACCGAGTTGAAATTCACGCCGTTGTTATAATAAGCGTAGCCGAACCAGGCAAACGGCACCCGGCCGGTGAAGATGCCCGAGCCGCCGCGAATCACGAACGACTGGTCACCCTTCACATCGTAGTTGAAGCCCAGACGGGGCGAAAACTGCACCTGACCCAGGTAGTTGTTGTTCAGCTCGCTCCAGGGCGTGTGTGAGTAGGTCTGGTTCAGCGTTTTGGCATCGTTCTGCGGGTTGTTCACTAGGGCCGTGTTCAGGGTGGGCTTGGTGGGCAGCGAGGCAATGTCGAAGCGGATGCCGGGTGTGATTTTTAGCTTATCGGTCACGTTCCACTCATCCTGCAGGTAGGCGCTGTAGAAGTTGATATTGAAGGCTGCCGAGGGGTTGTTGTAGTTGTAGGCATAGGAGTTGTCGCCCTGCGTGCCGTTGTTGTAAGTGCCGCGGATGCGGCTGGGCTTGTCGTTCAGGAAGTCGTTCACGTTGTTGTACTCGATACGGCCGTTCCAGGAGTTGATGAAGCCGTAATCGATGTGGTAGAACTCGTTGTGCGTGCCCAGCGTGAGGGCGTGCGAGCCCACGTAGTACGTGAAGTTGTCGGTCAGCTCGAACGTTTTCTGGCGCGTGTTGAAGATGCTGGCCTCGCGGTCGGAACCGAGCAGAATCTGGTTCGAGCCGGCGTAGTAGGTGGCGGTGCCGGGCGTGCCCACGGTGGTGCCCACGCCGTTAATCTGCACGGCCGGGAACAGGTTGCCCTGCCCGCCGATGAGGTCGCGGTAGTCGTGAATGTTGGTGTAGCCCAGAATCAGGTTGTTCGAGAACTTGCTGCTGAAGTTGCTCTTCACTTCCAGCACCGTCGAGTTCTGAATGTTGTGCTGCGTGTAGTCCTGCGAGCCGAACTTGAACAGGCTGCCCGAGCGCTCCAGGTTGGTGGCTTCGGAGGTGATGAAGTTGTGACGCAGCGCGATGCTGGTTTTCTCATCCAGGTTGAAGTCGAGGCGGCCGAAAATCTTGTTGCTGTTCGCGTGGATGTTGTAGTCGCCATAGTCGCCCACGTTGTAGCGGGCGGTGGTGGTCTGGGGCCCGGTATTGGTCGCGTTGGGAACCACGCCGCCGTTGCCGTTCGAAATCACGGTGTTGTAGTTGTTCAGCTTGTTGGTAATGGCCTGGGCCAAGTCCGCCGTCACCGGCGAGCCGGGCTGGCCGGCCCCGTAGAACTGGGGCTCCTGGCGGCGGGCAATTTCCGCGTTGGTGAAGAAAAACAGCTTGTTTTTGATGATGGGGCCGCCGATGCGGAAACCCGTCTGGTAGTCGTGGTACTCCGAGCCAATTTTGGCTTTATCGCTGTCGATGCTGCGGCCGGTCACGTTCTGGTTGCGGCCGTAGCCATACACCGAGCCCGTCACCTCGTTGGTGCCCGAGCGCGTCACGGCATTCACCGAGCCGCCCGTGAAGTTGCCCAGCTTCACATCATACGGGGCCACTTGCGCCTGAATCTCCTGAATGGCATCGAGCGAAATGGGGTTGGCGCGGGCCGAGCCGCCGGGCAGGCCGCTGGTGCCGCTCTGCCCGCCCAGCGAGGGCGAAAAGCCGATGGCGTCGTTGTTCACGGCCCCGTCCAGGGTCACGTTGTTGTAGCGGAACGAGCTGCCCGCGAACGAGCCGTTGGAGTTGCGCGGGTCGAGGCGCGTGAAGTCCGAAATGCTGCGCGAGATGGTGGGCAGCTGCTGGATGGAGGCGCCGCTCACGTTGGTGCCGGCCCCGGTTTTGGTGGCCTGGGTGTTGCCCACCACCACTACTTCGTTCAGGGCCTGGGCCTCGGCCGCCAGCACGAAGTTGAGGCGGGTGGTATTGCCCAGGGTCAGGAATACGTTGTCAATCTTCTGCTCCTTGTAACCCACGTAGGTTACCGTTACCTCATAAGGGCCGCCGGGGGCCAGGTTCGGAATGGTGAAGCGGCCGTCGGGCTCGGTGCCGGTGCCGCGCTTGGTGCCGGTGGGCATATTGGTGGCCACCACGGTCACGCCAATGAGGTCTTCGCCCTTGTCGGAAGTCACTTTTCCGCTCAGCGCGGATGTCGTTACCTGCGCCGAAGCCAGGTGTTGAATGACCAGAAAAAGCAAGCTGAAACAAGCAGCTCGCACTCCAATAACATACTTCATGATGAAGGGGGAATGTTTGAGCCACAAAGTTCCGGCGGTATCCAAGGGGGTAACATGAAGATTGATTCATGAAATTGTTATGCCTCAGACTGGTTGGTAACAATAAGGCAACAACCAAATCCACTTCCATCCCAGCAAAAAAGCCTGCCCCACGAATGGGACAGGCTCATAGCTCAAGCATAACATAGCCTTAATCAACACATATATAGTGTATTCGAATAGCCTTTGTCATTCCGACGCAGGAGGAATCTGAGGTAATCTGTTAAACGGTTTTACCCAGATTCCTCCTGCGTCGGAATGACAGCCCAACTACTTAGCGACCACGAAGCGCACCGACTGCACCATGTCGCCGGTGGTCACCGTGGCCAGGTACATGCCGGGAGCCAGCGTGGCGGGCAGCAGCAGGCGCTGCGGGCCGGCCGACAGCTTGCCGCCGTTCAGCACCACGGCCACTTCGCGGCCCATCATGTCCACCACGCGCACGGTGGCGGTGGTAGCGGTTTTCACGTCGAAGCCCAGGGTGGCGGCGGTGCCATCGGTCGGGTTGGGCGATACGGTGAGGGCTTGCAGCGGGGCGCTCACCACTTCGCGGTTGGCGAGTACCGCGCCGGGCGTATTATAGCAGGTAATTTGGGGGTTGAAGTTGGTCCAGCCGGTGGCCCAGTTGGCCTGCGCCGTGCCGGCCGGGCCAAACGCGCCGCGGAAGCTCACAACATCGAAGGTGCTGTTTACGCCGATGCCGGCGCTGGTCAGCTTAGCGCTAGTGAAGGCCGCGCCCGTGTTCAGCGCCGAAGCGGTGGGCAGGCCAAAGTTTGGCGCGCACTGCTTGTTGTTGCCGCAGGCTCCGTTAAACTGGAAGTTGTCGGCGTTCAGCCCGAGGCCGGCCACGGTGCGGGTGGTATCGTTGCTGCTGCCGATGAAAGTATTGATGTTGAAACCAGCCGTGTTGCCGGCGCTGCTGGTGACGCGGGCCACGCGGCCGGGCAGCGGGGTGTAGCCGGCAAACACGTTATTCTGCAGCTGAAGCGCGTTGCTGGCGGCATTGGCCGTCGTCAGGTTGGCCGAGTTGCTGTTCAGCACCACGCCGTAGCGGCGATTGGCAAACACAGAATTGAAAATACTTTCGGCCGAGTTGCGGCGAATCAGCGCCCCGGCGGCGGAGGCAAATGGTGCCGCGTACGTCGTCTGGTCGGGCATGATGACGGTCATGTTCGAGAACACGGCCGAGGTCTGGGGCGTGTTGGCGGTACCGGTGGCGTCGTTGTCGCTTTCGAAGCCGTTTGAGACGCCGCTGTTGGGGTAGTCGCCGCGCTGGGGGTCGCGCACGGCCACCCCAAATTGCACGCGGCCCGAGAAGCCGTTGTCGGTATCGAAGTCGTCGTCGGTGCCGGCCATCGCAATCAGGTACTTGGCGTTAACCGTGCCGCCGAACCACTCAAAGGAGTCATCACCGGAAGCCGTTACCTGAATGTGGTCGATGGTGGTGCCCGCGCCTACGCCGCCCAGCGTCAGGCCATTGATTTCGCTGTCCTGGATGAACGAAACGCCGGGAAACTCGATGCGCACATACTGCATCACGCCCGAGTTGTCCAGCGGGTCGTTGCCGCCGAAGGTGCCTACTACGCCGCCCTCAATGGTGGGGGTGCCGGGCAGGTTCTGCGGAGCGCGGCCCAGCAGAATGATGCCGCCCCAGTCCCCGGGAGCCCGCAAGCCGGCCGGCTGGTTCGAGGTGAAAACGATGGGCTGAGTAGCCGTACCGGCGGCATTGATTTTCGCCCCCTGACGGATAATGAGGGAGCCTTTATTGGTCAGGTCGCCCTTGATGATGGTGCCCGGCTCGATGGTGAGCGTGGCATTGTTATCCACGTACACGAATCCGTTCAGCAGATAAATATTATTGCGCGTCCAAGTGGTGTTGGTCGTGATGGTCTGGGCTGCTACCGTGACCACGTTGGAAGCCGTGGCCGGGCAGGCCGTCTGCGCCTGCGAGGCTAAGGGAGCGGCCAGCGAAGCCAGCGCGAGCAGAACGGGAAGTACAATTTTTTTCATGGCGAAAGCAGGATTTGGGGAGGTGATAATTGGTGAGGCAAAGGTCCGAGCGTTTCTACTGGCCGTGGTTTCTGGCACGGTTACCTTTTGGCCATCATGTGGTTAAGCCATTGTTACCCGCGCCGGGCAAGCGGGCTAGAAATGGTAAGTCACACCCAGCGTAGAGTAGACGCCGCGCTTGTAGCGGGCAAAGGATTTGCCGTCCTCCGTGCCGTTGATGGCACCGTTGCGGTCGAAGTCGTAGTACTGCCGCACCTCTTGGTTGAGCAGGTTCTGCACCCCGGCCCGAACTTCGACGTGCGAGCCGATGCCCTTGGTCACGGCCACGTCCACGGTGTGGCGCGGCAGCTCGATGATGGAAGGGTTCTGGAAGACATCGCCCACGAACGTGATGCGCGGCCCAATGACGTTGTACTGCGCCGACACCTGCCACTTGGCTTCGGTGTCCTGGTAAAACAGGCCCAGGTTCACTACGTAGGGCGACTGCCCCTGCAAGGCACGGGGCGGCAGCGCAAACTGCTTCTTGGTCACCGGGTTCCGGTTGTTGGGATTGAGCGAATCCAGCTCCACCCGGCTGTGAATCAGCGATAAATTGGCTACCAGCGAGAAGCGTTGCAGGAACGCGCTTTCCGTGAGGCCCACCAGCGACTTGCGCACTTCCAGCTCGGCCCCCACGTCGTAGGCCTGCTTGGCGTTCTGGTAGGTAAGGTAAAGCTCCGCGCTGGGCTTCGAGGACGTCACCTGCTCGATGGCGTTGGTGAAATACTTGTAGAAAACACCCACCGAAATCAGCTCCGAGCGCGTGGGGTAAAACTCGTAGCGCAGGTCGGCGTTGTAAATGCGGGCCGTCACCAGGTCTTTATTGCCTTCGATAAAGAAGTCATTGTTCACGTCGTAGTACGTGTACTGGGCAATTTCCCGGAATTCGGGGCGGTTCACCGAAATGCTGCCCCCGGCGCGCAACAGGCTGCGGTCGTTGAAGTTATAGGTCGCATTGAGAGAGGGCAGCACGAACGTGCGCTCCTCGGAATAAGGCTCGTCGGTGGTGCGGCCCGATACGAGCTTCTTGCGGTTGTACTCAACCCGCACCCCACCCGAGAGATTGAACTTGTCGGAAAACGGGAGCACGGTGCCCAGGTAGCCGGCTATCAGGCGGTTATTGCCGGTATAACGGTCTTCCGGGTTGGTGCCTTCCAGCAGGGTCAGGCCTTTCACGGGGTCCAGGTTAGCGGCGCTGAAAATGGTGCTCAACGGCTGCTCGCGGATGCTGGGGTTAATATTCCGGCCCGCCACGTAGTTGAAGTAGCGGCTGTCATAGTCCCGCTTTTTTTCCTCGGCATAGAAGCCCAGGCGCAGCTTTATCTGGTTCACACCCAGCGTGTCGCGGCCATTGAAACGGCGCTCTATCTGGCCGCTGGCCATGTAGGTATTTTCC
>NZ_JBCEVZ010000059.1:0-29029 GCF_038448715.1 Hymenobacter segetis | reverse complement strand
CCGAGCTGGTCATCAAGAAATTCAAGCTACACGAACATTACAAGGCCGGCACGCCCGGCGATGATGTGGCCGATAACGCCGTGCTGAGCGAATTCACCAGCAACCTCGACATCGTGCACAACGAACGCGACGCCATCGAACTCACCTTCATCGACAAGGATAAAAACCTGGCCGCCCGCATCGCCAATACCTTGGTGCAGGTCATCGACTCGGTGAACCAGCAGCTGACGCTGGAAAACCGCCGTCAGGTGCTCAATCTCTACCGTCAGCGCTACGATTATCTGAGCACCAGCTACGAGCGCAGCCGCCGCGAGCTGGTGGGGGCCCGCCACCGCTACGGCATCTTCGGGCTTGAAATGCAGGGCCGCTACATGGTGAAGCAACTCATTGAGACCGAGGCCGCCCTGCGCAAGGCCGAAGCCAGCGGCGGCGACGTGGCCGGCCTCAAGCGCAGCCTGCGCGGCCTGACCCGCGCCGACGGCGGCAACCTCATCAACCTGGAAAGCTACGTGGCAGGCACCGACTCGCTGGCCATGTTCACGACCCGCGTGGCCGACCTGCAGAGCCGCCTCATTGCCGCCCGTTCGGCTTATGAAACGGCGGAGCTCAGCATCAAGGGTCGGCTTTCGAGCGTGTACCTGGTGCAGAAGGCTTACCCGGCCACCAAGAAATTCAAACCCGTGCGCTCGCTCATCGTGCTGGGTTCCATGCTGCTCACCTTCGCGCTTTCGATTGTGTTCATCGCGCTGCTGGAGCTGTACCGCTACAACCGGCCCGGGGCCGTGCGCCCGGCGTGAACCCGCCCGTGAACGAGCGGCTGGGCCAGCTCTGGCGGTCTTTTGATACGCCCCAGCTCCTCTTTATGGGGTTTGTGGGGCTGTTGCTGGCCGGTGGCGCGGCGGCGGCGCTGGCCCAGCTGCCGGCTTTGTTCCTACCGGCGCTGCTGGCTATCGGCGTGCTGGTGGCCCTGGTCGAATGGCGCTGGCTCTACTACCTGTTGTTCTTCGTGCTGCCTTTTTCGCAGGAAATTGGCCTGTTTGGCGGCTTGAGCATGGACGTGCCCTCCGAGCCGCTGATGCTGGTACTCACGGCGTGCGTGCTGGGGGCCCTGATGCTGGGCGTGGGCCACATCCCGCGCCGCGAGCTACTGAACCCGCTGCTGGTAATCCTGGCCCTGATGCTGCTGTGGACGGCCGTCGACCTGTTGTTTTCGGTTGCTGCGCTCAAGTCCTTCAAGTATTTGCTGGCCAAGGTGTGGTACATCGTGCCTTTCCTGCTGGGCACGCTGCTGATTGTGCGGCGGCCGAATGACACCTGGCGCTTTGCGGCCGTGTACGTGGCCGGGGCCGCCCTGAGCGTGCTGTACGTGGCCAGCCGCCACGCCACCAAGGGTTTCAGCTTTGCCGAAATCAACTGGGCGCTGCACCCGTTTTTTCGCAACCACGTGATTTATGCGGCCATGCTGGCGCTGCTGGTGCCGTTTGCCTGGTTTGCTAGTCAGGCCACCAGCCGGGGCGGCGCGCGGCTGGCGTGGCGCGTGGGGCTGGGCATTGTGCTGTTTGGCCTGCTCACGTCCTACACGCGGGCTTCCATCCTGTCGCTGCCCATCGCGGGACTGTTTTACCTGGCAATGCGCCTGCGCCTCACGCGGGTGGTGCTGCTGGCCGTGGCCGTGGGCGTGACGCTGAGCGTGGCCTACGTGGTGACCGGCGACCGGTACATGGAATTTGCGCCCAACTACGAGCGCACGGTGTTCAACGGTCAGAACTTCGAGAAGCACCTCGAAGCCACCTACAAGCTACAAGACGTGTCGGGCATGGAGCGGGTGTACCGCTGGGTGGCCGCCGCCCGCATGATTGGCGACAAGCCCATCACCGGCAGCGGCGCGGCCACTTTCTATCCCGAATACAAGCGCTACACGGTGAAGAGCTTCCGCACCTACGTGAGCGACAACCCCGAGAAATCCACGACTCACAACTACTTCCTGCTTCAGCTGGCCGAGCAGGGAATACCGGGCTTCCTGCTTTTCGTCACGCTGATAGCCACGTCGTTATTATTCGCCGAAAACCTCTACCACCGCTCCCGTTCGCAGCCCGAAGTGCGCCGCGTGGTGCTGGCCGCTACAATGTCGCTGGTGGTCATCATCTTCCATCTCACGCTGAATGAGCTGGTGGAAGTGGACAAAATTGGGCCGGTATTCTTTATCTGCTTGGCGCTACTGGTGCGGGCGCAGTCGTGGCTGGAGGCGGGTGCAGAAGCGCCGGCTGTCATTGCGAGTGAAGCGGAGCGCAACGCGGCAATCCGTCCTGTTCTCAGCGACCAACCCTAAGATGTGACACAGCTCTTTTACCAGAAAGCCCCAACTCTAGTACAGAGATGGGGCTTTCTGGTAAAAGGCAGTTTCTAATTTTGACAGGACGGATTGCCGCGTTCCGCTGCGCTCCACTCGCAATGACAGGCGGAGCTTACTTAAATCGGCAACTGAGAATCGTCACATCATCGGCGAACTGCGCGTTGTGGGCGCTGAAGGCATTGATGCTGCGCAGCAGTTCCTGGTGCAGCTTGGGTAGCGGCAGGTAGCGGCTGCGGTGCAGCACGGCCAGCACGCCTTCTTCGCCGAATTCGTTGTTGTCGGCGTCGAATACTTCGGTGAGGCCGTCGGTGTAGAGCAGCAGCAGCGACTGGTGCGGTATTGCGATTTCGCCCACTCGCAGCAGCGGCAATTCTTCCATAATGCCGAGCATCACGGTGCCGTCTTTCAGCGTGGTCACGGTGCCGTTGTCGGCCAGCAGCAGCGGGTCGTTGTGGCCGGCGTTCACGTATTGCAGGCGGCGGGTGCGGCGGTCGTAGATGCCCAGAAAGGCGGTGATAAACTTCTCGCCGCCCGAGTTGCGGAACAGCAAGTGGTTGAGCTCGGGCACGATGGTGGCCAGCGGCACGCCCTGGCGCAGCAGCGTGCGCAGCCCCGCCTGGAAGTTCGACATGAGCAGCGAGGCCGGTACGCCCTTGCCGCTCACGTCGGCCACGCACAGCAGCAGCCGGTCAGCGTCGATGTCGACCACGTCGTAATAATCGCCCCCGATTTCGGTGTGCGGCACGTAGCTGCGCTCGATGGCCAGGTCGGCATCGTTGGGCAGCTTGCGCGGGAAAAGCATGGCCTGCACTTCCTGGGCAATTTCGATTTCCTTGCGCACGGCGGCATCGGCCACGCGCTGGGCCTGGAGGCGGCGGTTTTCCACGGCCCCCATCAGCGTGTTGGCCAGCGAGGTGAGGAAGGGAATGAGCTGCTGGCGGTCGAAATCGGAGCGCACGCCGCCTACGAAGACATAGGCAACCACCTGGCGCTGCCGCAGAATGGGCAGCACTAACTCGTATTTGTCCCAGGCCGGCCCGAGCAGCAGGTCTTCCACGGCTTGTGGCTCCTTCACTTCCCCCTCGAGCAACGCGGCCGAAAGCGTAAGTTTTTCAGTTGTGGCCAGGTCGGTGCCCAGCGCGAGGCGGGCACGAAAATGGTGGTCTTCGCGGGCAAACAGCACCAGCTGCACCACGTTGCGCTGGCCCTGGAGGGTGAGCCGCAACATGTGATACAACTCATCCACGGAGTGGTCGCGGGCGGTCATGTCGTGGGCCACGCCCAGCACCGTATCCAGCTCGAACTGTTTGAGTTGCAGCTGGCGTCGGAGTTGCTTAAGCTGCTCATCGCGCGCGGCGAGCTCGGCGGCAGAATTTGCCAGTGGTTCGGTGGGAGAATTGGGAGCGACAGCAGGCATGCAGCAAGGTAAGCAATACGCCGGAAATGCGGGCGCGGGACCACAAACTTACACTGCTACGGGCGTTTTGGGGTCGTAGGCATCGCGCAGGCCGTTGCCAAGCAGGTTGAAGCTGAGCACGAGCAGCGAAATGGCCGTGCCGGGCAGCAGCGTGAGCCACAGGCCAGCCTCAGTACCGAGCAAATCGTAGCCTTCCTTCACCATCAGGCCCCAGCTGGGGGCCGGTGGCTGCACGCCCAAACCCAGGAAACTCAGGCCGGCTTCAAGCAAGATAGCGGAGGCAAAATTACTGGTGGCCAACACGATGAGTGGCCCGCGCATATTGGGTAGCAGGTGCCGTGCAATAAGGCGCGACGTAGGCAGCCCCAGCACCCGGCCGGCCTCCACAAAGGTGGCCGAACGCAGGCTGAGCATCTGGCCGCGCACCACGCGGGCCACGTCTACCCACATGGTCAGGCCCACCGCCACAAAGCTGACCCACACGCCCTTACTGTCCAGCGCCAGCGAAATAGCAATAACCAGCATGATGCCGGGAATGCTCCACACCACAGTCATCACACCCAGCAAAACGGAATCGACCCAGCCGCCAAAGTAGCCGGCCACCGCGCCCACGGCCATGCCCAGCACCACCGAAATCAGCACCGCCACCAAGCCAATGCCCAGCGAGATGCGCGTACCCAGCAGCAGCCGGCTCAGCTCGTCGCGCCCGGCTTTGTCGGTGCCCAGCGCATAGGTGCGGGTGATGAGGTGGCTGGCTTTTACTTCACGCTGCAAGTCGGCCGCCGGGCCGGCGTGGCCCACCACGGTAGCCAGCGCTAGGCGGCGACGCCGACCAGCCTCGGCGGAGTGCTGGCCCAGGGGTTTCAGGATGATGGAATCGCCGGAAAACTGGTAGCCGCCGATGGGCGTTTCCTGCACTTCGGGCTCGCGGCCGCGCAGCCAGGTGCTGAGGATATTGGCCGGGGCCAGGCCAGTGCGGGCCGAGTCGGGCAAGGGCTGGCGCAGCAGCAGCACGCGCAGGCCGGGCCGCTCCTTCTGAATCTGGACGAAGCCGTGGTTGGCGTTGGGCGAGTTGTCGGGCAGCACCCAGTAGCCCAGCAGCGCCACCAGCGTGCACAGGGCAATAAAGGCCAGCCCGGCCACGGCTGGGCGGTTTTGCCACAGGCGCTGGCGCACGTAGTAGCCGGGCGGCCGGGCGGCGGCCGCAGTGGTGGGGGGCGCTGCCGATACTGCCGTCATCGCCACCGTTAGCGGGTGTTGTGTTGCAGCAGGCCTTCCTTCGAGGCCAGGTAGGACGCGTCGCGGGCAATGGCCCCGAAGGACGTGGTTTCGTAGGCCAACTCGGTGTCGGGGTCGGGCCAGTAGCTGCGGATGAGGCCCTGCTCCAGCAAGGTGCGGAGCTGGTCTTCGAGTTCGGCGGCGGGCAGGCCGGTTTTCTGGAGCAGCGTGCGGAACGGGGTGACGAAGTACAGTTCGTCGAGCAGGTCGAATTCGGGGTCAGTCACGGGGAGAAGCGGCGGGCTGGGATTTGGGCAAATGTAAGCCCGGTTCGGGCATTGCTTTTAATTAACCACTACTTGCAAATACTGGCCTTCTGTCGAGGTGATATAAACCACAATCGATGTAATTTCTTTGTCAGAGAGGGCAAAGGAGGGCATTTGCTGCTTGTTGTACTTATTGAACAGGGTAATCGCGTACTCGTCGCCGCTAGCTACTACTTTACTCGAATTCTTTACCCATGGCAAAATCCAGCTAATGGGCCGGCGCTTGGTCAGGCCGCCCAAAGCCGGCCCCACTACCTGCTCGCCCACCGCGTGGCACTGGGCGCAATTATTGTTAAAAAGTGTATGGCCGGCAGCTACTTCGGCCGACTCTGAGCCGGCTGATGTCATTGTCTTTTCTGCAGTCAGTTCGCGTGGGTTTACATCATCAGATGGACCTCCCACTCCACATTGAGCAACTTTAACTTCATCGGCTGCAAAGCCCACCAGCCCGGCGGCGCTCAACAAGGTGAAACCAATGAGCACGACTATCAACAGCATGCCGACTGAAAGGGCGAAACCAACCGAATTGAAGCGCATAACACGTTGGGCTTAGGTGGAATATATGTGCGGCAAATTTACCTTCCAAGCCCGCGAGAGAGTATTTTTTGGCGTTGATTTTCAGGCCCAATAATGCCCTAGCCTACCGCACGGCCCGCCCCTTCCACTCGTAGCCACCGCGCCAGCCGGCCGCTCCCACCGCCAGCGCATACGGCGCGTACAGCAGCTGCAGCGGCAGCAGCCCCCACAGCCACTTGCGCCGCCCGAAAAACCGCAGCACCGGGCTCAGCAGCCACGCATCGCCGCCCAGCTTGAGCAGCCACGCCGCCAGCACCCAGGGCCAGAGGCCGGGCCACTTCAGTAGGGCTACGGCCCCGGCGGCCAGGGCCACATTGGCTCCCAGCACCAGCAGGGCCAGGTTGCGCGAAGCTGCGCTTTGGTAGTGCCGCCACTTGCTGGCCCAGCGTACCCGCTGCCGCAGCAGCGCCCGCAACGAATCGGGCGCGGCCGTGCGGGCTATGGCGGCGGCATTGGTCAGGAAATGCGCCGTGCCGGGAAAAGCCGCGTGGATTTTGTGGAGCAGAAACTCGTCGTCGCCGCTGGCGAGGTGGGCGTTATCCGCAAAGCCGCCCACGGCCTCGAAGGTGGCGCGGCGGTAGGCTAGGTTGGCCCCGTTGCACATGGTGGGCTGCTGGCGGGCCAGGCAGGCCGCGCCCACGCCCACCAGTCCGGCGAATTCCAGCCCCATGAGGGTCATGAAAAGCGAATCCGGCCCCGTAAGCAGCACCGGGCCGCTGATGAAATTGGCCTGCGGCTGTTGGTGCAGCAGAGCCGCGTAGGCCGCCAGCCACCCGGGGCCGAGGCGGCAGTCGGCATCGGTGCACACCAGCCAGGGGGCGCGGGCGGCGGGCAGGGCCGTGAGCAGGGCGGCTTTTTTGCCAGTTTCGGCGGCGGGCAGCTCGATGAGGCGCAGGGCGAAACCGGTTTCTCGGGCGGCGGCAGTTACCAGCGCGGCGGTGGAGTCGGTGGAATGGTCGTCGGCGATGAGGACTTCGAAGCGGGCGGTGGGCAGGGTTTGGGCGGCGAGGTCGCGCAGGAGTTGGGGAAGGGTTGAGGCTTCGTTGCGGGCGGCGATGAGGACGGAGAAAGTCGGCGCTTCGCTTAATGAATAATCAGGAATGAGGAATGAAGAATTCGCGGATAGTGCCGATTCCTCATTCCTCATTCCTGATTCTTCTTTAAGCGAAGCGCCCCACCCGCCGCGCAGCCACCCCATCAGCGCCGCGTACAGCGCCGGCAGCACCAGCAGCCCTATTCCAACCACTGTCATCATTTCCCGGCGCGCTTCTCGCGCAGCACCCGCAGGCCGGGCACCAGCAGCAGGCCGGCCGCGCTGGGCAGGGCAATATTGATGACCCACAAGCTCAGACTGGCCGAGAGCACCGGTAGCGCCGGCTGCCCCAGCAGCCCAAACAAATGCGTGGCTGACAGCTCCCGCACGCCCACATCGGCCAGGGCGTTGAGCGAGGGCACCAGCGACTTCAAAAAGAACGTGCCCGCCACAGCGGCCAGCCCCGGCCCCAGCGGCCCGCCCACGCCATACGCCGCCAGCAGCAGCATAAACTGCGCGCAAAACACCGCGTAGCGCAGCCCCGAAATGGCCAGCACCGCGTGCAGCGCCGTGGCCGGATACGTGGGCATAATGGCCAGCGCCGGCCGAAACCGCCGCAACGGCCGCCACACGCCCAGCGCCGCCAGCAGCAGCCGCGAGCGGTACAGCGGCACCAGCACCAGCCCGCTCAGCAGCAGCGCCGAGGCCGCCACGCCCAGCCCGGCCGCCGGGTAGCCATTCAGGTAAAATTTCAGCAGGAAGTAGAGCAGCCCCGCCACGCCCGCCAGCACCGTGGCCACCAGCTGGCAGTAGCGCCCCAGAAAAACCGCCCCCAGCGCACTCACGCGACGGCTTTTGAGCTCGATGATGCGGCCGGCGTAGTCGCCCACGCGGTTGGGGGTGGCGAAGCCCAGCGTGAGACCCACCAGCACCGCCCGGAAGCTACGCCCGAACGTGACGGGCTCCAGGTGCCGGGCCAGGCGGTACCACTTCCAGGCCTCCAGGCCCCAGTTGGCGGGCACCAGGGCCAGGGCCAGCAGCACCGGCGCGCGCCCTGCCCCGCTGAGCGTGGTGCTGAGCAGGTGCCGCCAGGCCGCCGCCGTATCGGGCGCGGCGAAAATGGAATTATACAGCAGCCCCAGCGTGAGCAGCGTGACGCCGATTTTGCCCCAGAACACAATGCGTTTCCACTGCCGGGCACGGCGGTTTTCGGGCTCGTCAGGGCCATTGCCCCGGCCTGGGCGTGGAGTAGAAGCAGCGGCTGCCGAAGAAACGGCCGGTGCGGGCGCTTCGCCCTGCCCGGGGTCGTAACTTTGTGTAAGATGCCTGCCCCCCTTCGCCCCCGCCCCGCTCCCGCCCCGGATTTGCTGCCCAAAATCATTATGGGCGTCGACCCCGGCACCCAGATTATGGGCTACGCCCTGATTGAGGTGCGCGGCCAGCGCGTGGACGTGCTGTGCTACGACGTTATCAATATGAAGGCCCTGGGCTCGAATCACGCCGTAAAGCTAAAGCGGATTTTCGACCGCATGCTGGAGCTCATCGACGAGTACCTGCCCGACGAGCTGGCCATCGAAGCTCCGTTTTTCGGCGTCAACGTGCAGAGCATGCTCAAGCTGGGCCGGGCGCAGGGCGTGGCCATTGCGGCCGCCCTCAGCCGCCAGATTCCATACGTGGAGTACGCGCCCACCAAGGTGAAGCAGTCCGTCACGGGCTCCGGCAATTCCACCAAGGAGCAGGTGGCCCACATGCTGCGCCAGACCCTCACGCTGCCGCCCATCGCCGAAGCCAGCACCTTTCTGGATGCCACCGATGCCCTGGCCGTGGCCCTGTGCCACCACTACCAGAAGGGCAACAACATCACCGTGAGCGGCGGCAAAAGCTGGGGCAAGTTCCTGGCCGATAACCCCGAGCGGCTGGGAGCCAGCACGGGCAAGAAAAAAGCGCCGGCGAAATCGTAGGCGACAGTGCTTTTTTCAAATTTATAGCTTTGAGCAGTTACCCAACTTATAAGTGGTTTTTGCAATAGGAAATGGCCTTCCTATCAAAGTCAGATAGAATTTCCGGATACTCAATCTCATTATAGATAGTAAGGCTGGTTTTGTAATTCTTATCCTTGAATTCCTGCCTTGCTTTGTAAATATTCAGTTTATCGTGATGGTATTTATATTCTTCCTGTGCATTGCGATTACATTCTTCTATTGACTCTTTTTGCTGTTTAGCAATGATTTTTAATTCAGAGCAGTCGCCAGCAAAAAAGTCATTAATCAAAAAATCGAAGTCATGTAATATGTAGCGAAAAGGCCGCAGCTTATCTTCTGATTGGAAGCCTGGAAATTGTTTTTGCTCAGCATAGCCAAGTCCGTCCAGATAGTAACTATGATTAACTGTATAATCACAGTATTGATAAATTACATAACCAATAGAGAATCTATAGCCAATGACAAATTTTTTGTTGCCATTGGTGAAAGTCGCTATTGTAAATTGCCCACCTGACCCTTTATCGTTTTCATAGTTATCAAATTTAAAACCTTGCTTTGTGAGAAACGGCTTTAATAATTCAAGGCCTTTCACTAACTCAGGCAGTGGATTCATGTAGTCATTAGCTTTCCCACTCAAATCAGGATTACCGCTAATCAGATTTTTTGCAAGCTTCAATAATCTTTGTAGCACACTAGATAGCTGCATATTATTTCTGTTTAGGAGTTAATCCATCAGCCCCCACCAGCAACTCCCCCGCCGCATACGTCACGGCGTAGCCGCTGATATCCACTCTCTCCCCGCGCAGGCGGCACCAGAGGTCGCCGCCGCGAGGGGAAATCTGACGGGCGCGCAGCTCGGTTTTGCCCAGCTTTTCGGCCCAGAAGGGAATGAGGATGCTGTGGGCCGAGCCGGTGACGGGGTCTTCGTTGATGCCCACGCGGGGCGCGAAAAACCGCGACACGAAATCAACGCCATTGGAGCCGGGCGCGGTGGCGATGACGCCCACGTACTCCAGGGCCGCGATGCGGGCGAAGTTGGGGGTAAGGGCGCGCACTTCGGCTTCGGAGTTGAAGACGGCCAGCAGGTCGCGGGCGGCCAGCACCCGTAGCGGTGTGGCCCCGAGCGCATCGGTGAGGCCCGTGGGATGGACGGGCAATTCCTGCGGCGGGCGCGAGGGAAAATCGAGGGTGAGGCGGCCGTCGGCTTCGCGGGTCACGCGCAGCGGGCCGCTCTGGCTGTGGAAGGTGACCTGCGGGCCATCGAAGCCGAGGTGCGTGAACAGGACGTGGGCCGAGGCCAGCGTGGCGTGGCCGCACAGGTCGATTTCGACGGCCGGCGTGAACCAGCGGATATCGAACTCGGCCGGGGTGCCGGGGCGGGGCACGAAGAAGGCAGTTTCGGCCAGGTGGTTTTCGGCCGCGATTTGCTGCATGAGGGCGGCATGCAGCGGGGCTTCGAGGGGGCACACGCCGGCGGGGTTGCCGGCGAAGGGCGTTTGGGCGAAGGCGTCGACGTGGAAGTAGCGCATGGCGGGTTCGGGCGGGTTGGGTGGATGGGCGCGGAATTCTTTTGGCAAGAATACGGCGCTTGGAGCGTTGGCAAATTGTTGGGCTGTTTTTTGGTGCCGGACGGCTTATTTTAAAATATTTTTGAGGCTACGCAACCCGGGCCGGCGCTGGCCGGTCAGGGGGGTATAAGGCGGGCCGGTACCGCTTGCCTTCACTCCTACTTTTCCACTGCATGCCGCTCACCGTTACCCTGGTTGATGAGGCGCTGCTGGCTGCGTGCCGGCGGGGCGAATCGGCAGCGCAGTACCAGCTATATCAGAAACTTTCCTACGCCCTGATGGGCGTGTGCCTGCGCTACTGCCCCAACCGGGCCGAAGCCGAAGACGCCCTGCAAAACACCTTCGTTAAAATCTTCACCCGCCTCGACCAGTTTCGGGGGCAGGGGCCATTTGAGGCCTGGGCGCGGCGCATTGCCGTCACCACCTCGCTGCACGCCCTGGAGCAGCACCGCCTGCGCCACCCCGGCCTGGCCGGCGAGGTCCTCGACGAGCTGGCCGGCGACCTGCCCACCGCCGAGCCCTCGGCCCTGGACCACCTGGCCACGGCCGACCTGCTGGCCCTGCTGGCTACCCTGCCGCCCGGCTACCGCACGGTGCTCAACCTCTACGCCGTGGAGGGCTATTCGCACCAGGAAATCGGCGCGCTGCTGGGCATCGCCGAAGGCACTTCCAAATCGCAGCTGGCGCGGGCCCGCCGGCTGCTCGAAACCCGCCTGGCGGCCCACCATCACCCCCAATTGCCATGACCGACCGCAACCCCGACGACTTGTACGATGCCCTGCGCGACCGCCTGGCCGACTACGGCCAGGAGCCGCCGGCCGCGCTGTGGGCGGGCATTCGGGCGCAGCTGCCGCCGCCGGTGGCCGCGCCGCAGTTGCGCAAGCGGCGGCGCAGGGCTCCGGTAGCGTGGTTGCTTTTGATAACGCTGACGATGGCGGCCGTGGGCGCGGGCTGGCACTGGTGGGGAGCAAAACGGTCGACTACTGTTGCTTCGAGAACCAGCCAGAAGGCTTCCCATAATTCATCAGCCGACGCCTCCCGTACTAACGCCGCCAGCCCGCAGAGCGCCACCCCAGCCAGCCGCTCAAACCTGTCAACAGGGACCCTGAGCCAGTCGGCGGCCCCCCAAACTTCTTCGGCTGCCGCGCCACGAGTAGCTGCTGATGCGGCTGCCGGGCCGGCTGCTTCAGCTGGCTCGATTGCGACAAATGGCTCTACGGCGACAACAGCATCAGCGTCGGCAGCTCCATCGGCTCCGGCTGGCGTGACGGTTTTGGGTTCGACAAAGGCAGTTGCTGCTTCAGTATCTCAGGCGGATTCCGGGAGCATCACCGGCCGGCCGGCTGGGAGCGGAGCTGGGCTTGCGGCTAAAGAACTGGCCTCAAATAGGGCCCGTTGGAATAACTCGTCGACCCGGACCGCTCGCGGGCAAGTGCAGGGACGGGGCAAGCAGGCTATTTCCATCGCGAATACCCCCATCAGTCATTTGCCCGAAGCCGCCAATCCAGCAGTGGTCCGGTCCGGCGCGGCGCGGCCGGGTCGCAATGCTTCAACGGCCGCAATCACCCGGACATCTACCCAGTTATCGCAAGCGCTGGCCGGCACGAAAAAGCGCCTGGCCCGGCACCGCCGCCCGCCCGTGGCAGCAATGGCAGCAGCTGCAAAGCCTATCGGCAGCCGGCCGCTGCCATTAGCTTCCTCGCCCCCAATTGTGGACCAGCCAACCTTTCAATCGGCCCCAACAACGGCCGCTGCCAGCATTGCCCCAGCTATAGAAAGCCGCCTCAACCAACGCGCAGCCCCGGCCTTGCTACCCACCCGGTTGGTAGCCGTGCAGCTCGGCGCGGGGCCGGGGCTGCCTGCGCCGCAGCCGGTGACCATTGCGCCCAGCCCGTTGCCGCTGCCCTTCGCGTCGCACTGGGCGGTGCAGGTAGTGGCCGGCCCGGCCCTCACCTACCGGGCGCTAAACATGGCGGCGGGCGCAGGCGCGGGCACCTCGCCCTCTCCGCCTTACCTCACCACCAATACCTCTACTCCGGTGGCCACGCTGGAACGGCCCGCCCTGGGCAGCGCGGCGCAAATCACCGTGCGGCGCACCCTCGGCAGCCGCTGGAGCCTGAGCGCGGGCCTGGGCTACGCCGAATACGCCAGCGCCCTGGCCCTGCAACAGGTGCACACCACCCCGACCAGCGTAGTCGCCAACCGCCCAAATTTCGCCGATTCCACCGGCATTCACCGGCGCGATACCTACCGGTTTGTGACGGTGCCGGTGCGGGTGGGCTACGGCTGGACGCTTTCGGGGCGCTGGCGCGTGGGCCTGCTGGCCGGGGCCGAAGCCGCCGTGTACGTGGGCGGCAGCAGCACCGAGGGCAGCCCCTGCGCCTGCCAAAGCCAAACCTGGAGCTTCGCCAACAACCCCTACCGCCGCCTGAGCGTGGGGGCCAGCCTGGGGGCCGAAGCCCGCTACCGCCTGGCCGGAGGGCGCTGGGAGCTGCTGGCCCAGCCCACCGCCACCTACCTGCTCACGTCCCTCGCCCCGGCCGCTTCGGCTTACTACCAGCGCCACTTATTCGGGGGCGCGGCACTGCTGGGGGTGGCTTTCAACTTGCCCTAATACCTCGGCAAGGAGCTTCCGGCTGGCTGGCCAGCGGCCGGAAGCTCCGCGCCCGACGGGGATTTTTCACTCATTTTTTCCTTCCTGCTTTTTATGAAACATTTCGCATGGGTATGCCTGGGCGTAGCCCTGCTGGCCGCTTGCCGCAAAGACGACGTGGTAATATGTGACCCGGTGGCGACACCGGCCACCTTCGCCGATTTGCGGGCCGCCGCGCCCGCCGTTCAAACCTTCACCTTCGCCCTGGGCCAGGCCCAGAGCCTGCGCACGGCGGGCGGGGCCACCGTTTCCTTTCCGGCCAATGCCTTCGTGCTGCCCGATGGCAGCGTGGCGGCTGGCAGCGCCACGCTGCGGGTGCGGGAGCTGCACTCGGTGGGCGACATGGTGCTGGCCGGGCTGCACACCAACGTGGCGTTCCAGAATACCGGCCTGCTGGTGTCGGCGGGCGAGTTTAACGTGCAGGCCTGGCTGGGCAGCACGCGCCTGCAATGGAAACGGGCGGTGGGCGCGGCCGCCATCCAGCCCACCCTGGCCACCCCCGTCCCCACCAGCGGCCTCGACACAACCCGGATGCTGTTGTGGAAACTCCCCTTTGCGGCCAATGGAGCCGTGCCCGTCGTGGCCGATTCGGCGTCGGGATGGCAGCCCGGCCGCCTTCAGAACCAAGGACAGGGCCAGGGCCAGTCCTCCTGGCTTCCGCTGCCAGCCACCAGTGGCCTCTATACAGCCGTGCTGCCCCTGGACTCCATCAGCTGGATAAATTTCGACCAATACTGGCGCCCTGCCAGCAACGCGGCCTGGACCTGGGGCCAGGTGCGCGTACCCGCCGGGGCTTCCGAAACCAGGGTGTACCTCCGCCCCGCCGGCTACACCAGCCTGTGCCGCACCTTTGCCACTGCCGACCCCACCCTCTGGCAAAACCATTTCCCGGACGGCACCGACGTGCAGGCCATCGTGGTACAGATTCGGGATGGCCAATTCTATTTTGGCACTCAGCGCTACACCTGGCGGCTGGGCCAAGCAATGGCTCCCACCCTCGAAGCCCTCAGCGCCGCCGAAGTCGTGCGGCGCATCCGCCTGCTATAGGGGACGCCAAACGTTAGGGGAGGGTCGCCCAACGTTAGGCGACCCTCCCCTAACGTTTGGCAACCCTCCCCCAACGTTGAGCGACCCTCCCCTAACGTTTGGCGACCCTCCCCTAACGTTGAGCGACCCTCCCCTAACGTTTGGCGACCCTCGCCCAACGTTAGGGGAGGGTCGCTCAATGTTGGGCGAGGGTCGCCAAACCTTCAACTACCCCCGCCGGCATTATTGCCCGCCGATTATCACCTCGCGCACCGGGTTTTCGCCCAGCCAGTAGGGGATTTCGGCCACGCTGCCCACGTTCAGTACCAGCACGTCGGCGCGCTTGCCGGGGGCCAGGCTGCCGCAGTCGTGCTGCTGCCTGATGGCCCAGGCGGCGTTGAGGGTAGCGGCGGCCACGGCTTCTTTGGGGGTGAAACCCATCTTGAGGCAGGCCACCGACAAGGCCAGCCAGAGGTTTTTGCTGGGGCACGAGCCGGGGTTGAAATCGGTGCTCAGGGCCACGGGCAGGCCTTTTTCGATGAACTCGCGGCCGGGCGCGTACTTCTCTTGTCTTAAAAACAGCGGCACCAGCGGCAGCAGCACGGCCACGGTTTGCCCCTGGGTTTGCTGCGCGATACGGCCGGCGGCGGCCGGCGTGAGGTAGTCGCAATGGTCGACGCTCACCGCGCCCAGCGCGGCGGCCATCTCGCAGCCGCCGAGGTCGTGCAGCTGCTCGGCGTGGATTTTCAGGCCGAAGCCCATGTGGTGGGCCTGCTCCAGGTAATACCGCGAAACATCGAGCGGAAACGCGCCCTGCTCGCAGAAAATATCCACGAACGCCGCCTCCCCTTTCAGGTCCGACAGCACTTCGCGCAGAATGAAATCGACGTAGGCCCGCGGGCCGGCTTCCTTAAACTCGGGCGGCACCACGTGCGCCCCCAGAAAGGTGGGCACCACCCGCACCGGCTGCTGCCGGCCCGCCTCCCGGGCCACCCGCACCAGCCGCAGCTCGGTATCGCGGTCGAGGCCGTAGCCGCTTTTGGCCTCCACGGTGGTCACGCCGTAGCGCCGAAAACCGTCGAGATGGTGCAGGGCATTGGCCAATAATTCGGCCTCCGACGCGGCGCGGGTGGCCCGCACGGTGCTCAGAATGCCCCCGCCGCTGGCCAGAATATCGAGGTAGCTTTCGCCGCGCAGCTTGCGCTCGAACTCGTGGGCGCGGTTGCCACCGAACACCAGGTGCGTGTGGCACTCCACCAAGCCGGGCATCACCACGCAGCCGGTGGCATCCACGAGGCGGGTGTGGGGGCCGATGTGCGAAAGGTCCAACTCATCCATCGGGCCCACGGCCACGATTTTATCGTCGATGCAGGCCACGTAGCCGCGCTCGATTATCGTCCAGGCGCTCAGGTCGGGGCCGGCCAGGGGCCGGTCGGTCGGGCCGCCGGCCAGCGTGAGCACCTGCGCGGCGTGCTGAATGAGGAGGGTGTAGGGAGCGGGGTGCGGCATGGGGAATGCGGGTGGGTGGGGCGGCAAATTACGGCCCCGGCGGGCAGCTTTGCGTAGGTGCTTGCGTTACTTCTGCCTTGTTCAATGCCCGATTTCGTCCCCGCTCCGCTCATTCTCACCCTCGCCCTTGATGCTGCCGCGCAAGCTTATTTCAATGAGCTGCGCCGCCGGCACTTCCCGCCGGCCATCAACTACCTCGCGGCCCACCTCACGCTGTTTCATCACCTCCCCGGCGCGGAGCTGGCCGCCGTGCAGGCGCAGCTCCAGACCATCGCGGCCAACCAGCGCCCCCTTCCCCTGCCGGTCGCGGGCCTGCGCTCGCTGGGCCGGGGCGTGGCCTTCACCCTCGAAAACGACGACCTGCGCGCCCTGCACCGCCGCCTGCAAGCCGCCTTCGCCCCCCACCTCACGCCCCAAGACCAGCAGAAGCTCCAGCCCCACGTCACCATCCAAAACAAGGTGGACCCCGCCGCAGCCCGCGCCCTCCTGGCCGATTTACAGGCTGATTTTGCCCCCTTTGAAGCCGTGGGCACCGGCCTGCACCTGTGGGCCTACCGCAACGGCCCGTGGGAAAGCCTGGCCGAATTTCCGTTCGGGGCGTAGCCGGGGCCGCTACCGCTGGGGCTGCCGGCCGGTTACCGTAAACTCGTCGCGCACGAATTCCTGGATGGTATCGGCAATGAACGCCTCGATGTTGTAGGCGCTGGGCAGCAGCGCGGCCTGATGCTCGGGGTCGAGGTAGGCATCGAGACGGGCCAGGGCCGGGGGGGCTACCTGGCCAAAGCCCAAGCTCCAGCCGGCAAACAGGCGCTGCGCCACGGGTCCGCTGAATAGCTTGACCACCTCGGTGTGCCGCGAATCCTGCCAGATACACTCGTACAGGACTTTTACCGGCTCCATCTCTCCTTCCAGCACCTGCAAAAACCGTCCCTCGGCATAAAACAACACACCGGTAATGCCCTGGCTGTAATTGTGGATACGGGATTGTTCAACCAGCCGCGCCAATTCCTCGTCGCTAAGCAAGCGGATAGCAACGCTGCGGTAGATTAGTTGATATACAGCCATAGCTCAAGGGAAATTGGAAGGAATGCAAGCCCGCGGCGCAGCACTGGCTCAGCGGTAAAAATACATACGGGTAAATACGCATCCCCATCCAATACCTCAGTATTTATTCCCAAAAAGCATACTATATTTTTATTTATATCAGAATCAATCCCCCCCTTACTTAAGCCTTGGGCCGGGCCGCGCTATTTGCGAAGCTAACGGGGGCGTGGAGCGAGGTTTTCCCATTCGGCCAGGGCGGCGCGGTGCTCTCTGTTAGCTCGGCTGATGATTGCGCTATCCGGCTTTATTCCAACACTGATAGCCGTTCCTTTTTCCCGGGCATAGGGGTCCTGCACTTGGCCGACCACACGGCAGGAGGCAAAATGAGATATCAACTCCGCGTCGGGCTCATCGTCCACCATGATGATGGCCTGCCAGTCCGCCCGCTCCGGGTACCAGTACAGAAAGCTGCCATTGAAGCTATGCGCCAGCGGCATGGCCCGGCGGGCGCAGTAGTAGTTGAGGGCGCTAGCTTCTCCGTAGTTATCGCACTTGATGAGGGTGTGGGCGCGCACCGAATCTGGCAGGCTTTGGTAGGCGGCCCAGGTTTTGTCGGCCATTTCGCGCCAGCCGCGCATGTCGGCGTAGTCCTGGGGCAGGGCGTGGTTCTGGCCATCTTCCCAGCGGTAGAGGCCCAGGGCGGCGAAGCGGGGCCGTAGCGCCGCCATAGCCGCCGGCGACCGCAACGGATAAATGAACGGCAGGATGGGCAACAGCAGCAGCAGCGGCAGGCTCACCAGCGCCAGCAGCGCCACCGGCCGCCAGCGCCCGGCCCCCGGCTGGTGCAGCCCCCCAAACTGCCGGAACCGCATCTCCCACCACCACGCCCCGAAACTGAACAGCACCGGGTAGTAGCCCAGCGTGTAATAGTCCTTGCCGTGCAGCAGCGCCTGCAAGCCGATGCCCAAAACCACCACCAGCCCCACCGCCCGGTAGGGCCGCAGGGCGCGGCTGAGCAGCAGCGCCAGCAGGCCTGGTACCCACACCCACACCGCCCCAATGCACATCAGCAGCTGCATTTTCCAGAATTCGGCGGCCTCGACGTGGACCAGCTGGCTGTCGTGCAGCAGCTGCATGTGGTGCCGAAACGGGATGCCGTGCCGGATTTGCCAGGCCAGGTTGGGCAGCCACAGCAGCAGCGCCAGCCCCGCCGCGCCCCAAAAGTGCCGCTGCCCCAGCAGGCGCCGCCAAGGCGTGAGCAGCAGCGCCCCGCCCAGCGCGGCAATGAAAAACAGCGTGGTGTATTTGTTCAGCAGGCCCAACCCGAGGGCCAGGCCCAGCAAGTATAGCCAGCGCGGCCGCTGGGTTTGCTGGTAGGCCGCCAGCCCATAAAGAGCCAGCACGAAGCCGGATACCTCAAACGAATTGGGCTGAAACAGCAGGTTGAGCCGCGCGAAGGCCGTGCCCAGGTAGCAGGTGCCCGCCAGCGCCGTGGCAAACCAGCCGCCGCCCAGCCGCTGCGCCAGCCGCATCACGAGGTAGAGCGTGGCCGCGCCCCACAGAAACGGCCAGAATTTCACCCAGAAAAAGCCGCCGCCCAAGGCCATGCTCACCCAGCCCTGCGCGGCCATCAGCGGGGGCACTTCGAGGTAGCCCCAAGCCAGGTGCTGGCCCTGGTTGAGGTACAGGTATTCGTCGCGTTGCAGGTCGTACTGCGGGCTGATGAGGAAGTAGCCGGAGACGAACTTGAGCAGGGCAAAAGCGAGCGGAAGCAGACGTTTCATGCCCGGCAAGGTAGCGCCGCTACTACAATCACCAGCGTATTATGACCTCGAAAATTCAGTAATAGTCGCGCATTTTGCTTTGGAAATCATTGCCTTATTTTGCGGCTTCACCTTTCCCCGGCCTTATCGCCCCAACCGTTTACTCCGCATGATTTTCTACGGCTTCAAAAGCACGCACCTGCGCACCGCTCCCCTGCCCATCGGCACCAACTGCCCGGCCTGCGCCACCCCAGATGCAATGAAAGCCAGCGTGTATGGCCGCTACGCCCACGTTTACTGGATTCCGTTCTTCCCGTTCAGCAAATCGGCGGTGGCTCAGTGCGAGCATTGCCAGAAGGCCTGGGAAGAAAAAACAATGCCCGCCCAGCTGCAACCCGGCGTGCGCGCCATCAAGCAAAGCACCAGCTTTCCGCTCTGGAACTGGGCCGGCCTGGGGGTATTGGTGCTGGCCCTGGTGGGCGCGTTCATTGCCGGCCGCTACCACGAGCGCGACCGGGTGGCCTACCTGGCGGCCCCGCACGCCGGCGATATCTACACCATTCGCTCGATGGGCGACAGCACCAAATACTCGCTACTGAAGGTACTGAGCGCCAAAGGCAACACAGTGGAGGTGGCGGCCAACGAGTACGAAATTGACGACCGGTCGCCGCTCAGCGAACTCAACTCGCCCGAGAAATACACCAAAACGACCGAGTCGCTCACCGTGCTCGACCTGCAAATCATGCACAACAAAGGCCAGCTCACCGACGTGGACCGGCTAACGGAGTAGCGCCAAGGCTATTGCAGCCCGGCCCAGCGCAGAAATTCCGCGCCGACTTTCTCCCAGTAATAGTCATCGTAGTTCACCTGGCCGTTTTTGAAGCCGAAGAAGTTGTGCTCGCGGCCCACGTAGGGCCGGAAGGTGAGAGTGGTTTTGTGCTGCCGGATGGCTTCGAGGCGCAGGTAGTCATTGGCCGCCGCGTCGGCATCGCGGGTACCGTAACCCACGAAGATGGGCACCGTGGCCCCGAGCAGCGCCGGCAGCTCCGACTGCCCGTGTGCAAACATGTTCTGGTCGCTGTCGCCCGGGCCGCAGTCATTCTGGGTGGGGTGGTCCACGGCGTGCTGCCAGCGGGCAAACTCGGCCTCCACGGCGGCGCTGTCGGCGTCGGTGGGGTCGCGGGCTATTTTGGTGAGCTCGCGGCCCAGGGGGCTGCCGCTCAGGTACACGGCCCGGCGCAGCAGGCCCGGCATGGCCGCCAGCTGCGCCACCACGGCGCTGCCTTCCGAGTGGCCACCGGCCACCACATTCTTCGCATCCACCCAGGGCTGCTTTTTGAGGTAGCGGATGATGGCCTCGTCGCGCCGCACGTAGTAGTCAAGGTAGTTGCGCTGGCAATAATAGGCCGTCGGCGTGGCCGTGCTAAACAGCTGATTGGGGTTCCGGCCCTCCACATTCATCACCATCGGCACGCCGGGCTTGCCGATGATGACGAGGTGGCAGTTGGGAAACGCCTTCTTATTCAGGAACGGAAACACGCCGTAGGCCCCATGCTGGTCGTACAAAATGAGCGGCTTGGGCAGCGAGCCCTGCGCCCACAGCAGCACCGGCAGCGGGGCCGCCTCGCGCCCCGGCGGCGACTGAATGAGCAAATCCACGCTGTCCTTGCCAAACATCACCACCAAATGCCCAAAGCCAAAATCCAGCGGTGTGCGCGGGACGGCAGTTTTTTTCTGGGCGAAAACCGGGCTACCCAGCCCCACCAGCAGCAACAGAAACAGTAATAGTTGGCGCATTCAGCTGCTTTTTTGCCCTGCGGCGGTAGTGCCGGGGCGGCGCAAGGACTTTAGAGGTTGGCGGGCAGTTGCACGCGGGCCAGGTACTCGCCCAGGCCGGCAGGCTTCTGGAAAACGTGGATGAAGAGGATGTGCTCTTCGCCCCGGCTGCGCCAGGTTTCGGCATAAAAGCCTTCCACGGCGTAGAGCGTCAGGTCAAAACTGTCTTCCTGACGCTCGGCCAGGCGGGTGCCGTGCCGGGCGAGGTGCTCGGTCTGGCGGCGCTGGTGCAGGGCTTTGAAGGCGGTGATGGTCATGGGAAGCGAAACGGCGCTTTTGCAAAGTTCGTGCGCGGCCGCCCTAAGTTCGCACCATGAATCGTTTTCGTTTTCCGCACCCGCTGGTGCTCATTGTTGGTTTTATCATCCTGGCGGCGGCGCTGAGCTACGTGCTGCCGGCCGGCGAATTCACGCGCCACCTCGATGCCGTGACCGGGCGGCAGGTGGTGGTGGCCGGCTCCTACCACGCCGTGCCCGCCACTCCCGTGAGCCCGCTCGACGTGCTGGTGGACGTGCCCAAGGGCCTAGCCGATGCCGCCGCCGTCGTGTTCCTGATTTTCCTGGCCGGCGGGGCCTTCACGGTGGTGGACCAGACCGGGGCGCTGCGCTTTGGGGTCGACTGGCTGCTGCGCCGCGCCCACGGCCGCGAGGTGCTCGTGATTCCGCTGGTGGGCACGCTCTTCGCGACCATGGGCGCGCTGGAAAACATGGGCGAGGAGATAATTCCGCTGGTGCCGGTGCTGCTGGTGCTCATGCGGCGGCTGGGCTACCCTACCCTCACGGCGGTGGCGGCCAGCGTGGGGGCGGCCTTCGTGGGCGCGTCTTTTAGCCCGATAAATCCGTTTCAGGTGGGCATTGCCCAGAAACTGGCGCAGCTGCCGCTGCTCTCAGGCGGGGCGTTTCGGATGGGCTTTTTGCTGGTGGCGGTGGGGCTGTGGCTGTGGGCCACTACTCGCCACGCCGTGCGCCACCGCCTGGCTCCGGATTTAAGCCTCGATGCTAATGAGGTGGCCGCTGGCCCGGTGGCCGAAAGTGGCCGCCCGGGGCTGGTGCTGCTGCTCATGCTGGGTGCGTTCGCGGTGTTTGCCTACGGCGTGGTGCAGCTGCACTGGGAATTCGAGCAGATGTCGGCCCTGTTCCTGGGGTTGGGCGTGGTGGCCGGGCTGGTGGGCGGGCGCGGCCTCACGGGCACGGCCGAGGGCTTCATCGCGGGCTTCCGGGACATTGCCTTTTCGGCCCTGTTGATTGGGTTTGCCCGCGCCATTTTCGTGGTGCTGGAGCAAGGGCACATCGTCGATACCATCGTGCACGGCCTGGCCGCGCCGCTGGGGCATTTGCCCGTGGCGCTGGCCGCGCTGGGCATGATGGGCGTGCAAACCCTGCTGCATGTGCCGGTGCCGAGCGGCAGCGGGCAGGCCACGCTCACCATGCCGCTGCTGGTGCCGCTGTCCGATATCCTGGGCCTCTCGCGGCAGGTGACAGTGCTGGCGTTTCAGTACGGGGCGGGGCTGTGCGAGCTCATCACGCCCACCAACGGCACGCTGATGGCCATGCTGGCGGCCACGGGCGTGCGGTTTGAGCAGTGGATTCGGTTTGCCGCGCCGCTGTGGGCGGCGCTGTTTGCGCTGGGGGCCGTGGCGGTGGTGGTGGGTATTGCGGTGGGTGTATAGGAAGGGGTTAATTGATGCTCGAAGGCAATTAATCGAGTCTTGACATGAATTTAATCCTACCCGTAGCATAATAAATCCTAATATGGGAACATTAATTGCCCCTTCCTCCGGATTATATCCTACTCACCATGAATTTATTTATACTTGGTATAGATTTATTTATACTCGACATGAATTTATTTATACTTGCCAGCAAAAACCTGGTTTGCGGAGCCGGGGAATGGGTGTAGCGGCCCGGTTCAGTGCTGCCGGAACAGCTACCACTACATCAACATTTTTGTAGAAAGCCCCAGCGGGGGCGTACCCGGAGGGCAACACTCGTCTAACGAATGTCGCCCTCCGGGTACGACCCCGCTGGGGCTTTGCCGTTCCTGTAGGTCAGGCTGCTCTAATCGGCCCGCAGTTCGCTGGCCTGAAAAACCTTCGGCAGCTTGCGCTTGCGCTCCACAATCTGATAGGTAGCGGTGTCGGTGGCTTCGTCCCAGAACACGTCGGAGATGAGGCCGAAGTGGCGGTATTGGCCGGGCTGGGGCGTGGTTTCCTCCACCGAATCGCCGAAGCTGAATTTCGGTTTGTGATAGATTTCCTTGAACAGCTCGGGGCGCACGAGGAACTGCTGCTCGTCGTAGCGAATGGTAATCCACTCGCCTTCGTCGTCTTCGGCAATCTTTTCGAAGAGCTTGCCCACGGGCTCCAGCAACTCGAAGGCGCGGCGGTTGGCGGGGTGAATGTAGCGGAAGCCGTACTCAGACGACCAGCCGTAGAGGCCAAAAATGACGGGTTTGGGACGGGTTTTCAAGCAGCGGAATTCAGAATCGGAAAACAAACTAACAACGCGGACGGGCAAAAAGCTTCCATTGGATGGCGTGTAGCGCGATGTAGCGCGAACTTTTAGTTCGCGTCCCCGAACATTAATCGTTGGACCGGCGCGGGGACGCGAACTAAAAGTTCGCGCTACTTGGTGGCCTCTTGGTAGTGGGCCAGCAGGCGGTCGCGGTGCGCGGGGCCGTCGTGCACGTCGGCGAAGGAGATGCGGTGGGTCTGGCCGTCGTGGCGGTGCAGCAGCACGTCGGCGGGGCCGGCGGGCTCGGCGGCGGCCAGGTCGGCCCAGCGCAGCTCGTGGGCGCGGCCCAGGCGGGTGGTGCGGGCGGCAAAGCCGTCGGGGTGCAGGTGCAGGAAGCGGCGGCCGGCCATCTGCCGCGTGCGGAAGGCCATCACCACGTAGGCCACGGCCAGAGCGGCGTACACCCAGGGCAGGTAGTGCGTTTTGTGCACACCCCGGGCCAGGTCGGCGGCGTGGTGGCGATGCCAGATGTGGTAGCTTTCGAGGGCCAGAATGCCGGCGGCGGCCAGCTCCAGCCACGCCACCCGCTCCTGGTGGAAGGGGTTGTGGCGCAGATGCAGCAGCTCGCGCACCATCAGGATGAGGTAGGCCGCGCCTACAGCAAACTCCAGCACCACCAGGGGCGTGAAGGCTTCCTCACCCGCTAGCACGGGCAGCACGGCGAAGAGCAGCACCAGGGCCGGCCCCAGGTGGCTCAGCGTTTTGGCGCGCTGCTGCCCGGCGTGGCGGCGATGGTAGAGGGTGGTGCGGCCCTCGGCGGCGGCGGGTGCGGCGGTGTCCATGCCCGAAAAGTCGGCAAAATATTTTTCTGGTTGTAATCCGGCTGGAATATCGCGAAGGTTTAATTTAGCTGAAGGCCAGCAGATGCGGCACCCGGATGGCCAAAAGCGCGACAGTTTCGTATGCTTCGGGTACCTGCCGCCCCGTACCCGCCGCATTTTCGGCTGCCCGGGCGGTAGACAGTCTTTTTTTCGATGTCTAACGCTTCCGCCCCCAAACCCGCTTCCCGCGCTAAAACTGCCCCGAAAGCCCCTTCTGAATCAACTTCGGCCAAAGCGCCGAAACCCGCGCCCAGCCCCACGCTGCAACCTGGCATGGGTGCCGTGCCCCACGCGGCCGGCACCACCTTTCGGGTGTGGGCGCCCCACGCCAATTCGGTGTCCGTCATCGGCACTTTTAATGATTGGAAGGCCGACAAAAACCCGCTCCAAGCCGAAGAAAACGGCTATTGGGCCACCGATGTGGCCGGGGCCAAGGTGGGTGATGAATACAAATTCCACCTCACCAACGGCGACCAAACCTTCGACCGCAACGACCCCTACGCCCGCCAGGTGACGAATTCGGCCGGCTCGTCGGTGGTGCATGACCCGAATTTCGATTGGGGCGACGACCATTTCCAGATGCCCGCCTGGAACGAGCTGGTGATTTACGAGCTGCACGTGGGCACCTTCAACGCGCCCGATGCCGAGAACGTGGGCACCTTTATGAGCGTGGCCGAAAAGCTGCCCTACCTGCGCGATTTGGGCATTAACTGCATCGAGCTGCTGCCGGCTACGGAGTTTCCGGGCAGCCGCTCGTGGGGCTACAACCCCGCCAACCCGTTTGCACTCGAAAGCGACTACGGCGGGCCGGTGGCCTTCAAGGAAATGGTGAAGCAGGCCCACCAGCACGGCATCGCGGTGGTGCTGGACGTGGTGTACAACCACTTCGGCCCCGGCGACCTCGACCTCTGGCAGTTTGATGGCTGGAGCGAGAACGACGGCGGCGGCATCTACTTCTACAATGACTGGCGCGCCAAAACGCCCTGGGGCGAAAACCGCCCCGACTACGGCCGCCCCGAGGTGCGCCAGTACATCCGCGACAACGCCCTGATGTGGCTGAACGAGTACCGCTGCGACGGCCTCCGCGCCGATGCCATTTCCTTCATCCGCAACGTGAACGGCGAGGAAAACCCCGCCGAAGACCTGCCCGACGGCTGGAGCCTGATGCGCTGGATTAACGAGGAAATCGACCAGACGATGCCTTGGAAAATCACCATCGCCGAGGACCTGCGCGGCAACCCCGCCATCACCGAAACCACCGCCAACGGCGGCCAGGGCTTCGATTCGCAGTGGGACGGCTCGTTCGTGTACCCCATCCGCGATGCCCTCACGGCCCCGAACGATGCTGACCGCGACATGAACGCCGTGGCCCAGGCCCTGACCCAGCTCTACAACGACAACGCCTTCCGCCGCGTCATCTACACCGAAAGCCACGACGAAGTGGCCAACGGCAAAAGCCGCGTGGCCGAGGAAATCATGCCCGGCGCGGCCGACCATTGGTTTGCCAAAAAGCGCACCACCCTGGGCGCGGCCCTGGTGATGACAGCCCCCGGCATCCCCATGCTGTTCCAGGGCCAGGAAATGCTGGCCGATGGCTCGTTTGTCGACACCGAACCCATTCGCTGGGAGCGTGTGGAAGAGCGCAACGGCCTGGTGCACCTCTACCGCGACCTCATTGGTCTGCGCCGCAACCTGCACGGTGCCACGCGCGGCCTGGGCGGCCAACACACCAAGGTTTTCCACGTCAATAACGACGACAAGCTGGTAGCCTTTGCACGCCAGGCCGGCGAAGGCGGCCCCGGCGATACCACCGTGGTGCTCGCCAACTTTGCCAACCAGGCGCACGAGGCTTACACCATCGGCCTGCCCGGCCCCGGCCACTGGCAGGCGCGCTTCAACAGCGACTGGCAGGGCTACGACGGCGATTTTGGCGACATGGAAAGCTTCGGCATTGATGCCGAGGAAGGCGAATACGACGGTTTCGGGTGGCACGGCAGCATTGCCATTGCGCCCTACGCCGTGCTGATTTTGTCGCAGGAAGGGTAACGCCCGCCTTGTTGCCCGTATAGCAGAACGTCATGCTCAACCAGCGTCCGCGCAGTTGAAGCATGACGTTCTTTGTTATTATTGATTCACCTAACACACCCGCATGGACATCCCTACCTCCGCCAAAACCATCAACCGCCCCAACTCCGAGCTGACCAACGCAGCCTTCATCATCGCGGGCGTCATTTCCGCAGCGTTTGGCCTGAAGTCGTTTCTGCTGTCCAGCCACTTCATTGATGGCGGCGTCACGGGCGTTTCGATGCTACTGGCCACGGGTTTCCGGCTGCCGCTTTCGGTGTTCATTCTCGTTATCAATCTGCCGTTTATTGCCCTCGGGTATAACCAGCTGGGCCGCCGGTTTGCCCTGCGCAGTGCCCTGGGCATTGGCGGGCTAGCGCTGATGCTGGCCTTCGTGCCCTTCCCCGACGTGACCCACGACTTGCTCCTGACGGCCGTATTCGGCGGTGTGTTCATTGGGGCGGGCATCGGGCTGGCCATGCGCGGCGGGGCCGTGCTAGATGGCACCGAAATCGCCGCCCTGCTCGTGAGCCGCTACCTGGTGCTGCTCAAAGTCAGTGACTTAATTCTGATTCTCAACGTCATCATCTTCGGCGTGGCCGTGCTGGTGCTGGGCACCGAGCCGGCCCTGTACTCCATGCTCACCTACTTCGCCGCCGCCCGCGTGCTGGAATTCGTGCTCAACGGCATCGAGCAGTACACCGGCGTCACCATCGTGTCGGAGTACAGCGACGACGTCCGCAAAGTCATCACCGAAAAGCTGGGCCGGGGCGTGACGATGTACCAGGGCAAATCAGGCTACGGCAAGCGCGGCGAGCTGGGCCTGGAGCGCGACATCGTGTTCACCGTAGTTACCCGCTTGGAGCTACCCGCCCTGCGCACCGCCGTGCAGGAAGTCGACCCAAACGCCTTCATCGTGCAGTACCGCATCGATGACGCGCAGGGCGGCATCATAAAAAAACGGGCGCTACACTAGAGTGTGCAACGCCCGTTTCCATCTTGCTAATTAAGCACCGCCTCAGCTCTTTTTCAGGAGCTTAAACGCATGGGTCCACTGATTGGACCGGAAGCCCGGAATGCACCAGAGCATGCACAGCGGCTCGATGGCGCGGGCGGCTTCGGCTCCGCCCATGTCCTCGGGCTCGAAGCCGAAGGCGCGAATGACCTCGGCGGCTTCGACTTTGGCACCCTCGTCGTTGCCACAGATGAACATACTGGGCGTCGTGCCGCCATAGTCCGGGTCCGCCATCACGCCCGCCCCCACGCTGTTGAAGGCTTTCACGAAGTGGGCACCGGGCACCGCCTGCTGGCATTCTTCCATCAGCGACTCATCGAAGTTGGTAAAAAAGCGCAACACGCCGTTTTGCGGTGGCTTTTCATCAATGGGGTTGGTCGTATCAAGCACCGTTTTTCCGGCCAGGGCGCTGGCATTCAGCGTGCGCAGCAAGTGGGCGGCTACGTGGCCTTTCACGGCCAGCACCAGCAGCTGGCCAAAAGCGGCCGCCTCGTCAAAGCTGCCCACTTGGCCGGCAGGGCCGGCCTTGGCCAGCCATTCGGCCAGCTTATCGGGGTGGCTGGTGCCCAGCATCACCGGGTACCCCTTTTTGATAAACACATCGGCCAGGGTAGTTGCTACCGTGCCGGAGCCCAAAATGCCAATATTTTTCATGGGTTACTAGGGGTTGGTTTGAAGCAACCAATGTAGCAATTACATGATATAATTTCTACATTATATCATGTAATTGTATCACACAGGAGCTTGGTCGTATCGCTCGCCGGCCAGCGTGGGCCACGCGCCCTCAAACAGGAACTCGGCCAAGGGCTTGCGGGTGCGGGGTGCTTTCTCGCGCTCTCGGACGTGTTCGTGCAGGACAGAAGCCGGGTCGGGGTAGCCCAGCCCACATCGTATTTCGCCCAGCCGTTGGGGTTATTATCGTGCGAAAACTGGAGTTTAGCTACGCCCATGGCCAGCACGGGGGCTTTTTTGGTCCAAGCCTGGTTGAATTCCAGCAGGCCGCCCAGGATTTTCTCAAACGCCTCGGGCGGCCATCAGAATGGGGATATGAATGAGGGTGAGGCCGGATAACCGCCACACCAGCTCGAATTTTTGCCCCTATCCAGTCCTGTTTTTCCAGCGCATTTGAAAAAACATGGCTTACCATGCCAACTAAGCCCCAATCGGCTTACCTTTCGCCACGTTCTTTTTCCCGCCCCGGCCTTCCTCATGCCTACACAGCCCATCCCCCACGCCCCCGACGCTCCCGACGCCCTGTTTCCCAATTCGCTGCTCGTAGAAGTAGCCTGGGAAGTTTGCAACCAGGTGGGCGGCATCTACACCGTCATTCGCAGCAAGGTGCCGGCCACCATGCCCGTCTGGGACGACCGGTATTGCCTGCTGGGCCCTTACTTCCCCAACATGGCCCAGGGCGAGTTTGAGCCCTACGACGAGCTGACGGTGCACACCGGCGCCGACCCGTTCATGGCCGCCGTGCGCACCATGCGCACCCAGGGCTACGACGTGCAGATTGGCACCTGGCTCATCACGGGCCGGCCCCGCGTGGTGCTCATCAACCCGTTTCAGGCCTACGACCGGCTCGGCCAGCTCAAAACCGACCTCTGGGGCCGCCACGGCATCCCCGCCCCCGACAACGACGACCTGCTACATCAGGTCATCGCCTTCGGGCACCTCACCACCGTTTTCTTCCAGCACCTGGCCGCCCAGAAACTGGCCGAGCAGCGCCTGCTGGGTCATTTCCACGAGTGGATGACCGGCGTGGCCATCCCCGAGCTGCGCCGCCTGCAAGTACCCGCGCACCTGCTCTTCACCACCCACGCCACGCTGCTGGGCCGCTACCTGGCCATGAATGACCCCGCCTTCTACGACCACCTCATGTGGGTGAACTGGGAAGCCGAGGCCAAAAAATTCAACATCGAGCCCGCCGTGCGCATGGAGCGCGCCGCCGCCCACGGCAGCCACGTTTTCACTACCGTGAGCGAGCTGACGGTGCGCGAGTGCATTTATTTGCTGGATAGAATCCCCGACGCGGTGCTGCCCAACGGCCTCAACATCGAGCGCTTCGTGGCCCTGCACGAGTTCCAGAACCTGCACCAGCAGTACAAGGCCAAAATCCACGAATTCGTGATGGCCCACTTCTTCCAGTCGTATGCTTTCGACCTGGATAAGACGCTGTATTTCTTCACCTCGGGCCGCTACGAGTATCACAACAAAGGCTTCGACCTGACCCTCGAAGCCCTGGCCCGCCTCAACTACCGCCTCCAGCAAAGCGGCCTCGAAACCCAGGTGGTGATGTTTTTCATCACCAAGCG
>NZ_JBCEVZ010000058.1:0-29297 GCF_038448715.1 Hymenobacter segetis | reverse complement strand
GCCGAAGCATCTCTACCGAGGAAGTAATTATTTACTCTCGCGGTAGAGATGCTTCGGCTGCGCTCAGCATGACGTTCTTATTTCGGGTTTTCTCCTTCTTGTCTACTGCGGGCCGCCCCCACCGCCGGGCGGCGGGCCACCGCCCCCATCGGGCCGGCCACCGCCATCCGGGCGGCCGAAGCCCCGGCCTTCGCCGCGCCCGCCGCCTTCACCTTGCGTGGGTGCTATCACGTTGCCGCTACGAATATTGTAGGTAAACATCAGCATGACGTAGCGCTGGAGGATGGTGGTTTGCACGTCCTCGTAGTAAGCGTCGGTTACGTTGCGCTGAATGGAGCGGTTTTGGCCCAGCAAATCGAAGGCGTACACCCGGATTTCGCCGCGCTGGCCGGGGAAGAGCTTCTTGCCAATGCTAGCATTCCAGAGTAGGTATTGCTGGTTGTAGCCGGCCGAGAGGCCCGAGTAGGCCTGGTGCAGCAGGTCGGTGGCAATGTTGATGCCGGGGCCTACAATCCAGTTCAGACGGAAGCGCGACACCTGCGAGAAGTAATTGGTGTTGAGCCGCGTTTGGAGCGTATTGATGACGTAATTCTGGTTCGAGGTGGTGGAGGCTGTGAAATCCAGATTGGCGCTGATGTTGGAGCTCAGTGTGAGGCCGGCCCCGAAGGTGGGCACACGGGCGTAATTCAGGCCACCGTTTACCAGGCCCGGGGTTTGGGTGAAGCCGGCGTTGGCGCTCAGGTTCACGTTGGTTTTGATGGCCTTGATGGGCTGGCCGTAGCTCACCAGCGAGCGCACCGTGTACTGCTGGCTGAGGTTGGTGGGCTGGATGAGCTGGCCGCCGGCGGGCAGGCGCACGGCGGGCGCGCCCTCAGGCGTCACGATGGTGTCGCGGGCGGCCACGATGGTGCGGTTCGAAATCGGATTCTGGGTGTAAGCCCCAGACAGCAGCGCGAAGAAGTTGCTCGACACTTCGGGGTTCGAGGCCGAGTAGCGGATGTTGAGCGAATGCTGGAATTCCTGGCGCAGCGTGGGGTTGCCGATGGTGAGCTGCAAGGGATTGGAGTTGTTCACCACGGCCTGCAACTGGCTCACGCTGGGCGCGTTGGTATTGGTGCGATAGAACAGCCGCAGGTTCTTCTGCTTCGTGAAGCGGTAGTTGAGCATGGCGTTGGGCAGCACGTTCACGAAGTAGTAGCGCCCGACGCTGGGGCGCGGAAACTGCGCGTCGCTGTATAGCTCCGAATACTGCCCGGCCAGCCCGAAACTAGCTTGGTACTTGGGCGTGATGTGCCGATACGTAAGCCCGCCCGACTGCGTCAGATAATAGTTCTGGAACACGTTGCTCAGGCCATCGTTCTGCTGGCGGGTGTCGCCGGTGAGCACGTCGTAGGTGTATTTGCTCGAGTTGTTGGGCGCGTAGTTGATGGCGTAGTTGCCCTGCAGCACGTCCTGCTTGGTCAGCGCCTCGGTGAGCGAGAGGTTGGCGTTGATGCTGCCGCCGTGCTGGGTGAGGTCGCTGGCCTGGTTGAGGTTATTGAGGCGCGAGCCGGTGTCGGTGGTTTGCAGCGTGGTGTTGCTGTTACGTTGCGTGTAGGTGCCGCCAATGCTGAGACTGGCCGTGCGGCCGGCTTTGGCAAAGCGGTGACGCAGCAGCAGGTCGCCGCCGGTGTTCAGGCCCTTGTTGTTGGAGCCATAGAGGCTGTTGATTTTGCTCTGCGTCGTGTCGGCGCGGCGCGTGAGGCCGTCCACAGTGCTGTTGGCGTCGTTCAGCTGGTAGCTGAAGCGCGGGCGAAACAGGATGGAGTTGGCCGAGTCAATCTTATGTTCCAGGCGCAGGTTGAAGCGCTGGTTAGTGTTGAGGCTGCTGGTGTTGGCGTTCTGGGTGTAGCTGGTGCCGGCCGGCAGCACATACTGACGGTTGGTGTTGCTGTTGAGCGTGTTATCAGCCCTATTGAAGAAGTAGCTGGCCGCTAGGTCGGTTTTCTTGTTCCAGGAATTTGAGTAGTTCAGGCCCACGGCGTTGGTTTTGGTGATGCCGCCGCTCTGGTTCACCAGGAAATCGCCGGCATTGCCGCCGTTGCCGCCGCCACCTCCTCCACCGCCGCGCTGGCCGCCGCGCCCGCCGCCGCCCTGGTTGGAGTTGCCCACAACGCCCAGCAGGTCTTCGGTGCCGAAGTTCTGCTCGTTCACATTGTTGCTCTGGGCCAACACCGACATCCGCTCGTTGCCCTTGAATTTGTTCACGTTGCCGCTGGCCTTGTAGCGCTCCGGCCCCGCGCCAGCCACCACCCGCCCGAAGGTGCCGTTGCGGAATTCCACCTTGGTCACAATGTTTATGGTTTTGGTCGTGTTGCCGTCATCGAAGCCCGAAAAGCGGCTCTGCTCGCTGCGCTGGTCGAATACCTCAATCTTGTCCACCATTTCGGCGGGCAGGTTTTTGAGCACCGCGTCGGGGTCGTTGCCGAAGAAGGGCTTGCCGTCGACCAGCACCTGCTGCACGTTTTCGCCCTGGGCCTGCACCTTGCCATCGGTGCCACGGCTCACGCCAGGCAGCTTGTCGATGAGGTCGCCGGTGGTGGCGTCGGGGTTGGTTTTGAAGGCTTTGGCGTTGAACTGCGTAGTGTCGCCCTTCTGCACCGATTGCGCGGCGGCACCCGTTACTACCACGCCTTTCAGCTGAACGCCGCCGGCCTGCAAGGCCAGCGTGCCCAGCTGCACGGCCGCACCGGCTACGGTCACACTCTGGCGGATTTTCTGGTAGCCCACGAAGGAGGCATCAATTACATACCGTCCGGCGGCCACGTTATCGAACTGAAACCGGCCCTCGGCATCAGCCGCCGCGCCGCTTTTGGTCGAATCAGGCAGGTGAATCAGCAGCACGTTGGCTCCGATGAGGGCCGACTGGTCCTTGCCATCCGTCACGCGCCCGCTCACCGTGGTGGGGGCCTGCGCCCGGGCCACCTGGAGCCCAATCAGCAGGAAAAACAAAACCGTAAAATGCCGCATAGACCTGATTGTATTACTATAAATTTGTCTGACGGTATTCCGAGGTCGAAGGTTGGCCGGGGCCGGCCGCCGCTACTTCTTGCGCAGCAGCAGCAGGCCGTCGCGCAAGGGCAGAAAAACCGTCTCCACCCGCGCGTCCCGGGCCATCTTGTCGTTGAAGGCCCGCACCAGCGGCGTGTCCTTGTCGCCGGATTTCAATTCGTGCGCGGGCAGCACCTTGCCGCCCCACAGCACATTATCGACGATGAGCAGCCCGCCGGGCCGCACCTGGTCAATCACTGCTTCAAAATACGCGTCATTATTCCGCTTGTCAGCATCAATAAAGACCAAATCCCACACTTCATCGACCAGGCCCGGCAAAACGTCGAGCGCCGCGCCGATGTGCAGTCGCACCTGCTCCGTGCGGCCGGCCGCCGCCACGTAGCGCCGGATGCGCGCCTCCTTCTCCGGGTCGATTTCGATGGTGTGCAACAAGCCGTTATCCGCCAGTCCTTCGGCCAGGCACAGCGTGGCGTATCCGCAAAACGTGCCGATTTCGAGAATGCGGCGCGGGCGTGCCAAGTGGCTCAGCATGCTCAGCAAGCGGCCTTGTAGCGGGCCGCTGCTCATACGCGGCATCAGGAGCTGCAAGTGGGTTTCGCGGGTGAGCTGGGCGAGGAGCGGCGGCTCGGGCGCGGTGTGCTGCTCGGCGTAGGCTTGGATGGGGTCCGTCATATCGATATGTAATATTTCCCGCAGAGGACGCGGAATCCTCTGCGGGCTGAAAATCAAGCAAAATTCCGCAGCCGAAATACGAAAACCCGAAAGCACGACTTGCCCGGCCCGTAGCTGGAGCCGACTACCCGGTACAATCCCTCATATCGGTACACATCCGGCCCACCGTCTTCGGCCGGCACTTTGCGGAGCACGCGCACGGGCTGGCCGGTTTCCTCGCTTTTCAGCAGGGCCAGATTGGTACCGGTGGGCACTTGGTCGGTGGTTTGACGGCCGGTTTTGGGGTCGCGGCCACCGTTGCCGGAGTAGCGGATTTCAGGCTCGCCGAATTCGTCGTCCTCGTACTGACCAGCCAGCACGATGCTCTCGGCCCCCAGCGCCTGCGTGCCGCACACGACCGCCCGGCGCGGCCGATGCACGCCGCTAAAGGCTAGCTCAATGCGGTTACGAAAGGTGTCGCCCGGCCGGTAACTGCCTACGTGGCCAAAAACCGGCTGGCCCATTACTTCCCTTCTGGCACGTATTGCAGCACGCTCAGGTGCTCCTCGGTCAGCACTTCGTTGGCCATGTCGCGCAGCTCGATGGCCGAAATCTTCTCGATTTTGCTGAAAATCTCGCTCAGCGGCTCCACGCGGCCCAGGTCCAGGGTGCTTTTGCCGAGGAGTTGCATCATGCCACCGTTGCTTTCCTCGCTCATGGCGAGCTGGCCCATGAGCTGGTGCTTAGCCGTATGCAGCTGGTTGGTGGTCAGCTCTTTTTCGCGCAGCAGCTTCAGCTCCTTTTGCACCAGGCCCAGCGTTCGCTTCACCTGTTTGCCCTCGGTGCCGAAGTAGATGCCGAACAAGCCGGTGTCGGTGTAGGGCGAATACGTGCTGTCGATGGTGTACACGAGGCCGTATTTCTCGCGCACGGCCAAGTTGAGGCGCGAATTCATGCCGGGGCCGCCGAGGATGTTGTTCAGCATGAAAAACGGGATGCGGCGCGCATCGTTCAGCGAATACGCCGGGCCGCCCACCAAGCAATGTGCCTGCGAGATGGGCCGGGTTTCGGTCTGCGTTTTGCGCTCGTAGCTGCCCACCGGGCGGCGGGTGCGCGGGCCCAGCCGAGCCGGCAACGGGGCCAGAAATTTATCGGCCAGCTTCTTAACCGCCTCAAACGGCAGGTTGCTCACCGAGCTGAATACCAGCCGGTCGGTGCGCATCTGCTCCTGCAAGAAGGCGTGGAAATCGGCCGTCTGGAAGCGGCTCACACTCTCGCGGGTGCCCAGAATGTTCACGCCCAGCGGGTGGTCGCCGAACACGACGGTATCAAAATCATCAATAATGGCATCTTCCGGGGCATCCTGGTACATGCTCATTTCTTCCAAAATCACGCCCCGCTCCTTCTCCACCTCGCGGCCGGGAAAGACGGAATTGAACGTCAAATCGGTCAGCAGCTCAAATGCCCGCTCGAAGTGCGTGCTGAGCAGCGAGGCGTAGAAGCAGATTTTTTCCTTGGTGGTGTAGGCGTTCAGCTCACCGCCCACGGTTTCGAGACGGTTGAGGATGTGGAACGACTTGCGTTTCTCGGTGCCTTTGAAAGCCATGTGCTCCCAAAAGTGGGCTAGGCCCTGCTGGTGCGGGGCCTCATCGCGCGAGCCAATGTCGAGCAAAAACCCGCAATGCGCTATTTTAGTGTGCAGTACCTGCTTGTGTAAGAGGCGGATACCGTTAGGATATTCGTGAATGTGATAATCGAGCATAAGTAAAGCAAAGGTACCTAGCGTGGACTTTGTAGTCTGCGTCCCAGAACGATGTTATTATAAATGGCGCGGGACAAACGGCGGGGCGACGCGGACTACAAAGTCCGCGCTACATCAACCGGCAAGGTGGCCAGTATTTGCCCCACCTCAATGCCATAAGCGCAGCGAAAGTGCCCCAGCGGACAGACGGCGTGCCCGTGCAGCCCGCACGGCCGGCAGGCCAGCTCTTCCTTGGTTTCCACAATGAAAGAAACTGGGCTCAGCGGCCCGAACCCAAACGCCGGTACCGTGCTGCAAAACACCGCCGTGACCGGCGCGCCTACGGCCGAGCACAGGTGCATCGGGGCCGAGTCGTTCACGTAGTTCATCACCGCCCCGCGCATGAGCGCGGCTGAGGCCAGCAAGCCGATTTTGCCGGCAATGCTGGTCACGTTGTCGCGGCCGCTGGCGGCCGCCAGGCGTTCGCAGGCGGCAACGTCAGGCGGGCCGCCCAGCAGGTACACCCGCACATTTTGGGGCAGGGCGGCCAGCAACTCCAGCCACTTGGCTTCCGGATATTGCTTGGTGAACCAGACCGATGTCGGGGCCAGGCAGATATAAGGGCCGGCCGTGGCGTAAGGCGCTACCGCTGCTTCATCCACGGCCGAGGGGTAGAGCCGGGGCGGCACCAGCGGCGTGGGGACCGCGTCGGTGAGCAAGCGCAGGTTGCGCGTCACCTCATGCGTACCGTCACCAATGGCGTGAGGTACGCGGCGAGTGAAAAACCGACTCAATGGGTTTTTGGCGAAGCCGATGCGCTCCCGGGCTTTGGAAAATGCCGTGAGAAAGCCCGTGCTGGCAAAGCGCTGCAACGTGACCACCCGGCCGTATTGCGCGGCCCGAATCTGGCCCAACAAGTCCCACAACGCAGCGTATTTGCGGTGTTTTTTATCCCAAATCAGCACTTTGCGCACGTGCGGGTGGCCGGCCAGCAGGCCCTCGTTGCCGCGCCGCACCAGCACGTCGACGGGCGTGGCGGGCTCGGTCTGGTGCAGGTATTCCAGGAGCGCCGTCATCAGAATAACGTCGCCGATGAAGGCGGTTTGGATGAGCAGCGTGGCGGGCGGGGCAGGAGTCGTGGGCACGGCACGAAATTACGGCGTTGCGGGTACGCTTTCTTTGGTTCCGGCTGCCGCCTTGGCTCAAGGCCAGGCAAAAAGCAAAGGACATGCGGCACCGGCCAGCGCAATCTACGCCTGGCCAATACCACATGTCCTTACCAGTTCTGCAACGAAATTCCAGCCGGTGCAGCTACGTCAGCTGCGTGGGCCGGTTCACTACTTCTTCCAACGAAATCAGGGTTTCGGTGCGCTCAATGCCGTCAATCGGCTGAATGCGGTCGTGGAGTACGTCGCGCAAATGCTGGGTGTCGCGGCATACCAGACGGGCAAAAACCCCATACGCGCCGGTGGTGAAGTGAATGCTCACCACCTCCGGTATTTCCCGCAGCTGCTGCACCACGCTGGTATAGACCGAGCTTTTCAGCAGGTAAATACCGAGGAAGGCGCTCACGCCGTAGCCCAGTTTCTGGTAATCGATGCGTAGGGTAGCGCCCTGCACGATTCCCAGCTCTTCGAGGCGGGCCATTCGCACGTGTACGGTGCCGCCCGAAACGTTGACTTTGCGGGCGATTTCGGTGTACGGCATTTTCGCATCCTGAATCAAAAGATTGAGAATGTTGCGGTCGGTGTCATCAAGTTCGTAATTTCTGGCCATTTTTTGCAGAAAGGAGTTGGAGAGTGTATCGAATTAAACGCTAAAAATTAAATTTATTGCAAAGTTCTCGTTAAATGAAAGAATTATTTGCATCATCTAACCAAGCAACTTACATTTGTCATAATCCTAGGCAGAAGGCCACGGTGCTACGTAAGAACCTATCAGCGTTTGAAGCAAGACCGATAACTCGGCAATGTTACACGCTAAGTTCTTCACAAAAGGAAACTTCCTTTTGTTACGGCCGCGGTTGGATACGGAGGAGAAGAGGGGAAAACGAGGCCGCGCATCTGGGTGGGTGCGCTCCTCACACTTGTAAGAGGCGGCCTCTGGGTGGGGGCCGCCTCTTCGTGCTTTAAATCGTTTGTGGGCTGTCTCTGCTACCGCCACGGGATTAATCAACTGGTTTTCAGCGGGCCGCCACCGGGCCGCGCTGATTGCGAAACTGCTTCGAGCCAGCTTGCAAAAAGGTGCTGAATTGCGCCACGTCGGGCTCATAGGCAATAGGCGCTACCAGGGGCTTGCTGGTTGCATCATCGGGGTCAAGAATTACATAATAAGGCTGGGCATTGATGCCGTAGCGCGTTATCTGCAGGTCGGCATTCTGCTTGCCGAGGGTGGTTTTCAGCTGGTTATCGTGGGTGGAGGTGTACCACTCGTTCTGAGGCAGTTCGGTTTTATCGTCTACGTACAGGGCCACCACCACGTAATCGTTGCGGAGTTGGGTGAGCACCTGCGGGTCGCTCCACACCGTGGCTTCCATCTTGCGGCAGTTCACGCAGGCGTGGCCGGTGAAATCAACAAAAATGGGTTTGTGCTGGAGTCGGGCCACGCGCTTGGCCTGCTCCAGGTCGAAGTAGCCGTTGAGGTTGTGGGGCAGTTCCAGGAAATCGCCGAAGCGGGGGACTTCCGAGGCGGCAGTGGCGCTGGTGGCTACGGCGGGCGCGGGGCCGCCTTCAGCCGTGGCCAGCGAGAAATCGTGCTTGCTCTGGGGCGGCAGATAGCCGGCCAGCAGCGGCAGCGGTGCGCCAAACAGGCCCGGCACCAGGTACACGGTGAAGGCGAAGGCCAGCACGGCCATCAGCAGGCGGCCCACGCTGAGGTGGTCGAGGGGCGAGTCGTGCGAGAGGCGGAACTTGCCCAACAGGTAGAAGCCCAGCAGCGCGGAGAGCACAATCCAGAGCACGATGTACACGTCGCGGTTGAGCAGGTGCCAGTGGTAGGCCAGGTCAGCGGTGCTGAGGAATTTCAGGGCCAGCATCAACTCAATAAAGCCGAGCACGACTTTCACCGTGTTCAGCCAGCCGCCGGAGCGGGGCAGGCTTTTCAGCCACGAGGGGAAGATGGCAAACAGCGTGAACGGCAGCGCAAACGCCAGCGAGAAGCCCAGCATGCCCACAATGGGCGTAATCCGCTCACCGCGCGCGGCCATGCTCAGGATGCTGCCCACGATGGGCGCGGTGCACGAAAACGACACCACTACCAGCGTGAGGGCCATGAAGAAGATACCAGCCCAGCCGCCTTTATCGGCCTGCGCATCCACCGTATTTACAATCTGGTGGGGCAGCGTGATTTCAAACAAGCCCAGAAACGACAGGCCGAATACCACGAAAACCACGAAGAAAATCAGGTTTGGAATCCAGTGCGTGGCAATGAGGTTAGGGCCGTCTTCGCCCAGCAGCACCGATACGAGCACGCCCATCAGCACATAAATACCGATGATGCTGGCCCCGTAAACAAGAGCCTTGAAGATGCCACGCTGGCGACTGTCGTTGCCGCTGGTGAAGAGCGAAACCGTCATTGGCACCATCGGGAACACGCAGGGCGTGACCAGCGCGGCCAAGCCGAAGGTGAAGGCCAGCAGCGCGAAAGCCCACAGGCCGCCGGCTTTATTCACGGGGTCGGCGTTGAGCGCGACATCAGCCACGGCCGGCGCGGGGGCTGCTTTGGTTTCGGGAACGGCGCTGGCGGCTGGGGCAGCGGGCTGTGCAGGTGCGGGGGTAGCAGCTATTTGGGCGGCAACTGTGTCGCGGGCCAAGGCGGGCGTGGCAGGCTGCGCGGCAACTGAGGCGGCGGCAGGCGCAGTGGCTACTTCCGTTTTAGCAGGAGTAGCGGCGGGCGGCACGGCCCCGGTGGTTTTGGCGGGAGCAGCCGCCCCAGTCACATTCAGCGGGCCGAATTTCAGGGTTTCGTTGCCGGGCACGCACTTGCCGTCCACGCTGGTGCAGCTCTGGTAGTCGGCATCGGCCGAGATGGTGAGCGGGCCGGGCTGGAGGACTTTGATGCGCTGACGCATCTGGCCGGTTTTTTCCCAGAAGGCCACTTCGCCCTTGAAAACCTCGTCCTGCTCGTGGTGCGATTTGATGGCCTGGAGCTTGCCCACCACTTCATAGGCCGGGCTGGGCTTGAACTTGAGCGTGAACACCACCGGGCCGACTTCATCGCTGAAATCGGAGGCGTAGAGGTGCCACTTGTCGTCGATGCGGGCGTTGATGATGAGTTCGACCTCGTCGCCCACTTTGGCAGTGGGCTTGCTCAGGGTGGTGCTCAGGTGGGTGGGCGTGAGAATCTGGGCGGTGGCCGGCCCCATCAGGCCCAGCCAGAGCAGCACCGCAGTCAGTATCCGAAAATTCTTCATTGGTAATTGAATGACGCGTTATCGTTGGCCACGCCTGGCTCCCTGTTAACCGGAAAAGGCGCGCTCTCGTTGCAATTGCCCCGGTTGGGGGCCACGGGTAGTCGCCTCAACCGGCTAGGGCTTACACCCGCTTCGGGGCCCAAAATTAGGTCGTGCTACATGACAAACGGGTGAGTTAAAAGTTCAGCACGCCAACCACCTGCGTCAAACTGCGTACTTTTGGCCTACAAAGGCCCCCAGACCGACCGCGTCGCGGGGGCCGCCGACATGGGTTTACAAATACTATTTACCGTTTTACTCGTCTTAGTAAACGGATTTTTCGTGGCTGCCGAATTCTCGCTGATTCGCGTGCGCCTCTCGCAACTGGAGATTAAAGCCAAGGAGGGCAGCCGGCTGGCCGGCCAGGCCCTGGGCGTGCTCCACAAGCTCTACGACTACCTTTCGGCCACGCAATTGGGCGTCACCATTGCTTCCCTGCTATTGGGTGCGGTGGGCGAAGAGCTGTTCACGGAAATATTTTTGGGCTTCCTGCCGCGGCTGGGCTTGCCCATTTCGGCCCTCACAGCGCACAGCCTGGCCGTGGCGATGGGGCTGATTGTCCTCACGTTCATGCACGTATTGTTCGGCGAGCTTTTCCCGAAGGCGCTGGCCATTCAGCGGCCCGAAGCGGTGAGCCTGGCCTTGGTGCTACCCCTGCGCGGCTTCTATTTCCTCACCCGGCCCCTCACCTGGTTTCTCTCCAAAGCCAGCAACCTGATGCTGGGCGCGGTAGGCATCCAGAATGTGCACGGCACGGAGGCCCACACCTCCGACGAATTGCGCCTGCTGCTTGACCAGAGTAAGGAAAGCGGCGAAATTCAGGACTCGGAGCACGAGCTGATTGAGAACGTGTTTCAGTTCAACGACCGCATGGTGAAGCAGATTATGGTGCCCCGCACCAAGCTCTCGGCCTTGGACGTGAACGCGCCCGCCGAGCAGCTGCTCGACACCATTTTCAGCGAAGGCTTTTCGCGCATGCCGGTGTACGAGGGCAACATTGACAACATCGTGGGCGTGCTCAACGTGAAGGACCTGCTGCCCATCATCCGGCGCGGCGAGGCCGTGGAACTGGCCCGCATCATGCGCCCGCCCTACTTCGTGCCCGAAACCAAGAAAATCAACCGCCTGCTGCGCCAGTTCCAGCGCAAGCACATCGTGATGGCCATCGTGAGCGATGAGTTCGGCGGCGTGTCGGGCATCGTCACCATCGAGGACATCATGGAAGAGCTGGTGGGCGAAATCCAGGACGAGTACGACAACGAGGTGCCCGTGGTGGAAAAAGTGGCCGACGACGAATACCGCGTGAACCCTGCCACGCCCATCTCCGACGCCAACGAATTCCTCCCCTACCCCCTGCCCGAGGGCGAAGACTACGAAACCGTGGGCGGTCTGCTCAACGTCATCTACGGCAGCATCCCGGAAGTGGGCGACGTGGCCGTGCTCGACCCCTACGAGTTCCGCGTGTTGCAACGCTCGCGCCGCGCCGTGGAGCTGGTGCAGCTCCGCATCACCACCCCCGCCGAGCGCGAAGCCCCACGAGGCGAACTCAGCGACGAAGTGTAATTCTGATTTTCAACCGAAAGTAAAAAGCCCGTCTGATGAATCAGACGGGCTTTTTGCTTTCGGTTGAAAATAGTTTATTGCTGTAACCAACTGGCATAAGTCTGGTAATTGGCTGCGGTGCGCTTCAACCCTTCGCGCTGGGCTTCTGTCACGAGCTTGATTTTTTTGGCGGGTACGCCGGCATAGAGAAAGCCGGGCTCGCACACGAAGTTCTCCAGCACCACAGCCCCGGCCGCGATGATGCAACCTGTGCCCACCACGGCGTGGTCCATCACGATGGCCCCCATGCCGATGAGCACGTCGTCCTCCACAGTGCAGCCGTGCACCAGCGCCCGGTGCCCGATGCTGACGCGGCTGCCAATGTTGAGCGGGGCCTTCTGGTAGGTGCAGTGCAGCACGGCCCCGTCCTGGATATTGGTTTCGTCGCCGATGCGGATGCTGTGCACGTCGCCGCGAATGACGGCCGTGAACCAGACGGTGCATTTAGCACCCAGCACCACATCGCCGATGATGGTGGCGTTGTCTGCAACATAGCAGTCGGCGGGAATGGTGGGCGTGATGCCGTGAACGGGGAGGATGAGGGCGGGCATGGGAATGGACTATTTGCTAAAATAAGGAACGGTCATGCTGAGCGAAGTCGAAGCATCTCTACCGCAATAGTAAATCCTTTTGATTGGATTACTTCCTCGGTAGAGATGCTTCGACTTCGCTCAGCATGACGTTCTTTTATACTGTTCTACGCCACCCCAATCAGCCGCTTCCACGTCCCTTTTTCCCAGTTATACTTGAGCGTACTCGGCAGTGCCTGCCAGAAGTATTTACTGGTTTCCACTGCGAAGCTGGGCTGCATGTAGCAGTTGATGGTGCAGCCCTCGCAGGCGGGCAGGCGGCCTTCGAGGGCGGCCAGGCGCTGGGTTTCGGGGGCGTTGTAGAGGTCGAATAATTTGCCTTCGATGGGAAATTTCTGTTCGCCGAGGTGGTAGCAGGGCAGCACCAGTTCGTTGCTGGGCGAGATGACCAGCGTGGTGCTGGCGGCCCGGCACACGGGCGCGGCTACGTGGTTGCCGCCATCGCGCCGCAGCTCGATAAAGGCTTCGTTCAGGTACACGCCCTTGCGCTTGCCGAAAGCGGAGAGGTAGTCCAGCTCCTCGGGGGTGAGCTGCTCGCCGGTTTCCACGTCGCCGTACTCGAAGGCGGGGTTGAGGATGAGCACGAGGCCGTTGGGCTGGGTGATGTCGCGGTACACGGCCTCCAAATCCGCCAGGTTTTTGCGGAAGACGGTGAAGAGGATGTCAGGCCGCTCACCCAGCTCTTTGGCTACACGAATGCTTTCGAGCACGAAATCGTAGCAGGCTACGCCCCGACCTAGGTCGTGGGTGTCACGGTCGGCCGAGTCGAGGGAGAAGTGGAGCATATCCACTTTGCCGCGCAGCTTTTCCGCGTTTTTGGGGTATAGCAGGCCGTTAGTCGTCACTGTTGTGATGAAGCCCAGTTCCCGTGCCAGCCCCAGAAACTCGGGCAGTTGCCGGTGCAGCAGCGGCTCGCCGCCCGTGAAATCAATGACGGACACGCCCAGCCGCTTGAGGTCGCGCAGGTTGCGGTCCACGTCCTCAAGGGTGATGTAGGGCGAGGGCTTCTCCCAGATGTCGCAAAACGCACACTTCGCATTGCATCGGTACGTGACGTAGTAATTGCAGAGAACGGGGTGCTTGACGAGGCGCATGGCGTAAAGGTACAGTCCCCTGAACGTCATGCTGAGCGCAGCCGAAGCATCTCTACCGCGCAAGTATTCATTTACTATTGCGGTAGAGATGCTTCGGCTGCGCTCAGCATGACGTTCAGATAGTTGTTGTTAATGCGGCAGCTTGCCCCAGGCGGCCGGGTCCCATTGTGTGGGCGTAGCGGCCAGTGCCTCCGCCGTGGCTTCCCCAAAATGCTCCTGATAATAATTGCAGAAGCCCTTCAGTGGGCACCGCGCACAGTTGGGCCGCAGGAAAAAGCAAATCTGCTGCCCGTGCCAGTAGTTATGCTTGTGGAAGTTGAACAGCGTCTCGGCATCGGCCGGCAGCAGGGCCAGCAGCACGCTATGCGCCTTCTCTACTGATACTTTCGGCCCCAGAAACCCCACTCGCTGCGCCACCCGATGCACGTGCGTATCAACGGGCAGCACCGGCTTGTGATAATTAAAAAGCAGCACCAACGAAGCCGTTTTCAGCCCGATACCGGGCATATCGGTGAGCCAGGCCATGCCCTTTTCGGTGGGCCAGTCGGCCAGAAAATCCAAGTCGAACGGCCCGCCCGTTTCGGCCCGGATGCGCCGCAGGATTTCCTGGATGCGCGGGGCCTGGGTATCGGGCCAGCGCGTGGTGCGGATGGCATGGGCCAGTTCCGGCGTGGGCGCAGCCTCTACGCCGGCCCAGTCGCCGAAGGCTTCCAGCATGCGGTCATAGGCCAGTTCTTCGTCGGCGTGGGTGGTACGGTGCGAGAGGACGGTGGAAATGAGCTCGCGCATAGGCGTGCGGCGCGGCTCGGGCGGCAGGTGGCCGTAGAAATGGTCGAGAATCTGGTGGTCGGCCCAGGCTTTTTCGGCGGCGGGCGAGGCGTAGGTAGCGTCGGGAGAAGGCATGGCGCGTTGTACCGTTTAGCTCCGGGCAAAGTTGCCCGACCGCCAGCGTTTAGACTCCGCTCTGTTTTAACGGCATAAAAAAAGGCGACCAAGCTGGTCGCCTTTTTAGTTGAATACCGGCTGCTCTTACACAGCCGGCTTTGTCTTACAGCTGGCCTTTCTTGGCGGCCTTCTGCATCTTCTCGTTGGCGAAGATGGCCACTTCTACGCGGCGGTTAGCAGCTTTGCCAGCAGCGGTGCTGTTGTCGCCCACGGGCTGAGTCGAGCCGTAGCCTTTGGCTGTGATGCGGGCTGCATCTACGCCCTGGCCCTGGATTTCATTCGACACCGCCTGAGCACGACGCTCCGAGAGGGGCTGGTTGATGGCATCCGAACCCGAGCTGTCGGTGTGGCCTTCGATTACGACGTTGGTGTCGGCGTATTTTTTCAGCGTGGTGGCCAGCTGGTCGATGTTGCCGGCAGCTTCCGGGGTCAGGCTCGACGAGTTGGTGCCGAACAGGATGCCCGAAGCGAAGGTGATTTTGATGCCTTCACCCACGCGCTCTACGGTAGCGCCTTCCAGGTCGCGGCGCAGCTCAGCGGCAGCCTTGTCCATTTTGCGGCCGATGAGGGCACCAGCGGTACCACCCACCACGGCGCCAATGATAGCACCTTTGGCCGTGCCCGACTTACCACCAATCAAACGACCAGCTACGCCACCGGCCACCGCGCCACCCAGGCCGCCAATGATGCCGCCTTTGAGGGTTTTGCTCATGCCTTTCGGCTTATCCGTCGAAACGGTGGTGGTCTGGGCTTGCGCGAAGTTGTTTACCAGCAGCAGGGCGAACAGAAACGCAAGAGAGGAACGAAGAAATTTCATGTTTGAAAAAGGGTTTGGATAAAAAACGCCGGCCAGAAAGCACAGCTCGTGAATTGGCCGGCAAGTACGCCATTTGCAACCACCTTGCCAAACTATCAGGGGCCGGCAGGTCTTTTGGCACGCCCAACCTTGTGGCTGGCTCGTTCAGCCACAAAAAAAGGCCCCGCCGGGTGGCAGGGCCTTTTTTAACACGTCAGCGCAATTGCGCGGTGCGTCGGAATTACTTCTTGTTGTGATAGGCGTTGTAGCGGGCCGGGTCTTTCTTCTTGTCCTTGTTGCGGCCAATCAGGCCGCCGCCGATTACGCCGGCAGCACCGCCAATCAGAGCGCCTTTGCCGCCACCCAGCACCGCGCCCGTCACGGCACCCGCGCCGCCGCCAATGGCAGCGCCTTTGGCCTTATTGCTCCAGCCCTTCTTGGGGGTTTGGGCCTGAACACTGGTGCCAGCTAATACGAAGAACATCAAAAACAAAGCGAATACTACGCGCAGGGATTTCATGATTCAGGAAGTTAAAGTTAATGGGAGGTATTACGGGATTTCAACGCACACCAAACGGGTAGGGTTTCTAAAATTCCCAAAACCTTCCGTCGCTCCGCGAACCAAAAGGCCCAAAAAAAGACCGTCCCCAGCGGAGACGGCCTTCTTACTAATTGCGGCAGCTAGTGCCGGACTTTTCCTGATTACAGACGGCCTTGCTCGGCAGCCTTTTTCATTTTCTCGTTGGCGTAGATAGCCACTTCTACGCGACGGTTGGCCTGCTTGCCTTCGGGCGTGGTGTTATCACCTACGGGCTGGGTCGAACCGTAGCCCTGGGTGGTGATTCGGCTCGAGGCCACGCCTTTGGCGATGGTCGAGTTAGCCACCGACTGGGCCCGGCGCTCCGAGAGTGGCTGGTTGATGGCATCCGAACCCGAGTTGTCGGTGTGGCCTTCAATCAGCACGTTGGTGTCAGGGTATTTCTGGAGCACGGCAGCCATTTTGCTGATGTCGGCTTCCGAAGCCGGACGCAGCGTAGCCGAGTTGGTGTCGAAGAGAATGCCCGAGTCGAAGGTGATTTTGATGCCTTCGCCCACGCGCTCTACGCGGGCACCTTTCATGTCGGTTTGCAGCTCGGCAGCGGCTTTGTCCATCTTACGGCCGATGATGGCACCCGTGGTACCACCAGCGGCAGCACCCACGATAGCGCCGATGGCCGTGCCTTTGCCGCCGCCCAACAGGCCGCCTACCACACCGCCCAATACGGCACCGCCGCCAGCACCCAGCAGGCCGCCTTTAGCGGTTTTGCTCATGCCGGTTTTGCGGGCTCCGGTACCGTTGTTAGTCGAAAGGTCGGGCTGCGAGGAGCTGGCTTGCTGCGAAGTGGCGCAAGAGCTGAACAGCAGCACGAAAGCCATCAGAACAGAAAGAAGGGATTTGGAGGTGTTCATGTGAAAATGAGGGATTGGTGAAGTTGTTTTCGGCCCTTATACGGAAAAACCCGTCCCAAGGCTGGAAACGGGTTTTTCAAGAAGTGTGCCGAAAACGGAAAAGGCCTTTCCTCTATTGCTGAGGAGCCTTCGTAACAGCGCGACGGGGCGCAGGGGCGCTGGCGGCCGCAGCCGGCGCGGGCTGCAACATGCCCAGCAAATCGGCCAGGCGCTGCTTTAGCTCGCGGCGGTCCACGATGAAATCGAGGAAGCCGTGCTCCAGCACGAATTCGGCACTCTGGAAGCCCTTGGGCAGGTCCTTACCAATGGTTTCTTTGATAACGCGCGGGCCGGCAAAGCCGATGAGCGCGCCGGGCTCGGCAATGTTAAAGTCGCCAAGCATTGCGAATGAAGCGGTGACGCCGCCCGTGGTCGGGTCGGTGAGCAGGCTCACGTAGGGCACGCCGGCTTCGGAGAGCAGGGCCAGCTTGGCTGAGGTTTTGGCCATTTGCATGAGCGAGTAGCCGGCCTCCATCATGCGGGCACCGCCGGAGCGCGAAATCATCAGAAACGGGGTGCGGTTCTGGCGGGCGAAGTCGATGGCGCGGGCAATTTTCTCACCCACCACCGAGCCCATCGAGCCGCCAATGAACTTGAAATCCATGGCCGCTACCACCAGCGGCTGGCCGGCGCTCAGGCCGTGGGCGGTGCGCACGGCATCTTTCAGGCCGGTGTTGCGCTCGGTGGCCGCCACGCGCTTGGGGTACTCTTTAGTATCGACGAAATGCAGCGGGTCGCCGGAGGTGAGATTGGCGTCGAGCTCCGTGAATTCGCCTTGGTCGAAGAGGAATTCGAAGTAGTCGATGGCGTCGATGCGGTCGTGATGGTTGCAGTTGCCGCACACGTACAGCAGGCGCTTGTGCTCGGCCATGGTGGCCACCGTTTTACATTCCGGACACTTGTACCAGAGGCCGTCGGGAGTCTCTTTTTTCTGGTCGGTGGGGGTCACAATGCCCTTTTCTACGCGCTTGAACCAGGCCATTTTTTAGTTGCTAGGAGCTGGGGCCGGGGCCCGACAGCTGATATTTTTTTTGAAGAAGAGTCGCAAGCTTCGGGCTTGCAAAGACTAATTACAGGGCGTCAAAGATAAGCCATAACTAACGCCTCATTTTGCAAAGAAAGCTACCGAAGCCCACGCCGGGCATCGGGCCCGGGCTAAGCTAGGGTGATGCGGCCGTCGAGGTATACGTCTTGAATGGCGTTGAGGAGTGCCACGCCCTCGGCAAAAGGCCGCTGGAAGGCCTTGCGGCCCGATATCAGCCCCTGCCCGCCGGCGCGCTTGTTGATAATGGCGGTGCGAATAGCCTCTTCGCGGTCGGTCGCACCGTGGCTTTCGCCGCCCGAGTTGATGAGGCCAATGCGGCCGGCGTAGCAGTTCAGCACCTGGTAGCGCGTCAGGTCGATGGGGTGGTCGGTGCTGAGCGAGTCGTACATGGCGGGGAAGGTTTTGCCGAATTTCAGGGTAGAAAAGCCGCCATTGTTTTCGGGCAGCTTCTGCTTGATGATGTCGGCTCCCATGGTCACGCCCAGGTGGTTGGCCTGGCCGGTAAGGTCGGCGGCGACGTGGAAGTCTTTCTCCGTCGTTTTGAAGGCATTATTGCGCGTGTAGCACCAGAGCACGGTGGCCAGGCCCAGCGCATGCGCTTCCTCGAAGGCGGCGGTCACTTCCGTAATCTGGCGGTTGCTTTCGGCCGAGCCGAAATAGACGGTGGCCCCCACGGCGGTAGCGCCCATCTCCCAAGCCTGCCGCACCGAGCCGAACATAATCTGGTCAAACTTATTGGGATAAGTCAGCAGCTCGTTGTGGTTGATTTTGACCAGGAACGGGATTTTGTGGGCGTACTTCCGGGCCACCGTGCCGAAGGTACCAAAGGTGGTGGCCACGGCATTGCAGCCGCCTTCCACGGCCAGGCGCAGAATATTTTCGGGGTCGAAATACATCGGGTTGGGTCCGAAGGCCGAGCCGGCGGTGTGCTCGATGCCCTGGTCGACGGGCAGGATGCTGACGTAGCCGGTGCCACCCAGGCGGCCGTGCCCGTAAATGGCCCCGAGGCTGCGCAGCACCTGCGCCGAGCGGCTGCCGGGCACAAAGCAGCGGTCCAGAAAATCGGGGCCGGGCGCGTGCAGCAGGTCCTTTTTCACCAAGCATTGGTGGGTGAGCAGGGCTTCGTTTTCGGGGCTTAAGGAGATGGAATCAGCCATGAGCAAGCGCGGATGCAGGCCGGGCCGGGCAGGCACGTACCAGGGTGGGAAGCAAGCAAATATAGACCGGAAATACAGGTCAGAAGCGGTTTCGGAAGGATTGAGCGCGGGTTAAGCGCTACCTTGCTTCGCCAACGCGGCCGGGCAGTCCGGCGGCGAAAGGCCCGGGACTTCGCCCCCCTCTCCTCCGTGAAAACCTTCTCCCCCGCCCTGTTGGGCCTTTGCCTGCTGGCCGCCCCCGTTCTGAATAGCTGTGTGACGGCCAAGAAATACGACGACCTCAGCGCCCGCCAAAAGGCCGATGCCGAAGGCAAATCCGCCGCCGAGCGCCAGTATCGCGGGGCCACCGCCGAGCTGCAAAAGGCCAGCGACGAGCTGGCCCAACTGCGCCTCACCCAAAAGCGCCTCATGACCGACTCGGCTGAAACCGGCAACGCCTACCGCAAAACCCGCAGCCTCTACAACGAACTGAACAGCAGCTATGACAAGCTTCTCAAGAATAGCGACCGGGAGCTGGCCAACAAATCCTCCGACTACAACAAAGTAGCCAAAGACCTGGCCCGCCGCGAAGCCGAGCTCGGCGACCTGGAAACCACCCTTCAAAAAAGCAAAGCCAACAACGACCGCCTCGCCGCCGACCTGCAGGCCCGCGAAACCCGCCTCACCGAGCTCACCAAAGCCCTGGCCGACAAGGACAAAGCCGTGGATGACCTGAAAGCTCGCGTGAGCAAGGCCCTGCTCAGCTTCAACAGCAGCGACCTGCAGGTGAAGCTGAAGGACGGCAAGGTTTACGTGTCACTGTCGGAGCAATTGCTGTTCAAATCGGGCTCCACGAAAGTGGACCCCAAGGGCCAGGAGGCGCTGAAAAAGCTCGCCACCGTGCTCCAGGAGCAGAAAGACGTGAACGTGGTGGTGGAAGGCCACACCGACAACGTGCCCATCCTGCGCGGCACGGCCGGCATGACCGACAACTGGGACCTGAGCGCCCTGCGCGCCACCGAAATCGCGCGTCTGCTCACCACAGCGGGCGTTTCGCCGGAGCGCGTCACGGCCTCGGGCCGCAGCCAGTACGTGCCCGTGGCCGCCAACGACTCGCCAGCTAATAAGGCCATGAACCGCCGCACCGAGATTATTCTCACGCCCAAACTCAACGACCTGTTTCAGATTCTGGACAGCAACTCCAGCACGCCGGCGGCAGCACCGGCGGGCAAATGAAAAAGCCTCAGCCAAATAACACATTTTCAATTGGTTTAGAATACCTTCGCAGGGCCTCCGGAAACGCCGGAGGCCCTGTTTGGTAACTACCCTTTTCCAATTTGAGCATGCGTCCATCTTTCCTTTCCCGCAGCCTCGCCATTCTCGTCTGTTTGCTGGGCACCTTCTCGGTTGCGCATGCTTCCCACATTCTGGGAGCGGAACTGACCTACGAATACGCGGGCACCACCGCCAATCCCAACCAATACCACGTCACGGCCCGGCTTTTTGAGGACCTGAATTCGCCGGTAACGGACATACAAATAGAGTTGACCTGTGGCAAAAACGGGTGCGCGGCTACGCTACCCGGCAGCTTCACTACTTGGCTGGTACGCACGGGAGTTGTAGTGCCACCCCGGGCCTGCGCCAACTCCGAGTACCCCTTCCAAATCACCACGTTAGAAGGCCTGGTTCAGTTGGCACCCGCCCGCTGGACGCTGAGCATCAATTGCTCGAACCGGTCAGACGGGGTGGCCAACGTGGCCCAGTCGATACAGATGAGCACATACGTGCAGGCGCTGCTGGATAACACCACGGGCCTGACCAATTTTTCGCCCCGCTTCACCACCGCCCAGCTCCTGCACCTCACCAGCACGCAGCCGCAGCACTACAGCCTGAGTGCCTTCGATAGCGAAGGCGACTCGCTGGTCTACCGTCTGGTGCAGCCGCTGGCCAACCCGACTACGGCGGTACCCTGCGGCCAACCCACAGTTGGGGCCATTGCGCCTCACTTTCAGCTGAATGCCACCACGGGCGAGCTCCTGACGGTGGCGGGCCCCACGCAACAGGGATACTACGCCCTGGCGGCGCGGGTCGATGAGTACCGGCGGGTGGGCGGGGCGTGGCAGCAAATCGGCAGCATCACGCGCGACATGACGTACCTGGTGACGGTTGGAACAAACCAAGTGCCGGCGTTTACCCGCGTGGCCCTTGCCAGCAACCCAACCGGCCAGCTGCTGGGCCAAACTATTCGCGTCAATCCCGGCCAAACCCTGGTTCTCAACCTTACGGCCGCCGACCCCGATGCCGGGCAAACGGTGACGTTGGGCAGCAACGCGCCGGGCATCGTTCCCGGCACTACATTCCAAGACCTGGGCAATGGCCAGGGCCAGTTGACCTGGCAAGTGCCGGCCACGCTGCCGCTGGGCCATTACGTGCTGCCCGTTACGGCCAATGATAATGCGTGCCCGGCCCCGAGTTTCGGCACTGTGACTGTGCCCGTGTTGGTTACGCAGCAGGTGCTGGCCACCCGTTCTCGGCAAGCGTTGGCGCAACCACCCTTCCCAGTGCCGTTTCAGGACGAAGTGCGGTTTCAATTGACGGGGCAGGGTCGACAAACTGTGCTTATTACGGATGAAATGGGCCGGGCAGTGGTGCAACTCACTACCGCTGCGGACGGCAGCGTGGTGTGGCACCCAGCTACCAGCGTGGCCGCCGGCCTCTACATCGCCCGCAACCAGAGCGGCACCCAGGTAGCCCGCCTGTCCTACAGCGGCCGGTAACGCCAGCTCCGGCCCTATTTATCCAGCATAAAAAAGGCTGCTCCGGAGTTGGGGCGGCCTTTTTTAATGATTCGGGCAACTGCTACGGCAGCGTCACATTCACGCGGCCGAAGTAGAACGCGCCCTGGAAGCCAAACTGGTTGGCGGGATACACGAAGCGGCCTCGGTTGGTGTTGTCGAGGGTGGAGTTGTAGCTCAAGTTGGGGTCGACGGAGAAATTGAATTCGTTGTTGCGGGGGTTCTGGAAAAACTTGTCGGGGTAGACGTTGAACAGGTTGTTTACGCCCACGATGACGCCGATTTGCTTGGTTATTTGGGCGCTCAGGGTCAGGTCGGTCACCCATTTGGCGGCGAAGGTCTGGTCGATGAACGAGCGGGCGGGGTCGGCGTCTTTGTACTGTACCTCGCCGAAGCGCACGGCCCGGGCTTCGATGCTGAAAATGCCGTAGCCGTAGTTGGCCGAGAGGTTGATTTTGGAGCGCGGGTTGCCCGATTCGAGACGGCCACGCTGCTGGCGGTCAAACAGCGTGTTTTGCAGGCTGGCAGTGCCGGTGGTCGGGTCGTTGTTGATGGTGGTGGACGTGCTATTGAAGGCGCGCACGGTGGTTTCGTTGAAGTTCGCGGCGGCGGTCAGGCCCAGCCGGCTTTTTTCGCCCAGCGTAATGCGCTCATTGGCCACAATGTCGATGCCCCGGGTGCGGGTATCCACGGCATTGGCGAAAAACTGCACCCGGCTCACATCGCGCGTGCCCAGAATAGTGTTCACCGTGGGGTTGGTGCGGGTGAATTGCGACGAAAGCACAATGCGGTTGTCGATGTCAATCTGGTAGGCATCCACCGTCAGGGTGATGGTGCGGGCCACGCGGGCGGTGAGGCCCAGGCTGTAGTTGCGGGAGTTTTCCTTAGTGAGGCCCCCCAGGCCGAAGCCCGGCTGTGCGTCCGATGCCTGGTTGCGCACGATGGGATTGTCGTTGTTCACGGTGAGCACCTGGTTGGGCAGGCCGTTCACAAACTGGGTGCTGGTGTTGGTGAAATACCGCTGCTGCAACGACGGTGCCCGGAAGCCATTGCCAATGGAGCCGCGCAACGCCAGCCCCTCCAGAATGCTGAACCGGGCGGCGGCCTGGCCGCTCACGCTGCTGCCGAAATCGGAGTAGTTCTCGACCCGCCCTGCCAGGTGCACCAGCAGCTTTTCGGTGATGTCGCTCTCCAAATCGACGTAGCCCGCCACGTTGGTGCGGCTCTTGTTCACCTCATCCTGCGCCTGATAGCCGGGAAAAACCTGCGAACCCGAGGCCGTGGGCGTGGTCCCAATCAGCCGGCCGCCGTTGACATAGGACGCGTATTCGCCCTTGCCAATCAGGAATTTATCGTAGCGAAACTCGCCGCCAAACGCCAGGTTGACAGTAGGCAGGAAACCTACGTCTGTGAATTTGCGCGACACGCCCAAGTTGGTGGTGTTTTGCAGGAAAGCTAGCCGGCCGGCGTAGAAATCGGTGGGGTTCACAATGCCAGGCCCCTGCGGTAGCGAGGCATTCACGCTGTTACTGATGTCGTAGCGCAACTCGTTGCGGCCAAAGGTATTGCTCAGGTCCACCGCGAATTCACTGAAGACTTTACGCAGACCCACAATGGCCGACTGGTCATAAATAGTGGTGTTGATAAGCGGCAAAAAGCCGTTTGGGAATAGCGTCAGGTCGCTTTGGGTGGCCTGGTTGGGCAGACGGTTGAAGCCCGCCGACGTGCCCGTGCGGTACGTAGCCCCGCCCGAGAGGTACACCTCGTAGCCGCGCCCCAGGCGGTAGGCCCCGTTGAGAAAACCGCCGTAGTTGCGCGTGGCAGCGTTGCCAATGCGCAGGTCGTTGCGGTTGAAGCCGCGCTGGGCCACCAGCGCATCGTCCTGAGCCTTGAGGTCGCGGCGGGCTTGCTCGGTGGTGGCGCTGGCGGGGTAGTTGCCGCCATTATTGCCGAGGTAAATGAGCGGGGCCGTGTCGGCAAAGCCGCGGTTGTAGGCGTTGTGCTTCTGAAACTGGCCGCTCAAATCGAGGTAGCCGCGCTTGTTCAGGCCGATGCCCACGTTGAAATCGGCCTGAATTACGCCGCCGTCGTTTTCCTTGGTCTGGCCCACGGTGCTGCTGGCCGTCACGCCCGTGGAGTCGTCTTTGAGCTGAATGTTGATAACCCCGGCAATGGCATCGGAGCCGTAGAGGGCAGCCGCGCCGTCGCGCAGCACCTCAATGCGCTTGATGCTGGCGGTGGGAATCACGTTCAAATCGGTGCCCACCGAGCCGCGCCCGATGGTGCCGTTGATGTTGACCAGCGAGGAATTGTGGCGGCGCTTGCCGTTCACAAGCACCAGCACCTGGTCGGGGCCGAGGCCACGCAGGCTGGCGGGGTCGATGTGGTCGGTGCCATCGGAAATGGTTTGGCGCGACGACTGGAACGAGGGCGCGACGTAGGACAGCACCTGGGCCACATCGGTCTGGGCGAAGGCCTTGATTTCACGGGCCGAAATCACATCCACCGGGGCCGTAGTGAGGATGTTGGAGCGGCCCTCGCTGGCTCGTGACCCCGTTACCACCACCTCGTTCAAATCCTGGGCAGTGGCCACCAGGCGCACATCCAGCGTGGTGCGGCCATTGAGCGGAATCTGCTGCGTGGCGTAGCCAATGGCCTGCACCGTAATGGTGGCACCGGGGTCAACAGAGAGCGTAAAATCGCCGTTGGAGCCCGTGCTGGTGCCGTTGCTGGTGCCGCGTTCCAGTATCGTGGCACCGGGCAGGGCCTCGCCCTGCGCCCCCAAGACCCGGCCCGTCACGGTCGATTTTTGCGCCTGGGCCGCCGCCCCCGTAAGCATTATCAGCAAGATGAGAAGTAGCAGATTTTTCATACAGCGAAGCTTTTTGGTGAAAACAGGATAGGATGGTTGCAATCAGCCCCGCTCATTCGCTTCGGCAGCCTTTGATTAGGTTTGGGGACCCAAAGGGCAGAAATGCAGGAACATGCTGAAAACTACAATAAAAATATTATATTTTATATATTTTTATTACCACCAATAGCCAGCCAATTGTTCCGCGCCCACTCGTCTCAACGCCTCGGTGCCTTCTGCCACCAGCAAAAAAGCCAGCCCCAAGTACGGAGCTGGCTTTTTCAGCAATAAATGCGGCGGAATTACAGCGTGAAATTCACGCGGCCGAAGTAGAATGCGCCGTTGAAGCCAAACTGGTTGGAGCCGTAGGGGAAACGGCCCCGGTTGGTGGCATCCAGAGTTGTGTAGGTCAGGCTCTGCTCGTTGTTGTTGGGGTCCTGGTAGAGGCGGTCGGGGTACACGTTGAACAGGTTGTTCACGCCCACGCTCAGGCCGATATTCTTGATAACCTGCGCGCTGATGGTCAAATCCGTTACCCATTTGGCGGCGAAGGTCTGGTCGATGAACGAGCGGGTGGGGTCGGCGTCCTTGGTCTGCACTTCGCCGAAGCGCACGGTGCGCAGGTTCAGGCCGAAGATTTTGTAGCCGTAGTCGGCGCTCAGGTTGATTTTGCTGCGGGGCTGGCCGTTCTCGAGGCGCGCGCGCTGGGCGCGGTCGAACAGCGTGTTTTGCAAGCTGGGGTTGTTGTCGATGGTGGCGGAGCTATTGAAGCTGCGCACGGTGGTTTCGTTGAAGTTGGCGGCGGCCGTCAGGGTCAGGCGGCTATCCGGGCCGAGGGTGAGGCGCTCATTGGCCACGATGTCGATGCCTTGGGTGCGGGTGTTCACGGCGTTGGCGAAGAACTGCACGCCCTGTACCGGGTTCTGGCCGGGACGCGGGTTGGCAGTGAGGATGGCGGCCACGACCGCGTTGCTGCGGCTGAACTGCGAGCTGAGCACGATGCGGTCGCGGATGTCAATCTGGTAGGCATCCACGGTCAGCGTGATGGTTTTGAAGAGGCGCGCCGTGAGGCCGAGGCTGTAGTTGGTCGACTTTTCCTGCTTCAGCGAGCCAATGCCGAATGCTTTGGTAATGGCGTCGTCGTTGTTGGTGGTCAGCACTTCGCGCAGCTCGCCGCTGGTGAACTGGGTGCTGGAGTTGGTGAAGTAGCGCTGCTGGAGCGAGGGTGCCCGGAAACCGTTGCTGAGCGCCCCGCGCAGGGCCAGGCCGTCGAGAATGCTGTAGCGGGCGGCCACTTTGCCGCTCACGTTCGAGCCGAAATCGGAGTAGCGCTCGGCACGGCCGGCTACGTCCACCAGGAGCTTATCGGTCAGGTCGCTTTCCAAATCGAGGTAGCCCGACACGTTGTTGCGACTCTGGTTCAGGGCATCAGAAGGCCGATAGCCGGCGAAACCCTGCGAGCCAGCGGCGGCCGGCGTAGTACCCACTAAGCGCGGCCCGAGGATGTAGGAACCTTCATCGCCGGCCGAAATCTGGAAGTTATCGACCCGAAACTCGCCGCCGAACGCTAGGTTCAGCGTGGCCAGCGGGCCCACTTCAATGAACTTGCGGGTGAAGCCCAGGTTGGTGGTATTCTGCTGGAAAGCCAGCTCGCCGGCGTAGAAGCTGGTGGGGCTGGTGCCGACCGGTAGCGAGGCGTTCAGCGTATTGGTGATGTTGTATTTGAGCGCGTTGCGGCCGTAGGTGTTACTCAAATCAGCGGCGAAGCCGAAGACTTTGCCGCGCAGGCCCACAATGGCCGAGCCGTCGTTCACGGTGCTGTTGATGAAGGGCAGGAAGCCGTTCGGGTAGATGCTGGCATCGGTTTGGGTGACCTGCGTGGGCAGCCGGTACAGCGCGCCCGACGAGCCCGTGCGGCGCGTGAGGCCGCCCGAGAAATAGGCTTCGAGGCCAATGCTGGGGGCCAGCGTGTAGGCCGCGTTCACGAAGCTGCCGTAGGTGCGCGTATCGGCGCTGCCCACCCGAATGTCGCGGCGGTTGAAGCCATTTTGGGTTACCAGGGCATTGTCACGGGCTTTCAGGTCGATTTTCTGTTGGTCGGTGAGGCCGGCGGGATAGTTGCCGCTGGTGGTGCCGAGGTAGATAAGCGGGGCCGTGTCGAGCCCGCTACGGTCGACGTAGCTGCGGTTCGAGAACTGGCCGCTCACGTCCACAAAACCCCGGTGACCGAGGCCGAAACCCAGGTTGGCATCGGCCTGGAACAGCTGGCCGTCGCTCTTGGCGGTCTGGCCGGCGGTGCTGCTCACGCTGATGCCGGTGGTGTCGTCCTTCAGCTGAATGTTGATAACGCCGGCAATGGCATCGGAGCCGTACTGGGCGGCCGCACCGTCGCGCAGCACTTCAATCCGCTTAATCGCGGCGGGCGGAATCACGTTCATATCGGTGCCCACCGAGCCGCGCCCGGGCGTGCCGTTGATGTTGACGAGGGCCGAAGTGTGGCGGCGCTTGCCGTTCACAAGCACCAGCACCTGGTCGGGGCCGAGGCCGCGCAGGGTGGCGGGGTCCACGAAATCGGTGCCGTCGGTCACGGTCTGGCGCGTGCTCTGGAACGAGGGCGCGATGTAGGTCAGAATCTGGGTGACGTCGGTTTGGGCGTAGGCCTTGATTTCGCGGGCCGAAATCACGTCCACCGGCGAGGTGGTGAGAATATTGGAGCGGCCCTCAGTGGCGCGCGAGCCGGTTACTACCACTTCGTTCAGCTCGGTCTGGTTGGCGGCGAGGCGGATTTCGAGTGTCGTGCGGCCATTCAGCGGGATTTGCTGGGTGAGCGAGCCCACTGCGGAAAAGACCAGCGTGGCCGTGCCGGGCACATTATTGAGCGAAAAACGGCCGTCGCCGTCGGTACTGGTGCCGTTGCTGGTACCTTGCTCCAGCACGGTCACGCCGGGCTGGCTTTGGCCGGTGGCATCCAGTACGCGGCCGGTCACGGTGATATTCTGAGCCCAGGCGGCAGCGGTGGTCAGCCACAAAAGCAGCGCCACCAGCCCGATTCGGGTAGTTGTGGGGTGTATCATAAGAAAATGGGGAAGTAAAACGGGTTTCCGGCGGCCGCCGCAGCGGGTTTTGGGCCGGATAAACCCAGGAAAAAGAAAAGCCACGGCGGCCGTTGGCCAGGGCCGCCTGCGTGGCAACTCCGGCACCAACAGGCGACCATTAAAACCAACAAATTATATATATCAGAATCAACCAAAATGTTGTCGCGCAGCTACACGACGGCGCGGTAATTGGCGCGCCGGGGCAGGTTCCCGCTCTTTTCTGGTCTGGCATTCAGCCGGGCAAGGAACCATGTCCTGCCGGCTAATGCTCTATCCTAACAACAACAGCAACAGCCCCCTACCACGGCCGCGCGCATGAACGCGGGCAGGCTGGCAAGGTTCGGGGAAAAGCTGGGGGAGGCCAGCCGATTTCCCGATAAGGGGGCGGCTGTGAGTAATTGTATCACGAGGTAAAAATAAAGTCGGATTGCCGGGCCACGGCTGCGGCCGGAATCGAGTGGGTATAAGCTGCGGGCGCAATAATTGTTTACGGCCGCGCTTATTTAACCATTTAGCCTACCGCTCCCACCAGCGCGAGTTAAGGGGGCCGGCGGCCACATCCACGCGCTGGCCGGGGGCGGGCAGTAGCAGCGGCACCTCGGGTCCGGCGGCCTCGAGCAGGCGCTGCACGGGTTGCTGCCAGGCGTGAAAGGCCAAGTTGAACGTGCCCCAGTGCAGCGGCAGCAGCGGGCCACCACCCAGCAGCCGGTGGGCCGTGAGGGCGTGGTCGGGGCCCATATGGATATCGGCCCACTCAGGGTCGGAAGCGCCGATTTCCAGCATGGTCAAATCGAACGGCCCGTAGGCCTCCCCTATCTGCCGGAATCCTTCCTCGAAGGGGCCGGAGTCGCCGCCGAAAAACACCTTATGAGTCGGCCCCAGCAGGCACCACGAGGCCCAAAGGGTATCGTTGCGAGTGAGGCCCCGGCCCGAAAAATGGCGGGCCGGCGTGGCTGCCAGCGTGAAATCGTCGCCCAACGGGGCGGCTTCCCACCAGCTCAGTTCGGTGATGTTAGCGGCGGGCACGCCCCAGCGGCGCAGGTGCGCGCCCACACCCAGCGGGCAGAAAAACGGCACGCCCGTGCGGCCCAGCACGCGGATGGCGGCCGAATCGAGGTGGTCGTAATGGTCGTGCGATAGGATGACGGCATCCAGCTTCGGCAGCTTATCCAAGGGCAGCGGCGGGGCGAAAAACCGCTTCGGCCCCACCAGCTGCGAGGGTGACACCCGCTCGCTCCACACCGGGTCGGTGAGGAAACGGCGGCCGTCGATTTCGAGCAGCATGCTGCTGTGGCCCAGCCAGGTGGCACGCAGGGCATCGGCCGGCACTGGGGCGGCTAGGGCGACGATATCGGCGCGAAAAGGACCGAGCGGCTTTTTCGGCTCCCGCTCGGCTTTTTCAAACAGCCAGCGCTTCATCAGCGCGCCGTAGCCAGAGGGCGGACTGACGCTGGTGGGCACGGCATTCTGATAGATTTTGCCGTGGCGAACGGCTTGCAGGCGGGCGGAGGCTACTGGTTTCATCGAGGGCGTAGACGTAGCAGCCGCCGCAATATTTGAAGCCCCTCCGAAACATCATGCTGAGCGAAGTCGAAGCATCTCTACCGCAATAGCAAAGTTGATTACTTCACTAGTAGAGATGCTTCGGCTTCGCTCAGCATGACGGCCTGATATAATTCTTACTGCCCTTTAGAAATCCGCTTTCACGCCCAGCGCCAACGTCAGCAACTGGCCAAAGCCCAGGCCGCCGTTGCGGTTGTTGAGGTAGCTGGCCAGGTACAAATCATTGCTACCCAACTCATAATACACCGACACCTTGCGCGGCTGGCCGGTGGCCGCCACGGGCGGAGCCAGAAACGTGACGCGGCTGCCCAGCAGCGGGCCGTAGCGGGTATCGGTCGAAAACCAGTAGTAGTCGCTGGCGTACTGGCCCTTCAGCTCGTCATTAATAGTGCCGTGGGTGTAGC
>NZ_JBCEVZ010000057.1:0-29701 GCF_038448715.1 Hymenobacter segetis | reverse complement strand
CTTCGGGCACCAGCGCTTCGATGCGCTGATGAAGCATGCCATCGTTCTGATAGCCAAATAACTGGTGGGCCTTATCGTTGGCGAGCAAAATTTCGCCGACCCGGTTGCACATCACAATCCCAATGGTGGCGTGGCTCACCACGGCCTCGAAGCGGCCCATGCTTTCGGCCAACCGGTGCTCGGCCACGTGCAGGGGCGTGGTGTCGGTGAGGCGCACGAGAAAATACGTCTGCTGCTCAACCACGAGGCAGGTTAGCTCGACCCGGGCCCAAAACAGCTCGCCCGACTGCCGGCGCAATTCGTCCTCAAATTCGTGGGAGCCATCGCGCAGCACCCGGTCGCGGAGCTCGGTCCATTCGGCCGGGGTGAGTTGCCGGGCGCGCAGGGTGCGGGCCGGCTCGTCGTACAGGGCCTGGGCCGACGAATAGCCCAGCAGGCGGTAGCCCGCCGAGTTGACGTGCGTGAACCAACCCTGTTCGACATGATACAGCCCCACAAACTCCTTGCTTTGTTCAAAGAGAATGTCCGTCAGTGGATTACGGTATAATGTGGCCGGCATATGCAGATGCAGGCTTGTGCCTTACGTTTCTGCAATAATCATAAATATATCAGTAATGCAATAAGGTTCAGCTTAGTTCTCAGCACATACCGCCAGGTAGAACCGCCACCCTCACCGCGCTAAAAAACATCGGCTGAACCGATTGAAATACCTATCGGCCGGCGGGTAATAAATACGCCGCCTGCAGCATCAGCGCGTCATTGTAAGCCTTGGGTTTGGAGGTGGCCCCGGCGGGGTCGAGCACGGCGGTCAGCCCCCGGTTGAGGCGCAGTCCGAGGCTCAGGCCGCCAGTGGTTTGGTAGCCCACCCCGCCGATGACGCCGATATCGAAGCGGGTCAAATCCGATTTTCCGGTGCTGGAGGTGCTGGTGGATTTTTCCGGCGAGCCGTCGGCAAAGCGGGTCGTGGTCGTCGTTTCCGCCTTGGTGTGCACCAAGTAGCCGAATTGGGGGCCGAATTCTAAAAACCAGCCCTGCAAGTTCACGTTTGCCAGCAGCGGTAGGTCGAGGTACGTCAGTGCCCGTTTTTGGGTGAAGGAGGACGAGGCCTCGCCCGTGGCCAGGCCGCTGGTGCGGTCGCCCTCAATGCGATAGCCACGCATGCTGAGCAGCAGTTCGGGCTGAATGGCCAGTGCCCCGTGCTGGGAAACGGGAATGCGCAGGGCCGCGCCGGCCTGGTAGCCCAGGTGCCGATTGCCGAGGCGGGTGGTGTAGTCCGGCCCGGCCAGCTGTTTGAAGTCGTCGCCGGTGAGGTTGGCGTAGATGCCGCCGACCTTCAGGCTCAGGCGGGGCGGGCCTTTGTCCTGGGCCTGTGCCGCCAGCGGCACCGTGCCCAGCCCCAGCAGCAAGCCCATTTTCAGCAGCGAAAAAAGCCCGGCCAATGGCCGGCGAAGGGTAATAAGAGGTTTCATGGCGCATCGAAATGAGATAGTGGCGCGGGCCGGTCCGACCGCCCCAGGGCGGTCGGACCGGAGCATACTGGTTGTTTAGTAGCCGTTGAAGCCGACTTCGGCGGTCGTGCGCAGGCGGTTGTTGATGCTGCTGGCCCCGCCGGCCAGGGCGCTGTGAATGGCCAGCTGGGCCTGGTGCCAGCTCTCGACGGTGCCGCGCAGCGTGGCCTGGCCGTTTTTCACGCTCACCTGGATGTTCTGGTCGTGCAGGAAGGCGTTCCAGTACAGCTCCTGCCGGATGGCCTGCTCAATGGCCTGGTCGAGGTTGACGGCGTGGGCCAGCACGCCGTTCGGGTGGCGTCCAAACCAGGCCGGCGTATTGGCCGTCACGGTCAGGTGGTTATCCACCTGCACCACCCCGCTGATACCGGCCGCTACCTGCTCGGCGTGCGCGGCCTCGAAGTGCGTGGGCACGCTGCCGCTCAGGCTGATGGTGCTGTTGTGGGCCTGTGCCGTGAGGGGGTAGCGGCCCACGTAGGGGTCGTGGGTGAGGGCAGCCTGCACGTTGCGTTGCAGGGCCACGTCCTCCAAGGGGCCGGCGGGGCGCACTTTCAGGCGGTTGTTCACCCAGCTCACGCCCACCACGTTGCGCGCGTCCTGCTCGGCGGCGCGCTTGGCGGCCAGGCTGCTCACGGTGCCGGTTAGGGTCACGGTGCTGCCCTGCACGCTCACCATGGGCTCGAAGGAAAACACCCGGTGGTCGTACACGAAGGCATCGCGCACGGCCTGGGCCAGCTCGGTTTCCGAATGGTAGGCGTACTTGTCCTGCCGCAGGTCGTCGGCGGGCACCCAGGGTTCCACGCGCAGGTCTTTGCTGTCCACGGCTTTGGCTGCCCCGGCGCTCCAGGCTATGGCAATGACTTCGCTGCGCTCGAGGGCGCTGCCCACCACGCCGCTCAGCGTCACGGTGCCTTGCTTCACGGTCACGTTCACCAGGGCGGCGTGCACGCGCACGTTCCAGCGCAGCAGCTCGCGGATGGAGGCGGCCATTTCCTCATCGGGCCGGGGCGTGATGGCGGGCGTATAGGTCAGGCTATCGGTGAGGCGGCGGATGCCCCGCACGCCTTTCACCACGCGCAGCACCTGCTGGCGCTCGGCCCAGCTGCGCACCGTGCCGTGCAGCTCCACTTCGCCGGCCGTGGCCCGGCACTCGATGGGGCAGTCCTGGGTGGCGGGGTTGGTGGCCAGGGCCTGCTTGATATCGGTGAGCAGCTGGGCATCGGGCACTTCCGTGGTGCGGATTTCCAGCTCGTTGACCACGCCGCGCACCCCGCGCACTAGCTTGGCGATTTCCTCGGCCCGGTCCAGCGAAAGCAGGTTGTCGGTGAAGCCTTTGAGGGTGACGATGCCCTCGGCGGTGCTCACGTCAATCCAGGTGGCTGACACGCCTTGCCGCCGGCTGTAGAGGCGCTCGATGGCGGCCGTGATGTCGTGGTCGGCCAACAGCTGTTTGGGGGTAGGAGTTGTCAGGATACTCATGGTGGAGGAGGGAAAAGGGTGAGGAGAAAGCCGTAGAAAGCGCAGCTGCCGGGGCTGCCTGCCAAGTGGTTGCCGCCGACAATTGTCCCTGAGAAAGCAAGCGCAACCGGCCGCGCCCAGCAGCCCAAACCCCTTCCCGGAACCTGGTTGAAATTACCAGCGCCTCGGCCGCCAACGTATGACCCCAGTCAGCCCAAGTCCTGATTCAGGTCATTGAAAATGAGTGCGAAAACTGAAGTGCTCTACCCAAGTTGCGGAGTATTGAGCGGTAGCCCCAGCGGGGGCGTGCCCGGAGGGCGACATATCATAGAAACCATCGCCGCCAGAGAATCAAAGCCCCGGAGGGGCGGCATATCGGTAGAAATACCGGCCTCCGCGAAAATCAAAGCCCCAGCGGGGCGACATTCGTTGAACGAGTGTCGCCCCGCTGGGGCTTTGACGTTTCTTTCAACTGGTTTTACTGCCGATATGTCGCCCCTCCGGGGCTTTGACGCGCTTTTTTTGTGCACTTACTTGTGCTAATCTATGCTGCCTCATCCTCAGTCCAGCGCCGGCAATAGCAGCAGCGGAATGGCCCGGGCATCAATCAGCTGTCCCGTGATGCTGCGGTGGAACAGGCTGCCCCACAGGCTATGGTGCCGGGCCACCACTACCAGCAGGTCGGCCTGCCGCTCGGCGGCACCCTGCAAAATGCCCTGGGCCGTGTCCGGGTTGTAAACTATGTGGGCCCAGGTGCCTTCCGGCACGGCGGCCAGGCCGCTGCGGCGCACCGCGTGCAGCGCCCGATGCCCGGCCTCCGCGCCCGGGTCTTTCTGGTCCGTCACGTACACGATGTCGAGGGTGGCTCCCGGCCGGGTCAGCAGCTGCGGCACAATGTGCGGGTAGTTGGGCAGGGTGAAATCGTGGCCATCGACGGCCAGCGTCAGGCGGTGCGGCACAAATGCCGCCGCGCCGCCGGGCGGCAGCACCAGCAGCGGGCAGCTGATGTGGCGCAGCAAGTCCAGGGCCGTGCCGGTCACAACTTCGGCCGGCACCGCCCCCGCGTTGGGGCAGCTCAACACCAGGGCCAGGGGCTGGTGCTCCCGCACGATTTCGCCCACCGCCTCGGGCAAAAACTCCTCGATGCTGACGGTTTCGGTGGGTACGGCCTGCTTGCTGGCCAGGGTTTGCAGGGCGGCTAGCGACTGCCGCTCGCGCCGCCGCGTGTGCAGGCCGGGGTGCTCTTCGGGCGTCAGCAGCTCATCCTGCCGCACATGCAGCAGCAGCAAGCCGGCCTGTAGCGCCTCGGCCAGGCGGGCAGCATACGGCAGTGCGTGCCCACTACCGGGGAATAAATCGGGGAGCACGAGCAGGGCAGCGGGCAGCATGGCGGGCACGGAAAAAAGGTTAGAAAGAGCCGGCGTAGGGGCCCAGCGCGTCGTCGTTGCGGGCCATGCCGGCGGCCTCGGTTAGGGTGTCGTCGAGCGGGGCATCGTCGGGCACGGGGCGCGGCACATCGGCGGGCCAGGGCGTGGCGGCTGTATTGGGCTGCTCCGGCGGGGTGGCACCACCGGCTAGGGGCGTGGCGGTGGTATCGGGATTGGGCTTTATGGAGGTGGCTGTTGGCATGGCTGGATGGGGGACAACGGCCATGCAAACCACACGAAACCGACTCGGCGGCCCCAGCCAATCAGCTCGTGCCGCTATTGCCCATAATTTTACTGACCCGCCCCCGTTTCATTTAATTGCAAATAATTCAAGCTATTACCAAGCCGTCGTCATCGCTTCCGAGAGCCGGCCTTCCCCAGTGTCGTCGCACTGCTGGCTGAGCTGCCAGTGGGCCAGCATGGTGGCCAGATTGAGTACGTGGCCCTTCATCTCGGTGGCTGCCGGGCTGCCGAAGGCTTCGTGCAGGCTTTCTTCGAGCAGGGTGCACCAGCGTCTGATTTGCGGGGCCGTGAAGGGCGGCGTGTCCTCCCGGTGCAGCGGCCGGCCGGTGTAGAGGTTGCCGGTCAGGGCCTGTTCCCACCACGCGTATTCGCAGTCGGCCGGCGTGTGGTGTTGGCCGGGAAAGGAGGGGCCCAGGAGCGGGTCGCTCGCCACCCGATGGGCGAACTGGCGCACGAAGAGCCGGCTCTGCGTCTGGGTGTCGCAATCAGGAGGCCAGGGAGTTAACACGACATGAAAAGGATTGCGGCCGTCCGTCGCAGCGGCGACATTGGCCAGGATATCTACCCATCAGCAACTGCCAATCCACCGAAAATCAGCAGCCAACACCATCGTATCCAACTCTCCCAAAAATGCGAGCAGAAAGCCCATTGCTTCCCGCCCGCAAATAGGAGTGAGTGCTCAGCGCAAAGGTAGAATCCGGCTCAAGCGAGAAAATTGACGCCAATCAGTGCAGAGTCTGATTCTAATCATGGAGGGCCGATTGGGGTGCCGGACGGCTCAGGCGGCCGGGCGCTGGGCCGGGTGCAATGCCGCCAGGGCCTCTGCATCAGTCACCTCCCTAAAGTCCTGATAGTATTGCCCAACGGCTCTGAAATCCGGCGGCGCCAGCAGGCATATCACCTCATCGGCGGCCTGCTGCAAGTGCCGGAGCGCTTCGGGCGACGACACCGGCACGGCCACGATGATGCGAGCCGGCTGCTGCTCCCGCACCAGCGCGATGGTGGCCAGCAGGGTCTGGCCCGTGGCCACGCCATCGTCCACTATCACCACGGGCCGGCCCGCCAGGAGCAGGGGCGGGCGGTGGCCCTGGTAGGCCTGCCGGCGGGCCTTCAGATTGGCCTGAATGGCGGCCACCTGCCGGGTGAGGTAGGCCCCGGGCAGCTGCACGTTGGGGCTGAGCACGTAGCCGTGCTCGCTCACGGCCCCGATGGCATACTCGGGGTTGTTGGGGTGGCCCAGCTTCTTGGTCAGCACCACATCGAGGGGCCAGCCCAGCGCCTGGGCAATGATGGCACCCATCGGCAGGGCACCCCGGGGCACGGCCAGCACTACGCCGTGCTGTCCGCGCAGGGGCAGCAGCTGCTGAACGAGCAGCCGGGCGGCCACCTGACGGTTGGCAAACGGGATTTCCATGGCAAAATGGAGCTAACGGGCGCAGTTGGAAAAAATCACAGGTAGCGCTGGTACCAGTCCGTGGCGGCGGCGGCCACGGCTTCGAGCGCGCCGGGCTCTTCAAACAAATGCCCCGCCCCGGGGATGAGGCACAGCTCGCTGGGCGGCCCCAGGGCCAGATGGGCCTTTTTGTTGAGGGCGATGACTTCGGTATCGTTGCCGCCCACGAGCAGCAGCGTGGGAGCCGATACGCTGTGCAGCAGGGGCAGCACCAAGTCGGGCCGGCCGCCGCGCGACACCACGGCGCGCACCCGCGGGCCCAGCTCGGCGGCGGCGGCCAGCGCGGAGGCCGCCCCGGTGCTGGCCCCAAACAAGCCCAGCGGCAGTTTAGTCAGGGCCGGCTGCTCGCGGGCCCAGTGCGTGGCATCGAGCAGGCGGTGCGTGAGCAGGGGGATGTCGAAGCGGGTGGCGTAGGTGGCGTCTTCGGTCGGGGTGAGCAGGTCGAAGAGCAGGGTGGCCAGGCCGGCGTCGCGCAGGTGCCGGGCCACGTAGCGGTTGCGCGGGCTCAGCCGGCTGCTGCCGCTGCCGTGTGAGAAGATGACCAATCCCGTGGCCTGGCTGGGGATTTCGAGCTGGCCCGGCAGAATGATGTCGGGCAGCGTGAGCTGAACGGTGTAGCTGGTGGCGGGCATAAGCATGGCGAGGGAGGATAAAGTGAAACTGTTTCCTGGAACGGCAGCTGAAGGGACCGCCCACACACTGGCAATGGGCGATGCAATGCCGCTCAATGCTGCACTTGCAGGCGCACCTGCTCCACTTGGTTATCGTGCAGCAGCCGGCACAGGTAGACTCCGTTGGGCAGGTTGTCGGTGGGCAGGGGTAGGGTTTGCCAGGCGTCGTCGGTAGGGGCGGGTGCTTGGAGCGTGGCGACCAGAGTGCCGAACTGGTTGTAAACCTGCACCTGCACCGGGCCGGCCGCCGGCAGGCGGAAGCGGATGGCCGTGGCCGTGGCGGCAGGGTTGGGGTAGGCTTCCAACGCCAGGCTGGGAGTCGTCCGGTTCTGGTCATCATCGTCATCATCGTGGTCGTGGCCATGCCCCCGGCGGCTTTCATATTTCACGGTCACGAAGTCGTCGCCACTGCTGCTCCCGCTGTAGGAGGAGCCGGTCACGTAGACGTTGCCGCCCGGCGACACGGCCAGGGCGCGGGCAACATCGTCCCGGTTGCCTAGGCCATTATAGCGCGCTGCCCAGATTTGCCGGCCCGTGCGCGGGTCGTACTGTAGCGTGGCATAATCCAGCGTAAAGTCACTGTTGGAAGAATACCCCGTGACATACACCTGGCCCGCAGCGTCCAGCGCCACGCCCGTCGCCCCATCTAAGCTGTTACCGGGGCCATTGTAGCGGGAAATCCACCGCTGCTGGCCCGTGCGTCCGTCGTATTTGACTGTGGCATAGTCCCGATTGGCCGCGTTGAAGGAGGTACCGGCCACGTAGGCATCGCCGGCCGCATCGACCACCATCTGGGCGGGCATATCATCGGCATTGGCCGGGCCGTTGAAGCGGGTGACCCAGCGCTGCTGGCCCGTCCGGCGGTCGTACTTCACCGTGGCAAAATCATAGTTCTGCCCATTGTAGGAATAGCCCGTGACGAAGGCATTACCGGCTGCATCCAGGCTTAAACTCGTCACCCGGTCCTCGCCGAAGGAGGCGGGGCCGTTGTAGCGCGAAGCCCACCGCTGGCTCCCGGTGTGTCCATCGTATTTCACGGTCGCGTAGTCGAAAGCCGTTGGCCCGTAGCTAGAGCCCGATACGTACACGTCATTGTTGGAAGAAATGGCCAGGGCGTAGGCGTAGTCATCCGTGTTGTTCGGTCCGTTATAGGAGGCTACCCACAGCGGCAGGCCCGTGCGCGGGTCGTACTTAATCGTCACGTAATCAATCAAACCGCTTCCGCTGGTGCTCGAGTAGCCCGTCACGTAGGGCGTGCCGGCCGCATCTACGGCCACCGCGGTGGCCAAATCGTTAAAACTGGCCGACCCATCATAGCGGGCAAGCCAGACTTGGGCACCGGTTCGCTGGTTGTATTTGATAGTGACGTAGTCGTAGTTGGTGCCGTTGAAGGAATACCCCGTGACGTAGAGCGCCCCAGAGGCATCCAAGGCCAGGCCCGTGGGGTAATCGTTGCCGTAGGTCGGGTCACTGTAGCCCGGGTCGCTATACCGGGCCGCCCACAGTTGACGGCCCGTACGCCCGTCGTATTTGATGGTCCCATAGTCGCTGCCGCTGTTGCTGAAAGACCTTCCCGTCACGTACACATCGCCGGCCCTGTCCACAACCACTTTCTCGCCTTCGTCAGTGAAGTAGTCCAGCCCGTTGTAGCGCGCCACCCAGGCTTCGGTGACTGCGCCGCCGGGGCGGCCGGAGTTGGCCAAAGGCCCTGAACTGGTCGGAGCCGGCTGCTGGTGCGGCGCTTGCAGACCGGGTATGGCTGTGGCCCCCATCAATGCCAACCCCGTAGGTGGCAGCAGCCCTGCTTGAGACTGGGCGTGGCCGGGCAGCGCCAGCAGGAGCAGGCCAGTGGCTGCCAGCAGGCAGCGGGTACAAATGCGGCGCATGGGTATAGGAGTTGAGGTGATAGAAAAGAGCCTTTTGAGGATGTGAAGAAAGGCAGCGCTATGACGGGGATGAATGATGGAAATCAGACTGTCAGATGATTAGAATTTATCTTGCTTGCCGAAGGCAATTATTCTGGTCGTCATGGGGGCCTCTGTTGCTTGGTGCGGGCCGCTGGCGTGGCGGGCATTTTCTTCCTTTTAGCCGAGGCTGCTTGGAAGATGGAAAGCACTGCGCGCGCCCCTGCCAAGGATTAGCCGGGGGGCTGATGTAAATCATGTGTTTCGACGCGACACGGACGCAGCTTTGCATCGTTCCGGCTGGCCGCATCAGCGCCTGTGCGGCTTTGGCCGTGGGGCCTACTTCTGCCGCCGGCATTAGCCATTTCCCCTGTCCCTATGCAACCGACGTTTGTTGTAATGACCGATTTTTCGGCGGCGGCGGAGGCCGCCCTGGCCTACACCACCCGTCTGGCCACGCTGGTGGATGGGCAGGTGCTGCTGCTGCACGTTTTTGAAGACCATGAGTCTGGCCCCACCAACTTCCCTCCGGGACCAGCCTTCGGCCAGCCCGGGATGCACGCCCGGCCCCATGCCAGCCGCGATGCCGTGCTGGCCGAGCTGACCCGTGAGGCCCGGCAACTGTCCGTGCCCGCCGAGGCCGAGCTGATGGAACCACCCATGGGCGAGGCCCTCCACCACCTGCTGGCCCACCGCTACCCGCAGCTGCTGGTGCTGGGCCGGGCCCACGCCCACGCCTGGTTTACGCATTTATTCACGCAGTCGCACAAGGCCGCGGCCCTGGAAGCCACCCACATACCCGTGCTGCTGGTGCCCGAAGACTGGCCCCGGCCGGAGCTCCCACACCACTTGGTAGTAGCGGCCGATGGTGCCCCCCTGGCCCTGACGGCCGCAACCCAGGACCTGGCTCCGCTGCTGGCCAAGCTGCGGCCCACTACCACGGTGGTGCACGTAGCAGCCCACGCCCACGGCTCCTCCCGCGCCGCCGAGGCCCTGGAATCCGTGCGCGAAACCGGCCTGTTTGGCCCACTGGACGGCAACAGCGTGTACGACCTGCGCGAAATGGGCCCGGTGGCGGGCCTGCTGCACGCCGTGAATGAGTTCGACGCCGACCTGCTCGTGGTGATGCCCCGGCCCCATTTCTTCCCCGGCAGCCTGTTTCACCACGACGTGACGGCCGAGCTGCTGCGCACCAGCCCCGTGCCCGTGCTGGTGCTGCCCGCCGTGGCGTAAGCGCCCGTGGGGCTCTGCCAGCTCCGCCCACGGGCGCGGTTTTCTTACCCCCATTTTTCTCACCTCTCAATCTTTCCAAGCCATGAAAACGACCCTGATTGCTGTACTTCTGTCCGGTGCTTCGCTGAGCGCCGCCTGGGCCCAGGAGCCCACCGAAGCCGAAACCGTGACCATCCATCACGTTAAGAAAGGCGAGGAGCCCCAAAAAGTGATGTCGGCGCTTGAGAAGGATTTTCCCGGCTCCATCGTCAAAGACGTGTCTACCATTCCGGGCACGCTATACGGCCAGGAATGGTCGGTAAGCGAGGAAAAACCCGCCACCGGCCAGGCCGACGTAACCTATTACCAGGTGAATGCCAGCAGCAAGGGCATGGCCTACACGGCCGTCTACGACAAGAGCGGTAATCTAATCAGCTCGCGCAAAGTCCTTAAGAACACGCCGCTGCCCATCGATGCCGCGAAAAACGTGGCTACCCAGTTCCCCGGCTGGCTGATAGTGGGCGACCAGGAAAAGCTCACCATGCACAACCAGCACGACAAGGTGGCCTACCGGGTGCTAATCAAAAAAGGCCATGAAGAGAAGAAGGTGTTTCTCGACGGCACCGGCCAAATCACCCGCGTGGTGAAGAAAACCCGGATTCGGGTATAAAACGTCCTTTTCAGGGTAGCCCGCGCTACTTCCGGCTGATGGCTGCACTTCCCCCTCCGGCGCTGGCTGATGACGGGCTTTCGGCCTACTGGGCGCAGCCCGCCGCCGAGGTACTGGCCCGGCTGCACACCCGCGAAACCGGCCTGAGCGCGGCTCAGGCGCAGCAAATCCGGCAGGCCGTCGGCCCCAATTCCCTTAAGCCCCACGCGGCCCCCTCGGCGTGGGGCTTATTTTTTCGGCAGTTTCAGAGCCCGATTTCGCTCATTCTGATTGGGGCGGCCTTGCTCTCGTTTTTTCTGCGCGATGTGGTGGATGCCAGCATCATCCTGGTTATCATTCTGGTGAGCGGCGTGCTCAGCTTCAGCCAGGAATACGGGGCCTCTACTGCCATGCAGCAACTGCTGGCCCTGGTGCTGGTACGCACCACCGTGTGGCGCGACGGCCGTCCTCAGCCGCTGCCCGATGAGGAGCTGGTGCCCGGCGATGTGCTCAGCCTCAGCGCCGGCGATTTGGTGCCCGCCGACTGCCTGCTGCTCACCAGCAACGAGCTGTTCCTCAACGAGGCCACGCTCACCGGCGAAACCTTCCCCGTCGCCAAGCTGCCCGGCGTGCTGCCCGCCGAGGCCCCGCTTGCCGCCCGCACCAATACGCTGCTGATGGGGGCCAGCGTGGTGAGCGGCAGCGGCACGGCCGTGGTGGTGCGCACCGGCCGCGCCACCGAGTTGGGCCACCTGGCCGCCCGCATCGAAACCGCCCCGCCGGAAACCGATTTCGAGCGCGGCATCCGCCGGTTTGGCTACCTGCTGCTGGAGCTGACACTGGTGCTGGTGCTGCTCATTTTTGCCAGCAACGTGCTGCTGCACAAGCCCGCGCTGGAAGCGTTTCTGTTTTCGCTGGCCATTGCCGTGGGGCTCACGCCGCAGCTGCTGCCGGCCATCATCAGCATCAACCTGGCCCAGGGGGCGCGCCGCATGGCCCGGCAGCAGGTGGTGGTGAAACGGCTGTCGTCGATTGAAAACCTGGGCAGCATGACCGTGCTCTGCACCGACAAAACCGGCACCCTCACCGACGGCACGGTGCGCGTGGCCCGCATCATCGACCTGCACGGGCAGCCCGCGCCGGCGGTGCAGCGGCTGGCCAAAATCAACGCTCAGCTGCAGCAGGGTTTCCGCAACCCGCTCGATGCCGCCATCCTGGCCTTCGCGCCCGACGACGTGGCCGCCTGCCCGCGCCTCGACGAAATCCCCTACGATTTCCTCCGCAAGCGCCTCACTATCCTTACCGAGCTCGACGGCCAGCCTCTGATGATAACCAAAGGCGCGCTGCCCAACGTGCTGGACGTGTGCCAGTGGGCCGATGCCGGCGGCCCCGCCCCCGAGCCGCTGGCCAAATACGCCGACGAGATTCAGCGGCTGTTTCAGGAGCTGAGCACGCAGGGCTTCCGCACGCTGGGGCTGGCCACGAAGGCGACCGACGGCCGGCGCGACATCACCGCCGCCGACGAAACGGGCATGACTTTTCGGGGCTTTATCACCCTGTTCGATTCGCCGAAAGAAGGTATCCGCCACACCCTCGACCAGCTGGAGGAGCTGGGCATTCAGCTGAAAATGATAACCGGCGACAATGCCCTGGTGGCCGCCGCCGTGGCCAAAACCGTGGACATCAACGGGGCCGGGGAGGTGCTGACCGGCGCGGCCCTGCGCCAGCTGAGCCCGGAGGCGCTGCGCCACCAGGTGGCCCGCGTGCATGTGTTTGCCGAAATCGAACCCAACCAGAAGGAAAGCCTGATTCGGGCCCTGCAACAGGCCGGCTACGTGGTGGGCTACCTCGGCGACGGCATCAACGACGCCAGCGCGCTGCACGCGGCCGACGTGGGCATTTCCGTCGATTCGGCCGTGAACGTGGCCAAGGAATCGGCCGACATCGTGCTGCTGGAGCACGACCTGCGCGTGCTGGTGCAGGGCGTGCGCGAGGGCCGCCGCACCTTCGCCAATACCATGAAATACCTCTTTATGGCCACCAGCGCCAACTTTGGCAATATGCTGAGCATGGCCGGGGCCTCGCTGTTTCTGGCATTTCTGCCGCTGCTGCCGGGCCAGATTCTGCTCACCAACCTGCTCACCGACCTGCCGGAAATGACCATTTCGTCGGACAACGTGGAGCCGGCCGCCGTGCGCCAGCCCGCCCGGTGGGACCTGCCGTTCATCCGGCGCTTCATGCTCACGTTTGGCGTGCTAAGCTCGGTGTTCGATTTTCTGAGCTTCGGGCTGCTGCTGTGGGGCTTCGGGGCCGGGCCCACGCTGTTTCGCACGGGCTGGTTTGTCGAGTCGGTGCTCTCGGCTTCCGTCATTGTGCTGGTGGTGCGCACGCGCCGCGTGTTTTTCCGCAGCCGGCCGGGCAAGTGGCTGGTGCTGAGCACGGCCGCCGTCGGACTGGTGGTGCTGCTGTTGCCGCTGAGCCCACTGGCGCGGGTGCTGGGCTTTGCGCCGCTGCCGCTGGCCTTGTATGGGGCCATTCTCGGCATCGTGGCCACCTACGTGCTGGCCGCCGAAGCGCTGAAGCAGTGGTTTTATCGCCGCTACGCCCATCGGCCGGCCCAGTCGGCAGCTACTGCCTTCGCGGTGCTTCCCGCGGCGGATGAAAACCCAGCAGGTACAGCCCCACCACCCAGCCCACCGACCCCAGCCAACCGGCCAGCACATCGCTCGGATAGTGTGCCCCGAGATATACCCGCGCCACGCCCATAGCCCCGGCCCAGCCCGTGCCCAGGCCCACCATCGGCCAGCGCCAGCGCGAGGGCCAGAGCAGCAGTATCCCGGTAGCCGCCAGCGCGGCGGCCGCCATGGCGTGCCCGCTCGGAAAGGAGTAAACCGTGGCCGGTATCAGCGGTTCTTCTACCAGCGGGCTCCATTCTTCGGGGCGGCGGCGCTGGAGCAGGGCTTTGCCGGCCAGCTGCAACAGCCACGCGCCGCCCAGGCCCGCGCCCACCAGCCCGGCAGGCCGGCGGCGGCCGGCCAGTAGCAGCCCGCCAATCAGCCCCAGGCCGAAGGAGCCCGTGCCCTCCATGCCGCCCAGGCGCGAGAGCAGCACCGCAACCTCGTCGAGGGCCGGGTGGCGGTGGGCTTGCAGCCACGCCAGCAGCTTCTGGTCGGGCGGGAAGCCTTCCTTGTCCCAAATGTCTTCGGCCAGACTGATGAAGGCCAGCCACGGCAGGGCCCAGCCCACGGCAAACAAAACGACCCCGGGCCCGCGCCGCCGCAGCCAGCGGGCCGCCGTATGCTCAAGCCGAAAAAGGCTCCCATCGGCTGTCATGGCCTTGGCTTTTAATTGGATGTGCTTGATGTCGTGTTCTGGCGAATACCTAAACGGACTTATTAATCAATGCCCAGAATGGTGCTCATTTGCACGGTCAGCAAATCGAGCACGAAGACGACTAGCGAGGCCACGACCACGGCCGAATTGGCCGCCCGGCCCACGCCTTCGGTGCCCTCCGTGGCATGGTAGCCTTTATAGCAGCCCACCAGGCCAATGGCGAAGCCGAAACAGACGCATTTGACTAGTGCTTCCGCCACTGCGGCCAGGGTGAGCTTGTTCAGAATATCGTTGATAAACAGGGATAGGGAAGTGTCGCCGTGCAGCCGGACTCCCAGGTATGCCCCGCTCAAACTAATGGCATCGGCCAGGATGGAAAGCACCGGCACCATGAGCGTGGTGGCCACCACCCGCGTCACCACCAGGTACTTAAACGGGTTGGTGCCCGATACTTCCATGGCGTCAATCTGCTCGGTCACGCGCATCGAGCCCAGCTCGGCCCCGATATTGGAGCTGACCTTGCCGGCCACCATCAGGCCGGTGATGATGGGCCCCATCTCGCGGATGATGGTGACGCCCACCATGGTCGGAATCCACGACTCGGCCCCGAACTGCACCATGGTGGGCCGCAGCCGCATGGTGATGACCAAGCCCATGATAAACCCCGTGACGCCCACCAGCAGCAGCGACTGATACCCCACCGCGAAGCACTGGCGCACCATCTCAGCCCACTCGAAATGCGGCCGGAACAGCTCGCGAAAAAACCGCCCGGCAAAGCGGGTCAACAAGCCGGTCTGGTTCAGCAACGAGTTTTCATTCACGGCTAACTGCACGCGGCGTGCCGGCTAGTACACAAGGGAAAGGAGGTACCGGTTTTACGGGCATGCGCCGGGGTTGTTCGGGCAGAACCGCTTGCTTATAAGTCCGTTTGCTCGTTTTTTAGGTCGAACACGTCGCCGCCGGCGTAGCGGGAGTCTTCGGTGGCGTAGGCCGCGCGGAGCTTGGCTTCGGGGCCGCCTTTGGCGATGAGTTCGGCGGCGGCATCGCGGGCTGGGTCGGGCGTCGCTGGCTTTTCGGTCTCCTTGCCGAAGTTGGCGTAGTGCGGGGTGCCGGCGTGGGGTTTGGTGGCCGGTTCGTTGGCGGCGGGCTTGGTGAATTTGCGTTTCGTTTTCATGATAAAACAGCAGATGAATAGGGGTGGAGAATGCCGCTGAGGCAACTGGGCCGCAGGCCGGGGCCTAGTCCGATTCCTCGGCGGGCAGCAGCAGTACCGGCTTCTGGCTGCGGCTGATGACCTGGGCCGTGACGCTGCGGTGAAACAGCCGCCCCAGGAAGCTGCGCGGCCGGGCAATGAGCACCACCAAATCGGCCTGGGTATCGAAGCTGGCCTGCAGAATGCCGTCGGCGGCCGACTGTTTCGTTATCTGGTACAGCTCGACCGGGGCGTTTTCGGGCAGCAGCATGCTGGCCCGCATCTCGGCCCGTACCAGCTGGTTGGAGAATTCGAGCGACTCGTCCTCATCGGCCAGGTGCGCGATGGTGAAGGTGGCCGGGCAGGCGGCCAGCAGCGGGGCCAGGTGCCGGGCCGCCGCATTGGGCGTGAAGGGGTTAGAATCGAGGGCCAGCAGCACGCGCCGGGGCAGCCCGGGCGGCGGGGCAGCCTCGGGCACCAGCAGCAGGGGCAGGTGCGTGGCGCGCAGCACGGGCAGTATCTGGTTGTGCAGCAGGTGGTCGAGCAGGCTGTGCTCGGGGCTCAGGCCCATCACCAGCATCAGGGACTGATGCTGCCGCACGGCCGTGGTCACGGCATCGAACATGGGCCCCGTCGCTTCTTCCACCACGGCCAGGCCGGGCAGCTGCCGCGCAATCGACCACAGGCCCTCCAGCCGCTCATTGCGTTCCAGCGCGGCTTCGCGGGTTTCTATTTCGGCCAGCTCCGGCGTCAGCATTACCGGGTAGGTATTGAGGGCGAGCAGGTTGAGCAGGACTACGTTGGCGTGCAGGGGGGCGCCCAGCTTGGCGGCGTAGCGCGCAGCCCGCTCGGCGGTGGCCGACACATTGGCGAGTACCAGAATGGAGGGTGACATGGGATGGGGAATCAACAGAAAAAAGGTGAGTCAAAGGCAGGCTTATTGGCCGTCATGCTGAGCGAAGCGCAGTCGAAGCATCTCTACCGCTTCGTTGCATTGGCATTGATTACTAATGAGGTAGAGATGCTTCGACTGCGCTTCGCTTCGCTCAGCATGACCGTTTCTACCATTTCTTTATCACCCAACTCTATCCTTCAATCAGTCCTCCGCCGGCAGCACCAGCACCGGAATGGGGCTTTCCTGAATGAGCTGGGCCGTAACGCTGCGATGAAATAAATTGCCCATGAAGCTGTGGTGCCGGGCTACCACCACCAGCATGTCGGCCTCCAGCTGGGCGGCTTCGGTGAGCACGCCGCTGGCCACGCGGGTGTGGTACCGCTCGTGCAGGTGCAGGGGCGCATCGGTGGCGTCTTCCACGAGGTCGTTCTGGGTTACGGAGGCGAGCAGCGCGCTGGCGGTGGGCCGCTCGTGCTCGTCGTCGGTGATGTGCACCACTTCCAGGGTGCCTTTCAGGGCGTGCAGCAGGCGGTAGATGGCGCGGTGGTGCGGGCCTACGTTGAACGGGTCGCCATCGACGGCCAGCAGCAGGCGGCGGGGCGGAAACTTGTCCCAGCCCATGGCCGGCACCACCAGCAGCGGGCAGGCCGCGCGGCGCAGCAGCCCCATGGCCGTGCGGGCCACCAGCCCCCGCGGCGCGTCCTCGAAGCCGGGCTGGCCCAGCACCACGGCCAGCAGCTCCCGCTCGCCGATGATTTCGCGCACGGTTTCGGCAATCGAGTCGTCGGAGAACTCCACTTCGGTGGGCACGGCCTGGGCGGCGGCCAGCTTTTTCAGCGCCTGACGCGTTTTTTCTTCGCCGGCCCAGGTGTGGTAGCTGCCAAATTCGTCGGGGGCCAGCAGCTGGTCGTGCCGGGCGTGCAGCAGCAGTAAATGCGCCTTCAGAGGCACGGCCAGGCCCGCCGCGTAGGAAAGCGCCCGGTTAGAAACGGCGAAAAAATCGGTGAGAACAACCAGGCAAGGCGACATGGCAAGGGGGAAAAGCAACGGTGAAAACCCGGAATTAAGCGTGCACGGGCGTGCGCACCTGCAACTCGTTGTTCACGAAGCGGGCACCCGCCTCGTAGGCTTCAAAGCCGGCCTGCTCGCGGTCGAACCAGGTATCGACTGTGCCGGTGAGCGTGGCCACGCCGTTTTCCACCTTCACGTTCACGTCCTGGTGGTAGAGGCCAGCCGACCAGTAATGCCGCCGCCGGATGCGCTCGGCCAGGGCGTAGTCGGGGTCGGCGATGGGGGTGGGATGCAGGCCGGCGGCCGGGCGGCCGTAGGGCCGCACCCCGGTGGCGCAGGTAGTGCCGGTCACTTCGAGGCGGTTGGCCACCTCGGCCACGCCGGTGATGCCGGCAGCCACGTCGGCGGCGTGCTCCTGCTCGAAGTGGTTGCCCACGCGCCCGTCCAGGTACACTTTGCCGTTGTACACCAGCACCATGAAATCGAAATCGCTCACGTAGGGGTCGCGGGCCAGCGCATCTTTCACGTTTTGGCGGATTACGGCATCGGGCAGCGGGTGGGGCGGGCGCACTTTCAGGCGGTTCTGCACATCCCACACGCCCACCACGTGGCGGGCATCCTGCTCGGCATCGAGCTTGGCGCGCAGGTTGCTCACGGTGCCCGTGAGCGTGACGTAGCCGTTGTGCACCAGCACACTGGGCTCGTAGGACAGCACGCGCGGGTCGTAGCGGAAGGTGTCGCGCACGGCTTTGGCTACCTCCTCGTCGGGTCGGTGGGCAAACTTCTCGCGCCGCAAATCGCCCACCACGGCCCAGTAGGCCACAAACAGGTCGTGGGCATCCACGCGGGCGGCCCCGGCCTGGTAGGCCACGTCAATGATGCGCTCCTTCTCGGCCGCCGAGCCCACGGTGCCCGATAGATGCACCTGTTTATCAGTAGTATGTACTTCCACCAACGCGCTGTTTACCCGAATGTCCCAGTCGAGCACCTCGCGGATTTCGGTGGAGATTTCCTCGTCGGAATTCATGATTTCGCCGCCGCGCACCTTCAGGTTGCCGGTGTCGAGGCGGCGCACGCCGCGCACGCCGCGCACGCCGCGCAACACCAGCTGCTTCTCCTGCCAGGTTTGCACCACGCCGCTCACGGTCACGGTGCCGTTGGCCACGGTGCAGCTCAGCTTGTAGTCGTTGGTAGCGGGGTCGTGGGCCAGGGCGCGCTCCACGTCGCGGCGCAGCTCGGCGTCGGATAGCTCCGGCGTGCGGATTTCCAGCTCGTCCACCACGCTGCGCACGCCCCGCACGGCCAAGGCAATGTCCATGGCCCGCTGCTTGGATAACAGGCTGTCGGTGAATCCGGTGAGCTCCACCACGCCGTGCAGGGTGGTCACATCGATGAGGTGCGCCGTCACGCCGCGGCTGCTGAGAAACAGCGTTTCGATGGCCGCCGTGATGTCGGCGTCCGCTACGTGTTCCTGCATGCCGGTCTGGGTCGGTTGTTCAATGGTTTCCATGAGCTTACGGGAATTAGAAGGAGAGAAAAACAGCGGCGCGGGCGGCGGCCAGCCGGGCGCGAGTGGCCGGAAGGAGCACAGCTCCGGGCGGCGGCTGAGCGAGCAGGACTAACGTGGCGGTGCGCGGCAAACCCTTCGTAAATTTCCGTCCCTACGGCGGGCAGGGCATTGAATACAATCAGCTTACGCAGTGATTTTTATCACTGCATTGCTAGCTGGAGGGCAGAGGCCGGCCCTGCTGCGCCTTCGGCCAAAAAACAGGATAATGAACAGGCGATGACCTGATTTGCGTCAATTAGCACCGCTCTTATCGGGTTGATATTCATGGTATGAAGCAATTGCCAGAAATGTCATGATGCCTTTCGCTGACCGATTCGGCTTGTGCGGCCAGTCAGACAACATCCTGCTGGTGGGCAGCGAGCCATTCGGTCATTTGAGCCAGGAACTGATGAGAGAATACTCGCTGCTGTACCGCACCGATTCGCGCCTGCTGGTGCTCATTCTGCTCGGCCTGCTGCTGCTCCTGACCTGGGCCGGCCTGTGGGTGGGCCGCCTCCGCAAGCCCTACGCCACGGCCACCAACGAGCAGTCGGTGGCCGTGGCGTCGCTGCTGGCGTTGCAGGGCCTGTTGCTGGCCTTCTCGTTTTCGATGGCCAGCGCCCGTTTCGAGGCCCGACGCGATGCCCTGGTGGCGCTGGCCGCCAGCTTCCGCACGGCCGTGCTGCGCGCCAACCTCTACCCCGACCCCGAGCGGGCCGGGCTCCGGCGGGAGCTGCGCAGCTACCTGGAGGCGCGCATTGCCTTCGGCGCGGCTCCGTATGATTCGACGATTATTAAAGCAACGCTGGTGCACGCCGATACGGCCATCAACCAGGTGTGGCACCGCGTGGTGCGGCTGTCGGTCGACCCGCAGTATGCCATTGCGACCGATAAAATGGTGGATGCCCTGAACGAAGTGACGGCTAATGGCGTGACCCGCCAGGCCTCGCTGCGCGCCCACGTGCCCGATGCCGTGGTGTACATGTTGTTCATTATTGCCCTCATTACGGCCTTTTTTTCGGGCTACGTGAGCGCCAATCGTGCCCGGTTCGACTGGATGGCCGTCGTCACCTTCCACCTGATGGTGACGCTGGTGGTGTTCATCACCCTGGAGCTGGACCGCCCCCGCCGGGGCATCATCCGCCCCACCGACGTGCAGGAAATCCTGGTCGACCAGCGGCATTTGTTTTAGCGCCCATTTCAGGCCGCTTCCACCACCTGCACCAGCTCCGCTACCTGGGCCGGCTTGCCAAAAACGTAGAGCGTGTCGTGCAGCAGAATGACCGTTTCGTTGGTCACCGGTTCCAGCATCGCGCCGTCGCGCCGGATGGCCAGCAGGCACAGGCCAAAGTGCCGCCGCAATTCCGCTTCTGACAAAACCTGACCGTCCAGGCAGGTTTGCGGGTCGGCCTCGACGGGCACGGCGGCCAGCTCGGCCCCGGTCAGGCCCAGGTGAATGCTGGCCCAGGCCGCCTTGGTGAGCGAGTGGGGCCGCAGCATGGCGTGGCTGCCGTGGCGCAGCTCGCCGATGAGCTTCTCAATATCGTCCTGCGGCACCAGAAAGCGGGCCAACACATGGGCCAGCACCTCCATGCTGGTTTCCTGCTCCTGGGCAATTACCTCGGTAGCGCCCACGTGGTAGAGGTTTTTGCGCTCGTACACGTACAGTGTGCGCACCAGAATGCACACCATGGGGTTGAGCCGCCGGATGGCCGCCACGGCCCGCAGCGCGGCGGCGGGGTCGGATATGGCCACCACCACCACCCGCGCCCGCACCACGCCCAGGTGTTCCAGCACGTGCTCGTGGGTCACGTCGCCGTACATCATGCGCTCGCCGCGTTTCAAGGCCCGGTGCACTTTGTCGGCATCGGCTTCGAGGATGATGTAGGGGAGCTTGGCAAATTTGGCGGCCCGCACGAGGTTGCGCCCGTTCAGGCCGTAGCCCACGATGATGAGGTGGTCGATGAGCGCGGGGCTGGCCGTGGCCACGGCCGGCGGGGGCGGGGCGTGGCCCACGTGTAGGCGCTGCTCCAGCTCCAGGGGCCAGGGCAGGCGCATCACCCACGCCACTACGGGGTGCGCCAGAGCCATCACGCCGGGCGTGCAGCACATGGTGAGCACCGAAATAGCCAGAAAAACCTGGTAGCTGTCGGGCTTGATGAGGCCGGCCCGCAGCCCCTCCCGCGAGAGCACAAATGCGAACTCGCCCACCTGCGCCAGGGCCATGCCGGTGAACAGGATTTCGCCCACCGGCGCGCGCAAAAAGGCCGTAGCCACTGGCGTCAGCAGCATTTTCAGCAAAATAACCCCAATGGTGAGCAGCACGATTTCAATGGGGTGAGATAGCAGCACGTGCACATCGAACAACATACCGATGGACACAAAAAAGAAGCTGGCGAACACCTCCCGGAAGGGCAGCACGCTGCTCACGGCCTCGTAGCTGTACTCGGATTCCGAGATGATGAGCCCCGCCAGAAACGCCCCCAGCGCCAGCGACAGCCCCGCCTGCTCCGTGAGCACGGCCACGCCCAGGCAGGTGCCGATGATGGTGAGCAGGAACAGCTCGCGGCTGCGGGTGCGCGCCACGGCCAGCAGCAGGCGCGGCATGAGGTAGCGCGCGCTCAGCCCCACCACGGCCACCACGGCCAGGATTTTTGCCAGCATCAGGCCCAGCACCAGCAATTGATTGCCGCCACCCTGCCCGCTCAGTAGCGGAATGAGCAGCATCATGGGCACCACCGCCAGGTCCTGAAACAGCAGAATGGCCAGCACAATTTGCCCGTGCACCGACTCCACTTCCATGCGCTCCTGCATCAGCTTGAGCACGATGGCCGTGCTGCTGAGCGACAGCAAAAAGCCCCAGAACACTGCTGTGCCCAACGAGCTGCCCATGGCCATGCCCAGCACCGCCACGGCCGCCACCGTGAGCCCCACCTGCAGCGTGCCCCCCAGAAAAACCGCCCGCCGCATCCGGCCCAGGTTCTGCACCGAAAACTCCAGCCCGATGGTGAACATGAGCATGATGATGCCCATTTCGGCCACCTGGTCCACCTTGGCGGGCAGCTTCACCAGGCCCAGCGCGTAGGGCCCGGCCAGCATGCCCGTCACCAGAAACCCGATGATGGACGGCAGCCGGATGCGGTTGAACAGCAGCGTCACGCTCACCGACAACAGCAGGATAACCAGTAAATCGTAGAGTAAGGAGTGGTTCATGGCGTGCAGCAGGGCCGGGCGCGCCACCACGGTAGCCGCGCCCACACCCGTGTGGGTCAGGCCATTGCCAGGTATTCATGATAACTACGCACCGCTTCCACCTCCGAAGCGGCAACCAACAGCCCACCCGGTTTTAACTGATAAATGGAATCATATGCAGCAATAGATTTTGGCTATCGGTCCCGGCTCAGGCCGACCGCAGGGCCAGGCCCGCCCCGCGCCGCTCGAATGTTTTATACAGCCGCTTCACCAGGAATCGGGCCGCCTCGCGGGTCGCCTTGCGGGCCTTCCGGTTGCGCGCTTCGCTGTACTTATCCAGCAGCTTGGTGAACTTGCGGCTGAGCTTCCGTAAGATGTTGGCCAGAGGCTTTTCCAGCTTGCGGACGTACTTGGCACTCAGTCCGGTCAGGTTGGCCTGAGTATGCCCGGCCAGTTTGTGCGGTAGTCGATGCGCGGTGTTTTTCATTGGGAGATGGGCGTTAAAAAGGAGTGGAAATCGACCACTACGCAACGGCCTACAGGCAGCTTCTTAAAAGTAGAAAAACCATTCATGGTGGAGTATGAGGAGAATCAGGCCCGGGGCTGATTTCAATCTTGGCCTCTTCCGGGGCCATGACAACAATCGAAATTTCAATTGATTAAGGTCATTTGTTGAGGCGCGGCTCCGGCAGAAATTGCCGCCGAACCACGGCACCCGGCGGGGCCGGTAGCGGCTTGCTTGCCCATGAAAGTCAATCGGTACCCGCTGCCTTGCCCGCCCACCGTGCCGCCCTGGGCCTGGCTATTGCTGATAAGCCTGGCTGCGGCCGGCTGCCGGGATAAAGCCGAGCTCGTGAAGCCCATCTGGTCGGCTATTTCGGAGTCGGTGTACGCGGCCGGCACCGTTAAAAGCGGACGGCAGTACCAGGCGTTTGCCACCGCCAGCGGCGTTATTCAGGCGGTGCTGGTGCGCGAGGGCGATTCGGTGCGGGTGGGCACGCCGCTGCTCTCCATATCCAGCGACGTGCAGAAGCTGAACGAGGAAAACGCCGCCCTGGCCGCCCGCTACGCCGATGTAGCCGCCAACCAAAGCCAGCTGCAGGAAGCGCGCGAACGCATTGCCCTCCAACGCCGCACCATGCAAAACGACCAGCTCCAGCTCACCCGCCAGCGCCAGCTCTGGCAGCAGGCCATCGGCACGAAGCTGACGCTGGAGCAAAAGGAGCTGGCCTACGCCGCCTCCAAAACGGCCTACGAATCGGCGGTGCTCAGCTACCAGACGCTCAAAAAGCAGCTCGATTTCGCCGCCGCGCAGTCGCGCAAAAACCTCCAGATTGCCCGGCAGCAGGCCGGCGACTTCATCCTGCGCAGCAAAATCAACGGCCTCGTGTACCAGCTCTACCGCGAAAAAGGCGAGGCCGTGACGCCCCAAACGCCGCTGGCCCTGCTGGGCGATGCCCGCCACTTCGTGCTCGAAATGCAGGTCGATGAAACGGACATCGTGAAAGTGCGTCCCGGCCAGCAGGTGCTGGTGACGCTGGACAGCTACAAGGGCCAGGTGTTCACCGCCCGCGTCACCACGGTTTCGCCCATGATGAACACCGGCACCCGCACGTTTGAGGTGGACGCGGCCTTCATGCGCCAGCCGCCAGTGCTCTATCCGTTCATCAGCTTCGAGGCCAACATTGTGCTGCAAACCAAGCCCAAAGCCCTGCTGATTCCGCGCCGCCTGCTGGTGGATGACTCAACGGTGCGGAAGGCCGACGGGAAGCTGGCGCGGGTGAAAACCGGCCTGCGCGACTACCAGATGGTGGAAATTCTGGCGGGCATCACGCCCGATGACGAACTCACGACCCCCGCAAAATGAAACTGCCCCTGCTCTACGACGTGGCTCTGTCGCTGCTGCTGGCCCGCTGGCGGCAGACGCTGGTGGCGGCCATCGGGGTCACGTTCAGCATCACCATGTTCATTGCGCTGCTCAGCTTCATGTCGGGCCTCAACCGGCTGCTCGATGGGCTGGTGCTGAACCGCACGCCCCACGTCCGCCTCTACAACGAGGTGCAGCCCGCCCCGCAGCAGCCCATCGACCGCTACACCGGCCCCGGGCCGCACAATTTCATCCACTCCATCAAGCCCAGCGACGAGTTGCCGCGCATTCACAACGCCGTGGCCATCATCGCGGCCCTGCGCCGCGACCCGCGCGTGCGCGGCGTGGCCCCCAAAGCCCAGGTCCAGGTGTTCTACAACGTGGGCACCATCGACCTCACCGGCACCATCAGCGGCATCGAGGTGGAGCAGGAAGACCGGCTTTTTGCCTTCGGCGACTACATGGTGGCCGGCAACCCGCTTAGCCTCAAAACCGTGGCCAACAGCATCGTCCTCGGCAAAGCCGCCGCCGACCTCATGCTGGTGAACGTGGGCGACGTGGTCCAAATCACCACCGTGAAGGGCAACCGCGTGCAGCTCAAGGTGGTCGGCCTGTTCCAGTCGGGCCTGCTGGAAGTGGATAAAGTGCAGAGCTACACCTCCCTCGCCACCGCCCAAAAGCTGCTCGGCGAAGCCAACAACTACATCACCGATATTCAGATAAAGCTCCACGATTTCACCTTGGCGCCCCGGCTGGCCAAAGAATACGCGCAACTGTACGAGGTGCAGGCCATGGACATTCAAACGGCCAATTCCGATTTTGCCACCGGCACCTTCATCCGCACGCTCATTTCGTACGCCGTGGGTGTCACGCTGCTGATTGTGGCGGGCTTCGGAATTTATAACATCCTGAATATGATGATTTACGAGAAGATGGACACCATTGCCATCCTCAAAGCCATCGGGTTTGCGGGGGGCGATGTGCAGCGGCTGTTCGTGGCGGTGGCGCTGGCCATTGGGCTGTCGGGCGGCGCGGTGGGATTGGTGTTCGGCTACGGGCTCTCGGCGCTCATTGCGCAGCTGCCGTTCAACCCGGCTTCGCTGCCCTCGGTGCACACTTTCCCGGTCAATTTCGACCCGCGGTTTTACGGCATAGGGGCGGTGTTCTCGGTCGTTACCACGTATCTGGCGGGGTATTTTCCGGCCCGCAAGGCCAGCGGGGTCGACCCGGTCGTCATCATCAGAGGCAAGTGAGATGGACACGCCTGCGCTCGAAGCCCGTCAAATCACCAAGTATTTCGACGACCCCGTGCGGGTGCAGGTGTTACACGGCATCACGTTTGCGCTGGGCCGGGGCGAGTTTGCGGCCGTGGTGGGCAAGTCGGGCTGCGGCAAATCGACGCTGCTATACATCCTCTCCACCATGGACACGGTGTACGAAGGCGACCTGCTGATTGACGGCGTGTTCATGCGGGACAAAAAAGAAGCCGAGCTGGCCCGCGTGCGCAACGAGCAAATCGGCTTCGTGTTCCAGTTTCACTACCTGCTGAACGAGTTTTCGGTGCTGCGCAACGTGATGCTGCCCGGCGAAAAGCTGGGCAAGTTATCGAGCCAGGAAATCGAACACCGGGCCTACGAAAAGCTGAAAATCCTCGGCATCGAAAGCGAGGCGCTCAAAAAGCCCAACCAGCTCTCCGGCGGCCAAAAACAGCGCGTAGCCATCGCCCGGGCCCTCATCAACGACCCGCTCATCATCATGGGCGACGAGCCCACCGGCAACCTCGACAAGAAAAACGGCGAGGTCGTGTTCGATATTTTCAAGGAGCTGGCCGAAACCTACCACCAGGCCCTGCTCATCGTGACGCACGACCCGGAGTTTGCTGCCAAAACCCATCGGATTATTGAGATGGAGGATGGGCGCATCAGCAATGGGATAGCGCTTAGCGCAGGTCAATAGCCCCGCTGTTCAGCGCATCGGACAGCCGCGATGCGGCCCCGGTAGCCTCAGTTAATGACCAGCCGACACACTTGCGTGCCGTTCTCAGTTTTCACTTTCAGCACGTAGAGGCCAGCGCTCAGCCCCGCCAGAGCTAGCGTATAGGGAGCCACCGAGGCGGGTAGGCTGGCGCGCTGGCGCACTACCCGGCCGCACGCATCGAGCAGGGTGAGCGTGGCCAGGCCCCGGCCAACCGGCACGGCCACCAGCACCTCCGTGCCCAAGGAAGCGGGGTTGGGATAGAGGACAACATCCGGGCGCGCCTGCGCGACGGCTACCGCCAGGGCAGAGGTGCCCAGGGTGGCAAAAAATCCGGCCAAGCCACTTACTTGAGACAGGCCAATGGTGCCAAAGGAGGCGGGAAATGAAGCATTGCCGGCCACATACACCGTCGTACCGCTCGTGGCTACGGCGAGCCCTTCATCGCGGGCGGGGCTGCCGGCCTGGGCGGCCCAGGCAAAGCTGCCGCTGCCGGTTAGCTTACAGACGAAAATATCGGTGCTGCTCGTGCCGGGCGCGGCCACGTTCACCAGCGTAGTGGGGCCGAAACTAGCCGCAGGACTATCAAAATAGCCCGTTACATACACATCCGTGCCGCTCGCGGCAATGCCCCGGGGCGTATCCAGGCCGGTGCCGCCGGCGCGCTGGGCCCAAGCAAAGGCTGCGCTCGGGCCTGCATCCACAGCGTTAGCCACAAAGGCATCGGAGGCACCAGCCGCGGCGAGTGTAGTGCTGCCAAATGAGGCCGGACTGCTACTGAAAAAACCGGTTACGAAAACGTTGTTTCCGCTGGCCGCTACTGCTGTCGCGATTTCCGACCCCATTCCGCCAACTGGGAGTGCCCAAGTAAAACTGCCCGTGTCACTGAGCTTGGCAATGTAGCCGTCCTCGCTCCCCTCCCGGGTATTAGTCAGGCGCGTAGTCCCGAAGTTGACCCTGCCGCTGGCAAAGTAGCCCACCACGTACACGTCGGTACCATTGGTGGCTAGCCCATAAGCCTCTTCGTTGCCGATGCCGCCCGCACGGTTTGCCCAGTCAAACTCGCCGGTGCTGCCCATATCCGAAAGCCTGGCCACAAAAATATCAGTGCTGATGACACCCGGGGCTGTGTTATTGCCCAGGGTGGTTGTGCCAAAGCTAATCGTGGCGCTATCGTAATACCCCGCGATGTACACGCTGCTACCGCTCACGGCAATTGCCGGGGCTAAATCATATCTAGCGCCTCCAGCTTGGCGGGCCCAGGTAAAACTGCCGGTATTGCCCACATCGGTAAGCTTGGCGATGAAGATATCGGGAAAGGTGTTGGTGGTGGTCGTATTGGTGATGCTGCTGGTGCCGAAGCTGAGGGTGGGACTGCTAAAATCGCCCACTATGTATATTGAGTTGCCACTTACCGCGATTCCCGTTGCTCGCTCGTTGCCAATGCTCCCGGCTTGTTGGGCCCACACAAAGCGGCCGGCAGAATTGCTCCACTTAGCCACAAAAACATCGCCCAAACTGCTGCCAAACAGGGTGATGGTGCCAAAGGTGACCGAGTTATTGAAAGCGCCGGCCAGATACACGTTGCCGCTGGCATCCGCTGCCATGGCATACACTTGAGCGCCGTTGGCCCCCACGGCCGACTGCCAGGCGGGTGCCTGCGCCCGCACATTGCCCAGACAAGCCAACAGGAGCAGCAGGCTCGGCAGCATCCTGTGGCACAATTGTCGAATAATCAGCGTAAAAAAAGCTTTCATAGCATTTCGATGAAAGAGGGTGAAGCAAAAAGCATCGGGCGAGTGAAGGTTGTGCCCAAACCTTCACCTGACCGATGGTCTGTATCATTTACCTGACCCGGCCGTGCCGCGCTTCTGCCAGACAGCTGGCGAAAGCAGGCGCTACGCCGTCATCATGCGCGCCTCGTCGGGGTGATGCCGCTGGTGCAGCGTGAGGTATGACGTGACGAGCAGGACCAGCGCCACGAAGGGAGCAACCCGGTAGGCCAGCGGGTCGCCCAGGCTGATGTGGGCAATGATGGCAGAAATGAACGTGATGCTAAAGCCGGCGTAGGCCCATTCCTTCAGGCGCGGGCCCACCGGGAATAGCAGTGCCACCACGCCCAACAACTTGGCAATGGCCAGCTCATGCCGGAAATAATCAGGGAAGCCCAAGTGGTGAAACGTCTGCGCCATCCCCGGTTGGGTCAGGAACGCATAGGCCGAATACGTCATCATGACTGCCAGAATGATGGTCGTGGCCCAGTAGATGAAGTTCGAGGCTCTCATGACAATACTGGATAAGATGATAAGGATGATGGATAAAAACAGTGGCCGCTACCGGTCCGGCAGAGTAGAGGTGGTTTAACCAAAAATGCATTTTTGCCCCGCTAAAAGGCATGACGCTGGCAGGCTTTGCGACTGATTCGTGTCAGCAATGGCCTCAATACGTGAGCGTGCGGGCCAGCTTCTCCAGGTTGAGGCTGCGGGCCGAGGCGTCGAAAATGCGGCGGTAGGCCCCGTTCTGGTCATATAGCTCCTGGTGGATGCCATTTTCCACCACGCGGCCCTGTTCGAGCACGTAGGTGCGGTCGGCTTCCACAATCTGGGAGAGGCTGTGCGAGATGATGACCACCGTGCGGCCCCGTTTGAGGGCGTCGAGGCTGGTTTTGATTTGCTCGGTGGTCACGGCGTCGAGGCTGGCGGTGGGCTCGTCGAGGAAGATGATGGGCGGGTTTTTGAGGAACAGCCGGGCAATGGCGATGCGCTGCTGCTGCCCGCCCGAGAGCTGCTGGGCATCGGTTTCGTAGCCGTCGGGCAGCTGCATCAGCTGGTCGTGCAGGTGGGCCTGGCGGGCGGCGTCCTGCACCTGGGCCGGGGTGGCCAACAGGTTGCCGTAGCGAATATTTTCGTCCACGGTGCCCTTGAAAATGTGGTTTTTCTGGAGCACCAGGCCGATGTATTGGCGCAGGGCGTGGGTATCGTAATCAGCCAGCGGGCGGCCGTCGAGCAGGATTTCGCCGCTTTGGGGCTCGTAGAATTTGCAGAGCAGGTTGATGACCGTGCTTTTGCCGGCCCCGCTCAGGCCCATGAGGGCCGTGGTTTTGCCGGCCTCGATGGTCAGGCTTACGTCGTGCAGGGCCTGGGTGCCGCTGGGGTAGGTGAAATCGACGTGGCGCAGCTCAAACGTGCCGCGCAGGCTGGTGGGCGGCAGCGAGCCGGTGGGCTCCACGGCATTGTCGGCGTCTAGCATCTCGAAGAAAGCTTCGGAGTAAGTGTGCACCTCGTTCAGCTCATCGTACATCTGGTGGAGCTGCCGGATGGGCGCCGACACGTTGTGGAACAGCATGCTATTGAACATGATGGTGCCGATGGACAGCTCGTGCGAGAGCACCAGATAGGCCGTGAGCACGATGATGACCACCAGCCCCACCTGCTCCACCAGCGACTTCAGGCCGTTGAAGAGGAAGTTGGTCTTGCGCATCCGCAGCTGGGTTTCGCGCAGCTCGTGCTGGAGGCGGTCCTGCTTTTCCTCCTCGTACTGCTCGCGCACGAAGCTTTTGATGACCACGGCCGAGTCCATGAGGTTGAGCAGGCCGTGATTTTTGTCTTCCTTGAGCTGGCGCATGCCGCGCCGCACGCCGCTCAGGCGCACGGCCTGCCGGTAGCTCAGCCAGAAATACACCGGCAGCACACCCAGCGCCACCACCCCGATGCGCCAGCTGGCCGCAAACATGACCACCAGCGACACCGCCGCCGCCGCCAGCAGCGGCAGGATGTCGATGAACAAATCCTGCACCAGCTTCATGAGGGCGTCCACGCCCTTGTCGAGTCGGGTTTGCAGCTTGCCCGTCTGGTTGCTGCCGGCCGCATAAAACCCTAATCGATAAGATAATATGCGCCGTACCGCATCCTGGCTCAGCGCGCTGGACACGTACACCCGGATTTCCTCCCCAAAATAGCTCTGGCCAAAATCCAGGGCCGCGTTCAGCACCTCCTTGCCCAGCAAAATGCCGCTGATGCCCAGCAGCAGCGGCATTCCTACTTTCAGGCTGTGGCCGTGGTGCAGCAGCACCTGCACCTTATCCACGGTGTAGCGCAGCACGAAGGGGTTGACCTGCGCCGTGAGCGAACCAATAAGCGTGAGAATCAGTGTGCTGGCCACCA
>NZ_JBCEVZ010000056.1:0-30798 GCF_038448715.1 Hymenobacter segetis | reverse complement strand
AATCGGGTAGGCCAGCGTAGTTGAACTCGTCGCTCCAGGCCAGCTTGGTGAAGGTGTAGCGCGGCGGGGCCACGGCCGCTTTCGGAGCGGGCGAAGTACCGTTGAGTAGCAGCAACAAGCCGGGTAGTAATGTGGAAATCATGCGTTGAAGTGGAAAAAATGGGGATAACTCCCAAGCGGTGCCGAAGTCAAAAACGGCGGAGCCTATTGGCCGCCGGCCCACTGGACCGGCGGCCAACGCCCAATCCGGCGGGGGATTCTCACCAGGCCCCGGCCGGAATGAACGGCGGTATCGGGCCGGGCTACTCCTTGTATTTGTAGTAGCGCACGTAGTCCACCAGCATTTGCTGGGGGAAGGAGGTAGAGCCGTCGGGGTTGCCGTCGAAATCACCGCCCACAGCCACGTTCAGAATCATATAGAACGGGTTGTTGAACGGGTAGGGCGATACCTGCGCCACGGTGCGCTCGTAGTACTGCACGCTGTCGACGTAGAACTGAGTCTTATCCTGGCTGCGGATGACGGTGTAGGTGTGGTAGGCGGCCGATAAATCGGGCGCGCCGGGCAGGGAATAAGCCAAGCTGGAGAATTGGTGCGTGCTCGTATTGGCCCCGTAGTGCAGGGTGCTGATGTCGACCTGCGGGGTGCTGCCGCGCAGCTCCATAATGTCGATTTCGCCGCAGGCCGGCCAGCTTACCTGGCTGTCGTTCGAGCCCAGCATCCAGATGGCGGGCCAGATGCCCTTGCCCTTGGGCACTTTGGCGCGGATATCGATGCGGCCGAAAGTGAAGTCGCGCAGGCCTTTGGTGTTGATGCGGGCCGAGGTGTAGGCGCGGCCGTGGTAGGCCTCGCGCTGGGCCGTGATAACGAGGTTGCCGTTGGTGACGCCCAGGTTGGAGCGTGAGTCGGTGGTGGCCTGAAGCTCGTTGTTGTACCACACGTCCTTTATCTCGGGCACCCATTTCTGGGGGTTGAGCGAGGTGCCGTCGAACTCATCGCTCCACACCAGGGTGCGGTAGCTGCCGTAGGGCATGATGGCGGCATTCACGGGCTCGGGAGTTGCCGCCGCAGTTTCGGTGATGGTGGGGCCGGGTGGGTTCTGGGTGCAGCTGCTGGCGGCCAGCGCCACGGCGGCGAAGCCAAGGGCCAGGCGCGACGATGAAAAGGGAAATAACATCATGGGAATAGCTGAAAAGGATAAGTGGAAGGCTTATTTCACCCGCATCTTGAAGGTGAACACCGGGTCGGCGGTGGGGCCGCCGGCCCGCAGCACCATCGTGCGGTTGTTGATGGAAAGGATGCGGTAGGTGTGGTCGGCCCCGGCATCGGTGGCCCCGATGAAGGCCGTGGGCGCTGCCAGCACAAACTGGGCCTGGCCCGCCCCGGCCGCCGCCCCAAACGTGAACGTAGTGGTGAGCGAGCGCGGGGCCTGGCACGAATACGACCCGGCCACAAACGTCTCAGCCTTGGCATTATACACGAAGCTGTGGCTGCTGGTGAACGTGTACTCGTCGTCGGCCTGGCAGGCGGGCAGGCCGCCGGCGGCCACGATTGGCCCGTTCGGGTAGTAGGATTCGGGCGCGGCCTCGGTGCCTACCGTGATGGGGTTCGGCACTGTGTTATCGAGCACCCAGGTGCGCGAGCTGCCGCCCGTGAGCCGGCGCTCGGTGATGACCAGCAGGGGCGGGGTGGGCATCAGCGTTACCTCCGTGATGGTGCCGTTGGGGTTGGTGCCGCGCAGGCGCAGCACGGTGGCCGAGGCTTCCACGATGTCGTAGGTTTTGTTCACCACCGAATCCGTGAGGCCGATGAAGGACTTGGGGCGTTGCAGCACAATCTGGCCCAGGCCGTTGGCCGTGGGACGGAAAATGAAGCCGCTCGTGCCGTTCAGGTTCGCGCCGCAGTTGTCGCCGCCGTCGTAGGTGTAGGTGAAGCTCTGGTTGAACTGGAACTGGTCGTCGCCCTGGCAGTCGGGCAGCACCCCCGACGCGCTGAGCTGGGTAGTGCCGTTGGCCGCAAACGTCTTGATGGCCCCCGGCTGGTCTGAATACGTCCAGCTGGTGGCATTATTCTTCCCGCAATCGATGAGCGCCGCATAGGCTGCATTGCTGCAAATCGACGGAATCGTGACATCGACGGGCGCGAAGCCCGTGCCGCCCCGGCCCGAAACCACCAGCTTCACCTGGTAGGTGCGGGGCAGGGTGTAGGTGTGGGTCACGTCGCGGCCCGAAGCCAGGGGCGAGCCATCGCCGAAATCCCACTGGTACAGGAAGCCGTCGGCGCTGGTGTTGGTGAAGGTGGCCACCACCGGGTACACGGTCGTGTTCAGGGCCACGGTGAAGCCGGCGGCGGGCACGGGGCCTTCCAGCGAGTCCACTTCTTTTTTGCGGCACGCGCCCAACGCCACGGCCCCCAGGGCCAGCAGCAACACAGATTGACGAAAAGAACTACGCATGAGAACGGAGGATAGCATGGGTGGGAATGAGCTGATGCGCTTAGTAGCCATCGTTTTGCGTCAGGTTGGGGTTGGCGTCGCGTTCCGACTGCGGAATGGGCAGCACGATGTTGAAAGGCTTGATACCCTTGCTGATGAGGTGCGCGTTGGTGAGTAGCTTGTTGGTGCGCTTGAGGTCGAACCACCGGTCATCCTCAAAAGCCAGCTCGTAGCGGCGCTCGCGCAGCACGGCGGCCGCAAAGTCGTTGGTGTTGTTGCTGTTCAGGTCGTGGGGCTGGGCCGTGGGGCTGGTCAGGTCTTCGCCAAAAGCCCGGCGGCGCACGATGTTGAGGTACTTGAAGCCGTCGGCCGTCGGCCCCAGGCCTTCGGCGGCAATGAGGTACACCTCGGCCAGGCGCATCACCGGGAAGTTCAGTGGCGAGTCCCAGACGTTGGAGGCGCTTTTGGGTATCAGCCACTTGCGCACGTTGTAGCCGTTGGGCGAGCCCGGCAGCGTGGCGGGCTGCGAGGGGTAGGTGCTGCCCGCCGGGTAGGGGTCGCCGGGCTTGAAGATGGTGACGGCCTGGCGGCGGTCGCCGGCCTCGTAGCCATCCACGAAGTTGGGCTCGGGAATGTTGAAGCCGTAGCCGTTCTGCGGGGCCAGGCCCTGCAGGCGTGGGGCAAAAAATTCATTTCCCACGAAGCCCAGGTGGTTGAAATCGTAGGACTGCGAGGGGTCCGTCACGAACTGCACCTCGAACAGGGACTCCTTGCCGTTCTCGTTTTCCAGCTTGAAATTGTCGCCGTAGTTGGCCCACAGGCTGTGCGGGCCGGTGGTGATGATGAGCTGGGCCAGGCGCGCGGCCTCGGCTTTGTTGCCCAGCGTGAGCTGCACTTTGGCCAGCAGGCCCATGGCGGCCCACTTGGTGGCGCGGCCCAGGTCGGCCCCGCTGTAGCTGCCCAGCAGGCTGCCGCTGGCGGCGGTCAGGTCGTTGATAATCTGCTCGTAAACCTTGGCGGCCGGCGTGCGCGGAATGGCGGCATCGGCGGGGCTGGCGGGCGGCGTGGTCAGCAGCGGCACATCGCCGAAGCAGCGCACCAGGTCGAAGTAATACTTGGCCCGCAGAAACTGTGCCTCGCCCACGCACCGCGTCCGAATGGTGGGGCTCATGTTGGTGATACCCGGCACTTTTTGGATGACCAGGTTGGCCGTGCCAATGCCCACGTAGCAGCCGGCCCACAGCGCCCCAGTCATGGGGTTGCTGCTGGGAATGTTGAACTGGTCGAGCTGGATTTCCTCGGCTCCGTCGCCGCCGCCGCCGCCGCCGGTATTCGAGTTGTCCGACATGATGTCGCCGATGCCCCACAGCGAGTAGTTGTACTGGCCCTTGCGGCTCAGCTGCGAGTACACCGCGTTGGTAGCCAGGATGGCATCCGTCTCATTCTTATAGAAGTTCTGGGTCGTGAGCTGGTCGCGGGGCGACTCGTCGAGGAATTTTTCGCCGCAGCCCGTAGTGGTCAGCAGGCCCAGGCTCAGCAGAAAGCCAACGGCGGCGGTTTTGGGGAGGAAGTTCATCTGGTGGGAGAGATAAAGGCGACTGATGGGAAAAAGGCGGCCCGGCTATTAAAAGCCGATGTTCACGCCCGCCAGGAAAACCCGCGACTGCGGATACACGCCGAAGTCGATGCCGCGGCCGCCGAGCTCCGGGTCGAAGCCCGTGTATTTGGTGAGGGTCACCAGGTTCTGGCCGGTCACGTACACGCGCAGGCTTTGGGCGGCCACGCGCTGGGTGAGGGATTTGGGTAGGTTGTAGCCGACAGTCAGGGTTTTGATGCGCAGGTAGGAGCCGTCCTCGATGAAGTAGCTGCTCACGCGCAGGTTCTGGTTGGGGTCGCCGGCCACGGCGCGGGGCACGTCGGTGCTCGTGTTGGGGCCGGTCCAGCGGCCCAGCACGCGGGTGCTGCTGTTGCCGTTGCTGTACAGGCCGCCTTCGGTGTACACGCGGTTCAGGTTATACACGTCGTTGCCCTGCGAGCCCTGCACGAACACGTTGAGGTCCAGCCCGTGCCAGCTCACCGTGTTGTTTAGGCCGTAGGTGAAGGCCGGGTTGGGGTTGCCGATGAACGTGCGGTCGGCATCGGTAATCTTGCCGTCGCCGTTCAGGTCCTTGAAGCGAATGTCGCCCGGGGCAGTGCTTACGCCGGAGTTGGCACCCACCGTTTGGGTAGCATGGTTTTTCACGTCTTCCGGCGTTTGGAACAGGCCATCAGCCACATAGCCGTAGAACGCGCCGAAGGGCTGGCCTTTGTCGTAGCGCACGAGGGCCGCGCCGTTGCGGTTGGTGGCGCCGTTGAAGGCGGTGCCGCCCGTGCCCAGGTCCTCAATCTGGTTTTTATAGGCCGAGAACACGGCCGAAGTCGTCCAGGTCAGGCCCCGGTCGCCGCCCACCAGGTTGCGGGTCGAGACGGAAACGTCGATGCCGCGGTTGTACGACACCAGCGAGTTGGTGGGCACGGCCTCGTAGGTACCCGTCACGAGGTAGGCCGGCACGTTGTTTATCAGGTTGGGCGAGCGGCGGTTATACACGTCCACCGTGGCTTCGATGCGGTTGCTAAACAGGCCCACATCTACACCAATATTGGTTTGCACGTTGTCTTCCCAGCGCAGCTGCGTGTTCTGGGCACGGGTGGGCGCGGCCCCCGAGTTGATGGTTTGAGCACCCGTGGTCACGTCATTGGGACCGAACGGGTAAGTGATGCCCGTGTTAATGGTGGCCAGGTAAGCAAACTGCCCGGCATTCAGCGGGTTGCCCACGCGGCCGTAGCCGGCGCGCAGCTTCAGGTTGCTGATGGTCGTAATGTTCTTGATGAAGGCCTCCTCCGACAAGCGCCAGCCCACCGAGGCCCCCGGGAAGAAGCCAAACTTGTAGCCTGTAGCGAAGGCCGAGCTGCCATCGTAGCGCACCGTGGCCGAGAAAATGTACTTGCCGGCAAAGTCATAGTTCACCCGGCCGAAGTAGCTGGCCAGGCGGGTCTGGCTGCTGGTGCCGCTGTTGGTCTGGCCGGTTTGGGGGCCGTTGTTCAGCTGGCGCAGGTCTTGGTTGAGGTAGAGGGAGCGGCCCGCGCTCAGCGAGTTGAAGTTGAACTCCTGCGCCGACTGGCCCAGCAGCACCGTCACCTGGTGCTTTTCGGCAAACAGCCGGTCATACGTCAGCGTATTCTCGATGAGGTAGCCGGGGTTGTAGTTGGAAAATGAGCTGGCGCTCGACTTGCTGTAGCGCGGCGAGTTCGGGCCCAGCGAAGGGAGAAAGCTCGAGCCGTTGTCAAAAATCATATCAACGCCCACATTGGTGCGAAACCGCAGGTTCTTCACCGGCTCCACTTCCGCAAATACTGTGGACAGCACCCGGTTGCGGCTGAACTTCTTGTCCTCAATCAGGGACTGCAGCACGGGGTTCGGCTCGGCGTAGTTGTCCGCCTTCGAGGGCTCGTGCCACGACCCATCGGGGTTGTACACCGGGATGGTGGGCGGGGCCTGCAACACGTTGTTCAGTACCCCAAACTCGCTGTTGCCGGTGTCGAGCTGCCGGTCGGCTAGGTGCGTCAGCGACAGGCTGTTGCCAATCTTCACGCGCTTGCTGAGCTGAATATCGCCATTAGCTCGCAGCGTAAAGCGCTCAAAATTAGACCCGTTCAGCGTGCCATCCTGCTGGAAGTAGCCGGCCGAAACGGCGTAGCGGGCCTTGTCGCTGCCACCCGATGCGCCCAGGTTGTAGCTCTGAATCACGGCCGTGGGCCGGAAAACCGCTTTCTGCCAGTCAGTACCCGCGCCCAACGATTTGGGGTCGCGCAGCTTCTCCTGCACCGGTGCCGTGCCCTGAGCCAGAATGCTTTCGTTGTTGATAACCGCGTACTGCTCTGCGTTTAGCAAGTCGAGCTTGCGCCACACCTGCTGCACGCCCCGGTAGCCGTCTAGGGTGATGCTGGCCGTGCCCGCCTTGCCGCGCTTCGTGGTGATAATGACCACGCCATTGGCCGCCCGCAGACCATAAATGGCCGTGGCCGACGCATCCTTCAGTACGTCAATTGTCTCAATATCATTGGGGTTGATGGCGTTCAACTGGTTTTCCACGCTGTTGCCGCCCGCATCGGACGATGGCAGTGGGAAGCCGTCCACCACGTACAGCGGCGAGTTGTTGCCCGCCGACGTGATGCCGCGCACCCGCACCGCCGTGCCGCCCGCCCCGCCCGGCGCGCCCGAGTTCTGCGTCACGGTCACGCCCGCTGCCCGGCCTTGCAGGGCCTGCGTGGGGTCGGCCACCGGCTGGGTAGCAATGTCGTGCCCCGAAACCGAGGAAATGGCGCTGCTGATGCTGCCGCGCTCCTGGGTGCCGTAGCCCACCACTACCACTTCATTCAGTTTCTGCGCGTCTTCGCGCAACGTGACGTTTACGGGGGTACCATTGGCCACCACTGCCGTTTGGGTTGTGAAGCCCACAAAGCTGAATACCAACGTGCTGCCCTCGGGTGCAGTCAGTGAGAAAGTGCCGTCGAGTGCGGTGGAAGTGCCGAGGGAGGTACCGCGCACCAACACGGTCACGCCGGGTACGCCGGTGCCGTCGGCGCCGGTCACACGGCCGGTCACGGGCACATCGGCGGCCGGGCGCGTGACCGGCCGGGTTGCTGCCACAACCGGCGCGCCCGTTGCTAGTACCGGCAGCCCGCAGGCCAGCAGTATGGTAGTGCGTCGCAGCAGCGCAATCAGGTAAAAAGTTCGCTTCATGGTGGGAGTTTTAAAAAGCGGTAAGCGAAGAAGTTGGCTGCTAAAAATCAGCCGACGAGTTTGCGGAATAATCAGTGTGATGCGGCCGCCGTAACGGTGCGCGATTGGTCAGAGGCCGGGCGCACGGCCCCCGTGGCTTTGCCGGCGGCTGGGGTGGCGCTGGCCACCGGCAAAGCCACGTAGCGGAACCGGGCCATCTGGGAGCCCACGCGCAGGGTGTACCAGCCGGTTTCCAGCTGCGGGCGGCCCTGGCCGTCGGGGTAGCTCAGGTCGTGTAGTGGGTCAATGTCGAACGTCAGCTGCTGGCTTTGGCCGGCAGCAAAGGCTTGTTTTTCAAAGTGCTTCAGCATCCGCACCGGGCGGGCAATGCGACCGATTTCGTCGGTCAGGAACCAGAGCACGGCTTCCTGACCGGCACGGGAGCCGGTGTTGGCCACGCGCACCGTGGCGCGCAATTTGGCGGCCGGCCCGGTCAGCACCGAGTCGCTCAGCGCCAGCCCGGAGTAGGCGTAAGTCGTGTAGCTCAGCCCTTCGCCGAACTCGGTCAGCATCGAGCTTTTGTACTTGGCCCCCGGCGACTCATAGCCTGCACCAAAGTCGCTCAAATCGAGGCTGTTTTCGTTATTATCGTGGTGGTAGTTGGTGATGTGGCCGGCAAACTGCGGGTAGGTAAAAGGCAGCTTGCCGCTCGGATTAGTCTTCCCGCTGATGATTTCGGCCAGCGCCGTGGCCCCGCCGTAGCCCGGCAGCCCCGCCCAAATGATGGCCGACGAGCCCTCGGCTACGCTGCGGATGATGTTCGGCCGCCCGCCGATTACGATGAGCACCGTAGGCTTGCCGCTGGCCTGCGCCGCTTGGGCCAGCTGCTGTTGGTCGACGGGTAAGGTCAGGTCTGAGGTGTTGCCCAGGCCTTCGGTGTAGGGCCGCTCGCCTAGGGCCAGCACCACGGCATCGGCCTGCTTTGCCGCAGCAGAAATGCTGGGCAACAGCATTTTGCCGGTGGCATCGCGGTAGGGTAGCATCTCGATTTTGGCCTGGGGATATTCCCGGCGCAAGGCTTCAAGTAGCGTGGGCACATCCTTCGGGTAAGCATCTTCGGGGCGGCCCTGCCAGGCCAGCGTCCAGCCGCCGCAGAGGTTGGCGCGCGAATCGGCCGAGGGGCCCACCACCAGCAGCCGCTTCACGCGGGCCGGGGCCAGCGGCAGGGCATTGCGCTCATTCTTAAGCAACACCATGCTCTCTCGGGCGGCGGCTACGGCCTGCGCCCGCAGCGCCGGGTCGCCGATGCGGCTGAGCCGGTCGGCGCGGGGCATGGGGTTCTCGAAAAGGCCGATTTCATCCTTCATCTGCAGAATCCGGCCTGCCGAAAGGTCGATGCGGGCCTGGGTCAGGCGGCCTTCCTGCACCAGCTCTTTCACAATGCGGCAGAAGCTGGTGGTGTAGGGCGTCATGGCCATGTCCACGCCCGCGTCGATGGCCATCCAGGTGGCTTCCTTCTCGTTGGGAGCCACTTTCTGCACGCGCACCAGCCGGTTGATGTCTTCCCAATCGGTCACGGCCACGCCTTTGAAGCCCATCTGGCGGCGCAGCAAATCGGTGAGAATGGCTTTGGACGCGTGCACCGGCTCGCCGTTGATTTCGCCCGAGTTAATCATGATGGATTTCAATCCGGAATCGATTGCGGACTGAAACGAAGGCCGGAAGAACTCCTGCAGGCGCTGGTCGGGGATGAGGGCGTTGGTGCGGTCCCAGCCGTTGCGCGGGTCGGAGTAGCCGAGGAAATGCTTGCCGCAGGCCGCTACTTTATAGGGTGAAATCTCAGTATTGGTCTGGAGTTCAACGGTGAAAGCCGTGCCGAGCGTGGCCGCCACCAGCGGGTCTTCGCCAAAGGTTTCGTAGAAGCGGGGCCAGTACGTGTTCAAACCCAAATCGAGCACCGGGGCAAATACCCAGTGGTGGCCCAGGTCGGCTGATTCGAGAATGGTGGCGCGTGCCGCCTGCCGGGCCAGGGCCGGATTGAAGCTGGCCCCGAGGTTGATGTTGTGCGGGAAAATGGCAGTGCCGCCCACGTAGCTGGCCCCGTGCATGTGGTCGATGCCATAAATCATGGGGATGTGCAGGCGCGACTCGCGCAGGGCAATGCGCTGCAGCGCGGCCGAGTAGCGCAGCCATTGCACGGCCGGCACTGCTTCCCCGTTGATGAACGAGCCAATATGAAAATCCCGGACTAAACCCGCCGCTTTGGCCGAGTCGAGCGAGACATCGCCGTTGGTGCCAGTATGATTTATCGCCGAAATGTTTAGCTGGGTCATCTGACCGATTTTCTCCTCCAGCGTCATTTGCGCCAGCAACTGCTGCACGCGCGGGCTGAAGGTGGGCGGGGCTATTTCCGCTGTGCGGGCTTCAGTAAGTGGAGCCGTGGTGGCCATCGGCACGGCTCCGCGCTGGCAAGCGGCCAGAAGCGGCAGCGCCACAAGCAAATTCCGCCACGCGGAAGAATGGTCTTGAACTACCGATGCCGACGACCGGCCGGGCAGCAAACGAATGCGAAACAGGGAGGAAAACGAGGCCATCTGGAATATTCAGTTGGCCAAATGTAGAGGAGTGTGTTGGGCAAATGCAACTCAATAACTGCCTCAGAATGGTTGTTTTGGCAGTTTTTGTCACTTGGGTCAGCATGGCTTATACGCTTGCTGCACACGTGCTCATTTCATATTCATGCCTGATACAAGCAGCCAAAGCGTTTTCGGTTTTTGCGGCACAGGCTAAAAAACAACGAAAAAAAACAGGGCTGATTGAAAAAAAAACTGACATTATTTGCCAGTTCCCAAATACCAGACTGAAAAGCTATCCATTATATGGCAAAGTGGACAAATTGATTCCAGTTCCCAACACAAACGTTACCGGGAAAAAATGGGGGGCTTAATTCCCGGTTTCGGCGGGTTCATTCTCCTCCACTTCGGCGTCGGCGGCAGTATCGAGTAGCACATGCGTCCACGGTTCGCCCTCTTCGTAGTCGGGAGCCTGGCGGCGGCGCTGTAGGGCCTGCAATACTTTTTGGGCAAAGGCCCAGCTGGTGGCCTGGCGGAGGTCGAGTATGCGGGCCAGCTCCGAGGGAGAGTAACTGCCCTTATGGGCGTGCAGCAGGAACACCGCATACAGCGCCTTGACGATGGAAAACTTGCACTTTTGCAATAACGTGCTCGCCGTGGCCGACTCTACATAACGGCAGCGGGTGCAACGGCGGGCATGGGGTTCGCGGGCTTCGCAGCTCTTTTCGTGGCCGCACTTGCGGCAGTGGTAGCTGCCGTGGCCCCACTTAAGGTCGGCGAGGTAGCGCAGACAGGCATCTTTGTCGGGGTATATCTGGCTGAATTCGCCAAAGTCAACTTCCTTCGATTCGATGCGGGCGGCCTTCTCGGCGTGGAGGTCGCGGCTGAGGTCGCCGTTGAGCTTTTCGATGGCCGCCGATTGCAGGGCCAATAGGCCGTTGGCTTGTAGCAGCTCGCGGTTCTGGGCGGCCACGGTTTCGTTTTGCTGGCGGAGCTCAGCGGTGCGCAGGGTTACCAGACCTTCCAGCTCGGTGTTGAGCTGGTCTTTAAGCGCCTGGTTTTCGCGCATTTGCTCCACGAGGCGGTCTTGGGCCTGGTGTTTTTTGCGGAGCTGCTTGAGCAGGCGGTTTTGGGTGAGCAGGGTCATGTCCATCAGGCCCTTCAGCTTTTCACCCAGCGCGTAGCTCAGAATTACGACTTCCACCACGAAGGCCGCGTTGAGGCTGTACACGGTGTACACGTTGCTGTAGAAGTTGATGCCCAGCTTGCGCATGATGAGGAATGTGAGGCTGGTAGCCACCAGCGCCTGCGCCAGTAGCAGGTAGCGGGCCGGCCGCAAACCGCTGCGATAGGCCTGAAAAGCCGCGTAATACAGCAGTCCATACGGCAGCAGGTACAGCCAGAAGCTGAAGCCGGAATGCACCACAGCGGCATCGAGCACCAGCAGGGCTGTGCTGCCGCCCACCACCCACGTTCCGAGGCGGTGCAGGGCCGGCAGGCGCGAAGCAGTATCAAGAAAGCCGCTGGCGTAGGTGGCAAACGTGAGCAGCAGCAGCACCGGCGCCAGCGCGCCAATGAAGTGGTTCAGGTCGGGCGAGGCCGACCATAAATACTGGAACCCCAGCCCGTCTTCGCTCAGAAATAGGAGCGAGCCGCTCAGCACGTAGAGCACGTAGTAGAGGTAGGTGCGCTCCTTCAGGAAGAAGAACAGAATCAGGTTATACAGCACCATGATGAACAGGATGCCATAGAAAATGCCTAGCAGCCAGTATTGCAGCGACAGTTCCGGGATGAGGCCCGCGCCACTGTGCAGCATGGCCCGGAAGCTGGTGCGCGTGTCGGAATGCAGGCGTAGGTAGTAGGTAGCGGTTTCGCCGGGCCGGGGCGGCAGGTCGAATAGGAAGTTTTTGTAGGGATGCGGGCGCGTGGCGAAGGAATGGCTGGCGCCGGTGGCCACGCTGTCGTAGGCCGTGGCCGAGCCGGGGCGCGGGCCGTAAAACACCGCCTGCCCGATGTGCGAATCGTAAAGCTCCAGGTACCAGGCGGCGTTTTCGGCCGGGGCGTGGCGCACCGTGATGCGGAGCCAGTAGGTGCTGCGCGGATGCTGAATGTTGGGCGGGTGGCCCGAGCCGCGCAACATCACAAAGCGGCGGCTCCAGGCCGGCGACTGCACATCGGCCAGCCGGAGCCGGCCCGTGGGGTCTTCCAGCATACTGTAATAGTTCTCTTCCAGATAAAGGGCCGGGTTGTTCGGGCTCACGGCCAGCGTATCCTCGGGCGCGGCGTGGGCGCGGGCCGGCAGGAGCAGCAGTAGCCACAGCAGGGCATGAACCAGCCGGCATAGCGGGTCCCCGCCACCAATAGTTCGCAAACCCAAAATCAATGGAGAAGAAATAAACATATCGGTATCTAACTTACGACAGCACAAATCGAAACCGGACAAAGGTAACCAGTAAGATAAGTAAGGGTTTACTCACTGCTCATAGTTGTGCTGTCCGCTGGTCGCCATAAACTGCCAACGCCCGGCCGTGTCGAAACACAGCCGGGCGTTGGAATTTGAGCGGGCGAGGTTGGCCCAATAACTACAGCCGGAACTGCGCGCCTACTTTCACGCCGAAGTTGCTGGTACCCGGAGCGTCGCGGTAGGTGAGGCGGTGAATGAAGTCGACCCGAATGAACTTGAAGATGTTCTCCACGCCGTAGCCTACTTCCACATAAGGCATGGAAATGGGGCCGGGCAGGTCAGAGGTATTGCTGTTGGCCCGGCGGGCCCGGTCCGAGAGCTTGCCGTAGAGCACGTTGCTGGTGGCTACCAAACGCCAGTTGAGGGCGCGAATGCCGGGAATGGAGTTCACGAGCAGGCCTTCGAAATGGTGGTCGAGGCGGAGTGTGGCCGAGCGGTCGGTGATGAACTCGAAGTAGTTCATCAGGTTGAAAGCGTTGGCGTTATAAAATGGGGTTTGATTACCCAGCGGGGTTTTGAGGATGATGTAGGGCAGCGCTGAGGGAATGTAGTTGCCTTCGGCGCGGTAGGTGAGGCGGCCCAGCTGGCCCATCGATACGCTGTGCGAAATGGCCAGGTTGAACTTGTGGTACATGAAATCGCCCTGCGTCCAGTCGATGGCCCCCAGCGTGTAGCGGAAGCTGAACACCGGCCAGCGCTTCAGGCCCACGGCCCGGCGGCGGGTTTCGCTCTGCACCAGGTTTTCGTCGGGCGCGTAGCGCGATTCTGATACTATCTCGCTCAGGTGCAGCACATCCGAGCTGGGTTCTTCGGTGGGTGGGTTGCCCGGACCATTGTTGGGGCGGCGACGGAATTCAAACAGCGGGTCGATGCTCTGGTAGCGCAGCGTCAGCGTTTGGGTGAAGCCGTGGAACAGGTCGCGCTGCACGCTGAAGGCGGTGAGGTCGCGTAGCACGGGCTTGCCTTGGCGGAAACGGCCCCAGCGCGAGGCGGCTACAAACAGGTTGTTGTTCTCCAGAAAGTCGTTGTCGAGCAGGGCGGCCTGCTCCACGTCGTGCTTGAACTCGCCGGTGAACACCGTCCAGTGGCGGCGCTCGGCCACGTAGCTCGTGCGGATGCCGTACTTAAAGCGGCCGTCCTTGGTGCCGTAGGCCACGTAGCCCTGCGTGAGCCAGTTGCGGCTGATGTCAGGCGTGGTGCGGAAGCCAAAGCGGAAGCGGTTGCCTTCGAAGTCGTTGTTGGCGTAGAGCGTCGAAATTGGGCCTAAATCGAACTTGCCCACGCGCTTGTAGCCGTTCACCAGCAGCTCTACCCAGTCGAGCACGTTGCGCACCGAGGGCAGCTGCTTGGCCGAGTCGAGCACGGCGAACGTCTGGCGCTCGCTCAGGCTCAGGGTATCGGGCCGGTGCTGGTCAAAGTAGCCGCCCGCGCCACCCTGGGGCAGGCCGGTGAGCAGGCTGCCCACCCCGGCACCCTCCTTGTCGGAAGGCTCCATGAGCGACGACACGATGGGCTGGTCGTAGAAACCGGGCTCGTTGTGCACCTGGTTGCGCACAAAATTGCTGCTCACCGTGGTGAAGCGCACCAGCATGGCGGCCTGCTTTTCGTAGGGCCGCACGCTGAGCACCAGCTTGGTACGGGTGGGCAGGCCAGGGCCGTCGACGGGCGAGGTGAGGTCCTGGTAAATGCGCAGGTCGCTCACGAAGTTGATGTTGGCTTCGGGGCTGGCCACGAGGTCGGCGCGGCGCAGGGCGTAGCCTTCCTGCGTAATCCAGATGGTGCCTTTGAAGGCCAAATCGTGGCTGCGCTTGGGCGTGACGGCGATTTTATAGCACCAGTCCTTGCCCACAAACATGGAATCCTGCAGCTCGTAGTCGTAGGTGATGCGGCCGCCTTCGGCGATGGGCGAGATGAAGTCCTTGCCCAGCACGTTTTGCCAGTTGGGGTAGAAGTCGAAATTCTGGAAGTTCGAGCCCAGCATCTGCGACAGCACCGAGCCCTCGCGGGGGCCTACGCCGCGCATCTGCTTGTGTATCAGGTCTTCGCGGCGACGTAGCGGGTTGTTGCGCTGGTACACCCGTGAGCCCACTTCCGAAGCGAAAACGGGGAGCGGGGCATCCACATCAGCCGCAGCGGCGGCACCCTGGCGCACGGCCAGCGCCCGAATATCCTTGATAACCTTGCGATTGGACAGGCTTTTGGGCAGGTCAATCAGGCTGGTTTCGATGCGGTTATAGGAGTCGTACTCGGCCGCTTGCAGGGCGCTGCGGGCATTTTCGGGCTTGTGTTTCTGCACTTCGCGCAGGATGCGGAAGGCGGGGTTTTCGCCGGGCCGCACAATGACTTCGCCCAGGGCCACGCCGCCGGTTTTCATGCGGAACAGCACCGTTTGCACGGCCGCGTTGCTGAGCTTGCGCCGCTGGGTGGCAAAGCCCAGGGCCGAAGCCGCAATGGAATCGGGCGAGCCCGTGGCGGCCAGCTTGAACTTGCCGTCGGCATCGGCCGTGACACCGGCACTGCTTTTAGGAATAAAGATGGAAGCAAACGGCACCGGCTCACCGTTCGTAGCTTCCACCACTTGGCCACTGATTACGATACGCTGGGCGGCGGCTGGCAGTGCCAGGAGGCACACCAGGAGCAGCGGAGCAAGAAATTTCATACGAAGTATAAAAGAGCCAAATGCCAAAACCTTAAGTAGTCCGGCAATTTACGCAAAGCGCAAGCGCCTCCCAACTAGTTCCGTGCCGAAAACAGTAAAATTTCTGGTGAAAGATTAAACCTGCCAAGCGAATAGCTGTCGGGCGTCGACTAACCGTGCAGAAGCCGTTTGGGGGCAACCAACCGGGCGGACCTGAATTTAGAAAAAAACTCCCCGCCCCAGCCGAAGCCGGAGCGGGGAGCAGATAGCGAAAATTGGATATTGGCAACCTCAGCGGATGACGATGGTGCCGCCGCCGCTGGTGGGCAGGCGGCGCTCGCCGGCGGCGAGCACCCCGCGGGCCTGCCCGAAGGAGAAGCCCGGCGTGTTGGCACTCAGCCCGGTGATGTTGCCGCCGCCTGAGGCCACCAGGTTGCCACCCCCGGAAGCGACCACGTTGCCACCTCCGGAAGCGACCACGTTGCCACCTCCGGAAGACACCACGTTGCCGCCCGAGTTCAGGACCGAAATAGCGGCTACCTGGTTGCCTTGCAGCACTGCCACGGCGAAGTTGCCGTTGGGCAGTGGGGCGTAGCCCAGGCGCACACCGCTTTGCAGGTATTGCTTCACGTAGCCGGCCAGCTCGTTGTAGTTGCCCCAGCTGCCATTGTTGTAGAGGTGCGTGTTGCACTCGCAGGCATCGCCTTGGCCCACAGGCGCACGGCTGGCCATCTGCTTGTAAGCCTGCGCAATCCAGGGGTCGCGGCACTGGGCCGAGGCCGTGGGCCCGGAGCATAATAAGCCAAGCGCCAGGAGTGAAAAGAGCATTTTGAACATGAGATAAATAGTGAAAAGGGGAATGCGAAAACGGCCAGTCGGCCGGCCCGTCCTTCGGGTGCGTCGAAACTAGCGGGAGCGCACCCCGGCCACCAAGGCGCGTCTACCAAGCCCCCCGGAAAGTCGACGGGGGCAATTGGGAGTCGATAAACGGATGAGCAGGCACTTACCGAAGCTCGTCGGCGGGCTCCCCGGCCAGCCAGATTTCGGTGTCCGGTGGCAGTGCGCAGGCGGTGCCCATATCGAGCAGCAGCCCGCGTACCGGCCCGGTGCCGGTATCGGGCCGGCTCACCTCCTCCACCGTGGCGGTGCCCGGCTGCCGGGTACCATCGGGTAGGATGGCGGCCACCACCAGCGCTGTGTGCAGGGCGTAGGGCAGCAGCAGCGGGGTGGGACCAGCGGGCAGCGCGAGCAGTCCCAGGCCCGGCAGGGGCCAGATGGCGGCTACGCGCAGAAGCAGGCCGGGGGCAGGAGTAGTCATGGCCCGGCTTTACGAGTTAGGGCCAACCGTAGCTGCGTTGCCAGTTTCGGGCTTCGGCAATGTTTCCGGCCCATCGGCCGGGGCTACGGGTTTCGGCCCGGCCTTGGGCAGCGGCCCGAGGTAGTTGGCGGCGTTCGAAATGACGAAGACCGTGGACACGAAGCCGGAGATTTTTTCCAGCAGCAGCAGCACCTGCGTGGGGCCGGCCGCCGCCGTCACGGTGCTGCCCGAGTTGCTGATGAGCGTGCCCACGCTGTGGTAAAATAATTGCCCGAAAACCTCCAGCTCCGAGCCCGGCCGCAGCCCGGCGAAGGCGTGGTCGTTGACGCGGTATAGGCAATAAAAATCGAGGGCAAAGGACAGCGCAATCATGCCTAAGTTGAGCGAAACGAGCAGCAGGAATTGCTGGAAGGTATCGCGCAGGGCTGCCAGGGCGCGGAAATTGTGCAGCAGAAAGTAGCCCGTCTTGCCGGCCGCTGCCACCAGCAGCAGGCCCGTAATCACGTCGGGCGGCAGGCCTTCGTGCTTGTCGAGCAGGTAGAGGGCCAGGCCCAGCAGCAGCAGCAGCCCGTGCTGCCAGAGCAGGCGGTGGAGCTGGTTTTGCAGCAGCGCTTGTTTCATGGGAGTGCAAAGAATGCGCGGCGGGTGTAGGGTGAGTGAATGTAGTGCGGACTCTGCGAGTCCGCGCATCCAATATTTCTCAGGCGCGGACTCGTAGAGCCCACGCTACACCTCCACCTTCAGTGTGGCGGGCGCTTTCGTTACCTCAAATAGCTCGCCGTGAGGTACTATCGTAATCTGGCCGTACTCCTGGAGTAGCATTCTGTAGGCTTCGGATACGGGGCGGGGCTTGCGGTCGAGGTCGAAGAGGCCGCAGGGGTTCACGGTGCCCACTTTGCGCTCCAGGCCCTTATCCCAATCGAGCTGGTCGATGAGCGAGTACCAGGTGAAGCCGAGGACGGGCACGCCTTCTTTTCTCATCCTCAATATATTAACCCACTGCTTCCAGAGCCAAGTGGGCGCATCCTTGGCTTCGAGGACGTTGGTTTCGGTGTGCATCACCGGCTTTTTGTAGCGCTGGTAGTAGTCGTGGGTGATGTTGTACCAGCCCAGCACGTCCATGCTGGTCACGATTTCGCCATTCGGCAGCATAATTTTCTCGTTGCGGCCGTAGTAGTCGTTGCCCATAATCTGGTAGCCGGGCGGCTCGCCGGCCATAAACCAGTCGTATTCTCGGCGGCTCATCCCGTTATCGTAGAGGTAGTTGAGTACATCTCCCTCGGGGTGGTGGCCATAAAGCAAATCGAGTGCGGCGAAGCGCATTTTGTTCTGCATCTGCACCTCGTAGGTGTGTTCGGCCCGCAGCTCGTGGGTGAACTCAGCTGACTCGCTTTGCACGATGATGCAGTCGGGTCGGTGCTTGGCAATGCGCTGCGTACCCATGATGCTGGCGGCCACAATGTGCTTCAGGGCCGTCACAAAGGCCTTGTCGGACTTCAGCTGCTCGTTCCAGATGCCATCTTTGGCGCTCATCTTGGCCGTCACGTAAATCTCGTTCACCGGCGTATAAAAGCGCACCCAGGGGTAGCGCTTCACCACTTCCTCGCAGTAGGCGGCGAAGTGTACCGGCAGCTCTGGGTTCTGGAAATTACCAATGAAATCGGGCACGCCGAAGTGCATCAAGTCCAGAATCGGCGTGATTTCCAGGCGCTGCATTTCGGCCATTGCCAGGTCGGCAAATTCCCAGTCGTATTTATCGGGGCTGAGCTGAATTTTGTAGTAGGGCAGGCCGTAGCGCAACACTTTCAGACCCATGCTTTTCACCAGCGCCAGGTCTTCTTGGTAGCGGTTGTAGTGGTCGCACTCGGCCAGCATATCACGGCGGGTTTTGCCGCCGTCGATGGTCGGGTAGCTGCACTCGATGCCGGTGGCAAACATGAAATTGTTGGGCAGGCCCGTGGGCAGGCCGTTGCCGTTGTGCCCGCGCGCACCGCCGAATTCGTCGCCCTCGTAGTTACCGTCGCCGAAATGGTCGTGAATTTCCGTGAGAAAGGACTTCATATGGCTGTATTTTAGAACGTCATGCTGAGCGCAGCCGAAGCATCTCGCGTGCAGCAGTAATCCAATCGTTGTTTCATTATTGATTAGTGGTGGCAAGCGAGATGCTTCGGCTACGCTCAGCATGACGTTCAGGTATCCCGCCGCTGCTGCTGCTCCAGAAACTTATCCGCCGTGCGCAGACTCAGGGCCATAATGGTCAGCGCCGGGTTCACGCTGAGTGCGCTGGGGAAGGTCGAATTATCGGAGATGTAGAGGTTGGGTACGTCGAAGGCGCGGCCATTGGCGTCCACCACCGCGTCGTCGCCACTTTTGCCCATGCGGGCCGTGCCGATGACGTGGGCGTAGCGCTGAAACGACCATATATCGGTAGCGCCGGCCGCCTCCCAGATGCCGCGCATCGCCTTTTCGGCGTGGGCATTCATGCGCTGCTCGTTTTCCTGGGCCGTGAAGTGCAGGCGGGGTTTTGGCAGGCCGCGCGCATCTTTTTCCTCGGCCAGCTCCATAAAGTTGTCGGCGTGGGGCAGGCAGTCGCCCAGGATATTGATGCCGGCAATATGGTTGTAGTTGCGCATATAGTCGCGCAGGGGCTGGCCCCAGAGCTTGCGGCCCCGCGCCACCTGCCCGGCAAATGTTACGGGCATCACGCCAATGCTTTGCAGCAGGTAGCCGCCGATGAAATCGGCCCCGGCCGGCCGGTGGGTATCCTGCGAAATTAGCCCGCCGGGAATGCCCTTGTTGGGCCGCACTTCATCGGCAAATGTGCCCCATACTTGCAGGCCGGGGTGGGCCATCAGGTTGCGGCCGACTTGCCCGCTGGTCAGGGCCAGCTCATTCAGCAGCAGCAGGCGCGGCGTCTCCACTGAGCCGCCGCAGAGGAAGAGGTGGCGGCAGCGCTGGCGCTTTTGCTCGCCGTTCTGGGTGTACACCACGCCCGTCACGTAGCCCCGGGCATCACGCTCAATCTCGGTCACGAAGCTGTTGGGGCGGATGTCGGCCCCGTGCTTCACCGCCAGCGGAATAAAGGTCACGTCCATGCTCGACTTCGCGCCATTCGAGCAGCCGGCCTGGCAAAAGCCCCGGTTGGTACAAGCCTCGCGCCAGCCAATTCCTTCCTGGTAGTAGCGGGCCGAAAGCGCCGCATTCGCCGCCGGGGAAGTCTTAATCCCCATTTTCTCCGCGCCGCGCACCATCAGCTGGGCGGCGCTGTTCAGCGGCAGCGGGGCCAGCGGGTAGCCTTTGCGGCGGCTGGGGCCCCAGGGGTAGGGCGTTGGCCCCGAAACTCCAATAAAATGCTCTACTTCTTCATAATATGGAGCCAGCTCCTCATAGCTCACCGGCCAATCCTCGCCCTGCCCGAAATCGCGCCGGATGTGTAAATCATCGGGCAGCGGGCGGGGCGTGTAGGCCGTGTAGTGCAGCGTGGAGCCGCCTACGCCGGTGCCGGAGTTGTTTTTGCCCATGGCCAGCGGGTCATGGCCGGCGGCCAGCCGCTCATCATTCCAGAACAGGAAATCCTGGGCCTTTTCGTCGGTAGCGAAGTCCTTCGCAGGGTTGTGCCAGGGGCCGGCTTCCAAGGCCACTACCTTCAGGCCGGCCATGGCCAGACGGGCCAGCAGCGGCGCGCCGCCCGCGCCCAGCCCAATCACCACGCAGTCCACTTCGTCGGCTTCGGGCTCGGTGGGCAGCGGTTGCTCTTTGGGCGTATCGGCCGCTACAGGGGCGGTAGCGGGCTCATCGGCCAGCAACGCGCGCAGCAGCGGGTCCTGAATTTCGGGCTTGACGGGATTGAGGACGCCTTCTTCTAGAACTTCTTCGTCGGGCATTTTTGCAATGAGTAAATGAGCAATTGAGTAAAGGGGCAATGTGCGGTAGACGAGCGAGTTAATACGAGTAGGTAAACGACCATTTACTCAGTTGCTCAGCTACTCATTTACCACTTTCACTTCCCGTTCTTCTTTTTCGTTGAGGCCGATTTTCGTCCAGGCCGGCAGGTCGGCCATGCCCACGTAACCAATTTCCTCCTGGGCCAGCGGGTGGGCGTAGTAGGTTTCGGTTAGCTCAGCCAGCATTTCCTCGAAAAAGCGGCCCGCATCCAGCGTGGCCCAGGTTGCGCCGGGCGGGGTGCCACTGGCCAGGGCTTGCAGCACCGCGTCCTGCTGCTCGGCATCCAGATTCGTGAAATCGGTCTTAAACTGCGCTTGCGCGATTTCCTTAATGCCGCCCAGGCCCAGGTGGTAGGCCTCGCGGTCGGGCGGCAGGGCGTCGTAGCGCCAGCCGTCGGCACGGCCTTCTGCCAGGCGCTGGTCTACGGCGGGAGCTAGCGGAATGGGCGCATCGGCCCGGTCGGACTGCGGGAGCAGGCGGGCGGCCACGGCTTCGAGCAGGGCGTAGGTTTCGGGGGCCAGAAACTGGGGCGCGTAGGCGGCCGGCGCAGCGAGGCGGGCCTGCACGGCGGTGCGGGTGGCCTCCGATACGTGCGGCGTATCGAGCAGCGCGCGCACGGTGCCGCTAGGATAAACGGGAACGGACATCAGGAGATGGGGGCTTGGGCTGAAACAGCGCCGCACGAAACGGCTCAGCTAATAACTCCTTACGAGCAAAATCTTCCCGGGGCTGGGCCGCGAACCAGGAAAATTTTCGGCCAGGAGCACATTATTTCTATGCCCTGACCACCAAATAAATCGACCGTCTTGGCAGGTTGAAACAAAAAAGCAGCCGACCCCAAGGCCGGCTGCTTTCTCAAAAACAGACGCAAACGGTGCTTATTTAAACAGTGCCAGTGCCTTAATGAACGTTTGCGACACGCCCCAGGCCAGGGGCAGGCCCACCACCAGCCAGGCCAGGACCACCGAGCCGCCCACGCCGGGCTCGGCGGCAGGAGGGGTAGGAGAATTGGGTTGCGGATTCATATCGAAGTTAAGTTATGGTTTGAAAGACTGAGACTTAGTGGCCGCCGGCTTCTACCGTCACGGGGCCTTTTTCGTAGTACCGCTCGTTCACGGCCGTCACGATGATGTTAGCCAGGAAACCGACCACCAGCAGGCCAGCCATGGTATAAAACACCGTCTGGTACATGGCCGCGCCGGTGAAGCCTTCGGCCTTGCGGCTATCGGACAGGTAGTGCACGATGAGCGGGCCGAGCACGCCGGCCGTACTCCAGGCCGTGAGCAAACGGCCGTGGATGGCACCTACCTGATACTTGCCAAACAAGTCGGACAAGTACGCAGGAGCCGTGGCAAACCCGCCGCCGTACATGCTGATAATCACGCAGGCAACCACCACAAACAGCGTTAGCTGCGCATTAGCTCCCAGCGTAGGGGCCAGCGCATAAAGCACCACGCCCAGGCCGAAGTAGATGGCATACGCCACCTTACGGCCCAGCTTATCCGAAGCCGACGACCAGAAGAAGCGGCCCAGCAAGTTGAACAAACTGAGCAGGCCCACAAAGCCCGCGCCGGCCGCCGCCAGGGCCGTGCTATCCATGCCCTTGCCTTTGGCCGTGCCGGAAATAACGGCCTGAATGAGCGGCGAGGCCGTTTCGAGCACGCCGATGCCGGCCGTCACGTTGCAGAGCAGCACCACCCACAGCATCCAGAACTGCGGCGTTTTGATGGCGTTGTCGGCCGATACGTTGGCCGTGGTAATCATGTCGTTGTGCACGGTGCTGGGCACGTAGCCGGCGGGCTTCCAGTCATCGGCCGGTACGCGAATGGTCCACACGCCAAACTGCATGAAAATCAGGTAAATGATGCCCATCACGATGAGCGTGGGGGCCACGCCCAGCGGGGCCGAGCCTTTGAAGTGCGTCATCAGGTTGTTGGCCAGCGGCGAGCCAATCATCGCGCCGCCGCCAAAGCCCATGATGGCCATGCCCGTGGCCACGCCCTTGCGGTCGGGAAACCACTTAATCAGCGTGCTCACCGGCGAAATGTAGCCGATGCCCAGCCCGATGCCGCCCACGACCCCATAGCCGAAATACAGCAGCCAGATATTGTGCAGGTGCACGCCCAGCGAGGCAATCAGGAAGCCGCCGCCGAAGCAGAGCGACGAGGCCAGCATGGCCTTGCGCGGCCCCACGCGCTCCAGCCACTTCCCAAAAATGGCCGCCGAAAGGCCCAGCAGCACAATAGCAATGGAAAACGTGATGCCGATTTGTAGCGGAGTCCAGTCGTCGGGCGCGGGCTTGGCCGGGTCGCCGCTGATGAGTGCGCCCAGCGGCTTGTTGAATACGCTGAAGGCGTAGGCCTGCCCGATGGCCAGGTGAATGGCCAGGGCGGCCGGCGGCACCAGCCAGCGGTTGTAGCCCGGCCCCGCCACGGTGCGGCTGCGGTCGAGCAGGGAAGAGGAGTTTTCGGCCATGTAAAATGTGGGAATTGAAGTGAAAGAAGGAGGTGAAAAACGTGGCCGCCGCAGCGGCTAACGCGCTGAAAGCGGGCGACAAGTGCCAAGGTAACCGGCGGCTTCGCTGGTTGATTATTCGCGGCGCAAAAATGTTGCTAAACAGGTATAGTTAGTCAGTTTGCCGAAGTCAGAGTGCGGTTAAGGCCGTCATGCAGAGCGCAGCGAAGCATCTTTACCCCGATAGCAAATGATTACTACTGCGGGCAAGATGCTTCGCTGCGCTCTGCATGACGTTCAGTAAAATCTATTCGCCCTACTCGTCGCTGCTAAGCTTGCCGCCCGTCACGTGTACGAGGCTGCCGGTCATGAACGAGCCATCCTGCGAGGCCAGCAGTACGTAGGCGGGGGCCAGCTCCTCGGGCTGGCCGGGGCGCTTGAGGGCTACTTCGTGGCCGAACTTGGCGATTTCTTCGCGGGGCATGGTGCCGGGGATGTTGGGCGTCCAGACCGGGCCGGGCACCACGCAGTTCACCCGAATGCCTTTTTCGCCCAGATACAGCGCCAGCGACTTGGTGAGGGCATGAATTCCGGCCTTCGAGCAGGCGTAATCCACCAGAATCGGGATGCCCGTGATGCCCACGATGCTGCCCGTGTTGATGATGCAGTCGTCCTTTTTGAGGTGCGGAATCACAGCCTGCGCCATCCAGATGTAGCCCAGAATATTGGTATCGAAAGTGCGACGAATCTGCTCCTCCGGGATGTCCTCGAACTTGGCCTGGCTCATTTGGAAAGCGGCGTTATTCACCAGGATATTCAGCCCGCCCAGCTCGGCCAGGGTGCGGCGCACGGCCTGCTTGCACTGCTCGGGGTCGCGCACATCGAGCTGGAGTAGCAGGCACTTGCGCTTCTCCTTTTCGACCATTTGCTTGGTTTTCTCCGCATCCTCCACGTTTTCGTTGAAGACGACGGCTACGTGCGCGCCCTCTTTGGCAAAGGCAATGGCCACGGCCCGGCCAATGCCGGAGTCGGCCCCGGTGATGATGGCGACTTTATCCTTCAGCTTGCCGGCGGCTTTGTAATTGGCCAGGTCCGATTGGGGCTGCAGCTTCATATCGGCCTGTTTGGCCGGGTAGGGCAGCTTCTGGGCAGCGGCCTTCATGTCCTTGGCCGTGGGGCGGCGCTCGGCTTTGGCAGGGGCGGCTTTCTTGGCAGGAGTAGCCGGTTTTTTTTGGGCGGCGGGAGCAGCCGTGGTTTTCTTAGGAGGCATGGCGGGTAGGAAAACGTGATGCCCCGGCTTACGCGAAAAACCCGCCAATGGCTGCCGCTGACCCGGTTATTTGCCCGTGCTACCCTACCGGTGGTTCAGAGCCGGCGCAGCACCACGCGGCGGTTGCGGGGGCGCTGGGCGGGGTCGGCGTTGTCGGCCACGGGTTGGGTGCCGCCGTATCCCACCGGCCGAAGCTGGGCCGTGCTCACGCCGTGGGCTGTGAGATAGAGGCACACCGCCTCGGCCCGCTGCTGCGAGAGCTGGCGGTTGAGTTCGGCGTTGCCCACGTTATCGGTGTGGCCCTGCACTTCGAGGCGCAGGTCTGGCTGGGCACTCAGGATGGTGGCCAGCCGGTCGAGGGCGGCGCGGGAGGGCGGCAACAACACGGCCTTGCCCTGGTCGAAATACAGCTCCGGCAACGTCACCGTGCCGCCTATGGCTAGGCCGGTCAGCGAAGCCACGCTGCCCGAATCGGCCAGAAGCATTGTTGGGGCCGCAGCTGATGCTGGAGCTGCTATTGCCTCGCTGCTGCCAACGGAAGCGGCCAGGTTCGGCACGGGAGCGGGGCTGCGAACCGGCTTGGGCACCACCGCGGCCGGGCGGACAGGTACCACAGCTGGCGGCGTAGGAATGACGCGGGCCGGCTCTGGTTTCGGTGGCCGAACTACTGGCTTGGGGGCCGCCGTGCCGGTGGCGGCCGGTGGCGGGTTGCGGCTGAACAGGTAGCTGGTCGGAATTGGAGCCAACTTTGGCATTTCGGCCATTTTACCCCAGAAGTTGCGCCACGATGCAGTCGGCGGTTTCAGGGGTACGTCGGGCCGCTCCCAAGTGATGAAAATGCGGGTATCCAGGCCGTATTGGCAGTAGTCAACCCGCAGGTGGTATGGCTCGCCGGCCCGCAGCTCCGCCGTAGCGGTGTAGTCGCTCAGGGGCTGTCCGCGCCATTCGTTCAGCAGTTGCCGGTCGTTCAGCCACAGCCGAACCCCGTCGTCTACGGTAACATGAAAAACGTATTTGCCGCTGACCGGTGGCACCAGCCAGCCCGTCCAGCGCACCGAAAACTCCTCGGCTGGCATCCCCGATGCGGGCGGTTGGTGGCCCCAGTTGAAATTAATGGTCGCATCGCGACGAGTCAGGACGTATTTCTCAAAATTCGTCCCTTCGTAGTAGTCGCCTCTGATACCGTCACCGGAAGGCAGGGGCGCTTGCGCCAGCGCAGGCACACCCGGCCACACCAATCCAATAAGCAACAGCAGCCCAAGCCGCCGGTTATGTTCGCCAGCCATGCTGCAATAACGGCAATCCCGATGCCTTTGGTATTGGCTTTCAGCTTCAATACCCCGCTGCTGGCTACCTACGCAAACTCGTTGCCGCAGTGGAAGCAGTGAAACCTGTTGCCGCGCACCGGAAACCGCAGCAGCACCGACAGCAGCCCCGACCAGAACCCGTAGGTATTGCGCGTGGCCGGCCCATACGCCACGTCCGACGACCCGCAGCGTGGGCAGCGCGGTGTGACTGGGTCGGGCGCGTCGGCCTCGAAAGAAGCCACATCCGGGCCGGTAGGCCGGGGCTCAGGCTCGGCGTGCAGGATGTCGAGCGCGGCCTGCGCGTCGCTCTGCCGCACGTGCAGCCGCACACCGCCCGTAATCGGGCTGTAGAGCGGCATCATCGACACCAGATTCTCATTGCTGAGAAAGCACGGAATGCCCGCAGCCTCCAGCCGGGTGCGGGCCAGGTTGGCCGCCATCGGCTCGTAAAACGATTCGAGAAAAACGACGGAGTCGGGGCGGGACACGGGAGGGAATTATGAATTAAAAATTATGAGTTATGAATTTGTGGGCGAAGTATGGTACCGCAAAGGCATGATAAGCAATTCATAACTCATAATTTTTAATTCATAATTCTATTTCGGCTGTTTCCGGGTGGCGGCGTCGATGCCGTTCACGGCGTGGCCGGCCTGCAGGCTCACGAACTCGGCCTGGCGGGCGCGGACGCGCACTTCGTCGCGGGCGGGCATGTCCATGCGGACCTGCTTCAGCTGGTCGTTCAGGCGCTGGTACACGGCGCGGGCGTAGTCCCAGTCGCGGTCGGTCCAGGTGGCGCGCTGGGTGCGGGTTTCGCGCACCAGCTGGCCGTAGGCGGCCGGCAGGTCCTGGGGCGTGAGGGAGTTAATCTGGCCGTTGTAAGGGCCCATCAGCTTGGCTTCCATGGCCAGCTGTTGGCGCGGGTCGAGGGGCCGGGCGCGGCGGGCGCGGTTGCTGGCATCGTAGGTGGCCGTGGCCTTGCCGATGCGGGCCAGCTTGCCGGCGGCGGTGCGGGCCACGGTGTCCAGCTCATGGCCGGCCTCGCGGGCAGCGGCCCGGCGCTCGTTGGGTGTCGAGTCGCAGCCGGTGAGCAGCAGTGCGGCCAGTAATACGCCGCCGAGTTTCAGGGCCGCCGGCCGATTACGCAATTCACCATTCATAGCACAAACACAGTAAGTAGGTTGCAAATAACGGCCGTTGCGGCCGCTTGTGCCCTGTACTGCTACGCCGGCTGAAAGGTTAGCTCAGATGAAAAGCTGTGATGAGAAAGAACGTCATGCTGAGCGCAGCCGAAGCATCTCTACCGCAGTAGTAATCCAAATCGTCAGGATTAGTTACACGGTAGAGATGCTTCGACTACGCTCAGCATGACGTTCAATGTTGTTCGACTGCATCTGTACGACTGCTCAGGCAACCTAAAACAACTCCGCCGCCACCCGCCGGATGCTTTCCGACTTGCCCATCGAATAATAATGCAGGCAGGGCACGCCGTGGGCCATCAGCTCGCGGCTCTGGTTGAGGCACCACTCGATGCCGATGGCGCGGGCGGCCTCGTTGTCGCGGCACTGGCTGATGGCTTCGGCCAGGGCCTCGGGCAGGTTGAGGTAGAAGGCCCGGGGCAGCATGGTGAGCTGGCTTTTGGTGGTGAGCGGTTTCAGGCCGGGAATGATGGGCACGTTGATGCCCGCCTCGCGGCACTTCCGCTCAAACTTGAAGAACTCCTCGTTGTCGAAGAACATCTGGGTCACGATGTAATCAGCTCCCCGGTCCACTTTGTGCTTCAAAAACTTGATATCCGAAGCGTAATTAGGCGCTTCAAAATGCTTTTCGGGGTAGCCGGCCGTGCCGATGCAGAAGTTGGTGGCCCAGGTATCATCCTGTTCCTCATCCAGGTACTCCCCCTTGTTCAGGTTGGCCACCTGGCCGATGAGGTCGCAGGCGTAGGCATGGCCGTCGAGCTCGGGCTTGAAATGGCCTTCCGATTTGATGGGGTCGCCGCGCAGGGCCAGGATGGAGTCGATGCCCAGGAAGTGCAGGTCAATCAGCGCATTTTCGGTTTCCTCCTTCGTGAAACCGCCGCAGATGAGGTGCGGCACGGTGTCCACGTCGAACCGGTTTTTGATGGCCGCGCAAATGCCCACCGTGCCGGGGCGGCGGCGCACGGTTTTCTTCTCCAGCAAGCCATTGGGATGGTGGCGGTACACGTATTCTTCGCGGTGGTACGTCACATCGATGAACGGCGGCTTAAACTCCATCAGCGGCTCGATATTCGAGAAGAGCGTGTGGATGTTTTCGCCCTTTTTGGGCGGCAGCACCTCGAAGGAGAAGAGGGTTTTGCCGTTGGCCTGGGCGAGGTGGTCGGTAACTTTCATATAGGTAGCGTGGACTCTGCGAGTCCGCGCATGGAAGCGTGAGGGCAATTATTTCGTGTGGTGCGGGCGCGGACTCGCAGAGTCCACACTACATTATTTCGGCTCGTAGTTCAGGTTGGGCATCAGCCAGCGTTCCAGCTCGGGTAGCGGCATGTGCTTGCGATGGGCGATGTCGGCCACCTGGTCCACGCCAATTCGGCCCAACCCGAAATACCGCGAATCCGGGTGGGCGTAGTACATACCGCTCACCGACGAGGCCGGGTACATGGCCAGGTTTTCGGTAAGCGAGATACCGGTTTTGCCCTCGGCGTCGAGCAACTTGAAGAGGGTGATTTTCTCGGTGTGGTCGGGGCAGCCGGGATAGCCGGGGGCAGGGCGCACGCCGCGGTACTTCTCCTGAATGAGGTCGTCACCGGTGAGGTGCTCGTCGGGCGCGTAACCCCAGAACTCGCGGCGCACCCGCTCGTGCAGGCGCTCGGCGAAGGCCTCAGCCAGGCGGTCGGCCAGGGCCTTCACCATGATGCTGGAGTAGTCGTCGTGGTCGGCTTCGTACTGCTCGATGAGCTTCTCAATGCCAATACCAGCCGTAACGGCAAACCCGCCCATGTAGTCGGCGCGGCCAGTTTCCTTCGGAGCCAGGAAATCGGAGAAGGCGATATTGGGGATGCCCGGGCCTTTCTCGCCCTGCTGGCGTAGCGTGAAAAACTCAGTGGCTACAGTTTCACGAGTATCATCCGCGTAGATTTCGATGGTGTCGTAATCCTTCGTATTCGCCGGCCAGAAGCCCAGCACAGCGCGGGCCGTGAGCAGATTGCCATCGATGATAGTGGCGAGCATGGTCTGCGCATCTTCGAATAGTTTCGTCGCGGCTTCGCCCAGCGTTTCGTCTTCCAGAATGCGCGGGTAGCGTCCTTTCAACTCCCAGGTGTGGAAGAAGGGCGTCCAGTCGATGTATTGGGCCAGCTCGGCGAGGTCGTAGTCTTCGAGGACTTTGGTGCCGAGGAAGCTGGGTTTGGTGATAGAAACCGTGTTCCAGTCCGACTTGAAGCCGTTGGCGCGGGCCGCTTCGATGGTCAGGTAGCTTTTGTCGCGCTGGCGGCTGGCGTAGTCGGCGCGCAGGGCGGCGTAGTCGTCGGCCACGGTCTGGGCGTAGGCTTTTTCGCCCGAGCCGAGCAGGCCGGCGGCCACGCCCACCGAGCGCGAGGCATCGTTGACGTGCACTACCGCGCCGCTGTAGGAGGGCGCGATTTTCACGGCCGTGTGCAGGCGCGACGTGGTGGCCCCACCAATAAGCAGGGGGATTTTCAGGCCGCGCTTTTCCATGGCCTGGGCCACGTATACCATCTCATCGAGCGAGGGCGTGATGAGGCCGGACAGGCCAATCACGTCCACGTTTTGCTTCTGGGCTTCGTCGAGAATCTTCTCCAGCGGCACCATCACGCCGAGGTCCACGATGTCGAAGTTGTTGCAGGCCAGCACCACACCCACGATGTTCTTGCCGATATCGTGCACGTCGCCTTTCACCGTCGCCATCAGTATTTTGCCGGCCGTCTGGCGGTCGGAGCCCTGCTTGTCGGCCAGCAGGTACGGCTCCAGATAAGCCACTGCCTTCTTCATCACGCGAGCCGATTTCACCACTTGGGGCAGGAACATCTTGCCGGCCCCGAACAGGTCGCCCACCACGTTCATGCCAGCCATCAGCGGGCCTTCGATGACTTCCAAAGGCCGGCCGACTTGCTTGCGCACTTCCTCGGTGTCCTCGTCGATAAACTCGGTGATGCCCTTCACCAGGGCGTGTTGCAGCCGGTCCCACACGGGCAGGCTGCGCCACTCGTCGGCCACTACTTCGGCCTTGTCCTTCTGTTTCACCGTGTCGGCGAATTCCACGAGGCGCTCGGTGGCATCGGCGCGGCGGTTTAGGAGGACGTCTTCGGCCAGCTCCAGCAGATTGGGCTCGATTTCATCGTACACGCCGAGCTGGCCGGGGTTTACGATGCCCATGTCCAGGCCGGCTTTGATGGCGTGGTAGAGGAAGGCCGTGTGCATGGCCTCGCGCACCACGTCGTTGCCCCGGAACGAGAAGCTGATGTTGCTGATGCCGCCGCTGGTGAGCGCGCCGGGCAAATTTGCTTTAATCCAGCGCACGGCTTCGATGAAGTCGATGGCGTAGTTGCGGTGCTCGTCCATGCCCGTGCCCACGGTCAGGATATTGGGGTCGAAAATGATGTCAGATGGGTCGAAGCCCACTTCCTTCACCAGAATATCGTAGCTGCGCTGGCAGATTTCGATGCGGCGTTCCAGCGAGTCGGCCTGGCCGTTTTCGTCGAAGGCCATCACCACCACGGCGGCACCGTACTGGCGCACCGTATGGGCCCGTTCGCGGAAGGCCGCTTCGCCCTCTTTCAGCGAAATCGAGTTCACGATGCTCTTGCCCTGCACGCATTTCAGGCCGGCCTCCAGTACGCTCCACTTCGAGGAGTCAATCATCACCGGCACCCGGGCAATGTCGGGTTCCGAGGCGATGAGGTGCAGAAACGTCGTCATCACCTGCTCCGAATCGAGCATGCCCTCGTCCATGTTGATGTCGAGGACCTGGGCACCTTCTTCTACTTGCAGGCGGGCCACGGCCAGGGCTTCCTCATATGCGCCGGTGCGGATGAGGCGGGCGAAAGCGCGCGAGCCGGTCACGTTGCAGCGCTCGCCCACGTTCACGAACAGGCTCTGCTCAGTGATGCCGAACGGCTCCAGACCGCTCAGGCGCGTGGCGGGCGGAATGGCGGCGGGCAGCTGGCGGGGCTGGTATTTCTCAGCCAGCTTGCTCAGTTCGGCGATGTGCTGGGGCGTAGTGCCGCAACAACCACCTACCACCGTCACGATGCCTTCCTTCAGATACTCCTCCACCAGCGCGGCAAATTCCTGGGCCGATTCGTCGTAGCCGCCGAAGGCGTTGGGCAGGCCGGCGTTGGGGTAGGCGGAGATATGTACGTCGGAAATGCGGCTCAGCTCCTGCACGTACTGGCGGAGCTGGTCGGCCCCGAGGGCGCAGTTCAGGCCCACGCTCAGCAGCGGCAGGTGGCGGATGGAGTTCCAGAACGCCTCCACCGTCTGGCCGCTCAAGGTGCGGCCAGAGGCATCGGTGATGGTGCCCGAAATCATGACCGGCACCACGCGGCCGCCTTCGTCGAAGAACTTCTGCACGGCGTAGAGGGCCGCTTTGGCGTTCAACGTGTCGAAAATGGTTTCGATGAGCAGCGTATCCACGCCGC
>NZ_JBCEVZ010000055.1:0-31189 GCF_038448715.1 Hymenobacter segetis | reverse complement strand
CGTTCCAACTGCCCATGAACAACCCCGCCGGCTACTCCATCGAAGAAGGCAACGCCGCCTCGCGCAACGCCTACAACTGGTCGAAAAAAACCTTCGCAAACCGCGCCGGCAAGCCCGGCGAGCCCGCCCAGGACCTCGACGGCGGCTTCTCCAACGAAATCCGCTTCGGGGCCGAGCGCCTCGGCATCAGCTCCGACGGCATCGGGACCAAGATTGAGGTGGCCGAGCGCCTGAACAAGTACGATTCGCTCGGCTACGACCTTATCGCCATGACGGCCGACGACCTCATCGCCGCCGGCTTCGTGCCCACCAACCTCTCCAACATCATCGACGTGAACCACCTCGACTACGATGTGGTGGACCAGCTGATGCGCGGCCTGCACGATGCCGCCAACTTCGCCCAAATCGCCATCACGGGCGGCGAAATCGCGGAGCTTGGCAACCGCATCGGCGGCTGGCCGGGGGCCAAGATGAACTTCAACTGGTGCTCCACGGCCATCGGGGTGCTGCACCCCAGCCTAGCCCAGCCCCTGAGCGGCAAAACCGCCCAGGCCGGCCACGCGGTGGTGGCCCTGCGCTCGCCCTCGTTCCGCTCCAACGGCTACTCGCTGGCCCGCAAAACCCTCTCCCGCCTCTTCGGCGAAAACTGGCACGACGCGCCCTACGACGGCCCCGACCAGTTTGCCAACTGGGGCGAGGCCATGCTGGAGCCCTCGCTCATCTACTCGCCCGGCGTGGCGGCCCTGCTCGATGCCGGCCTGCCGCTGCACGGCATCGCCCACATCACGGGCGGCGGCGTGGCCGACAACTTCAAGCGCGTCCTCAAAAACGGCCTCGGCGCGGTGCTGGACAACATCTTCGAGCCCTTCCCCGCCATGCAGCGCCTCTGCGAAATCGGCGGCATCGATGCCGAAACCGCCTACCTCTACTGGAACATGGGCACCGGTATGCTCATCGTGACCGAAGACGCCAGCGCCGCCGCCGTGGTGGCCTCGCTGCGCGCCAGCGGCTACCTGGCCCAGGTGGCAGGCCACCTCACCGCCGAGCCCGGCGTGACGCTACGCGTGGCCGCGGGGGAACTGCGGTACGCGTAAGGTTAATTGACCCAATAAAAAGCCCTGTCGTCAATCAAGACGGCAGGGCTTTTTTGTGGCGGAGCCTAAGCTACTTTTACCGCCATGTCGCACGAAGAACACGATACCCAGGCCGAAATCAACATTAAAAACGATGTTGAAAAACATGGCTGGACGGTCTGCTTATTTGAAGCAGATACCGCCACGCCCGCCTTCGCTTATACCATTGGCCTTTGGAAAAATTTCAACCATCCCGAACTAATTGCCTTTGGCTTGCCGCTCGATACGATGCACGCCATTTTGAACGATGCCGGTGACATCATCAAAGCTGGCAATCCCTTGGAAACAGCTGTCGATAACTTCGAGATTCTGGAGCTGCACCCGGTTCAGTTTCGGCAGGTTGATGCGGATAACATTCCTGATTATTTCGGCTGTGCTCAGTGGTTTTACGAGTACGAAGCCTTCCCCGCGCTGCAATTATTCTGGACGGATAAAGGCGGTAAATTTCCCTGGGAGCCGGAATTCGATGAGGGCTACAAACTGGACCAGCCTTTCCTTGACCAAAAGCTTGACTTCAAGTTTTTCGAGTACCGAAACGTCGCGGCCTTTGTAGCAAGGCAGATTTTCAAAGAAGGCAAGCCCATCCTGCGGGTATTACACAACGATGACGACGGCTCGTGGCAGTTTTTGACCGAAGACGAAGCGGCCGACGCTGACATGATGGTTGTTTGTCTGGAAGAAGTCGTGAACCGTGACCAGTCGGTAAACGAACTGTTCAATCTGCCAACGGGCCAGACGGCAACGCGCGAATTTGTCGGCGCAAAGTGGGCGAGGGAGGCAATTGAGGCAGAGGAGTAGAAGTGTAACCTACCGTTTTACCGCAGTGCAGTTCTTGTGGCGATACAAACCCTGCCAAATACAGCCCAACGGATGCCTGCAACGATACAGACGGTGCAGAAATGCGAACAACGCGCACGTACAACAATACAAGCTGCCCGATAATACAAATAGCGCGCACGTACAGCAATACAAACTGTGCAGAAATGCGAACAGCAACCGGTTGCAACAATACAAACTGCGCAGAAATACGAATAACGCGCACTCGCAACAATACAAAACGTTTGAAAGTGTGAACAGAACGCCGTTGCAACGATACAAGCTGCCCGACTTTGTATCGTAACTTAGTTGCGGCAGGCTGTTCCGCTGCCGCTGCCCGTTATGGATACCCCCGCTAAGCGTACCATCGAACCCCTGCTGGAGGGCCTGGCCGGGCGCATTGCCCGGCGTGATGTGCCGCCCGTCGTCACTTACTCCGACCCGTATGAGCCCGGGCAGTTCCACGCGCGGCTGATGGCGGCACTGGAGCCGCTGGTGCCCCACAGCAACGGGCGCGGCAACGACACCCAGGCCCGCATGATGACCTGCTTCCTGCGCAACGAAACCCAGACCGCCGCCGACCTGGCCGAAGCCGCCAGCATTGAGCGGGTGGCCGGCAGCCGCGCCCACAATGCCCTCGTGGCGGTGGGGCTGCTGACGTGGGAGCGCATCGGGCCGCGCCGCCAGTACCGCCTCAGCCGCTGGGGCGAGGACTGGCTGCTGGCCATCGGGCGGTGCGAGGTGCCGCCGGCCCGGCCCACGGCCTGAGCCGCCCCGCATGGGTTGAAATATACCTATTTCCGGGTATTGCCATTGTTCCGAAAAGGCGGGAAGTTTATGGTCGGTTAGTGCGGGAAGGGTGGAGGCTTTAGCGCCCCCGGCTTTCCGGGGCATTGGCCGCCACACTGGCTTATTCCCCCGGCAATGAACAGTAAAAAAGTCCTCAACGGCGCAGCCCTGCTCCTCGGCCTGCTGGGCGTGTATTTCAAGGTGGAATGGTGGCGCGGGGCCGATGTGCTGATACTCCTCGGCTTCGGGGCCCTGCTGGTTTCGGTGCTCGGCTTCACCGCCCGTGCCAATGCCGAAGTGGGCACGTCCGAGCTGCTGAACTACGTGATGGTGGCCACCCTGACCGTGGGCATCCTGGGCGTGGTGTTCAAGTTCCTGCATTGGCCGGGCAGCGGCGTGCTCGTACTGGCCGCCAATGCCCTCCTCCTGGTGCTGGCCCTGATGCTCATCGCGGCCAAAAAGACCCTGTTTTCGCACCAGTTTGTGACGGTGCTGGCCGTGTTTTTCTGCCTGGTCATTGCGTTGTTCAGCACCGCTTTCGTGCAGCACGGCCCCTTGCGCTCCGCGCCCGTGGCCCTGGCGATGCCCCTGCCCGCGCCCTCCGATTGGGACCCGGAATAAGCCAGGGCCGCACTGCCCGGCTCAAACAAAAAAGCCCGGTGTGCCCGGCAACGCCAAAGCACCCGGGCCTGCTTATTCGATGCTAAAAACTACGCCGGGCGCACCGGGCGCTTCTCCAGAATGAGGCTCGTGCGGTATTCGTAGAGGCCCATTTCGAGGCCCACGGGGAAGGTGTGGGGGTTGAGGAAGCGGCGCACGCCGGGGTCCAGGGCCTGCACCTCGCGCTGGGCGAGGGCGCGGCTTTCGGCCAGGGTGGGCAGGTCGAGCACGCGGCGGCCGCGCCGGAACACCGGCTCCAGCAACTCGCGGTACTGGGTTTCGGGGCGGATGGGCAGGCGGCGGGTGCTGTCGGCGGGGTCAATCAGGATTAGGTGGTTGGGCAGGTCCTCGGCCGTGTTGTAGAGCATGTCGGCGCGGGGCTTGCCGTGCTCGCCGAGGTAGCGGCGCACCTGCAAAATGCCCGGAATGCTGGTTTTGGCCACCTGCTCCGAGAGCTTGATGGTGAAATCCCAGCCCGAATCATCGGCCTTGCGCAGGGCCGCCAGCTTGTACACGCCCCCCAGCGCGGCCTGGTTGTAGGCCGTCACGAGTTGCGTGCCCACGCCCCAGGTATCAATGCGCGCGCCCTGCTGCTTGAGGCTGGTGATGAGGTTTTCCTCCAAATCATTGCTGGCCACGATGCGCGTTTCCGGGAAACCGGCCTCGTCCAGCACCGCCCGCGCCTCCCGGCTCAGGTAGGCCAAATCGCCCGAATCGAGCCGGATGCCGGCCAGCTCATGCCCCCGGGCGCGCATGTCCCGGGCTACGTGAATGGCCTGCCGCACGCCCTCCAGCGTGTCATACGTATCCACGAGAAACACCGAGTCGTCGGGAAACGCCTGCGCGTAGGCCGAGAAGGCCTGCACTTCGTTCTCAAAGGCCATTACCCAGCTGTGGGCGTGGGTGCCGCGCACCGGAATGCCATAGCGCTGCCCGGCCAGCACGTTGCTGGTGGCATCGCCGCCGCCCAGGTAGGCCGCCCGGCTGGCCCCCAGGCCCCCATCGAAGCCTTGGGCGCGGCGCAGGCCGAACTCCAGAATCTGGTCGGTGGGGCCGGCGGCTTCGCGGATGCGGGCAGCCTTGGTAGCCACCAGCGTCTGAAAGTTGATGAGCGTGAGCAGGGCCGTTTCCAGCAGCTGGGCTTGCAGCAGCGGCCCGCGCACCCGCATAATGGGCTCGTTGCCGAACACCACCGTGCCCTCGGGCATGGCGTCGATGTCGCAGGTGAACTTCAACTCACGTAGGTAGCGCAGGAATTCGGCCGGGAACATCACCCCGCCCTTGCTGCCCCGCAGGCTGCCGAGATAGGCCAGGTCATCGTCCGAAAATTGCAGGTTCTCGACCCAATCCACGGCCAGAGCCAGCCCGGCCGCTACCGCGTAGCCCCCCTGAAACGGAGCCTTGCGGAAATACAGGTGAAACACCGCCTCCCGGTCCTGCAAGCCCTGCTGCCAGTAGCCGTAGGCCATGGTGAGCTGGTATAAGTCGGTGACGAGGGCGAGCGAGGGCGCGTAGAGGCCGGAGAGGGGAGCAGCATTCATAGAGCGAAATAACAGTGAAACGACGCATTCGCTTACGACGCGGCGGCTATTCCGGCCGGTCCGGTCGTTGGGGCAGCATCGGCGGGGCCGCACTACCTTGGCGGCCAAATGAGTAAAAACAAGACAAAAAGCCCGCGCCCCATCGTGTGGGCCCGGGCAATGGACGTGCGCTGGCGGCTGGCCCTGGCGGTAATAATTGGCGCGGCGGCGGCACTGCTGGCCCCCCACCTGCTGGGCACGCTGGCCCGCGTAGTAGTGGGCTGGGTAGGCTTCGCCGCCACCGACCTAAGTCTGGTAATCCTGGGCATGTGGCAGGCCGACACTGACGACATCCGCCGCGTGGCCGCTTCCGAAGACCTGCCCCGCACCCAAGCTTTCGTGCTGGTGGTGGGCGCGGCCTTGGCCAGTCTGGGCGCGGTGGTGGGCCTCATGGGCTCCCTCAAAGGCATCTCGAAAGACTTACGGGCCCTGCACGTCATCCTGAGCGTGGCCGCCGTGGTGCTGGCCTGGACGCTGGTGCACCTCGTGTTTACGCTGCGCTACGCCCACACTTATTACAACGCCGACGAAGACACCGGCCATGATATCGGCGGCCTCGTATTCCCCGACGACCAGGGCAAAGACAAAGGCCCCAAGCTCACGCCCAACTACGTGGACTTCGCCTATTTCTCCTTCATCATCGGCATGACGGCCCAAACCGCCGACATCGGCATCGGCAACCGCGAGCTGCGCCGCGCGGCCTTGCTGCACGGCCTCATCGCCTTCATCTTCAACACCGTCATCGTGGCCCTCACCATCGGCACCATCGGCGGGATGCTTAATTGAGTTAGGAGTTAAGCCCGCCGCAAGGCATTTTGCGACTAGCAGCCGGCCTAACTCCTAACCTTTAACTCTTAACTCAAGAAATGAGCCCCCGGCTCACGGCCAGCTTGATGAGGGCGGCGGTGTTCTTGGCCTGGGTTTTGGCGATGATGTTCTGGCGGTGGGTTTCGATGGTGCGCTTGCTGGTGAAGAGCTTGTCGGCGATTTCGCCGTTGGTCATGCCTTCGGCGATGAGCTTGAGCACTTCCAGCTCGCGGGCCGTGAGGTCGGCCCCGGAGTGGCCTTCATTCGCCGCATCCTCGGTGCTGCTGCGTTGGGCCACGGCTTTGTAGAGCATATTCAGGCCGATTTCGGTGCACAAAAACGGGTTGCCCGTCGCCACGGTCCGAATAGCGTGCGTGATTTCGCTGATGGCCGCGTTCTTGAGCACGTAGCCCAGCGCGCCGGCTTCCATCATCCGGGCCACGTAGTTTTCGTGGTCGAGCATGGTGAGCACCAGCACGCGCACCTCGGGAAAGCGCTGGCGCAGCTCCGGCATGGTGGAAAAGCCGTCGAGCACGGGCATCTGCACGTCCATCAGCACCACATCCACGGGCGTGGTTTCGAGCAGGGCCAGCACTTCGGCCCCGTTGCTGGCTTCGCCCACCACGTCGAGGTCCGGTTCGGCAGAGAGAAGCGCGCGGATGCCATCACGCAGGATGGTGTGGTCATCGGCAAGAAGAAGTCGGGTCATAGCGGGAGGAGAGTTGGAACTAGGCAAAACGGGCGGCGCGCAACAAAGTTGGGAACTTAGCTTATACGTAAGAAAGGGCTACGTATTTGTACTAAATCGTCAGGGTTAATCGTGGTTTTCGAAGGGATTTATACTGCTTTTGTTGCGTCGGTTATGGTTGAGCTTAGCTGAAATGGTAATTTCGGGTTGTTTATTCTCATTTTACTAATTCGTATCCTGGGAATTCGATATATTTAGCTTTCAGCATCCGGCTCTACCTTTTTCTTCGTTCATGATTCGTTTGCTACTTACCGACGGCGATGCGCTCACCCGCGAGGAACTGCGCATTGGGTTGGGAGCGGCCATAAGCCTGGAAATAGCGGGCGAAGCCGCGACCGGCGAGGAGCTGCTGGTCCAGCTGCCCGCCCTGAGCCCCACGGTCGTGCTATTCGACCTGAGCCTGCCCGGCCCCGACGCCTTTGCGGTGCTGGCTGCCCTGCGCGAGCAGTACCCTCAGCTGCGGATTCTTGCCCGGGGCGAGCTCACCAACGAGCACTACGTGGCCCGCGCCTTCGATTTGGGAGCCAACGGCTACATCCTGAAAACCTCGCCGCTGCCGGAGCTGGTGCACAGCCTGGGCACGGTGGCGGCCGGGCGGCCATTCCTGTGCTCGGCCCTGGGCCTGGCCTTGCTGCGCCGGCTCTACCTGGCCAAGCCCGTAGACGGCACCGCCGCCCGCCTGAGCCTGGGCCTGAGCAAGCGCGAAATGGAAGTGCTGAGCCTGGTAGCCGAGGGCCTCACCAACACCGAAATTGCCCTGCGCCTGTTCACCAGCAAGCGCACCGTCGAAACCCATCGGCAGAACATCATGGAGAAAACCCGGACCCGTAACACCGCCGCCCTCATCAAGCTGGCGGCCCGTGAGGGCCTGCTGCCGGAATAGGTGGTGAGCTAAAAAAACGTCATGCAGAGCGCAGCGAAGCATCGTTACCGCGTAACGTAATTCATTTACTAGTGCGGTAAAGATGCTTCGCTGCGCTCTGCGTGACGGTTACTCGCCGCCGCCTTGCGCGGCGATGATGAACTCGGCCAGCTCGCGGAAGCAGCCGTAGCCGCCGGCGGTCTGGCAATGAAAGTCGGCCACGGCGCGGGCGAAGGAGGTGGCATCGCCAGGGCAGGCCGAGAAACCAACCATTCCCAGAATCTCCACATCGTTGGTATCATCGCCGATGAAGGCCACTTCCTCGGCCGTGAGGCCGGTGCGAGCCAGGATTTCGTGCAGGCAGGCGGGCTTGTCTTTGATGCCCAGGTGCAGCTCCTCGATGCGCAGCTTGGCGGCGCGGGTGCGCACGGAAGGCGACATTTCGCCCGTCATAATGCCCGTCAGAATGCCGTGGTTGCGCAGGCGCTCCACGCCCATGCCGTCGCGGATGTTGAAGCGCTTCATTTCCTCGCCCCGCTCGGAATAGTATACCCCGCCATCGGTCAGCACGCCGTCGCAATCGGTGAGAACCAAGCGAATGCGGCGAGCCCGGGCAGTGAGGTCTGGTAATTTCATGAAAGCAAGGAAAAAAACGAATAAACGAAGTGCAGCAAAAAGCCAAAACCGGCCCGATGAGGCCAATAGGGCCGCAAGTTCGGCACAGAAAGGCGAAGTGAAAATTGGACCAAAAGTATAATTATACCGTACCGCGTACCTTAGCATTGTGAATTGTCTTTCCTTGTATCCTATGAAGAATAAGTTGACTATCGGCGCTACGGTTGCCCTTATGTTGCCAATGGCCGCTTTTGCCCAGTCGCCCCATGATGTGGTGGTAGCGGCGGAAACAGCATTTGCGGCCCAGGCCACGCAAACCAGCACGGAGGCCGCGTTTCTGGCCAATAGTGCCCCCACGTCCCTGGTGACCGAAAACGGCAAGCTGGCCAACGCCCAGGAGGTGTGGCGCACGCGCCCCTCGCGGCCCGGCAATAAGCTGACCTGGTATCCGGTGCTGGCCGATGCGGCCCAGTCGGGCGACATGGGCTATACTACCGGCCCTTGGACCATGCTGCAAAATAACCGCCCGGTGGCGGCCGGCGAGTACGTGACCGTGTGGCGCAAGCAGCTGGATGGCCGCTGGAAATTCGCTATCGACATGGGCATCGAGCGCATTGGGACCGCGCCCGCGCAGATAGCCACCGTGGCCCGGCCCCGCCTGATGGCGGCCGCCGCCACGCCCAGCGCCGCGCCGTCCAACATCGTGCTCGAAGTCGACAGCAAGTTTGCCTCCGCCGAGCTCATGAAGCCCGGGGCCACCTACCAGCAGTACCTGAGCGCCGAAGCCCGCCTCTACCGCTCGGGCCTATCGATGATGCAGGGCGCAGCGGCCTCGGCCAACATGAAGAATATTGACGGCGGCTACCTATTCATTGCCAACACCGGCTACCTGGCCGCCGCCGGCGATTTGGGCTACGTGGTGGGCTCGCTCCACCGCCCGGCCAGCACCAACCACCCCGAAGAAAACGGCACCTTCCTGCGCATCTGGCGCCGCGAAGCCGACGCCGGCTGGCGCATTGTGCTGGAGATGTTCAACTTCGTGCCCAGCGCGGCCGAGGCTGCCGCTGCTACCCCGGCGGCACCTGCGCCGGCCGTGCCTGCGCCAGGCACCACCGGCCAGCTGCCGGCCAAGCGCCGCGAATAGTCCCGGTAGCACGCAGCGGCTCAAACTCAACGTATTCCCTCAAAAGCCCTCAGCGCGCCTTGGCGAGTTGGGGGCTTTTCTTTGAATCGGGTGTAAGGCTGGGGCCCTGGCCGCGTCTGGCCAACCAAGGAAGGGGCGGACCGTATTTGCGGCCGGCGGCCTTCAAGTCTGATTTTTTTCAGCTTGTTATGAAAGCATTAGGATGGTTGTTGGCCGTGCCACTGTTGGGCGGTTGGGTAGGGCCGACGCGGCCGGTAGTCCCGGCACCCGGGGCCGGCCGGGTGCCGGTCGTGGTTGAGCTTTTCACTTCCGAAGGCTGCTCCAGCTGTCCGGCCGCTGATGAAGCATTACGCGAGTTGGAAAAAAAACAGTCAGTGCCTGGCGTAGAGGTTATCGCGTTGGGTGAGCACGTCGATTACTGGAATCGGCTGGGTTGGAAAGACAGCTTCTCGGCCCCGGCCTACACCGAGCGGCAGCGACAATATGCCGCTGGCTTCGGCACGGGCTCCTATACGCCGCAGGCCGTGGTGAATGGCCGCTATGAGCTGGTGGGCAGCCGCCGCGCCGATTTGGTGGCCACCGTGGCCAAAGCCGCCAAAGCCCCGCAAGCCGCCGTGGCCATAGCGCTGGCCGGCAGCACGGCGCAGGTTCGCGTGAGCCGCCTGCCCGCCGGCACGCCCGCCACCGAAGTGCTGTTGGCCATCACTGAAAACGGCCTTGCTTCGCAGATTGGTCGGGGTGAAAATTCGGGGCTGCTGCTGCACCACACGGCCGTGGTGCGCCAGCTGCTGCCGCTGGGCCGGGTAGGGGCCGATGGCACCTTTGCGGCCAGCCCGGCCCTGAAGCTGGCGGCCGACTGGAAACGTCCCAATCTGCGGGCAGTGGTGCTGGTGCAGGAGGTGGCCTCTCGCCGCATCGTGGGCGTGGCCACGGCGGCGCTGGGCAATTAATCCGGCGTTGTGCTCAGCAAGCACGAAACTGCTCACGACGCAAAGCGTACTATTGCAGCGCGACCTTTGCCCAACCAGCCGTCGCCCCGCATGACCCCAAATACCCCTGTTCCGGCCCAGTGGCCGGCCCGCTTCGGCGACGAGCTTTACCGGTTTGCCCTGAGCCGCGTTTCCGATTCGGAAACAGCCGAAGAGCTGGTGCAGGAAACCTTCCTCAGCGCCCTGGATGGCCTGGCTACCTTCCGGGCCGAGGCCTCGGAGCGCACCTGGCTGTTTGTGATTCTGCGCCGCAAAATCATCGACCACTACCGGCGGCAGGCCCGCGCCACCCACGTCGGGCTGGATGAAATCGGGGACGGCGGCCCCACCGAAGCCGATTTTTTCGTGCCTGAAAACGGCCACTGGACAGGCCCGCAGGCCCCCCACAGCTGGCTTCGGGCCGATGCCGCGCTGGAGCAGCAGGAGCTGCGCGACATCCTGCAACGCTGCCAGGAGCGACTGCCGCCGCAGCAGGAAGCGGTGTTTGCCCTGCGTTTCGTGGAGGAATTATCGGCCGAAGAAATTTGTCAGGAGCTGGGTTTGAGCTCGGCTAATTATTGGGTTATCGTGCACCGGGCCAAGCTCCAGCTGCGCCGCTGCCTCGAAAAACACGGTCTCGGCAAAAACTAACTATCCGCTATGCTACGACTTATCAACTGCCAACATGCCACCATGCTCCTGGAGCAGCAGGCCGACCACGCCCTGGCCCGCGAACAGCGCGTGAACCTGTGGCTGCACCTGCGCTATTGCCCCTACTGCAACCGCTACGCCAAACAAACCGTGCTGATTGCGGAGTGGGCGCGGGCCTCGGCAGCCGCCCGTGCGCAGGCCGGCCCGGTGCTATCAGAAGCCGCCAAGGAGCGGATGCGGGAGCGGCTGGCTGCGGCGGGATAACCCGGCTGTCATTGCGAGTGGAGCACAGCGCAACGCGGCAATCCGTCCTCTCATGAGCGACAAGCCAAGAGATGTAACAAGGCCCTTTTAAAACGACAGAAAGCCCCAACACTTCGCGGTATTGGGGCTTTCTGATAAAAGAAGAGTGTCTGGTTTTGAGAGGACGGATTGCCGCGTTGCGTCTCCGCTTGATGCGCGGAATGCTCCACTCGCAATGACAATTTACGCCCCCGTTGGGGCCAGGCGCACTACCAGCCCATCAGTGCGGGGCGTGAGGCGAATCTGGCAGCTCAGGCGGGAGCCTTCGTGCACCACGGGCAGGGTTTCGAGCATGTCGAGCTCGTCGTCGCCGGGTTCGGGTAGGGCGGGGCCGGCCAGTACCTCTACGTGGCAGGTGGCGCAGAGGGCCATGCCGCCGCAGGTAGCCATGATGTCGTAGCCGCTGGCTTTCAGCAGCTCCATTAGGCTCAGGCCCATGTCGGTGGGGCCGATGAGCTCCGTGCGCTGGCCGGGTGCCTCTTCGACGTAAATGCGGATGTCGTTTTCCATAAGATTATTGGGTAGGCAGTACAACAGCACGTCATGCTGAGCGCAGCCGAAGCATCTCTACCACGCGAGTATTCATTTACTACTGCGGTAGAGATGCTTCGGCTGCGCTCAGCATGACGTGCTGCGTTGCCAGATTACATGCTGGGGGCCCCGTTGACAGTGGTGTACTTTAGGGTGTACTTCTTGTCGGGGAAAATGTATTTGAACGCGCCCTGGCACATCAGCGCGGCCTCGTGGAAGCCGCAGAGTATGAGCTTCAGCTTGCCGGGATAGGTGTTGATATCGCCGATGGCAAACACGCCGGGCAGCGAGGTGCTGTAGTCGAGCGTATCGACTTTCACGGCATCGTTCTCAATTTCCAGTCCCCACTCACCGATGGGGCCGAGCTTGGGCGTGAGTCCGAACAGCGGAATGAAGCAGTCGAGCGGCACGGTTTCGGCCTTGCCGTCGTTGCCGGTGATGGTTACTTCCTTCAGCTCGCCGTTGCCGTGCAGGTGCGTCACGTTGGAGCTGAGGACGAGCTTGATTTTGCCGGATTCGTGCAGTTTCTGCACTTTCTCGGCCGAGTCGGCCGCGCCGCGGAAGGTGGTGCCGCGGTGCACGAGCGTCACATCGGAGGCCACATTGGCGAGGAAATTGGTCCAGTCGAGGGCGGAGTCGCCGCCGCCGGCGATGACGATTTTCTTGTCGCGGAAGTGCTCAGGGTCGCGCACCATGTAGTGCACGCCTTTGCCGCCTTCGAAATGCTCCAGGTTTTCCACGGCCGGCTTGCGGGGTTCAAATGAGCCCAGGCCGCCGGCAATGGCCACGGCCTTGCAGTGAATTTCGGTGCCGTCGGTGGTGAACAACTGGAAGGAGCCGTCGTCGAGCTTCTCGAATTTTTCAACCCGCTCGCCCAGCGTAAAGGTGGGGTGGAAGGGCTCAATCTGCTTCATCAGATTGTCGACCAGGTCGCCAGCCAGGATTTCAGGGAAACCCGGAATGTCGTAAATTGGCTTCTTGGGGTAAATCTCGGAGAGTTGCCCGCCGGGCTGCGGCAGGGCATCAACAACGTGGCAGCGGAGCTTGAGCAAGCCCGCTTCAAAAACTGCAAACAGACCGACCGGGCCGGCTCCGATAATGCAGATATCGGTGGAAATGGTGTTGGACATAAAAGTGTTAAGTGCCTTTAACCGGGCGTCGGCTTTGAAGCGGCCACAACGTAGGAGGCCGTTGGCGCAAAGGTACGGGTCGGGGTCGGGGCCGCCAATCGGCGGCCCGTGCTATAACAGCCCCGGCCGGCTAAACGTTGGTCCGAAAGCGGTCAATTTCAGCCTTCGGCAGCCAGCTCGTCCAAGTATTTGTCGGCCTCCCATAGGTCGGTAAAATTGCGCCGCGGGTACTTGGAGGGCGCTTCTTCCGGCGTTTCGGCGTGGGCCAACAGCACATCGGGCGCGTGCACGGTAGCAATCATGCGCAGGCCGCGGCCGTCGAGCATTTGCTGCACTTGCTCGAAAAGCTTGGTGAGCGGCCCCGAGGCAATCTCCAGCTCGGTCATGTCGCTAAGAATCGTGAACCCGGGCTTCATCGCATCCAGCGCCTGCCGCCAGTCGCTGAGGTACTCGGGCAGCTCCTGCGCCTGGGCCAACTCGGCGAAGTGCTTATAAAAGATGCGGTTGCGGCTCGGTTCGGCGGTAATCTGGTATTCGGGGCGAAAAGCAATGAGGCGCATGAGCGGCACAGAGAAAATGAGGAACTGATGGTCTGACGACCATCCATGCCCACCGCCAGCAGTGGTCGATAGAGCAGGAAAAGCAGCTACGAAAAGCTGCAAATTTTGGCCGGCCGCAAAAATACACGTACCACCGGCGGATTGCCTACGTTTAACGGTCTGGTTTTCGGCCGGCGGGTAGTTCGCTGCGTAATGCCTATACTTCGCCCCAAAACCTAGCTTAGCGTTTCTTCTATGCCGATTTCCGTTTTTGTGGGCGTGCCCGCGCCGCGTTTGTTTCGTTGTTTCCGGCTCGCCGGAATGCTTCTCGGGTCCCTTTCATTGCTCACCGCCTGCGGCTCGGAGCCCACCGAAACCACCGCCAGCAAGCCCGCCAAAGGCACCAAAGCCGTTACTGAAGCGCCTGCTAACACGGATGCCGCCCCGCTGCACGTCAGCGTTTTTCTGGAATATTCGGGTGGCATGAAGGGTTTTGTGCCGCGCGGCGGGGCCGATAAGCCAGCTACCGAATTCCAGCAGCGCATCGGCGCACTTATCACCGAAACCCAGGTGAGCGGGGCCGTGGCCGAGCGCAAGTATTACCTCTGCGAAAATGCCGCCCCCCGGCCCGTGAAGTTTGAGCAGCTGCGCGATGTGGTGCAGGGCGAGGTGAGTCAGGCCGCCCTCGGTACCGAACTGCCCCAGATGCTGGAAGGGGTTTTGAACCGGCCCAAAGCAGGGGAGGAGGTAAGCGTGGTGATTTCGGACTTCATCTACGGCCCGGCCCGCAAGTCTGATTTTTCGCAGCTGCCGAACCTGATTCGCACGTCCATCGCGCCTGTTAGCCAGCAGCAATTGGCCGTGGCGGTATTCGGCGAAACCTCGCATTTCTACGGCAGCTACTTCCCGGCCGTGAAAACGCCCGTGCAGAAGCGCACCCTGAATGGCGAGAAAGTGCCTTACTACGTGTGGGTTATCGGCCCGCCCGCGCAGGTAGCGCGCTACGCCGCCGAGGTGTTCCGGAACGCGCCGGCTCAGCAGGCGTTTTTTGGCTTGAAAACCAAGACGCCGGCCTTCGCCCCGCTGCTCACTAAGCTCACCGACCCGAAATTAAAGTCGAGCGGCGGCACGGTATACACCGAAAACAACGGCCTGACCCTGAACCCTTCCGACGACCCGGTGGACTTTTCGGTGGGGCTGGATTTGAAGGAATTGCCTGTTGCCTGGCAGCAGCCAGCATTTTTGGCCCAACATCTGCAGGTGCGCCTGCCCAATGGCCAGGCCAGCTTGTTGCCCAACTCGGTGCACTCCCTCACCGAAGTGGAGCAGAGTGGCCAGCCGGTGCTGGCACCTTACACCCACGTGGTGCGGCTGCGGGTGAGCAAGCTGGCGGCACCCACGGCCACGCTCACCGTGAGTTTGCCCGCTCCGGAAACGCCGGACTGGGTTGCGGCCTGGAGCACGACCAATGACAATACGCCCGCGCCCCGCACGTTTGGCCTCGACCAAATTCTGGCCGGTGTCCGCCAATCGTATCCAACCACGCTGCCGGCCGTATTTACGGTTCAGCTTCCGCTCAAAAACGATAAATAACCCTGCCCCCTTTTTCAACCTATGCAAACCTTCTTCACCAGCCTGTACTCGGCCCTGATTTCCATTTTCCAAAGCCAGCGCCCGGCCGATTACGGCTTGTATAAAACAGATTTATTCTCGCTTGTAGGGTGGAGCACGCTGGGCGTGAGCCTGTTGCTGGTGCTAGCCTTTTACTACGTGTTCAACTCGGCCATGCGCACCGGCATGTTCCGCAGTACGCACTGGGCCTTGACGCTGGCGCTGGCCGCTGGCTTAGGCGTGTTTCTGGCCAATAGCCTCAGCAAAAGCCACGGCGCGGAAGTGAGCAGCTATTTAGGCTACTTCATGGTCGTGAATATGCTGGTGGCAGCGCTGTGGTTCCTGCTGTTTTCGGTGCTGCTGAAGCGTTGGAGCACTTATGCGCGCACTACGCCGTTTGTGGGGCCGTTTTAAATTCTCTTGTTAACGGCTGTCATTCTGAGCAGAGCGAAGGACTTTATCACGTCCGGGTATTCTGATGGTTTACTGCGAATGATGCTGGCCTGAGAAGGTCCTTCGCTCTGCTCTGGATGACAGCCGTTGAAAATGACAGTTCTTACAATCCGCTAGAAAACAATGTCTAAACTATTCATCTTCGCCGTGGGCGGCACCGGAGCCCGCGTGCTACGCTCCCTCACCATGCTGCTGGCGGCCGGAGTTCGCATCCCGAACTGCGACCAGGTAGTGCCCGTCCTCATCGACCCTGATACCCAGAACGGCGACGTGACCCGCACCGTGGCCCTGCTCAAGCGCTACGCCCGCATTCACGAAGCCCTGTACGGCGATGGCCAGAAGGAAAAAACCGGCTTCTTCAGCCAGCCCATGAACACGCTGGCCCATCTGAACACCAGCGGCGGCGGCGAAGAGCTGCGCGACTCGTTCGTGTACGACTTCGGTGGTATCAGCCAGCCATTCCGTGATTACCTGAAATACAACGACCTCTCGGTGGAAACGCAGGGTCTGGTCGATTTGCTGTTTACGCAGGACAGCCTCGCTGCCAACCTCGACGTGGGCTTCCGCGGCTCGCCCAACGTGGGCTCGGTGGTGCTCAATGCCGTGGTGCAATCCAAGGAAATGCGCTACCTAGCCCAGAGCTTGCAGGACGGGGACCGGGCGTTTTTCATCAGTTCGATTTTTGGCGGTACCGGCGCGGCCGGCTTCCCGCTGCTGGTGAAAAACCTGCGCGATGCCAACTCCCCGCTGGCCCACCCCGAAATCCGCCGCCGCCTCAAAGCCGGCGCCCTGGTGATGCTGCCGTACTTCAAATTGCAGGACCCTTCGGCTGATGAAAAATCAGCCGGACAGGACTTTATCGACTCGAATACCTTCGTCACGAAGACCAAAACGGCCCTCTCGTACTACGCTGACAACCTGCAGGGCTTGGAGGCCATGTACTACCTCGGTGACCAGCCCGGCCAGCCGCTGGCCAACCATCCCGGCCGTGCCGAGCAGCGCAACCAGGCCCACCTGCTGGAGTTGCTGGGTGCCTTGGCCGTGCCGCACTTCATGGAAGTGCCCGACAACCAGCTCGACGGCAACCAGCCGCTCTACCACGAGTACGGCCTGAAAGCCGATACCACCGACATCGACTTCGGCCAGCTGCCCACTGAAATGCGCCAGGAAGTGGCCCGTCCGCTTATCCAGCTGCACTACTTCGCCCGCTACTTCCTCAAGCACACCCCCGACGACGCCAAAGCGCCCTACTACGAAGCCGGCGACCTAACCGCCCAGCTGCGCAACAACCGCGCCCTGCGTGAGCTGACCGACTTCTTCGGCGACTATAACGAGTGGCTCCGCGAGCTGGGCGTGAACCAGCGCCGCTACACCGCCATCCGCGCCGATGAGGTTGATTTCAACAAAATGGTGAGCGATAAAACGGTGGAAACCGGCATTTTCAGCAAAGGCATCACGCCCGGCTTCTTCCGCGATGAGCTGACGAAGGCAGTAGGGAAGGCCACGCTGAGCAACCCGACGGAGAACGAGGCGTTGCGCTGGGTGGTGAAAGCCTTTGAGGAGGCGACGGGCGAGATTCTGGATAAAAAGCTGCAGTACTCCTAAGCGCCGTCTGTCATTGCGAGTGGAGAGCAGCGGAACGCGGCAATCCGTCCTCCTAATGCGACCAGCCCCGAGAAGTGACAAAGGCTTCAGTAGAAATTAAAACTCCATCACATTATCCAGTGACGCGCTGAGAACAGGATGGATTGCCACGGGCTGCGCCCTCGCAATGACGAACGATTCAACGACTCGCGTTACCTGACCGAAAACAACCTTCATGGCTAAAATCCTGCGATTACACGACACCGGCTCCAGCACCCACGAGGGCTGGGGGCCGACTGGCAAAATAGGGCCCCACGAAGTGGAGCGCCTGCTCGACCCGCAAGGCGGCCGTGCCGCTAAGGTGGCGGTTTCGATTCCCTCGCCGTTTGCGCGAATGCACCTGGTCGAAACCGCGTTGCGCTTCGTGACGCAGGGCGGCGTGAGCCAGGATTCGGTTTATCACCAGCTCGTCAGCCACTTCTGGGACGTGTGGGAAATGGTATTCAACTTCCACCAGCGTAAGCTGGCCAGCCAGCGCCTGCAAATCCGGGCCTGGCGCAAGGACGAGGAGCTGGCCAAGCTGCGCGCCAACCCCGCCACCCGCCCGCTGGCCGATGTGCTGGCCCTGTATCTCGACGGCCGCTTCGCGAAGCTGACCGAGATGCACCTCATCTACTTCCCCGGCGCGAATGGCGTGCCGCAGCTCATCGGCGGCACCTCGCCGCTCACGCTGTTTTTCCCAGCCCCGAATGTGAAGCCGCTGCCCGTGCAGCGCCCGCAGGGTGGGGGCTATTATTTTGATAACCAGTACGTGCCGCTGGCCAACCGCGAGGCCGCGTTCCGTGACTACGTGTACCAGGAGTTCGTGGGCGACCCGGCCCTGACGACGATGGCACCGCTGGTGCGCGACACCCTGGACCGCGGCCAGTTGCAGAAGTGGGCCATGGATGGCACCGCCAGCCTCAGCAATTTCCCCATCCTCATCGACGCTTCGAACAACCAGATTGACGTAGCCGGCGTGCTGCTGCGCGTGCGGCCCGACGAGGGCACCGTGCGCGGCTCCGATCTGTTCATCCGGCCCACCCGGGCGGGCGTGGCGGGCCCGTTACCAATCGTGTTGCGCCCGGGTTTGAAGGCTGTGGGCAAGAAGTATTACAACGAAACCATGTTTGCCGACAGCGGTGCGACTGTGCCAGCCGCCGATGCCCGCCCGCTGAAGGAGCGTACCCTGCCCGGCCCGGAGTTGCCGTACCCATACCTGACGGTGAACGACTTGCTGGAAGAAACCCTGCTGGCCGTGCCTTACGAGGTGGATGAAGCCCGGTTCTTCTGCGGTAATCTGAAAATTGCACCTGGTTTCCGCCCCAGCAGCTGGCCGCTGCTGCCCATCAAGCCGCTGTATTTCGACTACTTCACGCAGACGGATTTGGCCGAGCATTTGACGCTGGAGCTGGAATCGGCTTGCATTCGGGTGAAGCTGCGGGTGCCGGTGAGTGGCGGCGACTACGTGGATTATGAGCGTGCCTACTATGAGAACCCGCAAGGGGAGGGAGTGGGCCGGCTGCGCGTGACCAACGTGGCGCTGTCGGTGTTCCCGTTCGTAAAAGTGGCCGACGCCCCGCAGTACAACGACTTCTACAAAGTCATGCTGGTGGATGCCAACAACATCGACCCGAGCATGGTGACCAAGAAAGTCGACCTGAAATTCTGGGCCAATGGCCACCAGCTCAGCGAAACCGGCACCGACCAGAGCGCTACCCGCTACGAGCGCACTCCCAAAACCGGCCAGGACGAAGGCAGCACCTACTACGAGGTTCGCGGCACGCATTTCGACTACCTCGAAGTGCTGAACCCGGCCCCGGCCGAGGGCCGCGCGCTCATCATCCCGCGCTGGCCCGAAGTGCGCCAGGGCACCAAGGAGTACCGTTTTGCCATCGACTTCGGCACCACGAATACCCACGTCGCCATGCAGGACAGCCCCGGCCAGGAGCCCAAGCCGTTCAGCTTTGGCCTGACCGATACGCCGGTGGCCCTGCTCAAAAAGAGCACCACCGAGCCCGACCGCACCGCCTATGAGCGCCTGTACCGAGGCATCGACGACGACCCGGCCAACTTCGTGCAAATCAAGCGCTGGCAGCAGTACCAGGAGCGCGAATTCGTGCCTCCCATCATCGGGCAGGACAGTTCGCCCTACGCCTTTCCGGCCCGCACCGCGACTTACGAAGCCGCCAACTATGCCACCCAAGAGTTGAGCGTGCTCGGCAACATCAACGTGGCTTTCGGCATCATCACAGAGGAGCAACGCCGGCCGAATTACCACACCAATCTGAAGTGGGATAATTCGCTGAATATCGCCAACACCAACCGCGTGAGGGCATTTTTCAAGGAAATCCTGCTGCTGTGCCGCGCCAAAGTGGCCCTGAACGGCGGCAATCTCGCGGCCACGCAAATCACCTGGTTTGCCCCGCTGAGCTTCTCGACTTACCAGCGCAACCTCTACCAGCGCGAGTGGGATACGCTGTTTCACAGCGTCTTCCATACCACCAATTCCATGCCCTGCATGGTCGAGTCGACGGCCCCGTACTACTATCTCACCCGTCGCAACATCGTGACGCTGGGACCGGGCGAAAACGCGGCCTTTATCGACATCGGCGGTGGTACCACCGACGTGCTGCTCTACGCCGACCGCAAGCCGGTGCTGAGCACGTCGTTCCGCTTCGCCGGCAACGACTTGTGGGGCGACGGCGGGGCCGAAGTGCGCGGCTCAAAGGACAATGGTCTCGTGCGTTTCGGCGTAGCGGGGGTGCAGAGCGCGGTGCTTTCGCCCGCCGCCCGCCGGGCCCGCGAATACGTGCTGGTGGCTGAGGGGACCGATAATTTCGGCTCCGAGGACGTGGCTAGCTTCCTATTCAACTACGACCAGTTGCTGGGCTTTAGCGAGCGGCTGTTGCGGGCTGAGCACCTGCGGGTGCTGTTTTACCTGCACTTCGGCGCGCTGATTTACCATGTGGCGCAGGTGACGGTGGCCAACGGCCAGCAGCTGCCGCGCTACCTGTGCTTCACCGGTCGCGGTAGCCTGTATGTGCGCCTGCTGGCGGCCGGTTCCAACCTGCAACCGGTGGAGAAACTGGCCCGCCTCATCATGGAAAAAGCCACCGGGCAGACCGTGCCGGCCGATTTCCGTATTAAGCTAGCCGACGACCCCAAGCAAACTACCGCCAACGGCGGCGTGCTCGCCACCGGCCAGATTCCGCAGGACCCGCCCATGGTGCGCCCCGTGGGCGTGCTGCCCGACCCCGAGAATCCGCTGGCCGATAAAGGCGAACACCACCTCGAAGCGACGGCCGTCACCGACGAAATCAAACAGGCTGTGCTGGCCAACGCCCGCGCCTGCCTCAAGCTGCTGCTCGAAGACCCCGAGCTGAAGCGCGTGCAGGCCGACCTGGGCGTGAAAAACGACCAAGGCCTGGTGATGAACACATTGGAACGCAGCCTCGGCGACTCCTTCAACCTCTACCGGCAGCAGTATGCTGACGTGCTCCGCGACGGTGATACCGTGCCCGAAACGCTGTTCTTCCTGCCGTTCAAAAACGCCCTGTATGAGCTATCCAAGGTGCTTCATGACGCGCAGCCGCTCAACTAGCCGCGTCGGCTCAGTGAGCCTGTTCCAGCCGGCCGGCTGCCCGCGTAAGGGCAGCCGGCCGTTGCTGCTTCTCCTGCTGCTGGGGCTGCTGGGTGGCAGCCCAGCGGCGTGGGCGCAGCCGTCCGCCAATACACCCGCGCCTCATTTGGCAACCGATTCGGCCTCTACGACCAGTGCTGCGCCAGTTGCTCAGCCGGCTTCGCACTGGACTACGGTGTGGGCGGTGCTGGGCGGCGTGGCCATTGGCGCGCTGGGCGTGTGGTTGTTCGTGCGGAAATCACAGGCAACTAATAATTCCAGTGTTATGCTGGATGCGCCTTCGCCCAAACCCATGCCCGCACCTATGCCAGTGCCCGAACCGGTGCGAAAAAAGCCGGCTGAGAACGTGCGGAAGTCGCCGCCCGCCGAGTCGCCCGCCGCCGAAAGCACGGGCAAAGGCGTTTCGTTTCAGTCGATGCGCGAGGTGCAGGGCACTACTCCGAAGCAGCCGGCCAAGCCCTCCGGCAAGGATAAAAGGACCCAGCCCAATTTCAATTCCCGTAAATCGTCCGCTGCTAATTCTCCCCAATCCTGGCCGCCGATTGCCCCCCGCCCCTCCGCTATGAATCCAACTTCGCCCACCCCGCCGCCCACTGGCGATAACCAGCCATTGGAGCCCGGCCAAACCATTGAATGGGCCGCACCAACGTCTACGCCGCCCGCCATTCAGGAATTGATTGACAGCAGCGCCAACGAAACTGCTGCTACCGAAGCCGCGCCCAAAACTGCCGCCCCCGCCGCATCCAACGGCCCGCTGCACTACTACGCCCCGGCCCCCGACGTGCCGAGCATCGAGCACCGCAAGCTCAGCCCCAACCCGCTGCCCCAGATGCCGCTGCTCATCACGCTGCCTTCGGCGGAAGCCGCTACGGCGCAATTTTCCTTCAGCCCGCAGGCCGACCAGTCGCGCATTATCGGCAACGGCGTGCGCGAGTTGAAGGAGTTTTTTCAGTTTGAGTTGCCGCCCACAGAGCAGTTCACGACGATTAAAAACCTGAAAGCCGGCAAGCTGGAAAAGCGCGATGACGCCTGGCACGTGGTGCAGAAAGCCGAAATCGCGCTGAGCTAAGAATTGGCTTGAATGAGGTAGAGACGCAATATTTTGCGTCTCGTCGGTGCTGATGTTGTTTAGTTGCTACGGTACCTAGCCAAATGGCGAGGTCGTAGCCGTTCAACGACGAGACGCAAAATATTGCGTCTCTACCTTCGCTGTAAATCCAAGTTATGCTCCTAATTGAAATCCTCCTCATCCTGGCGCTGGTGGCCTGGCAGGCGCTGGTGTTCCTGCGCAACCGCCAGCTCACGGCCCGGGTGCAGGCCATGTACCCGCTGGCGGGCGCGGTGGCGGTGCAGCCCATTCCCTTCACGGCGGCCGACCCGGACAAAAACTTCGCCATCCAGTACGATGCGCTCATCACCCGCGATGCCTCGCCGGAGTTCGGCCAAATCATCACCGATACCAACGAATATCTGCTCAACAACCGCGGCGCGGCGGCCGACTTTGGCATTCTGAAAGACATTTCCGAGCGCCACGCCGAGGCGCTGGATGAGGAGATTCAGGCCCAGATTGCCACGCCGCTGTATCTGGGGCTGCTGGGCACGTTCACGGGCGCTATTCTGGGCTTGATTTCACTGGTGGGCAATCCGTTTGCTGATGTGGTGGTGGACCCGGCCAAGGATACTTCGTTCAGCAACGGCGACGTGCAGCACTTCCTCGGCGGGGTGCTCATTGCGATGATTGGCAGCTTGTTCGGCCTGGCCTTCACGCTGGCCGGCAACCAGCTGCTAAAGCAGGCCCGCGCCGCCCGCGACCGCAACAAAAACGCCTACTACACCTTCCTGCAAAAGGCCCTGCTGCCCAAGCTGAACTCTGACATGCAGGCCGGCATGAGCAACCTGAAATCGGTGCTCGATACCTTCAACGCCGAGTTTTTCAGCCAGATTCAGAACGACTTTTTTAGCAAGATTCACGAATTCACGCCGCTCATTGCCAGCATCACGGAGAACGTGAGCGTGCAGAAGCGCTTCCTGGAGCAGCTGGAGAAAATCGGCTATTCAGAGCTGGCCAACGCCACCATCAAGGTGTTTGATAGGGTGGACGAAAGCGCCCAGACCTTCGAGAAATTCCTGGGCTACCAGCAGGCCCTGAATACCACCGTGGTCCATAGCAACGAGGCTGCCCAGACCATCGGGGCGCTGCTTAACCGCCTCACCGCATTGGAGCAGGGCCTGGCCAGTGTGCCGCAGTACCTGCAGCAGCACGACGATGCCCTGCGCCAGCAAGTGGCGTTTTTCAGCCAGCACGGCAAGCTCCTGGCCGATTTGGGCGCGCAAATCCGCCAGGGGGTGAGCGAGGGCGTGCACCGCATGGATGCCGAGCTGGACGGCCGCCTGCAGGAGCTGCAAAAAGAAGCTTCTGAGGCTCACGAGCAATGGCAGCAGCATTTCCGCCGCCTCAATGAGAACAACGTCTACCAGAAAATCACCGAGTACCTGAATCCCTTCACCCAGCTGCCAGCCCAGCAAAAGGACCTGAACGTGCTGCAGGAGCGCCAGGCTCAACAAACTGCCCAGGCTATGCAGCGCCTAGAAGGCCGTTTGCTGGTCGACTCTCAGCTTCAGCAGCAACTCTTGCAACAGGTGGACCGCACGAACAAGGTGCTGGAAGAACTGACCAAGCCCAATTGGTTTCAACGCACCGTGCTGGGCAAGAAGTAATACTATACCAGAGGAACGGTCATGCTGAGCGCAGCCGAAGCATCTCTCCCGCTTCGTTGCGAGAGTAAATAATTAGTTGCGCAGTAGAGATGCTTCGGCTGCGCTCAGCATGACGGGCTATATAATAATCTTAGTAACCAAACCCACACTATGAAAGAGAGCAAGGACTTCTTCTGGCCCAGCTACGTGGACCTTATGACGGCCTTGTTCCTCATCATGCTCGTGCTGTTCGTGCTGGGGTTCAAGCGCTCCAACGACAAGCAGCGGGACAATGAGCGGCTGATTTCGGAGCTGAAAGTGCAGGTGCAGGAAAAGCGCAAGCTCGACGAAATCAAAGCGGCGCTCAAGCGCCTCGAAAGCAATTACTTCGAGTACAACCCCACCTACAAGCGCTACGAGCTGAAATTCCCGGTCACCTTCGCGCCTAAGAGCGACGTGCTGCCCTACGAGGCCCAAACCCCGCTGGTGAAAGCCGGCCGCTTCCTGCTGAGCCAGATGCAGTCCATCAAAAACGACGACCAGGTGCAGTACCTCATCGTGGTGGAGGGCCGCGCCGCCAAGGACCTGCGCTACCCCGCCAACGACCCGCACAACCTCGACGGCCCGGCCGTGCGCCAGCTCAGCTACAGCCGGGCGCTCGCTGTTATTCGCCTCTGGGAGCAGGCTGGGATACGCTTCCCCGCCAACCTGGAAGTGGTGGCGGCGGGCAGTGGCTTCCGCGGGGCCGGCCGCTACACCGGCAGCCAGGAAGCCCTGAACAAGCGGTTTATTATCCAGATTCAGCCCAAGATTGGGTCGATTGGGAAGTAGGGTGCGGGGCTTGCCCCCGTCCGCCGTTGAACAGAATAATCTTTCAGCGGCGGGCGGGGGCAAGCCCCGCACCCTACTTCATTATTCTTTCAATCGCTGCCAGCTCCTCCGCGCTAAACGCCAGATTCTCCAGGCAGCGCAGCGAGTCATCGAGTTGCTCGGGCTTGCTGGCCCCGATGAGTACGGACGTCACCCGCTCGTCTTTCAAGAGCCAGGAAAGGGCCATTTGGGCGAGGCTTTGATTGCGGGTTTTCGCCAGGTCATTGAGGCGGCGGACCTGGTCGAGGCGCGCGGGTGTGAGGTTGGTTTCGGTGAGGAAGCCCACGCCTTTGGCCACGCGCGAGTCGTCGGGGATGCCGTGCAGGTACTTATCCGTCAGCAGGCCCTGGGCCAGGGGCGAGAAGGGGATGCAACCCACGCCTTCGTCGCCCAGTAAGTCGAGCAGGCCGCCTTCGACCCAGCGCTCAAACATCGAATACTTGGGCTGATGGATGAGGCAGGGCGTACCCATCTCGCGCAGCAGCATGAACGCCTCGGATGCTTCGGCGGGGCGGTAATTGCTCAAGCCCACGTACAGGGCCTTGCCCTGGCGCACGATGAGGTCGAGGGCGGCCATGGTTTCGGCCAGGGGCGTGTCGGGGTCGGGGCGGTGGTGGTAGAAGATGTCGACGTACTCCAGGCCCATGCGCTTCAGGCTTTGGTCGAGGCTGGACACCAGGTATTTCTTCGAGCCCCACTCGCCGTAGGGTCCTTGCCACATGTGGTAGCCGGCTTTGGTCGAGATGATTAATTCATCCCGATACGGCCGGAAATCTTCGCGCAAAATGCGGCCGAAATTCTCCTCGGCCGAGCCGGGCGGCGGGCCGTAGTTGTTGGCCAAATCAAAGTGCGTGATGCCCCGGTCGAACGCCCGGTGCAGGATGGCGCGGGAGTTGGCCAGCAGGTCCACATCGCCGAAATTGTGCCACAGGCCCAGGGAAAGGGCCGGCAGTTTCAGGCCGCTACGGCCGCAGCGGCGGTAGATCATTTCCTGGTAGCGGATGGGGGCGGGCTGGTAGGGCATGGTGGTTGGGAAGTTGTGAACGATAAACTCCCCTCCTTACCAAGGAGGGGATGTTTTCACGAAGTGAAAACGGGGGTGGTTAGGGCGTTGAACGACTTGCGAAAGGCCCGAAACGCAAACGACACCCGAACATAGCACAAAGGCCTCGTTCGGGTGTCGCTCAACGATTCAACCACCCCAGTTCAGCCTGGCGGCTGAACGTCCCCTCCTTGGTAAGGAGGGGAGTGGTCGTTCAATCAATTAGTACCGGCGGTTGATAGCGTTCAAATCCTCAAAAGCCGCTTTCAAGCGGGCCGAGAATGACTCTTCGCCTTTGCGCAGCCACACGCGCGGGTCGTAGTACTTCTTGTTGGGCGAATCGGCCCCGCTGGGGTTGCCAATCTGGCCTTGCAGGAAGCCTTCGTTTTTCACGTAGTAGTCCTTGATGCCTTCCCACAGCGCCCATTGCAGGTCGGTGTCGATGTTCATCTTGATGGCCCCGTAGCTGATGGCCTCGCGGATTTCCTCCTGCGAGGAGCCCGAGCCGCCGTGAAACACGAAGTCGATGGGCAGCGCCTCGGCGATGTTGTGCTTCTGGCGCAGGAACTCCTGCGAGTTGTGCAGAATCTTGGGCTGGAGCTTCACGTTGCCGGGCTTGTACACGCCGTGCACGTTGCCGAACGCGGCCGCGATGGTGAAGCGCGGGCTCACTTCGCTCAGCTGCTCGTAGGCGTAGGCCACTTCCTCGGGCTGGGTGTAGAGCTTGCTGGAATCCACGTCGGAGTTGTCCACGCCGTCTTCCTCGCCGCCGGTCACGCCCAGCTCAATCTCCAGCGTCATGCCGATTTTGGCCATGCGCTCCAGGTAGCGTTTGCAGATTTCGATGTTCTCCTCAATCGGCTCTTCCGACAAATCCAGCATGTGCGAGCTGTAGAGCGGCTGGCCGTACTGCTGGAAGTGTTTTTCGCCGGCCGTGAGCAGGCCGTCAATCCAGGGCAGGAGCTTTTTGGCGGCGTGGTCGGTGTGCAGAATCACGGGCACATCGTACAAAGCAGCCATCAAATGCACGTGCTGGGCCCCCGAAATGCCGCCCGCGATGCTGGCCTGCTGCTTGTCGTTGGGCACCGACTTGCCGGCGAAGAACTGCGCGCCGCCGTTCGAGAACTGGATGATAACCGGCGAATTTACCGCCTTGGCGGTTTCGAGCACGGCGTTCACGGTGTTGGTGCCGGTCACGTTCACGGCGGGCAGGGCGTAGCCCTGGGCCTTGGCGTGCTGGAAGAGGGCCTGCACTTCGTCGCTGTGCAGCACACCGGCGCGCAGGCCGGTAAGGGTTTGGTCAGCCATAGGAAAAAGATATGCGGCGGGGCCGCGGTGGGAGGTGAAGCGAAGGTGAGCAAGCGGGCCGCCACCCGCGGCAGCCCAACGGCAAAGTACGGGCGGCGCTGCCTAACCTGAAAGGTTTCGGCCAAACGAATGCGGGCCCTGGCACCGGGACCAAAAAAAAGAGGCCGACCGTTGCAGCGGTCGGCCTCGGGCCACACGATTCATCCCACTCACTTCTGATTGTCTTTATACAATGGTCATTGACTTCGCCTGCTGGTATATTCCGAACCGGGTGCTGACCTGTAGTCTGTAAATATAGTCGCCAGCCGGCAATCCCAAGCCATTCAGGTTCAGCTTTATATTTTGGGGGCCGGCGCTACGGCCTTTGCGTACCACGCCGGCCATTTTGCGGCCCAACTGGTCGAACAAATCGAGGTGAACGTCGGCCGCGATTAGCAGCGTGAAGGGGACGGTGGTTTCGCCGGTGTGCGGGTTGGGATAATTCTGACCCAGCACAAAAGGGCTGTCGGCGGTGCGCGGCGCATTGGTCCCATCACCGGTTCGGTGGTGCCAGGGCATGACATCGGGCGTAACGGCGCAGCCGCTGCCGGGGACAGTCGTCATGTCGTAAGGGGTGACGTAGCCGGGGGCATCGGTCATGGGAAAAGCAAACAATGCGTGAGGAATAGGCAGTGAAGGTGGTAGGGGTGGAGAAGCAGGAAGTAACAACCCAAAGATGGGCGCCTAAGCGCGTGGATAAGACTGGTAATCGACGGCTTAGTTTAAAAAGTCGATGAACATTCGCTCAGTCACTCCCAATGGTTTTGCTTCAAGCCAAAGCGGGCTGATAGTGGACCGAAGCGGCTGCAACCGGGCAGCAGTCGGCGTGGGGGCGCGGCTGGGCGATTGGGTTTGAAGCCCCGGCGGCGGCCCGGCACCTTTGACGCAGCAACCCGGCCCGCCGGCGCTTTTTCTCCCCCATTTCTTTTTGCCATGCAGCGCTTCGAAGACGAATTTGACATCCAACTCCGCTCAGTCCTGAAAGCCGATGAATACGCTAAGCTGCAAGCGCAGCGGGCCGCCCAGCGCCGGGCGCGCCGCCACGGCCGCCGGCCCACCAACTAAGCCTGGCTTCAATGGGCCGGGGGCTGCTGGTCCTCTATTCCTATCCCTATTATCCTTAGCTCACCATGAAAAAGCAGGTCTATCGCATTCTGCGCCGGATATTTCGGCGGCATCTCATCGCGCCATCCCGCCTGGTGCCGCGCCGCCGGCTGAGCGCCGTGTTTGCCAGCGAAGTAGAGCGCAACGAATTGTATTGCGAAGTGGAACGGGCCTGCTACGTGCAGCTCGACGATGCCGAATTGCAGCGGGCCGAGACGTTTCAGGCGCTGGTGGCCTACGTGGTGCGCTGCCTGCCGGCGGCGTAGGAGCCGCGCTACAGGCGGCGCAGGCCGGCGGTGGCGGCGGCATCGCCGGGGCGGATGAGCAGGGCCTTGGTGTAGAGGGCGCGGGCCTCGGCTTTCTTGCCGAGGTTGAGGTAGGCCCAGGCCAGCGAGATGTTGGAATCGTAGTCGAACGGGTAGAGGTTGACGACGTGCTCAAAGTAGCGCGCGGCCTGGCCGTAGGCCTTGCGGTTGAGGTAGATGACGCCGGTCCAGTAGTTGGCCTGGGTGTTCTGAGGGTCTACTTTCAGGATGCTTTCGTAGGTGGTCAGCATCTTCTCAATCTGGCCCAGCGCGTTCAGGGGCTTGATGAGGCCGAGCTTGGGCTCGATGGCGTAGGGGCGCTGCTCCACGGCTTTCTGGTAGTGGGCGGCGGCGGCGGGGTAGTTTTTGGCCAGGAAGTAGAGCCAGCCCAGGCGCAGGTTCTGCTCGTAGGTGCCCACGTAAATGGCCTTGATGGGCGCGATGGCCTCGGCGTAGTCGGCTTTGGCCTCGGCGGCGTAGCTGGTGGCGAAGGCGGCAGTCTGGTCCGGGGCCTGGGCGGCGGCCGGCACAGCATACACGAGGGCAGCGGTGGCGAAGGTCAGCTTTACCAGGTCCATGCGAGGGCAGTACTAAGGGATTGCAAGTTATACAGGCGGTTGTCGATGGCATCTCGGCGCCGCTCCACACCGTAGCTTAGGCGCAGCGAGAGCCGCTCGGGCAGCAAAATAAGCAGGCCGGCCCCGGCACGGGCCTGCAAGGGGTCGAGAAGATTGTACACGTAAAGCCCGTCGAGCTCGGCCAGCACCGGCACCTGGCCCAGGCCGCCGTACACATCGAGCCACGCGCGGCGGTGCAGCCGGCCGCCCGCGCCCAGCAGTCCATGCGGGTAGCTGCGGCCGTTGGAGCGCACCACGCTGGCCTGCCCGAAGCCGTAGAGGCGCAGGTTGCCGAGCGGGTACACGGTCAGGCGCAGGTCGGTTTGGGCGCGGGCGGTGTCGGTGAGGGTGCCGAGGTACTGGCCCGCCTGCACCGCGAAGTAGGGCCGGGCGTAGGCCAGGGCCGCGTAGCCAAGGTGGCTGGCGGGCGCTTCGAGGTGGCCGAAGTCGCTGTTCAGGTAGTGGTAGCCGAGCAGGGCCCGCCAGCGCGGGCTGAGCTGGCCGGCCAGCAGGGCGTGGTACTGATGCTGGCGCACGGGGTAGCCTTCGCCGCGCATGTGATGCTGGCGGTCGGGCAGCTCAATGTTCTGGCCGAAGTAGCTCAGGTTCTGGCTCAGACTGAGGCGGGGACTGAGGCGGGTGCCCAAGCCCAGGCGCAGGAAGCCGGCCGGCCCCCGGTGCTCATTATGGACCGACTGCCCACTGGCTTCCACCTCCACCCGGCTCAGCAGCTGAAAACCGTTGAGGTGCAGCGGCCGACGGAGCGAGTCGGGCAGGCCGCGGGCCACCAGGGCGGCGGAGCCGGGCTGGTTCAGGCCGAGGTAGGCGAGGGCCAGCCCATAGCGGGCGGTGGTGTCGACGGGATTTTCGCGCAACGCCCGGCCGTAGTGATTAATGGCCGCCGCCGGGCGGTCACGGGCCAAAGCGGCTTGGCCCAGACGGCGGCGCAGGGCCGGGTAATCGAGTCCGAGGCGCAGGGCAGCGCGGCCTACGGAATCGAGGGCAGCCCAGCGGTATTGCCGGGCCAGGGCCTGGGTGAGGCTGTCGGTGGCCTGATAGTCGGGCGTGGAGGCTTGGGCGTGGGCGGCGGTGGCCCCGGCCAGCAGCAGGAGAAGCAGGACGAATAATTTCCTCATGCGCCGGCTACTGTGCAGGTGAGGGTGAGGCTGCCGGTGGCCCGGCGCACGCGTAGCTCGGCCAGCCGGCCATCGGCAAAGAGCAGCTCTGCGGTCTGCACCTCGCGGGCGCGGCCGAAACCCGACACCACCACGCGGCTGCGCAGCCGCACCGGGCCACCGGGCCAGTGGCCGGCGGCAGTAGGCACTTCTTCGGCCCAAAAAGTGGGGCGGAGAAAGCGATAGAACGGGGCCAGTACATCCTGCACCCACGTCAAAACGGGGTTGCGCACCACGGTCAGCGGGAATTCGTCGTGCACGACCTGGCCCGGCAGGCTGGCCAGCGGCACCCGGTAGGCGGCCTGATAAAGCAGGTAGAGCCACGAGCTTTCATCGCCATAAAAGGCGGTGCAGTAGAATACCGACTCATCGCCCGCGAAGTAGAGCACCGCTCCCGTGCGCTGGCAGCGCAGGTAGGCCAGGTTGTATGCATCGGTAAACACCTCCCAGCGCTGGGCCGGGGCATCGGGCGCGGCGGCATCGTGCACGTCCAGGGCGTAGCCGGGGGGCAGGCGCAGGGCCTGGCTCAGGGTACGGTTGAAGGTGGGCGGGCTTACGACTTCGCCCGCCACGGGCACGGCGAAGTGGCGGAGCTGGGGCGTTTTGGGTTCATCGGTTGGCGTTTTGGACGAACCCAACGCTCCATTGGACGAGTCCAAAACGCCAACCGACGAACCCAAGACGCCGTTGGACGAACCCAAAACGCTAACCGACGAACCCAACGCTCCGTTGGACGAGTCCAAAACGCCAACCGATGAACCCAACGCTCTGTTGGACGAGTCCAAAATGCCATCCGACGAACCCAAGATGGTGTTGGGTTTGTCTAACGGTGTCTTGGGTTCGTCCGAAGCGCTAACCGACGACCCCAAAACCTGAAACTGTTGCGTCTTCAGCTTCTTGAGTGGCGGAGTTAAAGCGTCGGTAGCAATAGTTGAACCCGCCCCCTGCATCGCCACGAAATACGCCAACGGGTACGCCAGCGTCCGCGAGCCCACGTAGGGGGTGGCCTGCACCTGGAAGTGCAGGTGCGGCTCGGGCGAGCGGCCCGAGCTGCCGCAGGTGCCGATGATGTCGCCGCGCCGCACGTAGTCGCCCACTTTCACCGGCACCGAGTGGGCGCGCAGGTGCGAGAGCTGCGTGAACAGGCCCGGCGCGTGGCGCAGCACCACGGTATTGCCCCAGTTCTGGCGGGTATTCACCTCGCCGATAGCGTTGTCTTCGATGTGTTGGATGACTTCCTCCACCACGCCGTCGGCGGGGGCGAGGACGGGCTTGTTGTAGGCGTAATAGTCACTCAGGCTAAGGCCGGAGCCGTGGTAGGTGCGGCCGTCGGCATCGGTGATGGCGAAGTCCAGGGCCTGGCCCCAGTCGCCGAGGTGGGTGGGGCCGCCATCCAGGTAGCCTTGGGTGCAGGTCCACGCGCCCC
>NZ_JBCEVZ010000054.1:0-31958 GCF_038448715.1 Hymenobacter segetis | reverse complement strand
TGAGCGCCTTGCGCGGACCTTGGAGCGGGTGGCGGGCCGTGGGTGTATTTGTGGTGCTGCACCTGCTGGCTTACCCCGCCTCCAACGGCTACAACTCCTACTACGATAAGGACGAAGGCAGCATCGGCGGGCTGAAAGCGCCGCCCAAGGTCACGCAGGAGTTGCTGCATTTAGTTTGGCTGTTTGATGCGCTGGCCGTGGCGGGGGCGGCGCTACTCTCGCTGCCATTTGCTGCGCTGGTAATAGCGTATTTGCTGATATCGAAAGCCTACAGCTATGAGGGAATTCGGCTGAAGAAATACCCGCTGCTGAGCACGCTGGTGGTGGTGGTTTTCCAAGGCGCGTTCACGCTGTTGATGACGCAGGTGGGCGTAGGGGCCGCGCCGGAGCAGCTTTTTGAAAAGACCAATTTGCTGCTGGCGTTGGTCAGCACGCTGTTTTTGTGCGGCTCTTACCCGCTCACGCAAGTATATCAACACGAAGAAGATGCCCGGCGCGGCGACCGCACCCTGAGCCTACGACTGGGCATCCGGGGCACGTTCATCTTTGCGGCTATCGGGCTGCTGGCGGGTGCGGCGGCGCTGGGGCTGGCCTACTGGCTGCGCCAGGAAATCCGCCCGCTGCTGATTTTTCTGGTAGCTACCGGACCCGTGGTGGCGCTGTTCAGCCGCTGGGCCTGGGCCGTGTGGCACGACGAACGCGCCGCCGATTTCGAGCACACCATGCAGATGAACCAAGTTTCGTCGTTGTGCTTAAGTGCAGCCTTTATCGCCATGCTGCTCTGGCGCTGAGCGCCGGCCGTGTGACGGCGGTAACTCAGGCGGCCCCTCGCCGCGTATCAACAAGGTATTTCACTTCAATGGCTACTATCATGCGTACCACCCGCCTCTTCCTGTTACTGCCGCTGCTGGCCGCCTGCAACTCTACTCCTTCGGCTGTAAATGAAGGCTCGGTTTCCCAGATGGATGACCGTCAGGGGCCGGACAGCACCACCGCGCCAACAGCTACCAATAGCGCCCTGCCCGCCCCCGACACCGCCCACACCAAAGCCGTTTCGGCCGTGCGCGATACGCTGCGCGTGTCGCGCATAGCGCACAATTTCAGCCGTCCCAAAGGCCCGGCCGACAAATTCCAGCTCATATTTCGCGGCCCGTCCATCCTCGAAGGCACCGGCGAATTTACCATCACCGACCCCGAGGGCCAGGTTATTTTCCGCGAAATGCTGACCGAGCCCGACCTCGAAGCCGCCCTCGTGTATGAGATGAAAGGCCCCACCGCCACCCGCGCCGAGCGCGAAACCTTCGTGCTTCGCCGCATCGACCGGTTTTTCCTGCCGGCGCAGTTTCACACGCCGGCCGTGGCGGCCAAAGCCACGTTCCCGGGCGGCATCGAAAACCTCGACCGCGCGACCTGGAACGACCTGCAAAAACGGCCCGACGCCATCGGCTTCGAATACCTGAAAGGTAAGGAAGACCGCCGCCAGATTGCCTGGTCGCCCATAAAAAAGCAGAGCGTGCGGGTGCGCTAACGCCACATGGCACGAGTACCCCGAATTATTTAATTCGGGACACCAGAACATCAGTCGTTCTAACTGCCCGATTCCTGCAGCAACAGCTGCTCCAGCCCCGCCCGCATCTGCTCAAACGGCTGGTAGCCCCGGGCCAGTACGTAGCCCTGCTCCCCTATCCGGACCACCGCCGTGGGAAAGCCCTGTACGCCAATGCGGGCCACCGCCGCAAACTCCTGCCGGGCAGCCGTGGCCGTTTCCGGCGCGGCAAAACGGCGCAGGAATTCCGCCTCATCCACCCCGAACGGGACCAGCAGCGGCACATAAGTAGCGGCAGCATTTAAATCCTGGCCATCCCGAAAAAAGGCCGTTTGCACGTCGTGGGCGAAGGCTACGGCGCGGGCCGGGTCCTGCGTCAGGTGCCGAAACGCTACGATGGCCCGGCTCGGCGGCTCCGAGTCGTAGTAGTAAGTCCCGGCTTCGCCCAGTGCCTTGAACGGCTCGCCGAATTCCACGCCGGTCACGTCTTCCACCTGCACTAAGGACTGGCGGATGTAGTCCCAGCTTTCAGAAATCGGGCCGGCATCGTCGTCACGCACCATGCCGCCGCACAGTACCGACACGTCGACGCGCCCTGCAAACTCGCGCTGCACCTGATTGATAACCGGGCTCATGCCGTAGCACCAGCCGCACAGCGGGTCGTGAACATAGAGCAATTCGGGCAGCTGAACGATGGGGTCAGGATTCATACGCGCTTTTTTTCTGCCAAAAATAGCGCCCTATTGCTCGCCCGGCGGCTTATGTGAAGTGGGCGAAACTTATTTTCAACAATGATGAATTTATTCCTTCAACCCATAGTTTGCTCCGTGATACCTAGCGTTATTCAAGTGGATAATTTTTATACGTCCATTTATTATTATTGACGATTATTATTCTACCGACAGCCCGTTGCAGCAATGCAGCGGGCTTTTTCGGGCTCAATTTACACAATTGAATTATTTCAATAAATTGAATAATTCAATTAATCAGCCAAAATCTAAATCCATTAAAAAAGGCCCGTTGCATTGCTGCAACGGGCCTTTTTTAATTTGGTAATCAGGCTTACTAGCCGTTCATGGCCAGCAGGAATTCTTCGTTGTCCTTGGTGCCTTTGATGCGGTCCTTGAGGAATTCCATGGCCTCGGTGGCCGTCATGTCCGACATAAACTTGCGGAGCACCCACACGCGGTTCAGCTCGTCCTTGCTCATCAGCAGGTCTTCGCGGCGGGTGCCGGAAGCCGGGATGTCGATGGCCGGGAACACGCGCTTGTTGGCCAGCTTGCGGTCCAGCTGCAGTTCCATATTGCCGGTGCCCTTGAATTCCTCAAAGATAACCTCGTCCATTTTGGAGCCGGTTTCGATGAGGGCAGTGGCGATGATGGTGAGCGAACCGCCGCCTTCCACGTTGCGGGCCGCGCCGAAGAAACGCTTGGGCTTTTGCAGCGCCCCAGCATCGATACCACCCGAGAGGATGCGCGACGAGCTAGGCTGCACCGTGTTGTAAGCCCGGGCGAGGCGGGTGATGGAGTCGAGCAGAATCACCACGTCGTGGCCACACTCTACGAGGCGACGCGCTTTATCCAACGCCATTTCGGCAATTTTTACGTGGCGGTCGGCCGTTTCGTCGAAGGTCGAGCTGAGCACTTCGGCCTTCACGGTGCGGGCCATGTCGGTCACTTCCTCGGGACGCTCGTCGATGAGCAGCACCATGAGGTAGACTTCGGGATGATTCTCGGCAATGGCGTTGGCGATTTCCTGGAGCAGCACCGTTTTACCGGTTTTGGGCTGGGCCACGATGAGGCCACGCTGGCCTTTACCGATGGGCGCAAACAAATCGAGCACGCGGGTGCTGATTTGGCTGGGCTTGGTGGTCAGCTTCATGCGGTGGTCGGCAAAAAGCGGGGTGAGGTGGCTGAACGGCACCCGGTCGCGGACTTCTTCCACGGTGCGGCCGTTCATGCTTTCCACGCCCACCAGAGCGAAGTATTTCTCGCCCTCGCGCGGCGGCCGGATGGTGGCCACCACCGTATCGCCAGCCTTCATGGCAAACTGCTTCACCTGCTGCGGCGACACGTACACGTCGTCGGGCGAGCTGAGGTAGTTGTAGTAAGGCGAGCGCAGGAAGCCGTAGCCACCGTCGGGCATCAGCTCAAACGTGCCGCCACCGGGCACCACCAAATCCAGCTCCTGACGCTGTGGACGCTGGTTCTGCTGGTTTTGGTTCTGGTTTTGGCCTTGGTTCTGGCCCTGGGGCTGGTCGGTGCGGGGCGAGCCGTCGGGATTTTGCTGGCGCTGCTGGCGTTGCAGGTCGCGCTGGGCGTAGCGCTCCTCGCGGGTCAGGTTGCGGTTGTTATTATTGCCTTCGCCGCGGGGCTGGTCGTTGCGCGGCTGGTCCTGGCGGGGCTCACGCTCCTGCCGGGGCTGGTCGCTGCGGGGCTGCTGATTATCGCGGTTTTCGCGGGGCTGCTGGTCTTGGCGGGGTGCGCGCTGCTGGTCTTGGCGGTTATCGCGCACTTCGCGGTTGTCGCGCTCGAAACGGTCGGCGCGGTTTTCGCGGCGGTCGCCAAAGCCGCTGCCACCGAAATCGCGGCGACCGTTGGAGTTGCCCTCACGGGTATCGGTATTGGGTTCGGCAGCGGGCGCGGCAGCAGCGGCGGCTTCATTAGCAGCTTTTTCGGCGGCCATTTCGGCGGCACGCTGCTCGGTGATGGGCCGGCCGGCGCGGTCGACGCGCTCCCGGCGGGGGCGGTCAGTGCGGGGGGCAGTGGCGGCAGTATTCTGGGCGTCGGTGTCGGCCGCCGCTTCAGCGGCAGTGGCTGGAGCCTGGGCCAACGTAGCACCGGTAGCTTCGAAAGGTGCCACCAAGGCTAGGCCCTCAATAGAATCCAATATTTCAACCGTGGGAGCCGGCGCGGCAGCAACTACCGAAGCAGGCTCTTCAGCCACTGAAACGGCGGCTTCGCGGCGCGGCTCGCGGGCTGGACGGCCGTTTTGAGCTTTGGCGGCGGGCGGCGCGACATCGGAAAAAGGCTGTTCGGCCGTGCTAGGCGCGGCACGGCGGGTAGCGGTGCGGGCAGGCCGGGCAGAGTTGGCGGCGGGCGCGACAGTGGCCGGAATGGCTGCTACCGGCGCAGCAGCGGCCGGGGCGGCAGCAATTTCGGCCGCGCTGGGGGTGAGGGCCTGCTGGTCAAGGATTTTGTAAATCAAATCCTGCTTGCTGAGCCGTTTAAAGTTGCCGACGTTTAGCTTTTCGGCAATTTCCTTGAGGTCGGACAGCAGCCGGTCCTTCAACTCGTTAATGGTGTGCATAATGGGGATAAGGGGGGAACATCTGGCTGTAAAGCACTGGGGGCTGGCGGCCCGCTTCGGCCCACTGGGGGCGCAAAAAAGCCAGCTACGGCACGGCGGCGGGGCCGCGGGAAATATTAATTCGCGGGGTCCGAACGAGCTACTAGTGAGCGGCGCACGGCGCGAGATGAATACGCAGGAAAATGAGGTGCAGAATGGGCCGCTGGAAATTCAGCAAACAGGCGGACCAACGACGGGCACTACGGCCCGCGGGCCCGACCAAGGCGGCCGGTTGCTCCCGCAATGTTAGCGCATTACGGACAAACTGCCAAATCGGATGCCTTGCGGATGGCGTGGGAACACGGGGCGCGGCAAAATAAGTTGCGTGCCGCGCCAAGGCTTTCGTAGCCAAGGCGGTGGTGAGGTCGGTTTTTACTTACGACCTTTGCCCGGCTTACCCCAACCTGCCTCATGCTGCAACTTTCCGTTCTCCGCGACCAGACCGACCTTGTGCTGGCCGGCCTTGCCAAAAAACGCTACGCCACCGGCCCCGCCGACGTGGCCGCCATCCTCGACCTCGACCAGCGCCGCCGCCAGCTCCAGACCAGCCACGACTCGGCTCAGGCCGAAGCCAACGAGCTGGCCCGCCAAATCGGCGGCCTCATGAAGTCCGGCGACAAAGCCGGGGCCGAAACACTGAAGGCCCGCACCGCCGAACTCAAGCAGCATACCCAGAGCGCCGCCGCCGAGCTGGCCCAGGTGGAAAAAGAGCAACAGCAGCTTCTGTATAAGCTGCCCAACCTGCCCCACGCCAGCGTGCCCGAAGGCCGCGCCGCCGCCGATAATGAAATCGTGCGCGAGCACGGGACCAAGCCCGAACTCGGACCCGACGCCGTGCCGCACTGGGATTTGATTAAGAAGTATGACATCATCGACTTCGAGCTGGGGGTGAAAATCACCGGCGCAGGCTTCCCTGTTTATAAAGGCCAAGGGGCCCGCCTGCAGCGCGCGCTCATCAACTTCTTCTTGGATGAGGCCCGCAACGCCGGCTACACCGAGATGCAGCCGCCCATTCTAGTGAATGAGGCCAGCGGCTACGGTACCGGCCAGCTCCCCGATAAGGAGGGCCAGATGTACCACGATGCCAAGGACGACCTCTACCTCATCCCTACGGCCGAGGTACCGCTGACCAACATCTACCGCGACGAGATTATTCCGGTTGAGAAGCTGCCCGTTCGCATCACCGGCCACACGCCCTGCTTCCGCCGCGAGGCCGGCTCGTGGGGGGCCGATGTGCGTGGCCTCAACCGCCTGCACCAGTTTGATAAGGTGGAAATTGTGCAAATCACGGGGCCCGAACACAGCTACGCCGCCCTTGATACCATGGTGGCCCACATCGAAGGCTTGCTGCAAAAACTGGAACTGCCCTACCGCGTGCTGCGCCTCTGCGGCGGCGACATGGGCTTCACCAGCGCCCTGACGTTTGATTTGGAGGTGTGGAGCGCCGCCCAGGGCCGCTGGCTGGAAGTGAGCTCGGCCTCAAACTTTGAGACGTACCAAGCCAACCGTCTCAAGTGCCGATACCGGGCCGACGGCGGCAAAACCCAACTGCTGCATACGCTGAACGGCTCGGCGCTGGCGTTGCCACGCATCGTGGCCGCGCTGCTGGAGAACAACCAGACGGCGGAGGGCATTAATCTGCCAGCAGTGCTGCACAGCTACTGCGGGTTTGAGAAAATCGGGTAGTCGCCTGTCATTGCGCGTGTAACGAAACGCGGCAATCCGTCCTGTAAATACCAGAAACGACCTTTTACCAGAAAGCCCCGATACTTCGCAGTATTGGGGCTTTCTGGTAAAAGGGCTTTATCACATCTCAGAGTTGGTCACATCGAGAGGACGGATTGCCGCGTTTCGTTACACGCGCAATGACAGACGGGCAGGCCACTCACCGACGACTCCTAATAATCCGCCATCTCCTCATCCAGATAGCACCAGAGCCACCGTTCACCGGGCTCGGCCGATGACACGACTGGGTGCTGACTGGCGTGGAAGTGTTTGGTAGCGTGCTTGTTTCGGGAAGAGTCGCAGCAGCCGACGTGGCCGCACTGCTGGCATACGCGCAGGTGCACCCACGTATCGCCAAGGGCCACGCACTCGGGGCAAGCGTATTCGGGGGCATTTTTGAGGCTGGTGAGGGCCGTGAGGTGCTGGCAGGGTTCGGTTTCGGGCATGACGGGGGCGGGTTTGGAGGAAGACAACTGACCGGCCGGAATTGCCCGGCTCATGAAATATAGCAATTCTTTTTGCGAGCCGGATGGCGAAACCGTCGAGCCGCTGGCCGAAACCGGCGATTCGGTAGCAGCGGCGGGAATGTTAGGGGGCAGTTTTGGGTAATCAATCAGCCAACGGATTCCTTAACCGCCTAGTCCCTATCGTCATGGAAAGAAAACACTTTTTAAAAAGCCTCCTGATGGGCACTGCATCGGTACCCGTGCTGCTGTCGGCTTGCAGCAAGGACACGGTGACGCCTACTTCTACCAGCACCGGCACGACGGGTACTACCGGCACCACGGGCACCGGCTCGGGCAGCTGCGCCGTGGCCCCCACCGAAACCGAAGGGCCATTCCCCACCAAAGTGCCGTCGTCGTATGTGCGCAGCGATATCCGCGACGGCAAAACGGGCTACCAGGTGGATATCAGTATCAATCTGACCAATAGCAACAGCAGCTGCGCCGCTTTGGTGGGCGCGCTGGTTGATATCTGGCACTGTGATGCCGAGGGCAACTATTCGGAATACGGCGGCTCGGGCATGCAGGCCACCAACTATCAGTCGGTGCACTTCCTGCGCGGCCGGCAGGTGACGGACGCCAACGGGCAGGTGAAGTTCACGAGCATTTTTCCGGGCTGGTATTCGGGCCGCGCCACGCACATTCATGTGCATGTGTATTCGGCCACCGGCACTTCGCTGAAAGTCACGCAGATTGCCTTCCCCGAAGGGACCGGCACGGCCGTGGCCGCCGTGAACGGCTACGCCAAGGGCCTGAGCGGCTACACTTCCAATGCCACTGACAACGTGTTCAGCGACGGCGTGGCGCAGGAGCTGGCTACTGTAACGGGCAGCACGGCGGCGGGGTTCCAGCTGGCGTTTTCGATGGGCGTGCCGGCGTAGAATCAGAAGTTCTGAACGGTCATGCTGAGCGCAGTCGAAGCATCTCTACCGCTTCGTTGACACGATTGAATTACTCTTCGCGGTAGAGATGCTTCGACTGCGCTCAGCATGACGGCGTTTTTTATCTTTCGCGGCCCGTCCTCCCCTACCCATGCCCGACCGCCTCATCACGCTTTGCTACCGCAAAATCATTGATGCCACCGCTACCCGCTCCTGGGACCAGCTGGTATGGAACGACAGCTACGCCGAGTTCCGGCTGCAGGCGCAGAATTTCAACCCCGGACAGCAGTACCGCTCGTTTGGCGAAATCCTACATTTCATGCCGGGGGCTGAGCGCCTGCATTTTCTGGTGAGCGGGGCCGTGACGGGCTATGTGCAGCAACTGAATGAGCGGATGCCCGACATTACCGACAACCTAGGGCGGCAGTTTCTGCGGTTCAAGCGGTTTCAGTTCGAGCTGATTAACTCTGATTTGCAGGATAAGAGCAAACATCAGATTGCGGTCAATTTTGTGTCGGAGCCGCTGCGCTGGCACGATACCGTGGGGGCATTTCTGGTAGTATCAGAGGCTTCGGCGGCAAGTGATGCTGACGAAATCCTGACGCATCTGGTGCCGCTTCAGCCGTTTCTCAGCATTTATTCCATCCTCACGCCCGCTTCCGATGATAGCGCAAACGCCGGGTAAAATCTTTCTGGCCGATGAGCGGGGGCTGGCCGAATCGGACCGGTTCCGGCGTTACAGCACGTTCAGCTTCGGGCCGTGGGCGCACCCGCACAAGGGGCCGTTTGGCCGTTTGTACGGCCTGAATGAGGAAACGCTGGCTGGCGGCCACGCGCTGGATTTCACGGTGGTGGAAGCCTCGCACGTTGTCGTTATCCCCATCACGGGGGCCGTGGCGCTGGGCAGTTTTGGGCAGTCTGAAACCACCGTGAGCGTGGAAGAAACTACCGTGCTGACGCTGCCCGCCGGCAGCACGCTCCGCGTGCGCAACCCCTATAATACCGAGTTAGTGAGCTTGCTGTACCTCTGGCTGCTGGCCGATGCGCCAGTGGCCAACAGCAGCGAGCAGCGCGGCAGTTTCAACAGCGAAGCCATTCATAACCAGCTGACGCGGTTACTGCCAGCGACGGCCAATCCGCTACCGTTTACCGTGAGCCTGGGTCGTTTTGCGGGCCGTCAGGAAGCTATTTATCAACTAGAAAACCCAGCTAATACCGTATTTGTATTTGCTCTAGCTGGGGCTTTCGAAGTCGAAAGCCGCCTGATGCACGAAAAAGACGGCCTGGCCTTGTGGAACGTGGCTGAAATCGAGCTCGAAGCCCTGAGCAACGATGCCCTGATTCTCGTGCTGGAGATGGCCCCGCGGGCAGCCTGAGCTAGCGCCCATCGCGGGCCGGGGGCAATTCCAGATTCAGCGTTTGCTCGCGCATGCACTTGAAATGGCCTTGCGGGCACTTGGCAAACCCGATTTTGGAGCACGGTCGGCAACTTAGCCCCTGCACTTCCAGCACCTTGAATTCGGTGCAGTACGGGTACATGCCGAAGGCGGGCACGGTATTGCCCCACACGCTGAAAATCTCCTTGCCGAAAGCGGCTGCAATGTGCATCAGACCGGTATCGTGGCTCACCACAAAATCGGCCTGCCGCAGCAGCGAGGCTGATTGGTGCAGTGAGTAGCGCCCGCAGCCTTGGTGGATTATTGGGTTTTCCTGGCTTACGGCTGCTATCAGCGCCTCCGCCACGGCGGCATCTTCCGGGCCGCCGAGGAGCATGATGGGGCGCGGGGCCAGTTTGTGGCACAGCTCCACCAGTTTCTCCAATGGCAGGCGCTTGGTGGCGTGCTGCGCGCCAATGGCCACGGCCACGTAGCCGCTGGCGAAATCGGCGGGGAGCGTGGCTAGGTCTACTTCCTGGCCAGCGGGGATGAAGTAATCGAGGCCCCGGCCGTCGTCTTTAACTCCCAGCGGTGCGGCGGCGGCTAGGTAGCGCTGTACGATGTGCACACGCGGCAGCTTATCAATCTTAAAATTGACCAGCAGCCACTTCTGCCAGTTCAGCTTGTCGAAGCTGCTGGATTTCACGCCCAGCCGCAGCTTGATGAGCCGGGTGCGCAGGTTGTTGTGCAGGTCGACGATGTAGTCGAACCGTTCGGCTTTCAGCGCTTCCACCAACTCGCCTAGGCTGCCGTTGAGGCAGTGCACTTTGGTGATGTAGGGGTTGGGCTCGAGCAGGCTGCGGTAGCCGGGCTTGGTGGCAAAATGCACCTCCGCGCCCGGTATCTGCTGCGCCAGCGCTCGCACCACGGGCGTGGTGAGGACGATGTCGCCGATGGAAGAAAAGCGGAGAACGAGGATTTTCACACTACTCAAACAACGACTTCTTGTATTCCAGCGGCGGCTTTATGGCGGCTTTGCGGGCTTCGAAATAGGCTGCCACTTCCTCCACCGACTTGGCGTTGAACGTCATTTCCTTCGTCAAATGGCCTTTGCGGCCCATCAGCACGCCGTAGCGCATGTCTTCGTAGCCGTTGGTGTGGTGGGCGTCGGGGTTGATGCTGAGCATTACGCCTTGGTCGAGGGCGTAGCGCACCCAGCGCCAGTCCAGGTCGAGGCGCCAGGGGTTGGCGTTGATTTCGATGATGACTTGGTGCTGGGCGCAGGCATCGATAACGGCTTTGTAGTTGATGGGGTAGCCCTGGCGGCGCAGCAGCAGGCGGCCGGTGGGGTGGCCCAGCATGGTCGTGTAGGGGTTTTCGATGGCGCGTAGCAGGCGGTTGGTCGCCCGGGCCTCGTCCATTTTCAGGTTGGAATGGACGCTGGCCACGATGAAATCGAAACTGGCCAGCACGTCGTTGGGATAGTCGAGAGAGCCGTCGCCCAGAATGTCGCTTTCGATGCCTTTGAAAATGCGGAACGGGGCCAACTCGGCATTCAGCTGGTCGATTTCCTGGTGCTGCTGGCGCACGCGCTCCACGCTCAGGCCGTTGGCGTAATGGGCGGCCTGGCTGTGGTCGCAGAGGCCGAGGTACTCGTAGTTGTGGTCACGCAGCCAAGTGGCCATTTCGCGGATGCTGTGATTGCCGTCGGACCAGGTGCTGTGGTTGTGCAGGGAGCCGCGCAGGTCGCCGTCTTCGAGCAGGCGGGGCAGCTTTTTCTCAGCGGCTAGGGGAATTTCGCCTAGGCCTTCGCGCAGCTCGGGCACGATGAATTGCAGGCCGGCTTTCTCGTAGAGCGCGTCTTCCTGCTGAAACTTCTCGCGCCGCGCCCACTGGCGCAAGGTGGAGTTGTGGATTTGCGGGTTGGTGGGCTGCGGGATGGGTTCGCTCAAATGTGCTTCAGCGGCGGAATTCAGGAAAACTTCGGTCGTAAAATCCTCGGGCTTCACCAGCAGCACTTCGATTTGCACCCCTGATTCGGTAGCCGTGCCGCGCCAGGCAAACGGCCCCGAGCGGCGCGGGTCGGGCGTGAGGCCGGCCGTGGTGTTCAGCAGCTCGTGCGCTTTGGTCAGCTTCTCGGCAGCGGCCACGAGGCTCACGGTTTCCACGGTTTCGAGGCGGCGGCGGATTTCGCCAGCCACGGCTACCTGTTCGGTTTTCAAGCCGTCGCGCAGTAGCTGGGCCAGCTCATTGCCCAACTTTTCGGCCTGCGGGTAGAGGAGCTTGCCCTTGCTCTGCCCCGCGAATTCCAGGGCTTCGAGGATGCTGTCCTGGGTCTTTTTGCCGAAACCTTTGAGCTTGCTCACCTGGTCGGTTTCGGCGGCTTCGCGCAGCTGCTCGATGGTTTCGATGCCCAGCTCGCGCCACAGGCTGCGGATTTTCTTCGGGCCAATGCCTTTGATGCCCAGCATTTCGACTACGCCGGGCGGCGTCACTTCCAGTAGGCGCTGCAGGTCGGAGAAGGTGCCGGTATCGAGTAGCTCGGCCACTTTGGCGGCGGCGGTTTTGCTCAAGCCGGTGCGGTCGGGCAGGCCGGAGCGCTCTATTTCCGAAACCGGAAAGCTCAGGGCATCAAGGGCGTTGGCCGTGCCTTCGATGGCGCGGATTTTGAACGGATTTTCGTCGTGCAGCTCCATGAGCTGGGCGGCCAGCTTGAAGGCACGGGTCAGGGCGCGGTTATCCACGGGGAAGGGGCTTTTAGGGGCACGAAGGTAGTTTATCCTGGGGCTTACGTGGTACGGCAGCGGGCGGCCAACCACCTCAATGCGGCCATGCCACGCAAGCAGGCAGTACCTTGGTTGCCGGGCCGGGAGCGCGAACCATCTCGCTCAGACGGCCCCATTGCCATGTTCAAACCGACTTTTTCGGGCCGGCTGTTGCTGGCCCCGCTCCTGTTGCTGGCCGCCTGCGAGCGGCACAAGCCGGCCGTCGTCACCTCCTCCCCTACTTCCATGAAGCAGCTGGAAGGCACCTGGTTGGCCTCGCACGAAGAAAACCGGGGCGATACGCTGGTGTACCGCCCCAACACCTACAAATTCCCGCCGACACGGGGCCGCACGGGCTTCGCCATCAAGTCCTTCGGCCGGTTCGAGCAGTTCGATATCGCGCCCACCGACGGGCTGGCCGGCCACCCCGGCACCTGGACCGCCGACGGCACTACCCGCCTCATCATCCACCTCACCGACGGCCACGAACCCAACTACACGCTTGAAATTCTGTCGCTGAATAATAAAGTATTGAAACTGCGGCGAGTGAAATAAGGCATTTGCACACTAAATCAGCCCTTTCAGCGCTTGGCTGGTGCTAGGGGCACCGGCATTTCACGGCATATTCATTTCCTGGCAGGAGTTTTGGCATAACGCGGCAAGCAAAACGCCCCCGGCTCCGTATTTCAACCTCTGACTCCTGCCATCGTAGAAACCAGCAGCGTTTGGGCGGCATTTTTCGCAGTCTTTCACCTTTTACGTGCTTATCATCATGTCCTTCGTCCCTTCTTTCAGCCCCGTGCGGGCCTTCGCCCTTGGCCTGGCCCTCGTTAGCCTGGCCCCGGCCCACGCCCAGAAAACCACTGTTAAAACGAAAACCAGCAAGGTTAAAACCAAAACCAGCGCTGTGCCCAAGCCCCCCGTAAGCGAGCCCAAAGAGGTAGCCGCCGCCGCCGTGCCCATGGAGCCCACCCCGAAATCGCCCGGCGTGTCGGCCCCGCAGGTGGTGAAGCCCGAACTGCCCGCTGAATGGATTTCTGACCTCGGCGCGGCCCAGGCCCAGGCCAAAGCCACCAACCGGCCCATTCTGGCCGTTTTTTCGGGTTCCGACTGGTGTAAGCCCTGCATCATGTACGAGCAGGAAGTTTTTGCCAAGCCTGAGTTTACGGCCTATGCCAAGGACAAGCTGGTGCTGGCCCACTTCGATTTTCCGCGCATGAAAAAGAACCAGCCCACCGCCGCCCAGCTCAAGCTGAACGAAGCGGCCGCCGCGCAGCTCAATAAGGAAGGCGACTTCCCGCTGGCCGTCGTCATCGCGCCTGATGGCAAGGTGCTGGCCAAAACCGGCTACATCGCCGGCGGCCCGGCCGCTTTCGAGGCTTACCTGAAAAAGGTGGTGCCCACGCTGTAGGAAATATTGCCGCTGAAGGGCCGGCTGGCCCCGAACCAATGCCGGCCCTTCGGACTTTGCCAGTAGTATGCACACGAATTTAAAACCTGGAATCGCCGTTTGGGCGCTGCTGGCTATGCTTTTTTCGGCATGGACGGGCAGCGCCCAAACGGTTTCGGCCCAGCGCCACACCTTCACGCGCAGTGCCCACCTCATGGGCTCGCACTTTACTTTTACGGTGGTGGCCGACGATGATTCGGCCGGGCAGCGGGCACTGCGGGCGGGATTGGGTGAAGTGAAGCGCATTGACCGGCTGATGTCGTTCTGGGATTCCACATCCGAAGTGGTGCGCATTAACCGGGCGGCGGGCGTGCGGCCGGTGGCCGTGTCGCCCGAAACGTTTGACCTGATTACCCGCACGTTGAACCTGTCGCGCCTCAGCGGCGGCGCGTTCGATATCACCTTCGCCAGCGCCGATAAGCTGTACAAGTTCGACCGGCAGGCCCACCCCGCCCTGCCCGATTCGGCGGCCATCCGGGCTTCGGTGCGGCGCATTGGCTGGCAGAAAATCCAGATGGATGCCGCGAAGCACACGGTTTTTCTGCCTGAAAAGGGCATGCGCATCAATCTGGCGGGTATTCTGCAGGGCTACGGCCTGCGCCGGGCCAAGCAGGTGCTCGACAAAATGGGCATCAAAGGCGGGCTGATGAATGGCTCGGGCGACATTTACTGCTGGGGCCGACAGGCCGACGGCTCGCTCTGGCGCGTGGCCATCGGCGACCCCGACCACCCCAACAGCGTGGCCGCCTGGGTCGATGTGACGGATATGGCCGTGGTCACGGCTGGCAACTACGAGCAGTATTTCACGGTGGGCAAGCAGGTGTACGGCCACATCATCAACCCGCACACCGGCTACCCGTCCATCGGTCTGCGCTCGGTCACCATCCTCTGCCCCGACGTGGAACTGGCCGATGGATTGGACGAAGTCGTCTTCGTGAAAGGCCCAACCGCCGGTTTGGCTTTCATCAACAGCCTGAAGGGCGTTGATTGCACGCTGATAACCGACGATAATCGCACGTTGGCCTCCCGGGGCATGACGTTGAACTACTACCACGGCGCGACTCCGGCCGCCCGCCCCTGATTTTTCGTAACTTAATGATTGTGAAAAAAATCTCTCTATCTGCGCACCCCCGGCTGGCGCTGGGGCTGTTGCTGCTGCCCCTGGGGGCAGCGCTGCCCAGCTGCGTATCGGTGAAAGCCTACCAGAAAGTGTACCTCAACGACGAGGACATGAAGCTGGCCAGCAAAACCGTGGAAACGCCCGAAACCAACTTCGAAAGCTACCGCGAAGGGGCCGGCGGGGCTAATGGCGGCAAAGTAGGCGGCGGCTGCGGCTGCAATTAATCACTCTGTATCAGCCCGACTTCTTGAAAAATCTCCTATTCCCGCTGCTCGCCCTGAGTGCCTTGGCCACCCCGGCCCTGGCCCAAACCGGCACCACGCAAAACCCGAACCGCATCGACGGCTACGGCGCGCCCGTGAGCCCCTCGGTGCCGGTGAGCCGCGCGGCCGACGAAACCACCATCGACATCATCGGCGGCTACTACCAGCAGGACGGCAGCCACGGCGCGGTGGAAGGCGGCCGCGGCACCCAGCAGCTCACCGACGTGCCCCCGGCCATCATCGTAAACGTGCCGCTGGATACCGTTAGCCGGCTGACGGTGAACGTGGGGGCTGATTTCTACGCCTCAGCTTCGACCGACCGCATCGACTTTGCGCTGAGCACGCCATCGGCGCACGATGTGCGCTACCACGGCGATTTTGGCTACAGCCGCGAGCAGAAGGCCAAGGGCACCATCTGGGGTGTGGGCACGGGCGTGTCGAAAGAATATGACTACCTCTCGTTCAACCTGGCCGGCTCCTTCGCCAAAACCTCGCAGGATGGCAACCGCCAGCTGAGCCTGGCCGGGCAAGTGTTTTTCGACCGCGTGACGCTGATTCAGCCGTTGGAGCTGCGGGAAGGGTATTCGACCGGCGCTACCACCAACCGGGGCGAAAAGAATTATGGCTCCGATACTCGCCAGACTTACAATTTCACGGCCACCTATTCGCAGGTACTCACCAAGCGTTTACAGGCGGCTATTAGTACCGAACTGGTGTCGCAGAATGGCTTGCTGAGCACGCCGTTTCATCGGGTGTATTTCCGGGACAACACGATTCTGAACCCTGCTCCAACCAGCGTGGGCGACAATTTCGCGCCCCGTGTGGCCACGGCGGCCCGAATCGAGAACCTACCCCGCGCCCGCTTCAAGTACCCGGTGAGCCTGCGGCTGAACTACTATGCTTCTGACCTGGTCCAGATTCGCGGCTTCTACCGCTTCTATAATGACAATTTCGGTATCACGGCCCACACGTTTGAAGTGGAGCTGCCGGTGAAGGTGACGCCGTTTTTCGTCTTGTATCCCTTCTACCGCTACCATACCCAGACGGCCGCCAAATACTTCGCGCCCTTTATGGAGCACTCCATCAGCGACACGTATTATACCTCCGATTACGACCTGTCGGCTTTCTCGGCCAACAAAATCGGCCTGGGGCTGCGCTACTCGCCGGTGTACGGCATCGGCCGTTTCCACGTGCCGGGCAAAAACGCGCAGGGCTTGCCCCGCGTCATGCGCTTCAAATCACTGGATTTGCGCTACGCCAACTACCAGCAAACCGGCTCCACCATCTACACCGCCGCCAACCGGGCCGACCTCAAGGCCAACATCATCAGCTTCGATTTGGGCTTCGCGCTCTAAAAACCGGGGCATTTGCGCCCGGCTTTATTTTCTTTGTGGTGTGTAAACCAACGGCCGGCCGGCATCAATGCCAGTGCCGGCCGTTTGCGTGTCGCCACCCTTTACTTACTTACTTACTTACTTACTTACTTACTTACTTACTTACTTACTTACTTACTCAGTTACTCAGTTACTCAGTTACTCATTCAACGCTTGAAACACTGGCTCGTTAAATCGGAACCCGAAGCCTACTCCTGGGCCACCTTCGTGCAGGAAGACGGCACTGCCTGGACCGGCGTGCGCAACTACCAGGCCCGCAACAACCTCAACCTGATGCAGCCCGGTGACCTCGTGCTCTTCTACCACAGCGTGAGCGAAAAAGCCATTGTAGGCCTGGCCGAAGTGGCCGCCCTGGCCATCCCCGATGCCACGGCCGAAGCCGGCTCGCCCTGGGTGGCCGTGCCGTTGCGGCCGGTGCAGCCACTGTCCCGGGCCGTGGGCCTGGCCCAGCTCAAGGCCGATGCGCGGCTGGGCGAGCTGGCCCTCATCCGGCAGTCGCGCTTGTCGGTGCTGCCGGTGCGGCCCGAGGAGTTCGATGCCATTCTGGAACTGGGGGCTGAATAACCATTTTCGAGACCAGACAAAACGCAGAATTCGGTTGTAACTTTAAAGCAGTAGCCGCGCGTTAGAAACGAGTATTCACGGTTACTTTTTACGGCGTACGGGCATGAAACTTCGCTACATCCTGCTGCTGATTTCGTTGGCAACGCTGGCCGCCCCGGCGGCGGTGCACGCCCAACCAAAGCCCCCGCTGCCGCCCCCCGCCAACGCTCCCCGCCAGCCGGCCCGCACTGAGCTGCCGCTGGAGCGCCACGAGAGCGAAGTGCACGTGCAGCCCCTGGCCACCGATAGCACCGTGGTGCTACTGCTGGGCCGCGACCGGCCGCTGTCGAACAAAACCAAGTTTGCCTTTCAGCAGTACGACCGCGACCTGCACCTGCGGCAGGAGCTGCCGCTGGAAATTGACGAGGAGTTTGATTTTGCCCGCATGTGCGCCGAGGGCACCACGGTCTACGCCCTGTTCACGTCGCACAACAACCCCGGCCGGCTGCTGGTGGCCGCCTTCGATGGCCGCGTGAGCCAGACCCGCACCCAGACCTTCGACACCAAGCTCAGCCGCGAGGTGGTGGAGCTAAAGGCCCTCGACGGTCGCCTGTTGGCCACCGTGCTGCTCAACGACCAGCAGCACGTCACGGCTCTGCTGCTCGATGTGGCCACCGGCCAGATGCAGTACCTGCCCTCCGTATACGAGCCGCTGCCCACCCAGCTCACCTTCGTGGCCGATGCCGCCAGCCGCCGCGCCGAGTACGTGCTGAGCCAGACCAACGGCCGCAAAAGCCGCCTGCTCCTCAAGCGCCTCACCGAAAAGGGCCAGCTCGTGAGTTCCGAGTTTGTGCAGGCCGAGAGCGAGCGCAGCCTCATCACCGCCCAGCTTACGCCCCCGCAAGACACCACCGCCCGCCTGCTCATGGGCACCTATTCGCTTCGCGACCCCACCTACGCGCAGGGCCTGTTTGCCACCGACCTGAGCAAGGGGGCCAACACCGGCGCCAAGCCGCCGCTGCGGTTCTACGATTTCCTGCACCTCAAGCACTTTTTCGACTACCTCAAGCCCAGCCGCCAGGCCCGGCTGCGGCTGCGCACCGAGCGCCGCATTGCCCGCTCGGTGCCGCCCCTGCGCTGGCACTACCGGCTGCTGCTGCACGAGCTGCTGCCCCAGCCCGACGGCGGCTACGTGCTGGTGGCCGAAGTGTACTACCCCCACTACCGCTACAACAGCTACGGCAGCTACAACGGCCCGCTCTACAGCGGCATCGGCAACCAGTATGGCTCGCCCTACGGCAATGCCCGGATTTTTGATGGCTACGAAACTACCCATGCCCTGGTGTGCGGGTTCGACCGCGCCGGCAACCTCATCTGGGACAACACCTTCGTGGTGGAAAACCTGCGTCGCTCCGAGCTCGAAGAAGCCGTGCGCCTGCAAGCCCTGCCCGATGGCCGCCTCGTGCTGGCCTACCTCGATGAAAACAAGCTGCGCTACAAGCTGGTACGCGGGGCCGAGTCGTCGCCCAACGACCAGCAGGTGCCCATCCAAATCGGGGCCGGCCCCGCCGATAGCGGGGCCGAACACGCCACCGACACCTACCAGGCCGACCTGCTGCCCTGGTTCGGCAGCCGCTTCGTGGCCACCGGCTACCAGCACGTGCGCGTAGAGCATGGCAAAGACCGGGACGTATTTTTCCTGAATTCGGTGGTGTTCTAAGCTGGGATGGTCGGGTTTATTCGCTTGGCGAATAACCGTAGAGCGGGCTTGGCGCGTACAACGCACCAATCTTCTCGCCACTTTTGCCGCATGATTAGTAAACTCCGCTTCCCCGTCCTCATCCTGTTTTTGCTGCTAGCGGGTTGCCGCGCCGGTGGCCCCGGCACCCCGGCTCGCACCGTTTCTTCGTTTTTCTCGAAATACGAAGGCCGCGAAGGCTTCAAAACCACCGACTGGTCGGCCGACCTGCTCCAGCGCCTGGCCCTGGTGAAAGCCGCCAAGCTCCTCGGCGGCTCCGACCTCACCAACGGCATCACCGGCATCCGCTCGGCCAAGGTCATCAGCTTCGCCCCCACCACCACCTCGGCCAAAGAGCTGGCGGCCCAGGGCCTGCGCAGCGAAGCCGCCGGTATTCTCCAGAACAATAAGTACGACCCATTGACCACGGCCGGCTTCGGTGGCAGCAACTACGCTGTGTCCACGCGCGGCTCGGGCAATAGCATTTCGGAATTCGCCGCCCTCGGTACCTTGCCCGACGTGGCCGATTCCTTTGTGCTGGTATCGGTGCAGGGCAATTTCACCAGCTCCCAGGTAGCGGCCCTGAGCAAGTACCTGCCGCAGATTGTGCAGGCCACCAGCAAGTAATTTGTCACCCTGAAGTAAACGCAAAATGCCCGGCTGAACGAAGGTTCAGCCGGGCATTTTGCGTTTACCTTAGACTCTATCGGCCCTGGGCCATCAAGGCCTCAATCTCCTCCGCCTTAATCGGAATGTTGGCCATCAAGTCCTCATTGCCATTGGCCGTGAGCAGGATATCATTCTCCAAACGAATGCCCAAGCCTTCCTCGGGAATGTAGATGCCAGGCTCGCAGGTGTACACCATGCCCGCCTCGAAGGTGCGGTACTTGTAGCCCACGTCGTGCACGTCGAGGCCGAGGTAGTGGCTGGTGCCGTGCATGAAATACTTCTTGTAGAGCGGCGCAGCGGGGTCTTGGTTCTTCACATCGGCGGCGTTCAGCAGGTCGAGCTTGATGAGCTGCTGTTCCATGTACTCACCCACGGCCTGGTGGTACGCTTCGATTTCGCCACCGGGCACGAGGCGCGTTTTGGCGAAATCCATCACCGATAGCACGGCATCGTACACCTGGCGCTGGCGCGGGGTGAACTTGCCGTTCACGGGAATGGAGCGCGAGAGGTCAGCGGCGTAGTTAGCATATTCGGCCCCGAAGTCGAGTAGAATCACCTCGCCGTCCTGGCACTGGTTGTCGTTGGTGGTGTAGTGCAGCACGCAGGCATTCTTGCCGCTGGCCACGATGCTGCCATAAGCCGGCCCCCGGCTGCGGTTGCGCATGAATTCGTGCACGATTTCCGCCTCAATCTCAAACTCCCACACGCCCGGCTTCACAAAACCCAGCAAGCGCCGAAACGCCTTGCCCGTAATATCACACGCCTCGCGCATCACACGGATTTCCTCGGGGCTCTTGATGGCGCGCAGCTGGTGCAGCAGGCGTGCCGCCCGGCGGTAGGTGTGCAGCGGGTACTGCGCCTGCAGGCTCTTGATGAAGCGGGCATCCCGCGTCTCTACCTCCACCACAGCCCGGATGTGCTCGTTGGAAGGCAGGTAAACATTCTCAGCCTCGTTCATCAGCGCGGGTAGCACCGATTTGAAGCTATCCAGCCACATAATAGTTGGGATGCCGGAGTTGGCGCGGGCTTCGTCCTTGGTCAGCTTGTAGCCTTCCCAGATGAGAATGTGCTCCGAAGTTTCCTTCAAAAACAGAATTTCGCGGTGCTGGGGCAGGCGCGCATCGGGGAAGATGACGAGGATGCTTTCCTCCTGGTCCACGCCGGACAGGTAGAACAAATCGTTGCTCTGGCGGAAGGCCATGGTGCCGTCGGCGTTGGTCGGCATCACGTCGTTACTCTGGAAGATGGCCAGCGAAGCCGGCGGCAGCAGCTCGCGGAAGCGGCGGCGGTTTTCAATAAAAAGCTCGGGGGCAAGGGGAGCGTAGCGCATGGGCAAGAGTTGAGTTGGAATGGGGCCGCAAGTTAGGTAGCCGGCTGCCGGCATGGGCTAGCACTGTGGACCGACTGCGGCTTGAATGAAAAGCAAAAAAGCCCTTGCTTATTCATAAGCAAGGGCTTTTTTAACGGTTAACCGCTGGACCTTACATTTTGGTTGAGGTCTTTTTTACGGTCGTTTTGTTGGCTTTGTAGCGCATATCGGGCGTGCCGTCGGCCTTCAGGGGGCCGGTGCTCATCTTGGTGGTTTTGGTCGATTTGTTCTCCGAGTAGCGCATGTCGGGCGTGCCATCGGCCTTCATTTTAGTGCTGCTGGTCGAAGTCGACGACTTGGTCATGCCCGAGGGCGTGGTCATTGTGCTCGATTTGCTGGTGGTAGCCGCGCCCTTGGTCATGGTGCTCGACTTGGTCATGCCCGCCGGGTTGGTCATCGTCGACGACTTCACCGTCGTTTTCGTGGCCGGGGCCTGCATGGTTTTGGTCGTCATTGTTTTCGACGAGCTGGTGCTCATCTGGGTGCCGGCTGCCGGCGTAGCCGTTTGGGCCTGGGCCACCGAGCCGCCGAGGATGCTGAGGGAAACGAGGAATCCGAGAATGCGTTTCATGGGAGTGAGTGTAACTAAAGAGTGAGAGAATGCGCCTCCTACGCGGTTTCGGGCCGCGTGGTTGGATGGCAATGTAGCTATTTTTTCATATCCCGTGCCAACTTCATTTTCCCTCCGCCACGGCGGTTAAACCTTTCCGGCAGCCCAGCCTCCAACCCGCATCTTTCCCCTCACTATTATTTTTTATTCCCATGCAAAAGTCGTTGTTTTCGCTACTCGCCGCCGTTAGCCTGCTGGCTGTCTCCTATACTTCCGTGGCCCAGGTCGTGACGCCCGGCATCAACGCCCGCCAGCGCAATGAGCGCGCCCGCATCCGCCAAGGCGTGGCCACCGGCGAACTCACCCGCCCCGAAGCCGCCCGCCTCAAGGGCCGAGAAGCCGAAATCCGGCAGGACAAGCGCGCCGCCCGCGCCGACGGCATCGTGACCCGCGACGAGCGCCAGGACATCCGCAAGGATGAAAACCAGGCCAGCCGCGCCATCTACCGCCAGAAGCACGACGGCCAGGTGCGGCCCCGCGCCGTGCGCTAGCCCGCTGTCCTATCGCCTCTTATTATGTTGCCAAAATCCCTGCATCCCTTATCAGATGCAGGGATTTTTTATGAATTATTGTTGATTTTTTAAATTTAATATTACTTTAGTGCACACAAAAGCACTACCGGCAGGAATCCGCCGGTTCATTCTCCCACTTTCTGCTGCCTGGCATATGAAGCACTTTCTTTACTCTGTCCTAACTATCAGTTCTTTGTTGCTACTCGGCCCACCTTCGGCCAGTGCCGCCAATACCCGCCACAGCCTGAACGATACGCCCGCCGATGTGCAGCGCAAAGCCGCCACCCGCGAGCAGAAGGCCGCCACCCGCGAAAAAGCTGTTGCCGCCAGAAAAGCTTCCAAAATGCAGCGCCTAGCTGTCAAATCCCGCAAAGTCACCAATAAGCTCCAGCGGGCCATGCTCGTCATTCTCGGCCTCGAAGACAGCAAAGCCGTCACCTCACCGGCCCGCCTCCACCGCCAGCTCCACGCCCACCAAAAGCAGCTGAAATCCCGGGCCCGCATGGCCGCCCGCGCCCACCGGCACCGCGCCCACGAGTAGCCCTCACTAAACTTATTGTTTTAAAAAGCCCCTTGTCGGTATCGACAAGGGGCTTTTTGTTCTCCGGCAGTTGTAGATTTTGCACACCTTTCCCTATCCTCATTTCACAGAACCTGCGAATTCATGAAAAATTCATTAGGAATAATTTGTTATTTTATTTTAATATATATATTTTTATTATAACCCTAAGCGGTTAGCCAAGCGGTGCTCGGCCTCAAAAATAGGCAGCGCACCAACTGACACATTACCAACCTTTTTCACTTTTTTGTATACTGCAATGAATACACACTGCTGCACGTTGTTGGTAGCCGGAGGACTATTGCTCCTATGTTCCGGTTTTGTGCCCGCTGCCCCGCGCTCCGCCCCGTCTTTCGACGACACCCCGGCCGAAATTCAGCGTAAAGCAGCGCGGGAACGCGCCGTGGCGGCGAAAAAGGCAGTCCTAGTGTCCCGCAACAACGCCCGCACCACCCGCAAATCGACAGCGAAGCTCAACCGCGCCGTACTTATCCTGCTGGGCCTAGAGGCCAACCGGAAAGTCACCTCCCCTGCCAAGCTGGACTGGCATCTGCACCAACATCAGCAGCATATGAAGCGGCAGGCCCTGCACGCCTCGCAGGCCCGCAAGCGGCGCTGCACCCGCGCCCTTAACTAGCGCCCAGTCAGCACCGTTCTAACAATAAAAAAGCCCCTTGCCGCATTGGCAAGGGGCTTTTTTAGCGTCAGATGGCAGCAGAATTATGCCGTAACCTGAGCTTCCAATTTTTGGGCGAGCACATGCTTAGGCACGGCGCCTACTTGTTTATCAACGATTTGGCCATTCTTGAAGACCAGCAGCGTGGGGATGCTGCGGATACCGAACTTCATGGAAGTCTGGGGGTTGGCGTCCACGTCAACTTTGCCGACCACGACTTTGCCTTCGTATTCGCCGGCCAGTTCCTCCACTACGGGGCCTACCATGCGGCAGGGGCCGCACCATTCGGCCCAGAAATCAACCAATACGGGCTTATCGCCGCTGATGATTTCGTCAAAGTTGGCGTCGGTTATCTCAATTGCTTTGTGTCCCATTTCAATTTGGGTTGGGGTTAATTAGTATAGTCTGGCGTATACGGCCAACGGGGTCGCAAGGTAGCAGATTGGATGGTAAAACAGCGGGGCCGGGGGAAAGTTCAGGAATGGTTGGCTGGCCCGGTGAAGGACTGGATTTTCTATCTGAACGCGGTGTATGACGAGATTTTTCCTAAAATTTCACCAGCGCTAAACCGCTAAATCAGCGTGCAAACTTCCATATCCAGCTCCCTCATCTTCTCAATGAAAGCCTTGGGCTCAATCTGAAAGCGGCGCGAGAACATGTCTACCGCCAGGTGCTCGTGGGGCTCCACAAACTGAATTTCGAGGCGCTTGCCGCCCGGCGCGTGCTCGATGGCTTCTTCCAGCCGGTCGAGCATGGGGGCGGTCACGGTGCGCAGGTCGAGGCGCACGCGCACACCTTTGCTGCGCTTTTCGGCCACATCGGCCAGCGGTTCCATGGTCAGGATGCGCAGGTCCCACTGGTCCTGGGTGTGGCGGCGCAGCTCCTGCTTGAGCTTGACGTACATGGGCGGCACCTGCTCGTTGGGGTAGTTGCGCGGGTTGATGAGGGGCGCAAATTTGGTGTAGTCGTCGCGGAACAGCGCCGGGTTGATGCTCGTCTCGTAGTCTTCCAGGGTGAAGGTGCAGAAAGGCTGGCCGGTTTTCGTCGTCTTGAATAACACGTTGTTAATCAATCCCGCCACGGCAATTTCCTTATTTTTGATTTCGTCTACTTTCTCCAGACCGCAGGTACAATAGGCGTCCAGCTCCAGCTTGTAGGCATCGAGCGGGTGGCCGGACAGATAGAAACCTACGACCTCCTTTTCGCGGCGGAGCTGCTCGGTTTTGCTCCAAGGCTCCATCTCGTGCATCTTGGGTAACGGCGCGGCCACGGCCCCGAACGCACCCGCGCCGAAGAGGCTGTGCTGGGCCGATTCTTTAGCGGCGGCGTGCTGCTGGCCCACTTTCATGGCCTTTTCGATGAGGTTCTGGTCGCCGGCCGGCGCATCCAGGTAGAGGCGGCGGTGCTTGTCGAAACCATCGAATGCGCCGGCCTGGGCTAGGCTTTCGAAGGTTTTCTTATTCACGGTGCGCAGATTCACACGCTTGGCAAAGTCGAAAATATCGGAGTAGTTGCCGGCTTTTTCGCGCTCCTGCACCATGCTTTCTACCGCGAGTTCGCCCGCGCCCTTCACCGCGCCCATGCCGAAGCGGATGGCCCCTTCCTGGTTCACGTTGAATTTCAGGAGGCTTTCGTTCACATCCGGCCCGAGCACGGGCACGCCCTGCTTGCGGGCTTCCTCGATGAAGAAGGTCACCTTCTTGATGTCGCCCATGTTGTTGGTGAGCACAGCCGCCATGTACTCAGCCGGGTAGTTAGCCTTCAGATAACCAGTCTGGTAGGCAACCACGGAGTAAGCGGCGGAGTGCGAGCGGTTGAAGCCGTATTCCGCAAACTTCTCCATCACGTCGAACACGTCATTGGCCTTTTTAGCCGCGATACCGTGGATGTTCTTGGCGCCTTCGATGAACTTCTCGCGCTCCAAGGCCATCTTTTTCATGTCCTTCTTACCCATGGCACGGCGCAGCAAGTCGGCCCCGCCGAGCGAATAGCCGGCCAGAATCTGGGCCGTTTGCATAATCTGCTCCTGGTACACCATAATGCCCTGGCTGTATTCCAGAATGGGTTTCAGGAGCTCGTGCGGGTATTCCACTTCCTCGCGGCCGTGCTTGCGGTTGATGAAGTTCGGGATGAACTGCATCGGGCCCGGGCGGTAGAGGGCGTTCATGGCAATCAGGTCCTCGATGTTGGTCGGCTTCAAGTCCTTGAGGTACTGGCGCATGCCCTCGGATTCAAACTGGAACGTGCCGATGGTATCGCCGCGCTGGTAGAGGGCATAGGTCTTTTCGTCATCGAGCGGGATTTCGTCGATGTCGATTTTCACGCCGTGGTTGCGCTCAATCAGATTCATGGCATCCACGATAACCGTCAGGGTTTTCAAACCCAGAAAGTCCATCTTCAGCATGCCCGCCGATTCAATCACCTTGCCGTCGAACTGCGTGATGAGCAGGTCCGAGTCCTTGGAAGTCGAGACGGGAATGTACTTGGTGATGTCGTCCGGCGCGATAATTACGCCGGCGGCGTGGATGCCCGTGTTGCGCACCGAGCCTTCGAGCTGGGTAGCGAGGCGCAGAATCTGTCCTTTCAGGTTTTCGGGCGACTCATCGCGCCGAATCATGTCGAGTTCCTGGTTTTCGGCGAAGGCGCCAGCCAAGGTGGTGCCCGGCTTATCGGGCACCATCTTGGTGAGGTCGTTGGTATGAGGCAGGGGCAACTCCATGGCCCGAGCCACGTCCTTAATGCTGGACTTGGCGGCCATGGTGCCGAAAGTGATAATCTGGGCCACCTGCGTCTTGCCGTATTTATTCACCACGTAGTCAATGACTTTCTGACGGTTCACGTCGTCAAAGTCAATATCGATATCGGGCATCGACACGCGCTCGGGGTTCAGGAAGCGCTCGAACAGCAGCGAGTACTTGATGGGGTCGATGTTGGTGATGCCCACGCAGTAGGCCACCGCCGAGCCGGCGGCCGAGCCCCGGCCCGGCCCCACGGCCACGCCGATGTTGCGGCCGTGGTTGATGAAGTCCTGGGTGATGAGGAAGTAGCCCGCGAAACCCATCGTCTGGATGATGCGCAGCTCATAATCAAGCCGTTCCTCGACTTCGGGCGTGCGGTCGGAGTAGCGCGGCGGCTTGGTCATCGTCACGGTGCCGTTGCCGGCACTTGGGCCGAAAGCTCCTACGTAGGTCAGCTCGCGCAGGAATTCATCGGCGTTGGCGAAGGGCGCGGGGATGGGGAAGTTGGGCAACAGAATGTCGCGGGCCAGCTTCGGAGGGGTGATTTTGTCGACAATCTCATTGGTGTTGTCGATGCTTTCGGGAACGTCGATGAACAGCTCGTTCATCTGGGCCTGGGTTTTGAAGAAAAACTGGTCGTTGGCGAAGCCGAAGCGGGTGTGCGGCTTGGGCTTCTGCAGTTCCTCGTCGATGCGGCGGAGCTGGCGCTGGGCACGCTCGTCGCGCGAGTGGTCGCGGCGCAGGTTGTCGAGCAGGTCGTACTTCACCTCGCCCCCGCTGGTCATCAGGGTGTAGTAATTGGTGCGGATATCGCCGACCGGGATGCTGTGCTCCTCGCCGGTGTTCACGCAGAGCAGCAGGTCGTGGGCGGCATAGTCAGTCTGGTCGACGTAGTGCGAGTCGTTGGTGCAGATAACTTTGACGTTATACTTGCGCGCAAAGCCCAGCAGCACCTGGTTCACGTCTTCCTGGCTTTTGCCGGTGCCGTCGAAATTCATCAGACCGTGGCGCTGGATTTCGATGTAGTAGTCCTCGCCAAATAGGTCGAGCCACCACTTCAGCTTTTCCTCGGCCTGGGCCTCGGTGCCGAAGAGAATGGTTTGCGGAATCTCAGCCCCGATGCAGCACGACGTGGCAATCAGACCCTCGTGGTACTTCACCAGCAGCTCCTTATCGATGCGCGGAAACTTAGAGTACACGCCCTCGATGAAGCTCATCGAGCAGAGCTTGCTCAGGTTGTGGTAGCCAGCCTGGTCCTTGGCCAGCAGCAGTTGGTGGTGACGGGTGTCGCGCTCGCCCTTCTCGCGACTGAAGGCCTTTTTGTGACGGTCTTCAACAAGGTAAAACTCGCAGCCCACGATGGGCTTCACGTTGTACTTGTTCGCTTCGGCCACGAAGTTGAACGCGCCGAACATGTTGCCGTGGTCGGTGAGGGCCACGGCGGGCATGCCGTCCTTCTGCGCCTTCTTCATCAGGGCGCCAATGCTGGCCTGACCGTCGAGCAGCGAGTATTGCGTGTGCGAGTGGAGGTGCGAGAAAACGGGCATAAGACAGGGCGTTGGGAACGGGCTAATCGTAAAGATACCCCCGGCTGGCGGGCATTGCCAAACCCCATTCCCCTGCTGCCTGATTCCCTGACTGCTGCGTTTTTTACGACTTGTGAGCCGGCAGTCAACCCATTTTTCGGGCTATTTTATTTCGTCTCGGTCTGCACGCGCAGCACTTCGCCCAGCTTCACCGAGGCATCGGGCTTGTTGTTCCAGGCTTGCAGGTCGGCAATGGTTACTTGGTAGCGTTTGGCGATGCTGTACAGGGTCTCACCCTTCACAACGGTGTGCTGGGTAGTCGTTTGCACCTCCGGTGCGGATGGGGTTGCGGTTGCTGCCGAAGCTACCGGAGCAGCTTTTTTGGGCGCTTTGGGCACGTACAGCAGCGCCGGGTTTATTTGCCCGGTAGCGTGAGGGGCCGGGGCCGACACGGGCGCAGTTACGGGAGCAGGTTTTGGAACAGCTTTGGCGGCTGGAACGGGCTGTTGCTCCGTGGCCTTTAATGTCAATACCTGACCCGTAACCAAACCATAGGGAGGGGCCAGCTGATTGATGGCAATCAACGTGGCGGGAGGAATATTATAAAGCCGGCCCACGGAATAAACCGTCTCGCGGGCTTCCACGCGGTGGGTGGCATCGGCGGGAATGGCGCGCACGGCCGCTGTGGCGGGCTTCGATGTGGGCGCGGCGGCGACAGGCACCGGGGTAGGCTCCGGCTTGGGCACAACAGCAACCGGAGTAGGAACGACAGGCGCAGCAACTTTCGCCGGAGCCGGCTTCGGCACATATACCGGCGCAGCGGGCGCGTTTACAGGCTTGGCAACTACCGCCGGGCGGCTCACAGGCACCGCCACGGTCGAATCTGGCTGTCGCGGCTCATCGGCCAATGGCGCGGGTGCTGGGGCGGCAGCGGGCGGCGGCAGATAGGTTCTCTTGGCAAAAGATGGCTGCGTGGGAGCAGAAATTGGAGCCGAGCGTACCGGCGTTGGAGCCGCACGAACGGGAGCCGGGGTCGGCACAACGGGCGCAGATGCCATCGGAGCAGGCGCGGGCGCTACCGCCGGTGCTGTAGCGGCAGTCGTGGTGGCCGTTTCCAGCGCCTCGCCCCAGCCGTCAGTGCTTTCCGTGGTTACGCGCTTGGTTTTGCCGGTGTCGCTTTTGACTTTGATTTTAACCTTCACTTTGCCATCGCCAGCCGATTCGGTGCGGCGGGTAGCCACGGCTTCGTTGGCCTGGTCGACTAGATTATCCGTCTCGGTTTCGGCGGCCGTGGCGGCTACACTGGGGCGCTCCAGGGCCGCGCCCTCGGGCTGGGTGCGGTATTCGATGGCGGTTTCGCGGGGGCGGGTGTGCTGCAGCCAGAGCACGCGGCCGGGCCGCAGCTCCTCGACGCGAGCCATGCGGTTTTTGGTGTAAATGGCTTTCTGGCGGATGCCGTACTTCTGGGCCACGTCGAAAATCCGCTCACCGGGCTGGAGGACGTGGTATTCCACAGCGGCCACATCGCGCTTTTTTTCGAGGAAATACGGGCGGCCGGTTACCACTTGGTCAAAAGCCGACAATTCGTTGTGTTTCAAAAACTCGCCCAGGCGCTGGTGACCCCGTTTGGCTAGGTCGGCCATCGTCTCGCCCGGCAGGGCGATGAGCGCGCGCAGGTTGTTGAGGCGCACTTCGGCGGCATTGGCGGCCACGGTGGGTGCGCTCAGGAGCTGGCCGCGGCTTTGCAGGCGCTGGTTGGCCACGATGCCGGCGGCCTGAGTGATGTCGCCTACCGGCACGATGAGCGTGTAGGGTTTATCGGCGGGCACGGTGGCGGCCAGCAGCCAGTGGTTGTGGGTAGTTAGCGCGGCCGAGTCTACGTGCAGCGTGAGGGCCTGGTCGTAGAGACTCTGGCCGGCCACGGCGGGGAATTCCTGGAGCAGCAGTTTCGGCTTGGGGTTGAGGCCGCAGGCGGGCTCGAAAGCCACTTTCTGGGCCAGAAACATCAGCACGTATGGCGACGTGGCCTCAGTAATGGCCATTTCGGTGGCGTCGAAATCGGTGGGCAGCGTGTAGGGTTTCACGCCGGCCGGGCCGGTGTAGTAGCTCAGCAGGGCGTTGAGCCAGTTGTGCAGGCTGGTGTTGCTGCGGGTGAGGTAGCGGGCGGCGGCGCGGGTGCTGGTGGTGAGGTGCTGGCGCTCATCCACGGCGCTATTGACGGTGAGGCCCAGGCCGGTGGCGGTTTCCTGCTTGAGCTGCCAGTAGCCTACGGCCTCGTGGTTGCTGCGGGCATTGCCCAACAGGGCGCTTTCCTGGAGGGCGAGGTAGCGGAAATCGAGCGGCACGCCTTCTTCCTTCAGCACTCTATCAATGATGGGAAACGAGGCATCGGCCAAATCAACCCGCGCCTGAAACGAGGGCTGGTGGCGGCACAGGCCGTCGGCTTTTTGCTGCACGAGGCGCTGGGCTTCCTCACTAAGGACGAGGTGAATGCCGGCTACGTCCATGGCGGCGGGCACGTCGGGGTGCGGGCGCGGGGCCAGCGGCTGGGCTGCCAATGTGCCCGTAAACGTCAGTAGAACCCCCAGCAGCAGAATCAAATTTCGCATAAACAACCCCAGACCGGCAGCAGCCACCGCAGCAGCTTTCGACCCAGAAGCTACAAAGAACCTGATTTTCGGGGGAAATCCAGCCCTAGCCCTGCGGACGGTGCGCTCGGGCGGCTTGGTTTAGCCCGTTGCACGGCAAACTCTGTATCAGCACCGCAGTTGTAGCAGCGAAAAAACAATTTCAGCCCATGTACACCCTCAGTAGCCAGCAGCCCGTCCCGATATACCCGTTCGAGCGGGACGAAGTAACTGGGAGCAAACTATTCACCCTGCTACGCTCCGAGGGCGAGCTGACCTATGAGGAAAACCTGCTCATTCCGCACCGCAAGGCCTATTATTTGCTGGTTTTTGTGAAGCACAACCGTGGCCGGCATTGGGTGGATATGAAATCCTACGACCGGAAAGACAATACGCTGTACTTCTCCACCCCAAACCAGGTGCTGGTGAAAGAGGCTCCCACGCCCTTCTGGGGCACCCGCCTCACGTTCACGAAGGAGTTTCTGGCCTTGCAGCAAAACGCGGCGCTGCGCGAACTGCCGCTCATTCTGAACCCTTACAACGGCCACGAACTGCTGCTGACCGAAGCCGACGGGACCTTCGTGGAGGAGATGCTGGCGAAGCTGGAGGACGAATACAGCCGCCCCGGCGAATGGCAGCACCGCATGCTGAGCGCCTACCTGACGGTGCTGCTCACCCATCTGAGCCGCTTGTACACGGAGCAGTTCACAGGCGAAGAATTATCGGCTGACCAGCAGCTGCTTAGGACTTTCCAGGCCCGAATCGAGGAATGCTACCGCGAGTTGCACGAGGTAAGCGCGTATGCCGCCCAGCTACATATTTCGGCCGGCCACCTGAGCGAGGTGGTGAAAGCCAAAAGCGGAAAGCCGGCCATCAAGCACGTGCACGAACGGCTGGTGCTGGAAGCCCGGCGGCGGCTTTTTTACACCCAGCATTCGCTCAAGGAAATCGCGTTTGACCTCGGGTTTTCGGATGCGTCTTACTTCAACCGCTTCTTCAAACGTGAAACCGGCGCCACCCCGGCCGAATACCGCGCCACCATCCGCAAAATGTACCAGTAATACCGCGAAATGGGTGCCAGCCCCGCTCATCGGGCCCGATAATTTTGCGCTGTTAATCAACTGGAAATCATTGACCATGAAAACCGCACTCATTACCGGGGCCAACAAAAGCATTGGCTTCGAAACCGCCCGCCAGCTGCTACAGCAGGGCTACCACGTGTACCTCGGCAGCCGCGACCTTGAAAAAGGCCAGCAGGCTGCCGACCAACTAAAGGCCGAAGGCTTCGCCCAAGTTGAGCCTCTGCAAATCGACGTAACCGACGGTAATTCCATCAAAGCTGCCCGCGAAACCCTGGGCCAGAAAACGCCCGTCCTCGACGTGCTCATCAACAATGCAGGCATTCTCGGCGGCATGTCGCAGCCAGCCGTCAGCGCCGAAATCAGCCTGATTAAGGAGGTTTTTGAAACGAATGTGTTCGGGGTAATTACCGTAACGCAGGCCTTTCTTGACCTGCTGCGGCAGTCGCCCGCGCCCCGCATCGTGAATGTGACCTCGGGCCTGGGCTCGCTCACGCTGCACAACGACCCCTCGTGGAAATACTACGCCGTGAAAGGGGCTGCCTATCAGCCCTCCAAAGCGGCTCTGAATGCCTACACCATCATGCTGGCCTACGAGCTGCGCGATACGCCCTTCAAAGTGAATGCCGTGGACCCGGGCTACACCGCCACCGATTTCAACCACCACAGCGGCCCCGGCAGCATGGCCGATGCCGCCGCCCGCGTCGTGAAAGCCGCCGTTCTGGGCCCAGATGGTCCCACCAGCCAGTTTTTCAGCGATGACAATGCGCCGGAAACGGGCATTAGCCCGTGGTAGACAGCGGCAGTTGAGCGCTTTGGGGTGAGTAATTTGGGCAGACGATAAAGAACGTCATGCTGAGCGCAGCCGAAGCATCTCTACCGAGGAAGTAATTATTTACTCTCGCGGTAGAGATGCTTCGGCTGCGCTCAGCATGACGTTC
>NZ_JBCEVZ010000053.1:0-32521 GCF_038448715.1 Hymenobacter segetis | reverse complement strand
CGTAGTAGATGTCGGTTTTCTGCACGATGGTGCCCACCGGCAGGGGCCGGAGCACGCCCACCAGCGCGGTCTGGAAGGCCTCGTAGTCGTCCGAAGTCCAGCTTTCCATCTCGGCGGGCTCCACGCGGAAGCCCACCGCGACGCGGCCATCTTTGAAGACCACCTTGTCGCCCTCGAAGCTGTGCACGGGCATCACGGCATTAAACGCGGCCGTTTTGGGCTTTTTGGTCATGAGTAGGGATGGGTAAAGGCCCCACCGCCAGGCGGCGGGGCTGGATGAAGGTGAAGGAGAGCCAGCCCATCAGAAAGCCGGGCGCCTGCTTTTTGCTCAGGTAGCGCAGGCCCAGAATCAGGCCCAGCTCGACGAGGATGACGAGCAGGTACACCAGGCGCGGAATCTTAATGGCCATGCCCAGAAAGCCGAGCAGCAGCACCGAGCCGATAAACAGGCCCACCATGATGCCCAGGTCCTGGATGTTCATGCCCAGCACCTGCGCGGGCCGCTCAATGGATTTATAGGAGCGCATGAGATTAGCGTACGCCTCCGTCGCCACCGCCTACGGCGCTGACCAAATCGTCCTTGAAGAGCTGGAAGCCGAACCAGAGAATCACGCCGCCCACCAGCCAGCCCAGGGCGCCCAGCGCGTCGGGGGCGCCCTGCACGAACTTCATCACCACCCGAATCAGGCCCACGATGAGCACAATGGCGAAAATGACCTGCACGATGCCCACGACAGTTTCCTGCACGCCTTCGAGGGCGGCCGCGGCACCCCCGCCTCCCAGCTGGGCACGGGCCGGGCTGGTGGCCAGGGCTAGGGCGGTCAGCAGGGCGGCTACGCGCTGCTCGGCTTTGGAGGGCTGGTAGGTCTGGCCGGCAGCGGCCAGCGTGTGCATGGTTTCAGTGGCCGTTACGGCGTGGGTACGGGCCCGGGAAAGCAAATGGGTTAACATAGAAAGGGATAATAGGTGGTAACAGGGTGCTTATCTCCCCGGAAAGCAGGTGTGGCATCTAGGAGGGTTTGGCCGTGGGAATGGGGCTGCTGGCGCCGGGAAACAGGCCGCTCAGGGCGGCGCGCTGGGCGGAAGCATCGGCGTTCATGCGGACCCGCCGCTGCTGGCGCAGGGCGATTTCGGCCGCGCGGTTGGCCTGGTCGTTGGGCGTGGGCACCGGCGCGGTGATGGGGTTGTGGAAGAGGGCCTCAGACGGTTCCTCGTCAACTTCCGCTGTTGGCTCAAGAGTCGCCGTAACATCTTCCTGGGCATCAAGCAGGGAGGCCAATGCGCCAGCCGCGTGGCGAATAGATGCCGGGTGGGGCGTTTCGTCCGCTTGGGTATTCTGGCCGGCTTCGTCCAGGTGCTCAGCGAGCGGCTGTGGGCTGTCGACCACAACTACTGCTTCCTCTTCTTCGGCAGCATGCATGGGCTCGGGAGCGGCCAGGTCTTCCTGGGGAAGCAGCCGGGCCAAGGCCTCTCCGACGTCGGTAGCAGTTGCTTTCTTGGCAACCAGGGCGGCCGCGGCAGTTTCGTAGTGGAAGGTGCGCAGGGAATGGTGGTTCCGGGTAGCCAGCACGGCCACCGGTGCGGCCGGCTTGCCGGGGCCCTTGAAGCGCCACCACAGCAGCGCGGCCAAGGCACCCAGGGCTAGTATCACCACCAGTAAGAGTATTCCGGAACGCATACCGGCCCCTTACGGCAAGAAGCGCAGGAGTGTTAGCAAAAAGTTAGTGAAAACTTAAAAAAGACTTGGCCGTATGAAGCGCCTACCGACGAAGTAGCATCCTGCCGGTTTCGGCTCCGGGCCGGCTGGGTGGTAGAAGATTTGAGTTTTTCCCTAATGGCGTTGCGGCTTCTAAGCCCGATATGCGTCCTTTGGGGTATTGCTCCGATACTTCACCCCCACTGCCCCCGCAGTGTGCCCTTCTTCGCATGGTACCATCTGACCACCTACCCGCCCCGTTGGGGTTTCCTGACCTTAGCCTGTCCGCGCCCTATAGTGAGTGCCTGCGCTACGTGCAGTTTCGTCTTAAAGCCCTTGCCCAGGGCGATTTAACTTCCTTTTGTGCCCAGCATGGCCTGACTTATACCAACGTCGTCAACCTGAAGAATGGCAAGCTCAAGCGCGACGAGCCGCGCCTGGTGCAGCGGGTGCTGCGCGCCCTGAGCGTGCCCACGGAAATCGTGCGCATCGACATCGGCAGCGGTGCCAACCAGTACGTGTTCGGCAGCGCGGAGCAACTAGCACAATTCCGCGAGCAGCTGGCCTTCTTCGACGCAGCCGCGCAACGGGCCGGCAGTTTGCCGCCGACAACCTAACCCCGGATAGCTTTCCTGCTCGGGCCCGGCCGCCGGGTGCTGGGGGAGTGGAGCTGTCCGGCTCCACTCCCCAGCCCACCCTATGAATGCACCCCGGGAAAACGACCCCACCGAGCTCGAACGCTTCAAGCGCGACATTGACCTGGTTGACTACGCCCAGCGCCAGGGCTACACCATCAAGAAAGAAAGCCGCCGCGGCGACTGGCACCACCTGGTTAAGGACGAGGAGCACGTTATCGTTACCCGCAAGGGTGACCACCAGGTGTACCTGAACACCGGCGACGACCGCGACGCGGGCTCCATCATCGACTTTGCCAAAACCCGGGGCGGGGACGGCCACGGCCTGAACCTGGGCCAGGTGCGCCAACAGTTGCGCGAATACCTCGATGGCGCGCCGGCCCCGGCCCGGGTGTACGCCACTCCGCCCGACCCCGCCCGCCTGAGCAGCCTGCCCGTGGGCGAACCGGAACTGGAGGCCCGGCAGGCCGAGGAAGAGCGTCGCACGCGCCTGATTTCTGAGGTGCTGGGCGTCAAAAAGGAACTCACCGACCGCAGCTACCTGCACGGCCGAGGCATTACGGATGAGACGCTCGACAGCCCGGCCTTTCAGGGGCGCATCTTCACGGCGCAGCAGAACGAGCATAAGAACACGGCCTTTCCGCTCTACAATGAGCACGGGCTGGCCAGCGTCGAGCAGAAGAACGAGCACTACAAAAGTCTGTTGCCACTGCCTAAGAACGGCATCTGGGTTTCCCACCCCACCGACGGCAAGGACACGCCAGTGGAGCGCGTGGTAGTGAGTGAGTCAGCCGTCGACTCGCTATCCCATTTCCAGCTCAAGCACGGGCAGGACCCCAAAAACACGCTCTACGTTGCCACCAGCGGCACGCCCACCGAGGCGCAGGTGGCCTTGATTCAGCGGGTCATCGACAAGCAGCAGCCCCAGGAAGTGGTTTTAGCCAATGACCGCGACGCCGGCGGCCGGCAGTTCAACATCAACTACCTCAACGAGCTGCAGCCGGCCCGGCCCCTGGTGCCGGTAGCCGAGCAGGAAGCTTACCATGAGGCCTCCCGGCCGGTAGAGTGGCACGCCACCAGTGACAAGTACCACACCAGCCTGAAAGTGACCTTTCACCACGACTCGGCCGAGCAGGGCGCCGGGCAGGTACAGCAGCTTAGTGAACGGGTAGCAAAAATCAACAGCACCCAGGAAGCAGGGCCCACGCTGGTGGCCGAGGTGACGCGCAGCACGGACCAGCTGACGGTGGTGCGGATGACGGTGGCCCGCGCGGATGTTATGCAGCTGGAAGTGGTCGCCCAGGAACTTTACCGGCAGCGGGAACTCTCACGTCCCGTACTGGAGCGCCAGCCCGGCTTATTTCTCCGGGTGGACTACCCCTTGGCCAAAGACTTTAACAAAGAGCTGGAGTACACCAACCAAGGCTTCAGCACCGAGCAAATCCGGTCCGCCGCCCAGCGCGAGGAGCAGCAGCGCGAATCCGAGCGCCAGCAGCGCTTGGCCGAAGCCCAGCGGCAGGAGCGGGAGCAGCGCGCCCTGGAGCGGGAGGCGCAGCGCCAGCGGGATAACTCCCCGGATGCCCAGCAGCAACGGTCACCGGATGACAAACGCTTCCGCCAGGCCGTGCCGGGTGCTGAAATGGCGGCAGCGGACCAGCCGACCCGCTCCTACCGTAGCGAGCAGGAAGCCCGGGAGCAAACCGCGCAGTTTACTCACCTGAAAGACGCCGGGGTGGTGCTGCTCAAAGACTGGATGCACGATAACCCCGCGCCCAGCGGCCGCCGGGCCAGTGAGGAAGAACTGCTAGGTCGCGACACCCGCACGGCGTATCCCAGCCGGCCAGGCGTAACCTCGGCACCGGCAGCCGCTGAGGAGAAAGTAGCAACCTGGCGCGTTGATGAGCTCACGCCCAACACCAGCGGCCGGGCCGAAGCGTGGAAGGCAGTGCTGGAAAGTGCCGGTTATATCCGCACCGGTGAAGTGCGCAGCACTGTGGACGAGCAGGGGATCCGTCGGGCCGAATTCAACATGCACTACCGCAACAACCAGCCCGAAATTGCCCTGATTCACGCCATCGTGACTAACACCAACACCCGGGCTGCCGCGGGCAACGAAAAATATATCGGCGTGAGCATCGCCGAGAGCGAGCAGGACCAGGCCACCCGCCGGCAGGCAGCCATCCAAGCCGAGCTGCAGCCGGGCACCGGCCTGCGTCGCGTGCAGGAGCAGCCAGTTGCAGTGGCTACGCCGGCAGACAATCGGGAGGGCCGGCCAGTAGGCGTGGAAAAACGGATTCTGGTTGAAATAGATGAAGAAGCTCCGGTTCCCGGGACCCGCGGACAGGCCGAAGCGGTACACGATGCCATTGCGGCCAGCGGGGCCAAGGCCGGCGAGGTGCACAGCACCACCGACAAGCAGGGCGTCCGGCATTCGGATATGATGCTTTCCTACCGGACCGACCAACCGGAGCTGGGGCGCATCAGTCACACGCTCGATGCTATCGCGCAGCAGCCCGGTAATACGTTAATTGAGCACAGCCGCGACCGGGAGGAACGACATACATTGGCCCGGGGCCGGGAAGCGGATACGCCAGCGCGCGGCTCGGAAATTACCCGGTAGCCCATGGGGGCATTACCGTGTACAGCAGCGCCTTTTAGCCCAGTCGGAGCCTTGTGCCCTTGTTTTACTTCCCTGCCCACCGCCCACAGGTACGGCGTCCCAGCTTTTCAGCGGCGGACTCCGATAGCGACCGCCCTGGCTCCGTGCACCAAGCCAATCCTTCACACTTGAGGGACGCGTGGTGCGCATAGGTCGCGCAGAGGCAGGCCGGGAGTTCTGCAACAGCCACGACCGTGGCTGTTGCAGAACCCTTGGGCCGGCCCCGTTCGTCGGATGGTCGAACGTGCAACTGCCCGAAAAGCGTGCGTTACGGGCCTTATTAGCCGCTTGTCACCGCCACCGGAAGCTTTTTAGGTCGTCGAGCGAGTTCTGCAACAGCCACGGTCTAAACAGCAAAAGGAGCATTTCTCGCTTGCTTTCCAACGCATCCCCCGGACGTTCGGACGCTGCCGCGGCGCTAGTCCAACAGCGGCAGGGCCTGGTTTGGCACCAGGTCGTCCAACACCCGGTAGCTCAGGATTTGGTAGCGGCGGGCGTAGGCTCGCAGGTGGACGGCAACAATGCGCTCGCGGGTCGCCCGTTCCGCCCCGGGCGTATACTCAATGACCAGGAGCCGCTTCTCGGCTTCCTGGCAGAGCAGAAAATGACAGGGAATGGCCTGGTGTTCCGCTTCGGTGAGCGGAACCGCATTTTTGGGTTTGAGCACCACCAATTCGAGGTAGATTCTATTGCGCATCGGGCGGTGGGGGAACGCAGATTGAATCGGCAAGTACAGCAAAAGCAGCGTATTTTGTGCGGCCCCATGGACCTGTCCCATTCCGTTTTCTGCTAGCCAATGCGAACGCTCCTGCTGGTGTTGCGGAAACTGCTGCTGACTTTCGTGGGCTTGGTGCTAGTAGCCGGGGCCTTGATGATCGCCTCCATTCTCACCGACGACCCGCCCAAAGCGGGCTTGTGCATGGCCGCCTACCGCGAAGCTTCGCTGGGGAGCGTATGGCTGGGCCTTTACCAAGACGGCACCTTTGCCTACGGCCAGCTCGAACGCGACATCAACACCCGCGGGACCTACCGGTTCCGGGGCGATACCTTGCTGCTGACCGCCGACCCGGGCACCACCATCAGCTGCGAGCAGCCGCGCCACCGGTTCGTGCTTCGCGAGCGGCGTTTGGTCCAGTTGCCGGACCCCGGTGGTCAGGCGTGCATCGGCTACGTCAACGTGCGGCGAGGGACACTTGGCGCTTGTGCCGGGGGGCCTCCTTCCGCTCCTCCAGAACCTGGCAAAGGGAAGCACATGGCGCAAGGGGGACCGAAGGCACCATAAGGCGGTTTAGCGAAAGGGTACTAGCCTGAACGCGCTCCGTTAATTCAAAAGAGTGGATTAGCAAAACCCCGTCTTGGCTTTGCTTGCCGCTCGGTGCCGCGCCATATTACTTCGCTGCTCCATTCCCTGACCACCTTTCAGCTTCCCGAGTCGAGGGCGGAACTCGATGACCTGCTGGCCGAACTGTGGGAACACGCCCCGACCCAGGAGGCCCCGGTGCTGCTGTTTCGGTTCTTGGAGCGCTTCCCGACGGACGACATTGGCGGCGTCCTGACGAGCGCTTGTGGGCTTTGCGGACTACGCTGGATACTGCGCCGTATGGCCGGAGTTGCGAGGGCGCTGCCGTGAAGTACAGGTCCCATCTTATTGCGCGAACGTGAGGCCCGGGAAGTACACCATCACCCGCTGGGACTATTCAACGAGGGTGAAGAAGCGCGTTTTTATTCTTTAACGCACCGCATACGAGCGCTGCACACGGCGGTCCGTGCCAAACTGCTTGGCCAGCAGGACGGTATTTTGGCTGGCGGCAGGGTCACGCAGCACCTGTTGCAGGGCCAGGTTAAGCTGGCGGGTGGCGCGGCGGGTGCAGCTTTTGCGCGGGCGGCTCAGGTCGAGGCACAGGGAATTTAGGCGCTCTTCGTACACGAGCTGGTCCTGGCCGTTGTAGAAGCGCACAATGGTGTAGCTGCGGTTGGTGAGGTTGGTTTCGGTGTTCCAATAGCCGGGCAGGCCCGGTGCGACGGAGGGCTGGGCATGAGCCCGCGTGGAAAGCAAGCTAAACAGCAGCAGCAGGCTTAAACGAAAGAGGGTATAGGCTTTCATGGCTTTAATAAAATAAGGGTTTATGGAAAAAACACCAAGGAGCGGGCGTTGCGAAGGGCAGCGCAGCGGTGGTCGGCTACTGGCCCACGTAGCGGGTCTGGACGTAGGTGCCCTGGCCGGAAATGCTCAGCCACTGCCCGTTGAGTTTTTGGTAGACCATGGTGCGCCGCACATAGAGGAAGGACTCGCCGGCGGGCGTGCGGATTTTGATGCGCTTGGTAGTCGTCAGCGCCGCCGCGTCGGCGGCAGCGGCAAACACGTCGAACTGCGGCGCCATGTTCTCCACCGTTACCCAGGGCCCATGAATGAGGGTTTGGATTTCGGCGGCCTTGTTGTTGAGGTCGCCGTTAGGCGTGCAGTTGTAATAGGCATCCGCGAAATTCCGGGCGAAAAATGCCGAATCGTGGCCGGCCATGGCGCGGTTGTGCTCGGCGTCACGACCGTAGAAGAAGGCTTTGGCGTCGGCGGCCGAGGCAAACTCGGCGGCTTGGGGGGTTACATCGTTCTTTTTCTGGCAGGCGCCGCACAAGGGCAGCAGGCACAGGAGATAGGCGAGTCTTTTCATGGGGATGAGGGTTTAAGAAGTGGCGATGTGGTGGCCGGCAGCCCCCGCCGTGGCTGTGCTGCCGCCGGTGATATGCCCCAAGATGGCGTCTGCGAAAAGCCTGCGCTTGGTTTTTCGTCCAGCGCCGGCGGCCGGTCGCAATACAGGGCCGGGCCGTCGATGAACAACCGGTTTGGTCGTTGGTCGACGCCGGGCGGCTGTCTGTCTACAAACCGTACTATCAGGGCATTACTCGTGCGCCAGTCGATATATTTACCCGGGCTTACACCAGCACATCGGCATGGCACAGGCAGAAAACAGGGGGCTGGCAAGGGGCATCCAGGCAATCGACGAGCGGTGGTGGCTGCGGCACGGGTTGTTCTGGCTGGTGCGCACGCTGCTGATGGCGTGGCTGATAATGTATGTCATCCACGTGTCCGTGAGCCTGCGCCTGGCCCTGCGCGATATGCTGCTGCAACTTGTGGTCCTGGTACCGGCCACCTACGCCTTGCTCTACGGGGTGTTGCCCGCCTTGGACCGGGGCCCGCGCTGGCGGGCGGGGCTGCTGCTGGCGGGCTGGGCATTCCTGAGCCAGGGCGTTAACTATACCTTCCGCCACCTGGTCACGGTGCCGCTGTACCAGGGCGTACAAACCCCCATTCCCGACCACCATAACGTATTTGCGCCTGGGCCTTACATTCCCATGGTGATAACGACCGGGGTGGCGGCCTGCCTGCACTTGTACCGGCAGTGGCGGCGAAAGGAACTGGCCAACGTGTGGCTTGCTCAGGAAAATTACCGGGCCGAACTACAATTGCTCAAGGCCCAGATTCACCCGCACTTTCTCTTCAACACCCTCAACAACCTCTACGCCCTCACGTTGCGGCAGTCGGCGCAGGCACCGGAGGTGGTGGGGCGGCTGCTGGGCCTGCTGCAATTTGTGGTGGAGCAGGGCACCGCCCCATTGGTCACGCTCCCCGACGAAGTGGCGCTGCTGCGCAACTACCTGGCCCTGGAGCAGCTGCGCTACGGCCCGCGCCTGACCCTGGAGTTTACCGCCGATGACCTGCCGGCCGGGGGCCGCATCGCGCCGTTGCTGCTGCTGCCATTGGTCGAAAATGCCTTTAAACACGGTGCCGCCGAGCAAGTGGGGCCGGTACGCATCGGCGTGGCGCTGGCCGTGCAGGGCCACGACTTGAGGTGCGTCATCACGAACTCGAAGAACAACGAGGAACCCGCCCGGCCGGCCACGGCGGGCATTGGACTGCGCAACGTGCGCCAGCGACTGGAGCGGCTCTACCCACAGCGGCACCGCCTCGCCATAGAAGCCGGCCCCGATACCTACACCGTGCGGCTGACGCTGCAACTGCCCGACTCCGCCGCAGAACCGGCCGGGCCGGCCGCGCCCGCCTTGGCTGCCGAAGAAACGCCCGCTGCGGCCCTGCGGCCCGCCCACTCATGAACGCCTGGCCCCGCCTTCGCATCCTCCGGCATGGGCTGTTTTGGGCCGTGGTGTCGGCGTTTTTCCTCCTGCTTCAACTGCCCGGTCCGTCGTTCATGGGCTGGCGAAAATACTGGGCCGGGTACCTGCTGACGCAGCTGCCCTTGTTTGTGCTCGCCACCTACCCCCTGCTGTACGGGCTGCTGCCCTGGTTGCTGCAGCGCCGGCAGCCGGGGCGGTTTTTGCTGGGACTGGCAGCCTGGGTAGCGTCCACTGCGCTGATATCCAATATTCTGTGGCTCAGCTATGGTGCTTTTTGGGCCCCTCGCCTGTTTGGGTGGCCGGCCTTTTTAACGCTTGACTGGCCCTCGCTGGTTGGGGACCTGAACGCGGGCTTTTTCATGCTCCTGGTGGCGGCCGGTGGGGCCAGTGCCATCAAAGTGTTCAACGAGTGGTACGAGCAGCGGCAGCTCGGCGAGGAACTGCGCCAGCGCCAGCTGCGCACCGAACTGGAGCTGCTGAAAACCCAGCTCCAGCCCGCCTTTTTGTTCGATGCCCTGCGCAGCCTGCAATTGCTCACCGCCCAACAACCGGCGGCGGCGCCAGCGGCAGTGCTGCACCTGGCTGCCGTGCTACGCTACATGCTTTACGAAAGCCCGCAAGACGCGGTGCCGCTGGCCGACGAAGTGCAGATGGTGCGGCACTACGTGGCGCTGGAACAGCTGCGGCTGGGCACCCGGGTAGATGTTTCGCTCAACTTCAGCGGTGCCCTCGACGCCCATGCCATTGCCCCGCTGCTGCTGCTGCCCTTCCTGGAAAACGGGTTTCGCCACGCCACCGGGCCGGAGCTGGAATGCCCTTGGGTGAGCATCGACTTGGTGGCCAAGCAAACTTCGGTTACCTTCAAAGTAATCAACAGCCACGCGCCCACGGCGCCCGCATGGCACGACGGACCGGACCTGCGCCGCGTGCGGGAGCGGCTGGCCCGCCTCTACCCGGGCCGGCACGAGTTGAAGGTGGTGTCGGAGCCCGACACGTTTTTGATTGCGCTGCGCCTATGGCTGGCCCCGCTGTCAGCCGCCCAACCAACGGCCCCGCCCGTACCAACCGCCCGGCCGGCGGCCCCAGCCCCCAAACCTGCAACCCATCACCACCCATGAAACTGCGGTGCCTACTGGTCGACGACGAGCCCCCGGCCCTGGAAGTGCTGGCGGCCTACGTGCGGGAGGTGGCCCACTTGGAGCTGGTCGCCACCTGCGACAACGCGTTGCAAGCGTTCGGCATCCTCCAGCAGCAATCCATCGACCTGATGTTTCTGGACATCAAGATGCCCAAAATCCTGGGCACCGATTTTCTGCGCAGCCTTCGCCACCCGCCCCAGGTCATTTTCACAACGGCCTACCGCGAGTACGCCTACGAGGGTTTCGAGCTGGACGCCGTGGATTACTTGCTCAAGCCCGTCTCGTTGGAGCGGTTTCTGAAGGCAGTGGCCAAGGCCAGCTCGACCGACGCCCCCGCATCGGCCGAACCCGTGCACGCGGCCAACCCCGAGGCGTTCCTGTATTTTCGCATCGACCGAAAGATGGTAAAAGTGGTGCTGCGCGACATCCTCTACGTGGAGGGGCTGAAGGATTATGTCCGGATTCACACCGCCGCGGGGCCGCCGCTCGTGGTGAAGCAAACCATCAACGGCTTGGAGGAAAAGCTGTCGGAAAGCAACTTCCTGCGCATTCACCGTTCGTTTATAGTGGCGCTGGATAAAATCCGGACCTACAACGCCCGCCACGTCGAGGTGGCGCACCAGGAGCTGCCCATCGGCCGCCTGTTTCGCCCCCGCGTCGAGGAAGCATTGGGGTAAGTTGCAGTCACCGAAAGCGCCGTTTTGCGTCAATATGCTGGGCAGTATGCAGCCTTGCGCCAGCCCTTTTTCAACGGAAGGACGGGAATGAAAACCGCCGTAGAGGTGCGAAATGCCGGCTTTGGCGCCTGCTTCCTCGAACGAAGCATCCGCCCTGACGCCCGGGCCGAAGGGCGCGCAGTTCTGGTCGGCGAAGGCGTAGTTGGGCCCAAATCCTTCAGTCAGGACCTCGACCGCCAAGCCGGAAACGCATACGTGGCCCGTACTGTACTCGGGGAGGCGCGGGCGTGGGAATCAGCGGGTTCCCGGTGGGCTGGCCCAGCGCGCTGTGCTGGTAACTCACCGGCCGTAGCAGGTTGTATGCGTACTTGGTTTTGAAGAAGGCTGATGCCAGGGCGTGCTCTCAATTTAGCCAAGGGATGATGGCGCGTAGTTAGACGAACGCGACATAAGACTCGGCAAGTTTATCGGAGCGGGTAGCGACGGGTCGGAATTTTTTCAGCCAGTTGATGAGCCGTTCGACCGGGTTACGTTCGCGTTACGTGAGCGGGTCCGGATGGGGCGGGCGCGGGCGATACCGCCCGGGCGACCTGGCCCGCGTCGTGCGCACGTAGAACGGGTGCGGCATGGTGGCCACGTAGCCCCTTGGAGACATGACAGCTGTAGTTCAGGAAAAGGGTCGTGGCTGTTGCAGAACTCCCTGCTCGGTACCGAAACTAGCTAGATGCGCGCTGATGCGCGCATAAAAAGCCCATTTAAGCGCCTTTTTAGCTTAAGTCGGCTCGTCGAACACTCCTTTAGCGGCTTCACTAAGAGTTCTGCAACAGCCACGACCGTTTCGCTGAACCTGCTTTTGGCGAATTGACTCCGGCCTCCTTGCGTTTCCCTATTTTTATAAATGCCCTTACTACTTGACCAACTCGACTCTATCGGCTTACTGGGTGCGCTGGTCATTGGCATCCCCTGCGCGCTTGGTTACCTGATTGTTTTCATCGTGGTCGCCGTCCGAGCAAAGGGCGAAAAGCGCATGGCCATCTTAATCATCATGGCCCTGCTGGCGTTACTGCTATTCCCTTACATTTTCTCACCCCTGAAGATGTTGTAAGGGAAATGCAAAGGCAACCCAATTGAAGAACCTTGTAACGCTGTTTTAGCTGAACACTCCCGTTTTTTTCGCGCCCTTGCGTATAGCTGGCATGCTCCCTTCACCCCCTGCCGACGCCACGCGCGTCAACCTGGCTTCTACCGTGGAAGTCAACTACTGGTGCCAAACCCTGAACTGCACCGAAACCCGCCTGCGTAACGCCGTGCTCGCCGTCGGGCCGCTGGCCGCCGACGTGCAGGCCTACTTGCAACGTTGAAAAAGACCCCGCAATAACTGCTACTGCTTCGACCCTTTGCGTAAACAAAGCAAACAGGGCTTAGTCCCCGTAAAAGCATACATACAGGTGTACCTCCTCTTGGCTCCGGTTTACCAAGGCGATGAGTTCGTCGCCCAACGGGTTGGGCTCCATCACCAGTAACAGGGCCAGGTCCCGAAGCAAATCCGGTGTTTGCAGGCAGTTGAACGTCGTGTCCCCGTAGGGGTCTAGGTAGCACAGCAACCGAAACGCCTCTTGGTCCAGATTTACGCCTGTCCTAAAATCGGCGCTAAGGCAAGCAATCGGGTCTTTGTGTTCCCCTTCTAATACAACGGTCCAGCCCATGACGACCAAGGTACTCTCATTTGCCTTGCTGGAGCGCGTTCAAGCCACGACCGTTTTCTTGAACAAGCCATAACCTGTCCGATGCCCACAGTTAAGCAACAAGTTCTCGAACTGATTCACGCCTACCAAGCAGCTGTGTTTCGGGCCGTGAACTTATTAAATGCCAAATCGGCCCAAGACCCCGGCTTCCAGCGGCACCAGGAGAGCCCCGGTACCTGGGCCGGGTACTTGGATGCACAACAGCGCGTGCGGTATGCGTTCCATGGCACGGGCTGTTTGGTGCTCATGCCCGGGTGCGAAGTGGACTTTGATTACGCCAAAGAGGGCGGATGCACGGGCATTGACGCGTGGTTCTTACTCAATTTTCTGCAAGACAACCCGGCCGTACAGGCACAGCATCCGTTGCTGACCAGCGACAAAGAAGTAGAGCAGGGGCTTCGTGCACTGGCGAAAGAAGGCGTGCTGGCCCGGCACGTGTATTCGGCGCATGACGGACGTTACTTTGTCACGGCAGACCTGGGGACCCTCCATCCGCCAACGGTCACGTTGCGCCTGCCCGACCAAGACGGTGCTTCGTGATGCTTGCTGGACTACCGTTTGGGTGAACAACGGAAGCCCCTTTCTTTGAGGCCCCATCTTTTCTACTCATGGCCAAATCAACTGCGTTTCTACTCACCAGCGCCTGCCTCGTGCTGGCTGGCCTGAGCAGCGGGTGTGAACCCTATTCCCCGCACGGCGCCACCGAGGTAGGCTTGGTCTACGATTACATTATCCGCCGCGATGGCCTTCACGGCCCTTTCGTGGTAGTGGTGCCCGCTCGTTTTCATCGGTTCCGCGAGGAAACGGATGCCTCCAACTTCATCGGCCGCACCGAACACATCCGCACCAACCTGGATGCGGCCCTGCGTCTCGCCGTGCGGCCGGAGTGCTTGGCCACGCCCAATGCGTCGGCGGAATGGCAAGCGTTGCGCACGCAACTCCATGCGTCCGGAACCGAGCCGAATGCCATCTTCTTAGCTTTCTCAGCCCAGTGCGACGGCCGGGACGGCCGGCACTATTATTACGTGGAACGCTCCGGCGTTGAAAACGGGAAGCCCTCGCGCTATTACCAAGGGAACATTTATCAAGTGTATCAGGGGCGCGTCGAACGCGAAATCTTCGTGTGGATTACCTAGTCCGGCGTCATGAGCAGACGAAAGAAGATTACCTGAACCCTCCTATTTGATGTACCCTATCTTTCGCTAAGCACTTGACGCCCGATAGTATGACCTCTTACCGCCAACCGCTTCTGCTCAATGGCTGCCTTTTTCTGCTACTGGGCTTGCTGGTGGCGGGCATTTACTTGGGGGCTGAAGTCAACTCCTACGGCCGTCGCGAGTTTGGTTTGGGGGGACTAGGGGTGTTCCTGGTCGCTACATGGGCCTTTCCCTTTGCCAACTTCCTGCTCTTTATACAAACCGTAAACACTGGTCAGCCACGATTAACCCTCGTGTACGCCTTGTTAACGGCGGTGTTCCTCGCTGGAGCGTGGTCGATATGGGGCTATGGAATGGGAGGCTTCACGAAGGTGGGTGGTTAAAGCCGCTGGACTTGCTTGCCTCCTTTCGTTTTTGGGCTATCTCGCTATCTAACCTAGCACCTTTATCCTCGTTTTGCGATTCCGACCGTGGCTGTTGCAGAACTCCCTGCTCGGTACCGAAACTAGCTAGATGCGCGCTGATGCGCGCATAAAAAGCCCATTTAAGCGCCTTTTTAGCTTAAGTCGGCTCGTCGACCACTCCTTTAGCGGCTTCACTAAGAGTTCTGCAACAGCCACGACCCTTTAAGTGAACTTCTTCAATCGGCTTGCGCAAGGATGGAGCGTAGCCGCCTCCATTGATTACGTCTGCGCCCGGACGTAATTCTGGTGCCACCGCAGCCGTACGGTGTCGTTTGTTACGGCGTTGCACTTGATGACCCGACGTTTTCTACGGGCGTCGACGTAACGCGTGATTTTCATGTCCAGGTCGTTCCCCACCCACTGCACCACCGTTCCCTCGAGAAGCGTGCGTTCGCCCATGGGCAGCAGGCCGCACTGGTAGTCGATGTAGACCCGCAAGTGAGCGCCCGGATGCAACGTGGCTTTCTCCGTTTCGAGTTGCTTATTCTCGTGCGCCCTCCGGGCGGAATCCTGTTGCGCCTGCACCGTGGCCCGGTACGCCGGGTCGGTTTTCCAACGTTGTTCGTGCACCGCGGCCGCTTGCCAGTAGTCGCGGTAAAACTGGACCTGTTGGTCCAGTTGCCAGTCCTGCCCGCGCAAGGTCCGATAATAGCAGGTGAGGATAACGCCCGACATGTCGTCCGGGTGGTAAATGCCCAGGGTGTGAAAGTGCTGGGCCAGCGGCCCGCCCCGCCACAGGCCCCAATTATTGCGCATCCACATCCCCACCCCGAAGTGGGCGCGGGCAATGAATTCGGCTTCCGTTTGAGCGATAATGCGCTGCTTGAGCGAATCGCTGTGGATTTTCTGCAGTTGCCCAACGGCCGCCTCCAAGGTCCGAGGCTGGTACTTCTGGTCCGCTTTGGAGAGCGGCTGGCCCAGCGCCGTCGCGGCGAGGAAGCAGGCGAGCAAGAGTAGGGCTAAGCGTTTCATGGCAAAAAGTCCAAAATACTTTAGCGCAACATAACCCTCCTTCAACTGAAATTGCCGCGTTTACCTTCGGACCCTTTTCTTAAACGCGAAACAGGCCTTATCTACCTTTAGGTGTTCCCCCTGCCCTCATGTATCGATTGCTCTGGCTTTTCATGTTCTTTCCATGGCCGTCCAGGGGGCAGATGGCTCCCGTGACTCGGCAGGACAACCAAGTCCACTTCCAAGCACCCGTGGAAGTTTACTTCCGATTGAACTCCCCCGTTGCGGAAGCCGAATACGTGTTGGTGATGGAAGCGGCCTTGGTGCCGGTGCTGGATACCCTCTCGTTTCAGGGGTTGCTGCGCCACCCAGGCATCTACTTTTCGACCCTGTACAGCAGCACCGCTCCGGTAAAACCGACAGGAAAATACCGCCGGGCCCGGCCGGTAGCGCAAGGCACAGGCGAGTACCCCTTCAACAACCAAAAAGTAAACGTGGCGCCCTTGGAACGCCCGATGCAGGGCCGGTTCTACACCCGAAAAGAAGCCGCCGCCAATTACGCACGGCATTTTCGGCGAAAAGCCCCGTCCGACTTTGGGCCGGCTATTACACCCGATACATTGCCCGGGGTGGATTCCGTCCGCGTGGTTTACGTGCTGGAGAAGCTCCCGCTCACGAAACGAGGGCCGGGCAAAATGGCAAGGAAATAATGCGCGCGTTTACCTTCGGACCGTTTTCGCGGATTGGCCACCAGTCGAGGCATTCTGCCACTTCCTATCGACCAGCATCAGGGCCACAGCTAACTCAACCCGCATGGGCTTACCCACGAGGCTGCGTAAGCCGCTCGTTTCCCTCTACAAAGCCGTGTAGGTGGTCGTGCGAACGAACTGGGTGCCACTTACGGAAACACTGGTTTCCACGTAGGATAACGTCGTGGCCGTGAGCTCCTGTATCCGGTAATGAATATCGGGGGGAGTGCCCGGGTCGAAAAGCATTTCCGTTTCATTCGAGGCGAATTCCCACTTTCCGCTAGAGGTCTGCGCGCCCGAAGGCGAGCATTTAACGGGTCCCTGGTTCACGACCACCGTCCTATCCGTATTAAAATGGGTATAGTCGTCCTGCGCGCACGGCAGTGTGGCGTTGTAAGGCCGCACGTCGTTGGTAACGGTGGTGCCCGAGGGGGCTGTTTGGACTTCTATCATGCTCGACAACTTCCAATTAGGCGTCGTCAGCAGCACTTCCCGCGCTGAGGGCTGTTTGGGAACGGGTTCGCTGGACTTGCCGCATCCAGCGAAGGCGAGGGTAGCAAGCGCGAGCAGGTAGCAGTGTAAAGAAGTGGCCATCGTCGAAAGGAAGAGGGATAAGTCGTTGTCAAAAGTACAGGCCAACTGCCTTCTTTTGACTAGTATCAAGGTGCTTGGCCGGACTTAAATCATAAAGAACTGCCCTGTAGCGAGCGGCACCGGCCAGAACATGTAAAACAAAATGGCTCCTTCAACTGAATTGCTGCGTTTACCTTGCTACCGTTAAAGTGAACAAACTAGTTTTTATGCGAGCAGCCCTTCATGCGTTGCATATATTCGCCGCTATGCTCTTACTGAGCAACTTGGCCTGCACGCCCCAAGACGACCTAGTTTCAACGGTTAGCGCGGAATCCTCCGGTTACAAACTCGCTGGCCAACGGGTAGAGTGCCAAGCAGCCGTTACGACCAGCGGCATGGAGACGGGGGGCGAGCGGTTTGATTTGGTTTCCGTTTCCTTGACTAGCCTCTCGCAGCCAGAACCTGACGCCCCCAGCCTTATCGTAGACTTTGAGAGGCCAGCGGGACAGCCAACGGGCCCCTACCAACTCAAATATATCCTCTACCTCAAAGGCGATAACGACCCGCCCGTTTTTTACGAAAACGCCCACGCAACCCTCACCGAAACGGGTCGCGGCTTGTTTTCCGGCACCTTCTCCGCGACCAGTCCAACGGAAGGTGCTATCACGGAAGGCAGCTTCGCCAATACGCGCGTCATCAAGGACTACCCTTGGTAGCGAACCCCCTCACGTTAAACAACGCGTTTAGGCTACCACCGTTTAGGTAGACACCAGTACATAAAGCAACTGCATATCCAAGCATTGGATTTTTGGATATGCTGAATACCACGCATATTTGCCGTATCTTAACCAAATAGTTAAACCACCTGCTCAATGGATACACAGAAGCTTTCCACCGAAGAACTGATTCTAGAAGCTGCCCAAGCAGTGTTTCTGGAAAAGGGCTTGGCGGGCGCGCGCATGCAGGAAATTGCCGACCGGGCCGGCATTAATAAAGCGCTGCTGCACTACTACTTCCGCAGCAAGGAAAAGCTGTCGGCGTTGATTATCGACCGGGCCATTGGCGTGATTTTGCCGCGGGTAATGGCCATTCTGGAAACGGACCAGGACCTTTTCGACAAAATCCGGCAGGCCGTGGACCAGTACCTCACTTTCGTGAGCCGCAACAGCTTCCTGCCTTTGTTCATTGTGAACGAGGTAAACCGCAACCCGCAGTTTTTCTTCCGCAACGTGGTGGCGCACGAGAAGCCTCACCTCGACAAGTTCCGCCGGCAGGTAGACGAAGCCGTAGCACAGGGCCGAATTCGCCCGGTAAGCTCTGCGCAGCTATTGATGAACATGATGTCGATGCTCATCTTCCCCTTCCTCGGCAAGCCCGTTTTTCAGGTCGCGCTTGGCTTGTCCGACGCTGATTTTGAACGCGAAATGGAAAGCCGCCGCATCGAGGTGGCGGAATTTATCATCCGAGCCATTCAGGTTTAATATTTTTTGCCCACTCGTTAACCAATTAGTTAAAGTGCATGGATAAGAAACAAATTGTAACATTCGTCCTCTGCCTAATGACCCGCGCGGTCCTCGGGCAGCCAGTGGCGCCTGCCGCCACTGGTCCTGTGCTGACGCTGGCGCAGTGCTACGAGTTGGCAACGGTACAGGCTCCCCTACGACGGCAACAGGCCTTGAATGACACTCAAGCTGCCAACAATACTGCCCGGCTGGCCACCCAGTTGCGCCTGCCCCAGCTAGCCATCAACGGCCAGGCGAGCTACCAGAGCGAGGTAACCAAAATCCCGCTGGAAGCGCCCGGCATCAACATCCCAACGCTTTCCAAAGACCAGTACCGGCTGACCCTCGACGCCAGCCAGACGCTGTTCGATGGGGGCGCCACCCGCCGCCAGCAGGAACTGGAAACCCTGAGCAGCCAGGTGAGCAACCAGCAGGTAGAAGTGAGCCTGCATCGGCTGCGCGAGCAGGTGAACGGCCTGTACTTCGGTGCCTTGCTTAGTGAGGAAACCACTCGCCTGCGTCAGGGCCTGCGTGCCGACTTGCAGCAGCGCCGCAAGGCCCTGCTGGCCCGTCGCGCCAACGGCGTGGCCACCGGCCAGGACGTGGCCCGCCTCGATGCCGAAGTGCTGAACCTCAACCAACAGTTGCGCGAGTTGGCCACCACCCGCGCCGGCCTGCTGCGCCAGCTGGGCGAGCTGCTGGGCCAGCCCCTGCCGTCCGACACCCGCCTGACCACTCCTGCCGAGCTGCCCCCGGCCGCGCCCCGGCCCGAATTGGCCTTGTACACGCAGCAAAAAGCGCTGTTGGCCGGGCAGCAAAAGCTCAGCGATGCCCGCCTGGCGCCCCGCTTGAGTGCGTTTGGGCAGGTGGGCTACGGCCGGCCCACGCTCGATTTCCTGCGCAACGACTTTCATGGCTACGGCCTGGCCGGCCTGCGCCTCAACTGGAACCTGAGCAACTACTATACGCGCCGCCAGGACCGCGAAACCATTCGCCTGGGGCAGGAGGCTGTGGCCGTGCAGCAGGCAGTGTTCGAGCAAAACCAGCGCGTGGCCCTCGCCGGCCAGCAAACAGCCGTGGAACGCTACCAGACCCTGCTCGGGACCGACGCCGCGCTGATTGCCCTGCGCGAGAAAATCCAGGCCACGGCCGCCGTGCAGCTCGACAACGGCATCATCGGCTTCAGCGACTATTTCACCGAGGCCAACAACCTGAGCCTGGCTCGCCTCAACGAGCAGTTGCACCGCCTGCAGCTGCTGCAAGCCCAGGCCGACGAGCAAACTACCCGCGGCACCATGCCGTCCGCTTCTCCCACGCGCTAATCACCTCGCTTTCATGAAAATTTCCCTGCTTTCTCTCCCGACGGCGCTGAGCGCGGCGGCCGGCTTCCTACTCATCGGCTGCCAATCCGAAGAACCCCGCTTCGATGCTTCCGGCAATTTTGAAACCACCGAATACGTGGTGGCCGCCAAGGCCCAGGGCCAGCTCTTGCGCTTGGCCGTGGCCGAAGGCGACGAGTTGCCCGCCGGCCGCGAAGTTGGCGTCATCGACACCACGCAGCTTTATCTGCGCAAGCGCCAGCTGCAGGCCAGCACCCGCGCCGTGCGCCAGCAAACGCCCAACGTATCGGCCCAGCTCGGTGCCCTGGCCCAGCAGCTGGCCAACCTGCAGCGCGAGCGCCGGCGCGTGGTGAATTTGGTGAAAGCCGATGCCGTGCCCAGCAAGCAGCTCGATGATATTGACTACCAGATTGCCACTGCCCGCCAGCAGTTGGCCGCGCAGCGCTCGGCCCTGAGCACGCAGGCCAGTGGCACCGCGGCGCAATCGGCCCCGCTGCAGGAGCAGGTGCGCCAGGTAAACGACCAGCTGCGCCAAAGCCGGGTGCTGAACCCGGTGGCGGGCACCGTGCTCACGGTGTATGTGGAACCCAGCGAGGTGGTGAGCTACGGCCAGCCGCTCTACAAAATCGGCGACACGAAAACGCTGCTGCTGCGGGCCTACGTGGCCGGCGACCAACTCACGCGCGTGAAGCTGCGCCAAGCCGTGAAGGTGTTGGTGGACGCGCCCGGCGGTAAGCGCCGCGAGTACCCCGGCCGCGTGCAGTGGATTTCGAGCAAGTCGGAGTTCACGCCCAAAGTCATCCAAACCAAAGAAGACCGGGTGAACCTGGTGTACGCTATGAAAATAGCCGTGCCGAATGATGGCAGCTTGAAAATTGGCATGCCGGCGGACGTGCTGTTTTAAAAACCAGGGAATAAAAGTAGGACGTTCTAACGCACTGCCCGCCACCTCAGCATTTTACCACTCCGCCATGCCCGCCGTCGAATTAACCAATATCAGCAAAGCCTACGGCACCACTGCGGCCGTGCGCGACGTGAGCCTGACCGTGGAGCCGGGCGAACTGTTCGGCCTTATCGGGCCCGACGGAGCCGGCAAAACCACCTTGTTCCGCATCCTGGCCACGCTGCTGCTGGCCGATGCGGGCACCGCCACCGTGGCCGGGCACGATGTGGTGCGCGACTTCCGTGCCATTCGCAACGTGGTGGGCTACATGCCGGGCCGCTTCTCGCTCTATCAGGACCTGACGGTGCAGGAAAACCTGGCGTTTTTTGCGGCCGTGTTTCGCACCACGGTGCAAGAAAACTACGAGCTGGTGCGCGATATCTACGAGCAGCTGGCGCCCTTCAAAGACCGGCGGGCGGGGGCCTTGTCGGGGGGCATGAAGCAGAAGCTGGCCTTGTGCTGCGCCCTTATCCACAAGCCCGAAGTGCTGCTGCTCGACGAGCCTACGACGGGCGTCGATGCTGTGTCGCGGCAGGAGTTCTGGCACATGCTGGGCACGCTCAAGGCCAAGGGCATCACCATTGTCGTGTCCACGCCTTACATGGACGAGGCCGCGCGCTGCGAGCGGGTGGCGCTGCTGCAAACCGGCCAGGTGCTGCGCGTCGATACGCCCGCTGCCCTGCGCGCGGCCTATCCCTGGCCGCTGTATGCGGTGCGGGCCGCCCGCATGCACCCGCTGCTGCAAGACCTGCGCGCCTATCCGGGCACGCACAGCTGCTACGCCTTTGGCGAAACCGCCCACCTGAGCCTGGCCCGGCCCGATGCGGAAGCCACAGCACACCTCACAGCCTACCTCACCGGCAAGGGCCACCGCGACGTGGCCGTGACGCCGGTGCCGGCCACCATCGAAGACACCTTTATGGAGTTGCTCACGCAACAGCAACCCGCTAACCCTGAGCCTCATGAACCAGCAGCCCAGTAACGTAGTCGCCGGTGCCGGCCGCACCGCAGCGGCCGGCCCGGTCATCACCTGCGCGAAGCTTACGAAGCGTTTCGGCGACTTCGTGGCCGTGAATGCCATCAGCTTCGAGGTGGCGGCGGGGGAAATTTTCGGTTTCCTAGGTGCCAACGGCGCGGGCAAAACCACGGCCATGCGCATGCTCTGCGGCCTGTTGGGGCCCACCGAAGGCGCTGCTGCGGTGGCGGGCTTCGACGTCTTCACCCAGGCCGAGCTTATCAAGCAGCACATCGGCTACATGAGCCAGAAATTCTCGCTCTACGAAGACCTGACCGTGCGTGAAAACATCCGCTTCTACGGCGGCGTGTACGGCCAGACCACGGCCGCCATCCGCCCAAAAACCGACGCCCTGCTCCAGCGCCTGGGCCTAGAAGCCGAGCGCAACACGCTGGTAGGCAGCCTGCCGCTGGGCTGGAAGCAGAAGCTGGCTTTCTCGGTAGCCTTGCTGCACGACCCGGCCGTGGTGTTCCTCGACGAGCCCACCGGCGGCGTCGACCCCATCACCCGCCGCCAGTTCTGGGACCTGATTTACGAAGCCGCCGCCCGCGGCGTCACCGTCTTCATCACCACCCACTACATGGACGAGGCCGAGTACTGCGACCGGGTCAGCATCATGGTCGATGGCAAAATCGAAGCCCTCGACACGCCCGCCGGCCTCAAGCAGCAGTTCGCCGTGGGCACCATGGACGAGGTGTTTCTGCACCTGGCGCGAGGGGCGAAAAATGTGGAGTAATAGAGATGCTTCGACAAGCTCAGCATGACGACCAGGAATAATTCATCACAGCACTTCAGCTAATCAGCCCCCATGAAAGCCTTCCTGATGTTCGTGCGGAAAGAGTTTTACCACATTTTCCGCGACCCGCGCACGCTGCTTATTCTCTTTGGGATGCCGGTGGCACTGGTCACGCTGTTCGGCTTCGCGCTTACCAACGAAATCAAAAACGCCGACGTGGCCGTGCTCGACTTCGACCACGGGGTGCACGCCCGGCAGGTGCAAAACCGGCTGTTTTCGTCGGGCTATTTCGGGCTGCGCGACTACGCCCGCAGCTACCCTGACGTGGCCGCTGCTTTTCGCCAGGGTCACGTGAAGCTGGCCATAGTATTCCCCGCGGGATTTTCCCAGGACCTCGACCACCTGGGCCACGCGCAGGTGCAGCTCGTGGCCGACGCCTCAGACCAGAACACGGCCATCAGCCTGGTAAACTACGCCACGGCCATCATCCGCAGCTATGAGCAGGAGGTTGCGCCGCGCCGGGCGGGCAGCCCCGGCCCGCGGGTAGAGGCCGTGGCCCGCCTGTATTTCAACCCCGGCTTAAAGGCGGCCTATACTTTCGTGCCCGGCACCATGGCCCTGATTCTGCTGCTGGTGTCGGCCATGCTCACCAGCATCACCATTGCCCGCGAGAAAGAAACCGGCACCATGGAAGTGCTGCTGGTGTCGCCGATGCGGCAGCTGCCCATCATCATTGGGAAGATTCTGCCTTACTTCCTGTTGTCCTTCGTCAACGGCCTCATCATCTTAGCGTTGGGCGTGTGGGTGTTGCACATCCCGGAGCGCGGCAGCCTGGCCTTGCTCATCGGCGAAACGCTGCTCTACATCTTGGTGGCCCTCACGTTGGGCGTGCTGATTTCGACGCGGGCCGCCTCGCAGCAAACCGCCATGCTCACCTCCATGCTGGGTTTGCTGCTGCCCACGCTCATTCTCAGCGGCTTCCTGTTTCCGATTGAGAGCATGCCCCTGCCGCTGCAAACCATCTCACGCATCATTCCAGCCCGTTACTTCATCGTTATCCTGAAAGGCATCATGATAAAAGGCCTCGGCCTGCGCGAGCTCTGGCGCGAAACGGCGGTGCTCATCGGCATGGCCGGCGGCCTGCTGCTGCTAGCGCTGGGCTCGTTGAAAAACCGCTTGGCGTGAATTCTGACCCGCACCTGCCAGCACGTCATGCCGAGCGCAGTGAAGCATCTCGCGTGCTTCGTTGAACGATTCAATTACTACCACAAGCGAGATGCTTTGCTGCACTCGGCATGACGTTCTAAAATTATCAGCTCTCTCACTATGCGTACCGTCTGGTTTCTCATCGAAAAAGAAGTGCGGCAGCTGCGGCGCAACCGCACGCTGCTGGCCTTGCTGCTGGTGGCGCCCATCGTGCAGCTGGTGCTGTTGTCGTTCGCGGCCAACTACGAAATCAAGAACCTGAACCTAGCCGTGGTCGACCAGGACCACAGCCCCGCGGCCCGGCGCCTGCTCGACAAGTTTCAGTACACGCCCTATTTCCGGCTGGTGCAGGTACGCCCCAGCAGCGCGGCCGCCGACCAGGACCTGCTCAGTGGCCGTGCCGATTTAGTGCTCGTCATCCCGCCCCACTTCGAGCGCGACTTGGTGCGGGGCGGGCAGGCGCGGGTACAACTGCTTGTTAATGCCCTCGACAACGTAAAGGCAGGCCTGGCCAGCTCCTACGCGGCCGGCATTGTGCAGGCCTACCAGGGCGAGGTGCGGCCCGCCACGGTGGCGGCCGCGGTGGGTGAGGTGCGCGGCCTGGAAGTGGTGCCGGCCTATTGGTACAACCCGCTACTGAACTACAAAACCTTCATGGTGCCGGGCATCTTGGTCGAAATTATCAGCTTGATTGTGATGATGGTGACCACGCTCAATATCGTGCGCGAAAAGGAAATCGGCACCATCGAGCAGCTCAACGTGACGCCCATTCGCAAGTGGCAGTTTATTCTGGGCAAGCTGCTGCCGTTTTGGGCGGCCGGCCTGTACCAGTTCACCATTGGGCTGCTGCTGGCGCGCTTTCTGTTTCACGTGCCCATGGTGGGGAGCGTGCCGCTGCTTTATGGCATCATGGCCGTGTTTTTGGTGGTGCCGCTGGGGCTGGGGCTACTCATTTCTTCGGTAAGCGAAACGCAGCAGCAGGCGCTGTTCGTGGCCTTTTTCTTCCTGATAATCTTCATTCTGCTCTGCGGGCTGTTCACGCCCATCGAGTACATGCCGGCCTGGGCCCGCGCCTTCGACCGCCTCAACCCGCTGGCTTACATTATCGACATTGCCCGCCGCATTTTGCTCAAGGGCAGCACCCTGCGCGACGTCCTCCAGCCCGTGCTCACCCTGCTGGGCATGGCCGTACTGGTGAACACGCTGGCCGTTTGGCGCTACCGCAAAACGTCTGGCTGATGCTCCACGGATGGTAGCAAGGGGATTGTTGTTCGCCTTAACGCAAAATTCCCGCAGGGAAGGGGCGTAGTCTCTAGGCGAGGTCATGACTCGTGGACGCACCGCCAAGCGAGCGTCGGGTCGGGCAGGAACTGTTAGCGGCAGGTAATGTGCGCCCGGCCCAGGCGTTTGCTTTTGGCAAGAGCGCGCCTCATGGCCCAGCGGGCCCGGTCCTGACAAGGAATGCTTTTTAATGCCCCAGTCAGTGGCCTGCATCCGCTGGGAGTTGTTCTATCCTGCTGCCGCTTGCAGCACCGGTTTCGCCTGCTTGAGGGGCATCATTGCTGGACGGCGCTGGCAGCCGACGAGCAGTCACAAGGCAAGCGGCAAAACAGAACGGAACGCACGAGTAGATATGTCATCGCAAGTGAAGTGGGAAAACGGACAAGTTAGACGGGACTTTTTATGGAACCGCTCCTTTGAATGAATGGAGTAGTTTAGTGCACCACCCTTTTCCTGAACTACGCACATGTTTGCTATGCGCTCAGCTTATGCCTTGTGGGGCGCACTTGGCCTTTTCTGCTTTACGGCCTGCGTCCGCTTGCCGGGCCATGTCCTGCTTCCTTCCCTGCCACCCGCCGTCACGCTCGGCGTGTTGCCCGGGACTTCGCGCACGGAGGAAATGGTGTTGTATTATCCTTTTCCGAGGCGGGTCTGGCAAGCGGGGCCATTGCTGGGGATCAGGACCGCAGGCGGGCAAGTAGAATACCGCCGGACGGGGGTATGGCGCACGTTCTACCGCAGCGGCAGGCTCATGAGCCTGCACGACTACGGCACCTTGCGGACCACTTACTTCCAGCCGGATGGTCGCCTGGTCAGCGACACGTACAATGACAAAGAAGAGGCGTACCCAGGGGATTCGCTGCAGCGAGCATCGGAAGTGCTCTTTGCTCACGGCAGCCGGACCGATACGCTGGTGGTGAAGCATACCGAGTACCGAAATAATCGGTTTTTGCGCCGCTTCTATTCGAAGGATTTTGCCGGTAACCAGCGTGTTGCTTTTCCGGAAACACCTGATAAACCGCGTTCGAAACAGAGAAACTAAGCATGTTTGATAATATGCTCGGAAGGTAAATGAAGTGAGCCTCGTTCACTGCTCCTGAAACCCTCCTTTCACCAAACAATGCGCGTTTACGGCACGACCGTTTTGGCGAACGGCTGCGTGTTATTCATCCGATGTCGTTTGGGTCGTAGTGGTAGTGCTCTTGGCTGCCCGAGGTAAACCGTTGAATAAAGGCGGCTTCGGTGTGTTCCGGCTTGGTGGGCTGGAACAACTGCTTTTCTTGAGCCCAATCATATACGCCTTGGTCCATGGGGTAGCGCGTTAACACCCCGGTTAGGTCGTGCTGGTGAATCCACGCCTCGGCCTTGTCACGCGTGGTGAACACCCCGCTGGCAAACCGGCCGCCCGCGCCGTGAAAGACCCAAACGCCGGAATCGACATCCTCTTGCTCCATTGTTTATTTTCAGCTGAGTGAGAAGGCGCAAACCTACGGCAGTTACACAATGACGCGTTTATCTTCGGACCGTTTCGCTGAACCAGAAAGCCGAGTACCTTCGGCCATGACCTGGCGCCTGCTCCTGCTTGCCCTGCTGCTGTTGCACGGCTTTCTGGCCGCGGCCCAGCCCACGCACTACGAATGGCCCCGCGCGGCGGGCACCGACTCCATCGCCTTCGAGGGCGTGCTGCCCTGGCCGGCGGAAGCCGGCACCGAGGCGGAACGAGCAGCCCTGGTCCGGCGCTGGTACCACACCCGGCTCAACGAAACCCAAGACCACGGGCTGATGGAATGGCGGGCTCCCGAAGCGCGCACCTACGCGGGCCTGCCGACGGGGGCGCACCAGGAGTTACCGTTAACCGAAGAGGTCTGCCGCCTCACCTTCCGGCTGGCCTTGCGCCCCACCCCGGCCGGGCTCGCGTACCGCCTCTGGGCGTTTACCATCGGCCGTGCGGGGTTCGACAACGCGACCGTTTCCGACCTGGAGCAGGTGCTGCGCGAAGTACCCGGGCCGCACCCCGAACTGGACCGGATGCAGCACCGCCTGCGCGTGGCCTTAGCACATTGGTAGCCGTGCTGCGCTGATTAATTCACCATTTTAGTGAACACATCATTCGTTCGATAGCGTTTTGGCTTATGAGTAGCATGTTACTTCTGAAATACTTATTTCCGGATGAGCCACCGGCCTGTTCGGTCCTTATCGACCGCATCAGTTCTTTGGCCGGTGAGGGTCTGGCATACGACGAAGAAGTGGACATGTACACCTGCCCGGCCATGGACAACGAGTTGTTATGGTTCGATTCCATTGAGCAGGACGGGCAGCGGGGCTACCGCGTTAATTCCTTTGCCTTCCCGAGCTCTTACTTAGTAGATGCCACGATTGCTGTGCTACGGGCGGCGGGCGGCGTTGGCCCAGCCCCGAGACACGACGTATCGGGGCGGTCTTGGCGGGATGCTAAAACACGCTATCCCCGCTGGCTCCCATAAGGCCAGAAAATGTGAGGGTACCACTCGTTTGATTGAATGGAGCGCGTTTACCTTCGGACCGTTCAAGTAAACCGTGAAGGCCGGCCGTGGCCACGCTGAAAATGCGCCTCAACGCGGCAGGCCAAACAGGTAGGTGGTGACGGGAAACGTGTCGATGAACTTGCTGCGGATGACCCGGCCGCTCTGGTCGTAGAACACTTGCTCGAGGAGCCGATTGTGGGGGTTGGTTGGCCCGGCCTTAATCAACTCGTACTGCAAGTACCCGTCCTTTCCGTAGCAGTATTCGCCCGATACCAGCGTGCCGTTCCGGTAGAAGGCTTTGCGCCGGATGCGCCCGCTCGGGTAGTAGTAGTCGTAGTACCACCCGTCCAGTTGCCCCTGGGCAAAGGGCGCTTCGATGGTTTTGCGGCCCTTGCGGTACGCCACCCACGGCCCGTGGTAGCGGCCCTCGCGGTACGAAATTTCCTGGAAGAGGTACCCTTTCCGGTAAAGCCGGAACGGCCCGTCCAACTCCCCGTTTTGGTAATGGGCTTCGTGGTGCAGGTCACCGTTGGGGTTGTACCCCGTGGCCAAGCCGTGGCGCAGGCCGTGGGCGTAGGTGGCGACTTCTTTAATTTTCCCGGACGGGTAACGGGTCGTCACCTGGCCGGTGAGCGTATCGGCCCGCACCGCCGGGCCATGGGCCGCGCACCGCGCCGGACGGACGGAAACCAACTCGGTGAAAAGCACTGCCCTGAAGGACCACAACAGCAACAGGAAGGTCATCGACGGCGGCGTGATACAGGTGGTCGTTGGGGTTAGGCTGCGCGTAAGGTAGCAGGTAACTGCATTTTCGTCTAAAGGCTCCTTCAACTGAACAGAGCGCGTTCAGGGCACGACCCTTTTCGTGAACGCAGACAACAGGCGGCTTTACATTTGGGGTTAACTCAGCACCTTCAACGGCGGCGGTCCCTCCCGGCGAACCTTTTCGATGGCCTCCTGCCAGTACGCCCAAAAGGCACTATCGGCGGGGATGTCGGGGGCAAGGTATTCGCCGCCGCTTAAAATGTCGGTCAAATCGGTGGAGTTCGTCGCTTGCCAATAGGCGGTGAGCGTGTAGAGCATGGCTTCGTAGCCTTCCTTGTCGGTGATGGTTCGAGTGCTCGTTATTTTCATACGCGGGACCACAGGGCATCAAAGTGAACAAGAGGACAAAGTTGAAATTACGCTCGTTATTCTGTTCGGACCGTTAAAGTGAACAGCTTCCGCTACGGTACGCTCAGCCGCGCGGCGGGCAGCTGGCCAACGACGGCACCGCCCATGCCCAGGGCGCGCAACTGCACGATATACAGCCCCGGTGCCCACGCCGCCGTTGGCAGTTCGGCCTGGGCGGCGCCGTGGCCCACCGGCAGGGCGTAGGAGCCCACGAGGCGCCCCGTGGCATCGAGCACGGTGGCCTGCACCGCGACCACCGCCGGGGGCAAGCCCGCCAGCGCGAGCCGGGCGTGCTCCGCGGCGGGGTTGGGGGCGAGCGTGGCGCGGGCCCCGGGCAGGCCGGAGCGGGTGGCCAGCGGCGTGGTCTGCAGCAACACCGCCGCGGCCGCGCTGGTGTAGTTGGCCGCCAGCAGGTCCCGCTGGCCGTCGCCGTTCACGTCCGCGGCCACCACGTTGAACGGGGAGGCGAGCGGCCCCGCGCCGCTGCCGGTGGCAAAGGTGAGCGGCGCCTGGAAGGTCCCGGTGCCCGTGCCCAGCAGCACGCCCAGCGCATCGGTGCCGAAGTTGGCCGTCACCACGTCGAGGTGGCCGTCGCCGTTGAGGTCCGCCGCCGCCAGCCCGGCCGGGGTGCTGCCGGGGCCCGTGCTGTAGGCGGCCACCGCTTGGAAGGTGCCGTTGCCGTTGCCCAGCAGCACGCCCAGCGCATCGGAGCCGTAATTGGCCGTCAACAGGTCGGGGCGGCCGTCCGCGTTCACGTCCGCAACGGCCACTTCGTAGGGCGTGCTGTTCGGGCCGGTGCTGCAGGAATGTTCCGCTTGCAGGGACCCATCGCCGTTGCCGAGGAGTACCCCCGCCGAATCGCCGAAGAAGTTGGCGGTCAGCACGTCCAGCCGGCCGTCGCCGTTGACATCGGCCAGGGCCAAGCTGAAGGCACTGCCGCAGGCGTAGGCGCGGGCGGCCTGGAACGTGCCGTTGCCGTTGCCCGGCAGCACCTGCACCGCGCCCCCGTTCGCCGCCGCCATGAACGAGGCCGTGACCACGTCGAGCCGCCCGTCGCCGTTCAGGTCGCCGACGGCGACGTAGTCGACCGTGAGCCCCGGGGCGGAAGTCAGGCGGGCGACGGCTTGAAACGTGCCGTCGCCGTTGCCCAGCAGCACGCCGACGGCCCCCACGCCCTGAATGTCGGCAAACACCAGGTCCGGCCGGGCGTCGCCGTTCACGTCGGCGACCACTACGTTTCGGGGGCTGGTGCCCGCGCCGGTGGCGTAGGTAACGACGGGCTGAAACGTGCCGTTGCCGTTACCCAGCAACACGCCCAGCAGGCTGTTGTACGTGTTGGCGATGACCACATCGGGGCGGCCGTCGCCGTTGACGTCGGCGAGCGCGAGGCCGTACGGGCTGAGTCCGCCGGAAGGGTACGCCACCACGGGCGCAAACGTCGGGGCCTGCGCCTGGGCCGCTAGCCCAGCCAGCAGCAGGGGGCCAAGGAAGGAGTAATTCATGCCGACAAGCTACGCGCAAAACCCAAAAGTGGCCGCTCCCGGGATTGCAAATGGGCCGGTCCTCCTCTGCGTGAATGGAGCGCGTTTACCTTCCGACCGTTATTTTGAACTTGTAATCGGGTTCCTACCGGGACTTCTTCCATCCTACTTGCCGACCCGAATGTCTTTCCGTCCCCCTGCCCCTGTTTCCGAGCCGGCCGAAGCAGCCGCCCTGGCCAACGCGGGCTTGGTCCTGCTCTGGCCTTTTCTGCCAACGCTCTTCGAGCGCCTGGGCTACTTGGCGCAGCAGCAGTTCCAAGACGCTGCCCGTGCCGCGCGGGCGGTGCACCTGCTGCAGTTTCTGGCAACGGGCGAAGAACCCCCGCCCGCGTCCCGGCTGTTGCTCAACCAACTGCTGTGCGGCGTGGAACCGGGCGGCTCCCTGGCGGGCGAACCCGCCTTGACGGACGCCGAAAAAGCCACCGGCGAAGACTTGCTCCGCGCCGTGCTGAGTCGGTGGGAAGTCCTGAAAAACACGAGCATCGCCGGCCTACGGGAGACCTTCTTGCAGCGGGCCGGCAAGCTGACCTGGTTCCCGGATCGTGTGACGCTGACCGTCGAAACCAAAACCCTTGACATCCTACTCGACCAGCGCCCCTGGTCGATTGCCCTGATCAAGCTGCCGTGGATGACACGCCCGCTCTACGTCAATTGGCGCTAGCCACCGTTTTCTTGAATGCCCTCTTTTTTTTCCGCCCGCTTGCGTATAGCTGGTATGCTCCCTTCACCCCCTGCCGATGCCGCGCGCGTCAACCTGGCTTCCACCGTGGAAGTCAACTACTGGTGCCAAACCCTGAACTGCACCGAAACCCGCCTGCGCAACGCCGTGCTCGCCGTCGGGCCGCTGGCTGCTGACGTGCAGGCCTACTTGCAGCGGTAAAAACGGCCCCGCAATAGATGCTGCTACTTCGACCGTTTATTTAGACTCCATGCCTGCTTATCCTTTTCGCTTTCCCCTATTTGTTTGCGTCGTGCTGTTGTTTCTCTCTGGATTGGGAACCTCCTGCAACACCAAACACGCGGGCACGCACTACATAGCGGGCTTCTCCAACCTTACCGTCTTTATCGATTCCTTGGTCGCCGACCAAGCGACCATTGATAACACGCTCCACCTGGAATTGATGACTGCGCGGGATACCTTCCTCGTCAAGCCTGTTGGCCAAGAGCTGCGCTTTCCGCAGTTAAAGGATTCCCTAATTCAAGTCAATATTTGGTATCAGGACTGGTATTGTCCGATACAGGGCGAGATGCTGCGCGAGGAGTACCCAGCGATGTATTTCCCGGGCCGCAATGCCACTATCAGCATCACGACGGATTTCGCCGAGCACCCCGTGGCCAAAAGCGGGGAGAAGCTGCAACCCGAGCGGGTATTCTACCGGATTAAATTTGAGGAAGAAGGCCGGTTCTTTTTCGCCCCTTTGACTCACGTCAACCGGAGCACGAAGTAGGGAAGGGCTTCAATAAAGGGGGATGCTTATAAAATCCTTCTTCAACTGAACAGAGCTGGTTTACCTTCGGACCCTTTGGCTGTACTTGCGGCATTAGCCTCCTGGACCTACCTTAGCACTTGGTCTTTTTCTGCCTGCGAACGCTTTATGCCGTGGCTCCCCTCTTTCGTTAAGCTGTTCCTGCTTTTTGTAACGGGCCTCGTCCTGCTCCTGGTAGGCTCCATTGGCGAGCTGCAATTGGTGGACAATGGGATGCTGCGCAACCTTTTTGGGGCCTTGTACCTGGTGGGCCTGTTGTTGATGGTTGGCAGTCCCCTTCTGATTGGGCTCAAGTTTTTCGACCGATTAGACCGAAAGCCGAAATAGGGTCAAGCATCGGCGAACTCCACCTTTTAGCCTTCGGACCGTGGCTGTTGCAGAACCCTGTGGACCAGTCGAAAACGGCATTGTCGCGCTGGTCGGCTTTTGTAAAAAGGGCCTCTTACGGCTTTTTCGCTTGGTTCGGCTCGTGGGAACCTGGCCTACAAGGGTCGCGCTGAGCTCTGCAACAGCCACGACCGTTTGCTTAACCAAGCTATGGGACGAATAATCCGCACGCTATTCCGTCTAACAACTTTGCTACTGCCCGCATGCGGGCCGCGCGAAAAGGTAAAGGTAGAATACTACCCCACGGGGGAGGTTAAATACCGGGCACCCCTTGATGGGCAAGAGTTGGTGAATGACACGGCGAAATACTTTTACAAAAACGGCGCGCCAAGCGACGTTCTGCCTTATCGCCATGGCCGGCTTGACGGACTGGTAAAAAGGTATTACCCCAGCGGGCAGCTCGAGTCCACCGAGACCTGGAAAAACGGAGAACGGTTTGGGCCGGAAAGGTTTTATTACCCGACTGGCCAACTTAAAAACAAGGGGTTCCGGTACGGAAGCATCCATCGGGACACGACGCGCTCGTATCACCCCAATGGCGAAGAGAGCCAAATGATTGCGTACAACGACCAGGGGCGCCGAGTGGACTTCGGGGTGTGGCGTCCGAACGGACAGGTTGACACCACGTACACCCGTCCTTTTTTCATTACGGACCGCGACACGTTGCCCGAAGGCCAAGATTACGCCTTTGAAGTGGTGCTGGGCAACCGGCGTTCTGATGCGGTGAATGTAAAAGTGCTGCGTCCTTCGACCGGGGTAGACAGCACGAAAGGCGTGTATTCCCGCACCCGGTTCCTCATCCGCCGCCCCACGCGTGGTCGGCATTCGGT
>NZ_JBCEVZ010000052.1:0-33302 GCF_038448715.1 Hymenobacter segetis | reverse complement strand
GGGGTAAGCCAGCAGGTGCAGCACCACAAATACACCCACGGCCCGCCACCCGCTCCAAGGTCCGCGCAAGGCGCTCAGCCCAAACCAGAATACGGGCATGAGGTAAACGGAAAACGGGATGCGCAGCAGCGGCAGCGCCTTTTTGTAAGCAGTAAGCAATGGTCTAAATCGATTAGGCAAGGCCAACGGAGCCGGCGGTCACAAAGGTGGGCAAAAGCTGCAATAGAAACAGCTGCGGCTTAGGTTTCGTGGGTTTTTGCCGGTTGCGCAGCCTCAACTGGCCAACCGATGAGGTATGTAACCTGCGGTCCCCACCAGTGCCGCTTTTTGCCCACCTGCCAGGCAAATGCACCCGCTGGGTCGGCGGCATGGGCCAGGGCCAGCAGTTCCCCCGTTGAGTACATGCGCAGCAGCGACACCGACCCATCCCAAATGGTGCAGAGTGGAATGAGGGGAATGAGATAAGTGAAGACCAGCCGACTGAGCCGGAATGGACGGAAAAACGGCGTGAGTAGCAGCTGCGCCACGGGCAGCACCGTGAGGGCCAGCAGCAGCTCGGCCCAGTGCTTGCCCGCGCCCTCAAACACGCCGATGCCGGTGCCGGCCCGCACGGCATCGCGCAGCATGGCCGTAGCCGCGTCGGGCGGGAAGTGGTGAAAGGCCGAGAAGATGGTGCGGAAACCTGCCAGCTGTGCGGGCACGGCCAGGGCATCTACCGATGACGGCTCGTAACCGATGTTGCCGTTGGTGCGGCGGGCGATATCGGCCCAGGCAGCGGGCTGGGGGTAGAGGTCGGTGAGGGTGATGGTGGTGGGCTGGCCCAGGGCGTGCAGGGCGGCCAGCACGGTTTCGGTGCCGCCGCCGGCTCCGGCACCTAGCTCCAGCACGCGGGTTTGGGCGGTGCGGGCGAGGCCCTCGGCCAGCAGCGGCGCAATGGGCCGGTAGGTACCCAGCGCCGAAATCATGAACCGCAGGTAGTCCATCATCCCGGCCCGAATGGTGGCCGGGAACCAGGGCAAATCCTCAAATTCGAACAACCGTAAGCGAAGGCGCATGGCCCGATGATACGCACCAGCGCCGGGCTTGGGCGAAATAAGCCGCAGAAGCACCGGAATACCGGAGCCTAATTCGCCATGCCAGCTAATTTGATGGCCACGCGCCGGGTGATGCGGGCGGGTTTGAACAGCCAAACCAACGACCGTTTCGGGGTGGGCCGGGGGCGGTAAACCCACATCACGGCCAGCACCGCTGTTACCAAGTATGGCTGCGATATGCTCAACAGGCTGCCGACCGGGCCAATGGGCAGTAAATTTATTATCAGGTAGTTGCTGGCAAAAAAGCCCAGCAGCACCACGGCCAGCGCTGTAAGCCGGCAGCGCCAGGCGGTGCAATGGTGCTGCGCCAGGGCAAACAAGGGAATAGCCAGCGGCACCGCCCCCAGCGACAGCCCAGCCGCCACCAGCCCGATAATCAATGGCACCATGGCATCAGCGGGAGAATCGCGGCAAAAATCCAATGTCAGCCAGGCGGTGCCGCCCAGGTTGGTCAAAAACCAGATGGCAAGGGTATGGGTCGTGGCCGTGGTTTGCGAAGAAGTTGGCATAGCATAAATAAGTGAGGATGGGGCATCGTCGCCCGATTGCGCTATTGCTGGCTGCGGCGGCACAATCAAGGAAACTTTGCCGAGCTACGAAGCCTTGTAAATGAGTGGTTTGCGATGAGGTTAAGTATATTTTTGGGAAAATTTACTCCCAAATCGATACTGTAAGCCGGCCTGAAAAATGACCCGATAGCCAGCTGATTTTTAGGGGATTCGGGTTGGGATTGTTGGGCTGAAATTTCAGTTTATCCGCAAGCCGTCCCGGTTTGAGACAGGGGCAGAAATGAGTAGTGGCCAACACCAGCAGCGTGATAGTCCAGGCATCGCGCTACGGTTCCACGGGTTGGCAGATGCTTTCACGGGTGAAATAAAAAAGTGGGCTGGGTGATGCAACATATCAATTCTTTTTATCAACTTTGCATCACAAAGCACTTCGATAATTATGAAGCCCGCCGCTGCTCCCGACCCGCTTGCCCAACTCACCGAAATCCGCGCCATCATGGAGCGCAGCTCGCGCTTTTTGTCGCTTTCCGGCCTGAGCGGGGTAGGGGCGGGTGTGGTGGCGCTGCTGGGCGCAGCCGCCGGCCATTTCTACCTGCAAAACCAATACCCCAGCGAGTACGGCCCAACCGGCTACTCGCACTTGGTGGCCAGCACCGCGCCGGAGCGGCAGGCGGCGCTGCCGTTTCTGTTGCTGCTGGCGGGCGGCGTGATTGCGGCGGCGCTGCTGGTGGCGTTTTTCTTCACCCAGCGCCGCACCCGCCGCAGCGGCCAGACGCTGTGGAGCGGCCCGGCGCGCCGCGTGGCCGTGGCCCTGGCGGTGCCGCTGGTGGCGGGCGGGCTGTTCTGCCTGCGGCTGTACCTGGGCGGCGATGCGGGCATGGTGGTGCCGGGCCTACTGGTGTTCTACGGCCTGGCGCTGCTCAATGCCAGCAAGTACACGCTGGACGAAATCCGTTGGCTGGGGCTCACCCAAATTGTGCTGGGGCTGCTGGCCATGCTGCAACCCGGCTGGGGCCTGCTTTACTTTGCGCTCGGCTTTGGCTTGGGCCACATCGGCTACGGCCTGCTGATGTATAACCGCTACGAGCGGCCGGGCGCGGCCGGCGCAGCGGCCCAATAACCTGTAGTATCCCGGTGAAGCACCTCATTCATACCCTCAACAAGGCTTTTGACCACCGCGTGCGGCTGGGCGTGATGGCCGTGCTGCTGGCCAACGAATCGGTGAGCTTCAACGACCTAAAAGAAGTTCTTGACCTAACCGATGGCAACCTCGCCAGCCACGTCGCCGCCCTCGAAAAGGCCGAATATGTGCTGGTGAGCAAGCAATTTGTGGGCAAAAAGCCCAACACGACCTACACGGCCACTGCCGCCGGCAAGGCCGCGTTTCAGCAGCACCTAGCCACGCTGGAGAAGCTGCTGCGGCCCTGATTTTTTGAAAAAGAAGCCATCGAGGCTCTTTTTTTTGCATTTATACTTTGTAATTCAAAGTTCTTTAACATGCGCGTAAAACTCATCCTGCCCGCCCTTACGGAAGCCACCAACCCCTATTGGCGGCCGATAAAGTATTCCCTGTTTCCGCCGCTGGGGCTGGCCACGCTGGCGGCCTACCTGCCAGCCCACTGGGAAGCGGACTTGCAGGATGAGCACGTGGAAGCGTTGCGGCTGGACGATGCGCCCGACCTAGTCATCATCCAGGTGTACATCACCAACGCCTACCGCGCCTATGCGCTGGCCGACCACTACCGCGCCCGTGGAGCCTATGTGTGCCTGGGTGGCCTGCACGTAACCAGCCTGCCCGATGAGGCCGTGCCCCACGCCGACAGCATTTTTCTGGGGCCGGGCGAGGAAATATTTCCGGAGTTTCTGCGGGACTGGCAGGCGGGGCGGGCCCGGTCGCGCTACGTGTCGGGGGCGGGGCGCACGCTGGCGGGCATTCCGCCCATCCGCCGCGACCTGATTAAGCGGGAGCGCTACCTCGTGCCCAATTCCATTGTGGTGACGCGGGGCTGCCCGCACCACTGCGATTTCTGCTACAAGGACGCTTTTTTTCAGGGTGGCAAGGGCTTCTACACCCAGACCGTAGACGATGCCCTGGCCGAAATCGACCGCCTGCCGGGCCGCCACCTCTACTTCCTCGACGACCATTTGCTGGGCCATACGCGCTTCGCCACGGGGCTGTTTGAGGGAATGCGCGGCATGGGGCGGCTGTTTCAGGGGGCGGCCACGGTGGACAGCATTCTGCGCGATAATGGCCTGCTGGAGAAGGCCGCGCAGGCGGGCTTGCGCAGCCTGTTTGTGGGATTTGAAACGCTGAGCCCGGTAAATCTGAAGGCCAGCAACAAGCCCCAGAACCTGGGCCGCGATTACGCGGCGGCCATCCGGCGGCTGCACGATTTGGGCATCATGGTGAACGGCAGCTTCGTGTTCGGGCTCGATGATGACCGGCCCGACGTGTTCCAACGCACCGTGGACTGGGCCGTGGGCCAGGGCATTACCACGGCCACCTTTCACATTGCCACGCCCTATCCAGGCACGGCGCTTTTCCAGCGCATGGAGGCCGAAAACCGCCTGCTGCACCGCCGCTGGAACGAGTACGACACCCGCACCGTGGTGTGCCGCCCCGGCCCGCATCTCACCGCCCACCAGCTAAAAGACGGCTACGACCAGGCCTACCGCGACTTCTATTCCTGGGCCAACATCACCAAAGCCAGCCTGGTGCACGACACGCTGCGCCACCAGCTCAAGCACTTCGCCTACGCCGGCGGCTGGAAAAAATTCGAGCCCCTCTGGAATTTCCTCATCAAGTCGCGCCACCTCGACGCGATGCGCCCGCTGCTCGAAGCCATTCTGAGCAAGGTGCGGAAGGGTTCTGACCCCACTGCTCCGTCGGGGGCATCTCTGGAGCCGGCTGATTCGGCCACTTTTCTGCCGCTGCCCGTGCTGCCGCACTAGGCCGCGCTACCGCCGGTCAGTTACAGACTTTTTCTACTCATTCACCTCATCTATTTAGTTCATTTTCAATGAATCCTGTCATTCCATTGTCCGAAGATTCGGATGCTGCTTCGATGTCATCCGTACCTGCGGCTTCGCTTTCAACCATTCAGAAGGTGCTGCTCCCTCTGGGCGTGGTGCTTTTCGACTGGCTTTTCTGGCGCGAAGGCGGCGGCGTAAACATGCTGGTGTTCACGGCCTTTATCGTGGTGGCGCAGCTGCTGATGCTACCCCGCCACGCGGCGGCGCGCCGCTCGGGCTACTTCTGGCTGATGGTGGGCGGCAGCCTGTTTGGGGCCGCCATGATGGCAGTATATGGCTCTGGGGCGGCGGCGCTGGCCTGCATGGCCTCGGTGCTGCTGCTGCTGGGCTACGTGAACCAGCCGCACCTGAAGCTGGTGCTCTACGCCCTGCTCACGGCGGCCAACAGCCTGGCGCAGGCTTGGCTGCGGGTGTTGCGGAGTGTGCGTGCCCCGCGCAATACCGGGGCCGGCGTGCGCCGAAGCTGGTTCTACGGCCGCTTGTTTCTGGTGCCGCTGGGCATTCTGGGGGCTTTCCACGTGCTCTTTGCGGTGGCCAACCCGCGTTATGAGGCGCTAAGCGGCCAAGTGCTGGCGCAGCTCGGCGAGTGGCTGGGGCGGCTGCTGCCCGATATTTCCATTGGTCACCTGCTGTTTATCGCGCTGGGCTTTCTGGTTACGGCCGGGGTAGTGGTGGTGGTGCCGGTGTATTATTTCGCCGACCACGAGTCGCGCTTCGGGGAGATTGTGCGGCGGCAACGCGACCGGGTGGCCTCTTTCGGCGTGCGCCGGCCGGACTTTAGCTTCCGCCACACCCGGATGCTGGACTTGCGCAAAGAGTTTCTGGCCGCCGCCGCCGTTTTCGGGCTGGTGAACGTGCTGCTGCTGGCGGTGAATGCCATCGATATCAATTGGCTCTGGTTTGGGTTTGAGCCCGCGCCGGGGTTTGACCTCGCCCAGTTCGTGCACGAAGGCACGTATGTGCTCATTTTCAGCATCCTGCTCGCCATGGGCATCGTGCTGTGGTTCTTCCGCCGCAACCTGAATTTCTACCAGCCCGGGCTGCCGTGGCTGCGCTGGGGCGCTACCGTGTGGGTGATGCAGAATGCCGTGCTGGCCATCTCAGTGGGCCTGCGCAACTACTACTACATCCTTAACAGCGGCATCGCCTACAAGCGCATCGGCGTGTGCTTTTTTCTGCTGCTGGTATTCTTCGGGCTAGCCACAGTGCTGCTGAAAATCTGGCAGCGCCGCTCGGCCTACAGCCTCATCCGCCTCAATTCGCTGGCCGTGTACGCGGTGCTGCTGCTGCTCGCCGCTGGCAACTGGGAAGTCTGGATTGCCGAGTACAACCTCCAGCCCCGCTTTCGCAGCATCGATGTGGGCTTTCTGCTGTCCATGCCAGGCCGTACTCTGCCCACGCTGGTGGCTCATCGCAGCCAGCTCGATGCTGCCGCCCACCTCACCACCGAGGACCAGTACGGCAATGCCACCACCATCCCGGCCGCTGCCGCGCAGCAGCAGCTCAACGTGGCCGTGGCTAACTGGCGGGCGCACCACGCGGCCCAAACCGGCTGGCAGGGCTTCACCTACGCCGACTGGCAGGCTTACGAGCAGCTGAAAAATTAACAGTCACTTGTCAATAAGAGCATAAAATGGCTTCCATCTCTCAATTCGCTCTCACTTTCCTCGGTGTTCTGTTCTGCATCGGCGATGTGGCCGCGCTGGGCCTGCTGCTGGCTTGGCAGGAGCGCGCCGCCTCGCCCGATGCCCGCTGGCGGCGGCTAATACGCGGCGTGCTGCCAGCCACCATTGTGCTGCTGGCGCTGCTACTGCTGGCCTTCACCCAACTCATGCTGCTGTGGTCGCGGCAGTAGGGGCGCTTGCCCGCGTAATCATGCGCTCTAATAAATGGAATTGGCTGCCGCAATGGCCCGTGGTGCCGCCCCGGCTGTGGCTCACAGCGGCAGCCACTATCATAGCCGGCCTGGGCATAATCTTTCGGATGGAAATATGGCCGCACCACCCCAAGGCCCACCTGTGGAATTGGATTGTGCTGGGGCTCCTGCTCCAAGCTGGCGGCATTCAGGTAATCAGAGTGTTGCGAGCGTGGCTGCAGGAATGCCACGGCCCCGGCTTGATTCGGATTATGCTGTGGGGAGCGACATTGCCTGTTTATGTTGCAGTGGCGCTGCTGGTAATTGGATTTGCCTTTTTCATCTGCTTTAACCTCGGAAGCATCATCGCGCAGTAGTCGCGGTTCAGGAGGCATTGCCTTCTTATGGGAATGCCTTTTGGGACTTGTCCAATCAGGGGATTATGTAAAAAGCCGTATTCGGCAAACAGACCACATGTCCTGGCAAAAGCTGTTTTTAAACCTCCAGTTAAGCACTTACAGCAGTCGGATTCGATTGCGAGCTTGACCTCGAAACTTGAAATAATGATTTATTAAAGATTATTGTTTAGCTTGGCGGCCCGTTGGGCTTCCCATCCTGAGAACAGCCCGCTACGGCACCATCATCGCCTACATTACATGGCCCGTAAGCTGCTTCTGACTGTGCTCATCATCGCCCTGCTCATCGAGCTGGCGCTGACGGGGGGCGCGTTTTTCGCACCGGCTTTCACGCTAAAGCAGTTCGGGGTGAAATATGGCCCCGATACTACATTCCTGGCCTACATCGTGGCGTGGCTGCTGCTGTTTGTGTCTTTGGTGGCGGCCGTGGCCGTAGTGCAGGTCTGGAAGCGGCGGCCCGGCTTTGCTACCTGGTGCTACCTGCTGGGCGTGTGGTGGATAGGCATTGGGGCGGGTATTTATTTTGCTTTTGGCAAGCCCGACAATTTATTGCTGGATTCCGTAAAAGGCCTGTTGATTATCGTCCTCACGTGGCGTTGCCAGGCCTCGCGCATCATGGCGCGGCGTTACTAGCCGAAGCTCAGTATCTTGGGGCCAATTAGCCGCTCTGCATTGTCCCGCCCTATGCCCACTTCTCACCTCCATCCGCTGGCCGTCGTTCCGAAACTCTCGCGCTTTGGCCGAGCCCTGGCCGGCGCGCAGGTCCTTAAGGAAACGCTGAGCATCATCTTCCTGGGCCTGCCGTTAGTGAAGGCCGCGCCGCTGGTGTTATTGTCGGCGCTGCCCGGCGTGGCGCTATACCTGTTGCATTGGCAGCTGGCGCTGGGGCGCGTGGGGCGCGTTTTTGCGGCGGCGGTGTGGGGCTTCACCCTGATTGATGAGCTGTGGGGCCTGTTTCTCTTTCAGGAGCTGGATTCGCCCACGCGAGGCCAGATTCGCCTGCTGCACTGGAGCTATTTCCTCGGCCTAGGCATTATCCTGCTGGCCCTGGGCGAGTTGGGCTGGCGCTGGCAGCGTCGCCGCGCCAAGGCCCAGCGCAACGTGCACCACAAAGCCATTCTGACGGCCCGGCAGCGCCACTAGAACCCGCATGGTACTCGTGCCACACGTATTGTGGCAACGGGCTAAATTTTCCCGTTAGGGCGAGGCAACTGGTATATTTGCCGTTCTTCGTGGCGGAGCCTGGACTCCGCTTCCCACTTGCCGCCTCGCATGGCCGACCTCAAAACGTCTCCTTCCGCTTCATCTTCCGGCGCTAAACCCAAGCCGCCGCGCCGCCGCTGGCCGTTGCGCGTGGCCAGCTGGGCCTGGGTGCTGTTCGGCTTCGTCGTCATTCTATTTCTGGTGTACCCGTTTCTGGTGAGCACCAATTTCATGTTCCTCTTCGGCAAGTCGCCCAGCTTGGCCGATTTGGAGAACCCCAAGGTGGAGCAGGCCTCGGAAATCTACACTTCAGATGGGGTCTTGATTGGCAAGTATTTCCGCGAAAACCGCTCGCCAGTGCCGCTCAATAAGATGTCGCCCGTACTCATCAAGGCACTTATTGCTACCGAGGACGTGCGCTTCTACAAGCACTCGGGCATCGACCTGGAGGCTGTGCTCGGCGGGGTATTTTCGTCGTTGCGCGGCGAGAAGCGCGGCGGTTCCACCATCACCCAGCAGCTGGCCAAAAACCTCTACAAAATCCGCCGCCAGCAGAGCCGGGGCGCGCTGGGCTACATCCCGGTGGTGAGTACCATCGTGGCCAAAACCAAGGAATGGCTCACGGCTGTGGACCTGGAGCAGCGCTACACCAAAGAGGAAATCCTGCGGATGTACCTCAATACCGTGGAGTACGGCTCCAGCGCCTTCGGCATCAAAGTGGCGGCCAAAACCTTCTTTAACACCTCACCGGATAGCTTGAAACCCGAGCAGGCCGCCATGCTGGTGGGCGTGCTCAACAACCCCACGGCCTATAATCCCAAGTTCCACCCGGCCGCCGCGCTGCGCCGCCGCAACGTGGTGCTCGACCGCATGGCCCAGGCCGGCGTGCTGCCCAAAGCCGAAATCACGGCCCTCAAAGCCATGCCCATCGTGCTCGACTACCACGTCGAGAAGCACATCGACGGGCCGGATACCTACTTCCGCAGCGCCATCAGCCAGTTTGTGGATGCGTGGTGCGACAGCACGGGCCACGATATGTACCGCGACGGCCTCAAAATCTACCTCAGCATCGACTCACGCATGCAGGCCCACGCCGAAGAAGCCTTGCACGAACGCATGAAGGCCTTGCAGCGCCAGTTCGACAACTTCTGGAAAAACAAGGGCAAGGACCCGTGGGTGGACGACGAAGGCAACGTCATTCCCGACTTCATCCTGACCCAGATGAAGCGCACCGAGAGCTACAAAACCCTCGCCAACCACTACCGCAACCAGCCCCAACGCCTGGATTCGGCCCTGAATGCCAAGCGGCCGATGAAGGTATTCACCTGGAAGCACGACGACAACGACACCACGCTGGTGATGTCGCCGCTCGATTCGCTGGCCTACTACAAGCACTTTCTGCAATCGGGCATGATGTGCATGGACCCCTTCACCGGCCACATCAAGGCCTGGGTGGGCGGGCTCGACTACCGCTTTTTCAAGTACGACCACGTCAAACAAGGCAAGCGCCAGGCCGGCTCCACGTTCAAGCCCTTCGTGTACCTCACGGCCCTCGACAACGGCTACTCGCCCTGCGACCGCATCCGCGACCAGCGCGTTACCATCAACTACGTCGAAAACGGCAAGCCCATGGAGTGGAAGCCCGACAACGTGACCCGCGAATACACCGGCATCAATATGACGCTGCGCCACGCCATGGCCCGCTCCGTGAACTCCGTGACGGCCCAGCTGACCGAGAAAGTGGGCTGGGACAACGTGGCCAAATACGCTCACAAAGTCGGCATCACCTCGCCGCTACTGGCCGTGCCCAGCATCGGCCTCGGCTCGGCCGGCGACGTGAGCGTGTACGAAATGGTGGACGCCTACAGCACGTTCATGAACACCGGCTTCCGCTCCGACCCGCGCCTCGTTACCCGCATCGAGGACCGCAACGGCAACGTTATCAAGCAATTCGACCCGGTGCAACACCGCGCCATCCCGGCCGAAACCGCCTGGCTGATGACCTACATGCTGCGCGGCGGCATGGAAGAGCCCGGCGGCACCTCCCAGGCCCTCTGGGACTACGACCTCTGGCACAACGACAACCAAATCGGCGGCAAAACCGGCACCACCTCCAACTACTCCGACGGCTGGTACATGGGCATGACCAAGGACCTGATGACCGGCGTGTGGGTGGGCGGCGAAGACCGCAGCATCCACTTCACCGGCTCGCAGCAGGGCGAAGGCGGCCGCACGGCCCTGCCCATCTTCGGCAAGTTCATGGAGAAGGTGTACAAGGACAAAGACCTCGGCTACACGCCCGGCCACTTCCCGCAGCCCACCGTCAAAATCACCAAGAAGTATAACTGCGTGTCGCCCGAGGAACCCAGCCGCCGCCGTGCCGAGGCCGTGGACACCATCGCCGCCGACAATCTATTGGAGCAGATGAACAACGGAGGCGGCATCCCGGATAGCGTGAAGGGCGGGCGCTAGTTGTAAAGGAGTTTTTGGCGATTTATAGCCAAAAGCTACGGATTAAACCACTTCTTCATCAGGGCTACGCGAGTTAAGTGCCCCAAGGTCGTGTGCTTGGGATGTAATTTCTGATGCTCATTTTTAGAGAAAATCCCCAGTAACAGGTGCCGCAATGGTATCTCCGATGTCACGTATTCATCCACTGGGAAATCGTTCGGATTGCTGATTCCGAAAGTGGAAAAGTAGTTTTCGTAAAAGATATAGGTATCGAGTCCTGCGATAGAAACATCGTCTTCGATTCGGGTTTCGGCTGTTAATGCCGCTCTATCAACGCCTAATTCTACTGCAATAAAATCCTTAAGCATAGTCAGCATATGCTCGTATTCGGGCGTATTAGAATGAATCATTGATTGTAACTCAATAGCAGGGGAATTTACCTCACCATCGGATGCCCAGCCGGAGCCATCGGCTGGCTTGCGGGACCATCGGATGAGTTTTCAGATGCGTCGGCTGGCTTGCGGAACCATCGGAAGGCTTTCCGGATGCATCGGCCAGCTTGCGGGACCATCGGAACGGTTTTCAGAGCCATCGGCTGGCTTGCGGAGCCGTCGGACGAGGTTCCGGAACCATCGGAACGGTTTCCGGATGCGTTGGAAGCCTTTCCGGAGCCGTTGAATGGTTTGCGGAGCCGTTGGAAAGGTTTCCGGAACCGTTGAATGACTTGCGGAAGCGTTGGAAGCCTTTCCGGAACCGTCGACTGGCCCACGCCGGCCGTTCTACTCCCCTCCGTACAGCGCCTCCAGCGCCCCGCGCAGCTCCGGATACTCGTAGGTGAAGCCGTGGGCCAGCACCTTTTGGGCGCTCACATTCTGCGAGGCCAGCACGATTTCGCTCATCTCGCCCATGGCCAGCTTCAGGCCGAAGGCCGGCACCTTGGGCAGAATCAGCGGGCGGTGCAGCACCTCGGCCAGCACTTCGGTGAAGGCCTGATTGGTGGCAGGGTAGGGGGCCACCGCGTTGTAGGTGCCGTGCCAGGTCGGGTCTTCCAGCATGGCAATAAACAGGCGGCACAAGTCGTCGAGGTGAATCCAGGACATGTACTGCCGGCCGCTGCCCAGCGCCGCGCCCGCACCCAGCTTCACCGGCCGGGCAATCTGGGGCAGGGCCCCGCCGTCCTTGCTCAGCACCACCCCAATGCGCGGAATCACCGTCCGGATGCCCAGCGCCGCGATGGGCGCGGCCGCCAGCTCCCATTGGTTCGATACGTCAACCAGAAAGTCGTTCGTAGACAGCACCGGGAGCGTTTCCTCGGTCACCAGCTTGTCGCCGGCATCGCCATAAATCCCCACCGCCGAGGCCGAAATCACGGCCTGCACGTGGTGGCCGGGCTTGGCCAGCTCGCGGGCCAGCAGCGCCAGGCCGCCCAAGCGGCTGGTCATAATCTCGCGCTTGCGCTCATCGGTCCACTTGCCATCGGCCACGCTGGCCCCGGCCAGGCTCACGATATAATCGGCAAAGGGGATAGCCGCTTCGTCAATCGTGCCCGCCTGTGGGTCCCACCGGAAGCTGCGGAAGTGGCTGCTCTTGGCCGGCTCGCGGCTCAGCAGCGCCACCTCGTAGCCGCTGTCAATCAGCATTTCGGCCAGGCGGGTGCCAATGAGGCCGGTGCCGCCGGTGATGAGGACTTTGCGAGGTGAAGTATCGGTCATGGTTAGTATTTCGAACAAAAGTAAAACCGTCATTCTAAGCCGCCGCTACTCCGGCCAAGTGGCCCGAATAACGGTCCCACCACAATCCATCCAATCTATTTCCCAATCTGCCGCAGAAACTCCCGCCGCAGCGCTTCATCCTCAGCAAAACGCCCGCCATATTCGCTGGTCAGCGTCGAGCTGCTGGTATCGTTCACGCCCCGGCTCATCACGCAGAGGTGGTCGGCTTCGATGAGCACGGCCACGTCGTCGGTGCCCAGGCTCTGCTTCAGCTCCTCGGCAATCTGGCGCGTGAGGCGCTCCTGCACCTGCGGCCGGCGGGCGTAATACTGCACCACGCGGTTCAGCTTGCTGAGCCCCACCACATGGCTGCCCGGCAAATACGCCACGTGCGCCTTCCCGATAATGGGCACGAAATGGTGCTCACAGCACGAAAACAGCGTGATGTCACGCTCCACCAGCAGCTGGTGGTAGTCGTAGCGGTTGTCAAACATGCGTACCTCGGGCCGGTTTTTCGGGTCGAGGCCCTTGAACCATTCCTGCACGTACATCTTGGCCACGCGGCGCGGCGTGCCGGCCAGGCTGTCGTCGGTCAGGTCGAGGCCCAGCTCGCGCATAATGGCCTCAAAATGGCCGCTGATGGCCGTAATCTTATCTTCATCAGAGCGCACGAAGGCATCATCGCGAAGAGGAGTGCGCAGGCCCGCAGGCAAATGGGCGTCGGTGGCCGGAACCGGTCCGGAAGGGTTATCCATGATATTCCACAAAGTTACGGTCCGTCTCGTAGAGCGTCACCGATAGGGCCAGGGCCGCGTCCAGATGCGGGCGCAGGCGCTGCCAAATTACCACGGCGATGTTTTCGGCCGTGGGGTTTAGATGCCGGAACTCTTCCGTATCCAGGTTCAGGTTGCGGTGGTCGTAGCGGTTAAGCACCTCGTGCTTAATCAAGTCGCTCAGCCGCTTCAGGTCGTACACGTAGCCGGTTTCCGGGTCGATTTCGCCGGTCAGCCGCACGGTCAGGTTGTAGTTGTGGCCGTGAAAATGCGGGTTGTTGCACTTGCCAAACACCTGTTGGTTGTGGGCATCGTCCCAGGCGGGATTGTGCAGGCGGTGGGCAGCGTTGAAATGCTCAGTTCGGCAAACGGTTATCAGCATAGGCGGCTAGAACCTCAGATTGCGATACTTTGTTGCGTCGCGTTGCCCCAGACTGGTAGTATTCTGAGGTCTTGGAGTCGCAATAATAAACTTTTGTAGAATTTAATGTGGCCCTGATATGAATAAATCAACAAAAACGGCATTATTCTGAAAAAAGTAGTGGTTGGCCGAAGTTGCATAGAATAAAGGTCCTAAATTTGAAAAGCCGGACAACGGTACCGTTAGCAACGGCTTTCTGACCGACCATTTTTAATGCTTTCATAAGTTTTTATTCCCATGAAACGAAGCGTACTAGTTCTAATCCTGATATGCCTGGCTACGCTGGGTAGCTATGCCCAAAAATCCCCTGTTGATGAAGCAGATAAGTCAATCAACAGCATCCCGCGCAAAGGCCAGCAGGTGAGCATGCAGCTCGATAACCGCCGCGTAGAAGCTGCCTGGCTCAAGCAGTTAGGTGATAAATTCGGCAGCAAGCTCAAGAACACCAAAGGCGTGCTCACGCTGGACGGGGTTATCATCGAAGAAATTGCACCCAACCCGATTCGCGTTATCAGCAAGGTCGACGCTACGCCCACCGGCACCACTGTTTGGTGGAGCATTGACCTCGGCAACGCCTACCTCGGCAAAGAGTCGACGCCCGTGCAATGGAAATCGGCTGAGAAGTACCTGAAAGACTTCGCCCGCATGATGTACCGCGAAGATTTGGTGTCGCAGATTTCGGAAGCCGAGCGCGCTCTGGTGGCCTCGCAAAACAACCACATGGCCGTTATCGAGAAGGCTAACACCATCAAGAAGGACATCGAAAAGAACAAGGCCCGCAAGCTGGAAATTCAGCAGATGCTGGCGGCTAACGCCGCTGAACTCCAGCAGTTCAACAACCTCATCGACACCAACCTGAAAGAGCAAGAAGCTGCCCGCGGCGACATTGTGAACATGCGCGTGGCCCTGGAAGCCGTGAAGGACCGTTTGAACAAGATTGAGTAGTGCGGGCCGGATTCGGCAGACACACATTATAAAACAAAAGGCCCCGCCCTCACCGGCGGGGCTTTTTGTTTGCCCAGCGGCCAACCCTACCGGCCAAACTACGTTGGCAATAAAGGCAGTAGCTACTGCCGTATTAACCCAACCCAAGATACCCCACCCATGGAAAAGACCGAAGTTCAAAACCAGGTACACCTCGATAGCGCCATCCATCTCCTCGCCGGCGACCTCTCCGAAGTAACCGACCGCGCCGGTCTCGATAATCAGTTTCAGCGCTGGATTGAAGACCTGAAAGCGGCCAACAACCCGGCCTTCCACCAATTGGTAGTCGACCTGCAGGCCCTGAAGGCTCATTTCGGCAGCGGCTCGCTCGATGTGAACGTGATTGCCCCCCTGCTGGCCCGTATGGGCACCAATACCACCCAAGCCGCCAACTTTGCTGAAGGCAACACCGCCCCGCGCGTAGCCAAGCTGGGCGAAACGCTGTCGGCCGTGGCCGCGCAGCTGAAAGGCGGCTCCGTTACGCCCGATGGCACCGTGCCGCAGGATATGTCGTCGCACGACTAGGTTGCCCGTTCAGCGCCAATTGGTGCTGCTACAAACCCAAAAAAGCCGGTCCCACATGTGGGACCGGCTTTTTTGTTATTAACAACAACCCGAAGGTTGCGGCAATGCTTAAGCTACGGGAGCCTTGGCAACCTGGTTCAAGCGACGCTCTTTGATACGAGCTTGCTTGCCCGAGAGGCCACGCAGGTAGAACAGACGGGCGCGACGTACTTTACCGCGACGCACAACCTCGATTTTCTCGATGTTAGGCGACAGCAGGGGAAAGATACGCTCGGTGCCGATTTGGTTCGAAATCTTGCGAACGGTGAAGGTTTCGCCGTTGGAGCTAGGGTTACGACGCTGAAGAACAACGCCCTGGAACTGCTGAATGCGCTCCTTAGCACCTTCGCGGATTTTCACGTGCACGTTAATCGTGTCGCCGGCGGCGAACAGAGGGAAGCTGGCGCGGCGCTCCTGCGATTCGGCCTGGATAAAGTCAAGTAGTACGCTCATGGCTGAGAAAATTGCGAAAGACGGCGCCGCCGTCGGGAATTAGTATTTTACGAAACGGAGCGCAAAGATAGCGCTTTCCGGTGATGATAGCAAGGGGTTTGTAGAACATAAGCCAGCTTGTTCCCTGATTTGCTGCCAATTCAGAAAAAGAACAAGCTGAAGCGTGTTCTACGAGAGCAAATCGGGACGGCGGGCCTGGGTGCGGGCCAGGGCCTGGTCGTGCCGCCACTCTTCAATCTTGGGCGTGTTGCCCGAAAGCAGAATTTCCGGCACGGCTTGCCCGCGCCACTCTGCCGGCCGGGTGTAGATGGGCGGAGCCAGCAGGTCGTCCTGAAAAGAGTCGGAGAGGGCCGATTCCTCGTTGCCCAGCACGCCGGGCAGCAGCCGAACCACAGTATCAACCAGAATGGCTGCGCCGAGTTCACCGCCGCTCAGCACATAGTCGCCCACGCTGATTTCGTGGGTGATGTAGGTCTGACGGATACGTTCATCGATGCCTTTGTAGTGGCCGCAGAGCATGATGATGTTCTGCATCAGCGAGAGGCGGTTGGCCAGTGGCTGACGCAGGGTTTCGCCATCGGGCGTGAGGTAGATGATGGCGTCGTAGGTACGTTGGGCCATTAACTCGTCCATCCACGCGGCAATGGGCTCGACGCGGAGCACCATGCCGGCCCCACCGCCAAACACGAAATCATCAATCTGACCGTGCTTGTTGATGGCTTTGTCGCGCAGCTGGTGCACGTGGATTTCGGCCAGGCCTTTGTCCTGCGCCCGCTTCACGATGGAATGGGCGAAGGGGCTGACCAGCAACTCCGGCAGGCAGGTGAGGATGTCGATTCTCATGGCAGTAGCGCGGACTTTTAGTCCGCGAGTCGGTCAGTGCATTCGGAGGTTGTTACTCGCGGACTAAAAGTCCGCGCTACTCCGCTTCGTCGGCTTCGTCCTGCTGGCGGGTGCTGGGTTTGAGGTACACGTCGAGCAGGCCGTCGGGCAGGTTCACGTAAATCTCCTTTTTGGCGTGGTCGGCGTGGCTGATTAGCTCATCCACTACCGGAATCAGCACTTCCTGGCCCTGGTAGCGCATGGCCAGCATGTCCTGCTGGGGCAGCTCGTAGAAGTTTTCCACGGTGCCCAGGGTGCCCAGGTTTTCATCAACCACGGTGAAGCCGATGACGTCGTGGAAGTAGAACTGGTCCTCTTCCAGCTCGGGCAGGGCGGCCAGGGGCAGGTGCAGCTGCGAGCCGCGTAGCGGCTCGGCTTCCTCAATGCGTTCGATGCCGCGTAGTTTAATTAGTACCTTGTTGCCGGACTGGGGCTGCACTTTTTCGATTTGGTGCTCCACCAGCTTGGTGGGGGCGCCGGCCAGGGTGAGGTACACCGTTTTGAGCTTGGTGTAGGCCGAAACATCGTCCACGTCGAAGTGCGCCACTAGGTGGCCGCGCAGGCCGTGGGTTTTGATGAGGTAGCCGAGCTGATAGGTTTCGTCGAGCGTCATAGTCGTAGGGGAGGGGATAACGAAAAAGCGTTTGGGGGTTGCCAGCCGGTCCGGCTCACAACTCCCAAACGCTTTCGGTTTTCAGGTGCCTGAATACTACTCGGCAGCAGCTTCGGTAGCCTCTTCGGCCGGAGCCTCGGTAGCTTCTTCAGCGGCCGGAGCGGGGGCGTTAGCAGCCAGCAGAGCAGCAGCTTTCTGACGCTGAGCTTCAGCACGAGCCTCTTTTACCTTGGTTTCGGCGTCGAAAGCAGCTTTCTTGGCGGTAGCCTTGGCATCATCGAGGCCAGTGCGCTTGCCTTCGATTTTAGCATCTTTCTCGTCTTTCCAGGCGCTGAAGCGCTGGTCAGCAACTTCCTGGGTGATGGCACCCTTGTCAACACCCAGCTGCAGGTGACGACGGTAGAGCACGCCGCGGTAGCTGAGCATGGCCCGAACGGTGTCGGTGGGCTGAGCACCGGTCATCATCCAGTAGAACGCGCGGTCGGCGTCGTAGTTGATGGTGGCGGGGTTGGTTTGGGGGTTGTAGGTGCCGAGTTTCTCAATGAAACGGCCATCGCGGGGAGCGCGGGCGTCAGCTACTACGATGTCGTAAGTCGCGGCCTTTTTGCGGCCACGACGGGCGAGGCGGATTTTAACTGCCATAAACCGGTGGGGTTGTGTGACGGAGCTCGTCCGTCGGGTGAGGGTTTCCCGAAATTGGGAGTGCAAAGGTAGCGTTTGTTCAGGGTATTAGCTAGGCTTGGTCATAAAAAAAGCCCTGGCGTGGAGCCAGGGCTTTCTTGAAATATCAACTGATGATTACGCTGCCATTGCTTCGCGCTTGGGCTTGGCCAGCTTAGAAATCGTGCTCAAATTCATGTTTTTGCGCTTCACCTTAATGATGCCCACTTTGTCGAGGCCCCAAATGGCGACGTAGGTGGGGTCGAATTCCCACCACTTCACGCCGAAGTTGACGCGCATGGGCAGCTTGTGGTGGTTGTTCTGGAATAGCTCACCGAAGGCCAAGAAATCGAGGGCCAGCGTGTTGCGGGATTTGTCGCGGTTGTCGAAGTTTTGGTAGCCGTATTTGTGGCCGCCCCAGTTCACGATAGCGCCGTGGATGGGGCCCATCAGGAAGTGAATGGGCAGCAACAGGTACTGCCACCACGCCGTGGCGAAGTTGATGTAGAACAGCACGTAAGCCGTGCCCCAGGCGAGGCGCGAGTACACGGTGCCGCCGAATTTATCGAGCCAGCTCCACTCTGGAATGTCGCCCTCGAAGCGCTTGGCACCTTCGTGGTTGTGGTTTACTACGTCGTTGTAAATCACCTTGGTCTTCCACATCATGTCGAACGCATTGTTCGAGAAGTGGGGCGAGTGCGGGTCCAACTCGGTATCGGAGTAGGCGTGGTGCATGCGGTGCAGCAGCGCGTAGGCCCGGGGCGAGAGGAAGCTGCTGCCCTGGCAGATATAGGTGAACAGGAAAAAGAATTTTTCCCAGAACTTGTTCATCGTAAACATCTTGTGCGCCGCGTAGCGGTGCAGATAGAATGTCTGCGTAAACAATGACAGATAGTAATGGGCAACGAAAAAAATCAGAATAGCCATGTGAAGCTGTTGTGAAGAAGCTGACCGCACAAGCAAAAGGACTTGGGTTAGGTTCAGCGGCAACGATACAAAATTACGGCCGGGGTTAGGGCAGTGGGGTTTCCGGTTCGGAAAGGCCAAAATCTTGCACGTAGTGGCACGAGCTAGCGTCTGTCATCCTGAGCGGAGCGAAGGACCTTATCACGTCACAACGCATTGTTCCGCAGTAACGTGATAAGGTCCTTCGCTCCGCTCAGGATGACAGATAATTGTTGCCTGGGCCAGATGGTCTTACTTATAATACTCGCGCGCCGCGTCCCAGTGTGGGGCGTCGGGCAAGGGAGCCACGAAAGTCATTGATTCTTTCGTGACGGGGTGCTGCAATTGTAGCTGGCGGGCGTGCAGGGCGATGCTTACGTCGGGCAGGGGGGCGATGAAGCCGTATTTCACGTCGCCGATGATGGGGGTACCGAGGCCGGTAGCCAGCTGGGTCCGAATCTGGTGCGGGCGGCCGGTAACGGGGTTTACCTGCAATAAATAGCGGTTGCCGGCCATGCCCAGCAGCTCGTAGCTCAGCTCGGAACGCAGGCCCTGGCTGTGCTTTTCGGGGTAGGCTTTGGTTACGTTGCGCACGGTGTCTTTCACCAGCCAGTGCACCAGGGTGCCGCTTTCGGGCACGGGCGGCCGGCCGGTAAGGGCCCAGTAGGTTTTGTGGATTTTATCGTCCCGGAACATCTCGTTCAGGCGGCTCAGGGCCTTGCTGGTTTTGGCCAGAATGACGATGCCCGACACCGGCCGGTCGATGCGGTGGCACACGCCCACGAAGGCTTCGCCGGGCTTCTTATACTTGAAGCGCAGGTACTCGGCGGCTTTTTTGGAGAGGGGCTCGTCGCCGGTAGCATCGCCCTGCACGAGGATGCCGGCGGGCTTGTTGATGACGAGAAGATGGTTGTCTTCGAACAGAATTTCTCTGCCTTCGGACCAGAGGTTGGGACGATTCACGCGGCGGGAACGGGCGGGATATGGAGTATCAGCAGGAGCGGGCCAGGGCCCCTCGGGGGCTTCCGCACGTCATCAGACCACACTCACCGGGTGCTCCACTCTTGCTGTTGCTGGCACGAAGATACGAAGCTGAATGGGAGTGCGCAGGGTAATGGCTGTCATCCAGAGCCGAGCGAAGGACCTTATCACCGCCTAACGAGTTGTTCTGGCGTGATAAGGTCCTTCGCTACGCTCAGGATGACAAACGGGAACCTAGTACCCTTCTTCTTTGCTGGGGAACTCGCGGCTTTTTACGTCGGCCACGTAGTGCTGCACGGCTTCGGTCATCACGTCGTGCAGTTCGGCGTAGCGGCGCAGGAAGCGGGGCTTGAACTCTTTGGTGATGCCCAGCAGGTCGTGCACCACGAGCACCTGGCCGTCCACGTCCGGGCCGGCCCCGATGCCGATGACGGGAATGGTGAGCTCTTCGGCCACTTGCTTGGCCAGGGAGGCGGGGATTTTTTCCAGCACCAGGCCGAAGCAGCCGATTTCCTGGAGCAGGCGGGCATCTTCGAGGAGCTTTTGGGCCTCGGCTTCTTCTTTGGCGCGCACGCTGTAGGTGCCGAACTTGTAGATGGACTGCGGCGTGAGGCCGAGGTGGCCCATCACGGGGATGCCGGCCGTGAGGATGCGCGTGATGCTGTCCTTAATCTCGGCGCCGCCTTCGAGCTTGATGCCGTGGCCGCCCGATTCCTTCATGATGCGAATGGCCGAGCGCAACGCTTCCGACGAGTTGCCCTGGTAGGAGCCGAAGGGCATATCGACCACCACGAAGGCGCGCTTCACGGCGCGTACTACGCTCTGGGCGTGGTAAATCATCTGGTCGAGGGTGATGGGCAGGGTGGTTTCGTGGCCGGCCATGACGTTGGAGGCCGAGTCGCCGACGAGCAGCACATCCACGCCCGCGCCGTCGAGAATCTGGGCCATCGAGTAGTCGTAGGCCGTGAGCATGGATATTTTTTCCCCCCGCTCCTTCATGGCGAGCATCTGGTGGGTGGTAATGAGTTTGACTTCCTTGTGCTGAGACATGGCGGGCAGGCAGGTTTGCGAGATAAAAGGCCGTTTGGCGGGGCAAAGCTGGCAACAATTTCGTTAGCCCGCGCCGCGCGCCCAGCAAAAAGCCCCTGGCCGAAGCGCAGGGGCTGAAAACGAAATGCGCCGTTCGCGGCCCGGGCCTACTGATACTGCGCGTAGCGGTTGCGGTTCAGCTTGAGGTCCTGGAGCAGGCTGCTCTTGGCCGCGATGGTGAAGTTGTAGCCCTTGAGTTGGCCGAAGGGAATCCAGGTGCCGTTAATCTGCCAGCAGTGCAGGTCGCGAAAGAACGACACGGTGGGGAACGTAACGGCCTGGCTGGTGAAATCATACCCAAACCCGGTGGTGAAACGCAGGTTTTCGGTGAGCTTGATGGAGCCATCGGCCCGGATGTTATTGAGCGCCAGAATGGGCGGGCGCGTGCTGGTCGGCGTGAGGGGCACAGCATTGGTGGTATAGCCGGCCGAGTACGACACGTTAAGCTCCCACGGAATCTCGAAATCGACGTAGTCGGCGTAGTAGTTGGGGCCTACCGCGCCCAAGCTGGGGTTGTTGGCCGGAGCCACGGCGCGGGGCACAGCGCTTTTCTTCTTGCCGGTAGCCGGGTTGAAGGAATAATTGGTCTGGAAGCTGGCCGAGGCCAGACGCAGCAACTTGCGTGGGTCGGCCTCAAACAGAAATTTATTGATGGGCCGGCCCTGGCTGTCGCGCTGATACGCCTCGAAGCTGGCTCCGCTGTTGAGGCTGAGTTTCCGGGCGATTTGGGTGCGGAAAATCACGTTCAGCGGGGTGAGTTTCTGGACGCCGGGGAGGGCGGCGAAGTTGTAGCCGATGTTGAAATCAAGCCCGTCAATCAGGCTCACTTTCTTGAAAGGATTGAGGCCGGTGGTGTCTTTGGAGTCGCGCACCTTCATCTCCACCGAGTTTTGCAGGCTGAAGGAAACCTGGCTCTGGCGGGCCCCGCCGGGCACTGAGTACAGGAAATTGCTGTAGTTGTTGAAGGCGTAGCTATTGAGAATTGCGGCGTCGGTGGGATTATTGGCGAATAAAGTCTGACCGAACTGGTTGGTGTAGCCACTCAACACATTGGCACCCTGCGGATACACGCTTTCCCGCTTGTCCAGCGGCGGGGCATAAGCGTAGTTCAGGCTGGGCGTGGCTTTGTGGCGGATGGCCTGGATTTTATGCGTGCCTTTGCGCACAATGGTACCGTAGAACGTGGTGTTCAGGCTCAGGGCGGCCGAATATCCGTTGACGCGGTTGAAGCCGTACGTGGTGTCGATGCGAACGGCCTGGGCCACGGGACTGTAGCTGTAGTTCAGCTTCTGAGCAAACCACACTTCGCTGTACGATACCGACGGGCTCAGCTTGAGGTGCGGCCCCAGCGAGTAAGACCCCAGCCCAATGCCGAACTGATGCTGCATGCCATTGCGGGAGTTAGCCAGCAGCCGGCCGATGTTGGCAAAGCTTACTGGAATGTTGGTAGGCGTGCTGGTGCCGCCCAACAGCGGCAGGCCGTTGCTCAGGGTGCGGGACGTGAGCACGTTGCTCAGCTCGTTGCGGGCCGTCACGTTGTAGCTAAAGGTGAACTGCTCGTAGGTGCTGGCACCCAGCTTGCCACCCGCGCCCGGCTTGATGCCGAACCACTGGTACGGGTACTGCCGGGCCAGGCCCAAGCTGATGTCGGGCAGCACGAAGGTCATGGTGCCGTCGGTGCCCTGGCTCTGGCTCACTTTGATGTCGTAGTTCCAGGGCGAGTTCCGAATCTGCTTCGAGTATCCGATGCTGGAGCTGAACTGGGTGGACAGGTAGCGGCGGGCATCCAGGCTGTTCACCTTGTTGAAGCTGCTGGTGCCGGCGTTCACGCTGGCCGTGAAGCGGCCCCCGCCGGGCTTGGGCACCGGCGTGTGGTTCCAGGTCACCCAGAACGAGTTGGCCGACGGCGGCTTGATGTAGACCGGCGTGGTCGTGAGCGCATCGGTGGCCAGGATGGGGTTGAGCGGCCGGTTCGAGAAGCGGAAGTTGAAATTGCCCTGGTAGGTGTAGCGCTTCAGGTACGAAAAATCGGCGGTAGCCCCGAAGCCGCCCCAGGTCTGGGCGTTGCCGGCGTAGATATCGCCGGTGAGGCGAATACCGATGTAGTCGTTCGGGGCGAAGTAGTAGCCGCCGTTGGTGAGGTAGTAGCCCCGGTCGGCGGCCTGCCCGAAGGTGGGAATGAGCACGCCCGAGCCCCGGCTCTTATTCGGCGTCGGGAAGAAGCCGAACAGGAAGCCCAGCGGCGTGGGAATGTCGCCAATAACCAAATTGAACGGCCCGGTCACCACTTTCTCGCCCGGAATTACCTTCATGCGCTTGGCCTGAATGTAGAAGTGCGGGTGCTCTAGGTTGCAGGTGGTGTAGCGCCCCAGCAGGCCGTTGATGTCGCCGTTGGGCATCCGCTTGATGGTGGAGGCGCTCACGTAGCCTTCGCCCTGGGTGGTCACGGCCTCGGTCACCTTGGCCTTTTTGCTCTTGAAATTGTAGGCAATGCTGCCGGCCGTGTACAGGCCACCCTTGTCCTTGAGCACGGGCCGGCCTTCCAGCTTGTGCTTCAGCGAGTCGAGCCGACCGTCGGCCTGCATGGTGTTGGTGCCGTAGTTGATGGTGATGAGGTAGGCCTTCAGGTCGGTGTCGCCATACGTCACGCTCGACTTATTGTAGAGCCGCGCCACCTTCTGGGTCACATCGAACTGAATGGAGTCCTGCGCCTTGTAATTGATGGTGGTTTCAATCTGGCCTTTGGGCCGGGCCGCCACTTGCACTGAGTCGTTGGTGCGGCGCACGCCATTCACCAGCCCGCTGGTGTCGGTGGGCGAATTGAGGCCGCTGGGGCGGGCCAGCGTATCGGGCACGGGCTTGTGCGATGCGCCGGGCACCCGCGACTGGCCGGTATTGCGCACGCCGGGCGGTGGCGGCCCCACGGGGTCGCGCGGGTCGACGGAAATATTACGCACCGGTGGGGTAGGAGCCGAGCCGGCCCGCTGGCCGGGTTTGGCCGCCGGAATGGCCTTGGGGCGGGCCACCGTGGTGGTGTCGCCTTGGCTGGTGGGGGCGGCCAGAATGGCCTTCACCCGCGCCTTGCGGGCCTGGATTTTGGCCTTGCGCGCAGTTTTGGGCTTGGGCTTAGTGGGCGTGCCGGTCTGGCCCCAGGCGGTGCCGGGTAGGCCTGCTAGTAGAAGAAAAAAGAGGCCAAACAGGGCAGGGTAGGCCCATGAGAAGCCAGTGCGGCGGCGCGGCGCGGGCCGGAAATCAGCTTCGGAACGAAGGCCAAACCAAACAGGCAAAGTATAGTAGCAGTTAAATCGTTTACTTTTGGGGCTTCTACAAAGGTAGCAGGTCGCTACCGCCCCTTCAACGAACAACGTGCGGATTATTGTCATCCTGGCCAGTGCCGCTTTGCTATTGCTGGGCGCCGGCAGCGGCGAGTGGAAAGCGGAGGCCCAAACTCCGGCCGACTCCGCCCGCATCGCCCCCGATTCGGTGCTCTCAGCTGCTTCTATTAATGCTAATGCGCCCTACCGCTACCGCTTGCGCACGGTGGTGCTCGATGCCGGCCACGGCGGCAAAGACCGGGGCTGCGCCGGGGCCAGCGCCCGCGAAGCCGACGTGGCCCTGAGCCTCATTCTGGCCCTGGGCCGCCAGATTGAGGAAAACATGCCCGACGTGAAGGTGATTTACACCCGCAAAACCAACGTGTTTATCGAACTCGACGAGCGTGCGGCCATTGCCAACCGCAACCACGCCGACCTGTTCATCTCCATTCATTGCAACGCCGGCCCCAGCCAGAGCCATGGCACCGAAGTCTGGACCATGGGCCTGCACAAAAGCACCGCCAACCTGGGCGTGGCCCAGCGCGAAAACTCGGTAATTCTGCAAGAAAAAGACTACAAAACGCGTTACGACGGTTTCGACCCCAGCTCGCCCCAGTCGCATATTTTGTTCTCGTTGTTCCAGTCGGCCTACATCACCAACAGCCTGCGCTTTGCCCAGCGCGTCGACCGGCAACTGCGCACCAGCGTGAGCCGCCCCAGCCGCGGCGTGAAGCAGGCGGGCTTTCTGGTGCTCTGGAAATCCACCATGCCCTCGGTGCTCATCGAGTCGGGCTTCCTCACCAACCCGGCCGAAGAGCGTTACCTCAACGATAAAGCCAATCAATCGTATATGGCCGCAGGCATCTACCGCGCCTTCCGCGAATACAAACGCGAGCTGGAGGGCGGGTAATTAAGCGGCGCATTCGGGCGTTGTGCTGCCGGGCGACCAGCAGTCGCATTTCTGCCGTAAATAACCGCAAGTCGCTTCCGCCTCCCTCTATTCTCATCCAACTATTACCCTCCGTGTCTAAAGAAATAAAAGTGGCGCTTCTCGCCATCGTCGCCATTGCCGCTCTCGTTATCGGCTATAATTTCCTGCGTGGCAGCAACGTGCTTTCCTCCGACCATACTTACTACGCCACCTATCCCCGGGTCGATGGCCTGAACGTGGGCGCGCTGGTGGCCCTCAATGGCATCAAAGTTGGCCAAGTAAAGAGCATGGAGCTCCAGCCCGAAAAGGGCAACTCCGTGCGCGTGGCGCTGGAATTGCAGAAGGATGTGGTGGTGGGCGACTCCACCACCGCCAGCCTGGGCGGCTCGCTTCTGGGCTCGAAGGCCATCACCCTGACTCTGGGCCGCAACTCGAAGAACTACACCGGCGGTGAAGAAATCCGCACCGTGACGCCGTCCGGCATTGCCGACGCCTTCCAAGCCAAGGCCCTGCCCGTGCTCGATACCGTGGGAGCCACGCTGGCCCACATCAACAGCTTCCTGAACAAGGACGCCCAGACCAACATCCAGGGCACGCTGCAAGGCGCGCGCGCCAGTACCGAGGCGTTGCAAAAGCTCATCGTGGCCAACCAAGCCAACGTCGCCCTCATCACCCGCAACCTGGCACAGATGAGCACCGCCCTGAACAAAACCACCGGCAAGCTCGATAAAATCGCGGTGAACTTCTCGCAGCTCTCTGATTCACTGAAAGCCGCGCCCGTAGGTCCCGCCCTGCGCCGCCTCAACTCGACCCTGGCCGATGCCCAGACTACCGTGAAAAGCCTCAACACGGCCCTCAGCGACCAGAAAGGCTCGATGGGCCGCCTGCTGCACGATTCTACGCTCTACAACAACCTGGCCGCCACTACGGCTAGCTCTAACGACCTGCTGGTTGATTTCAAAGCCAACCCCAAGCGCTACGTGCACTTCTCGGTATTTGGCGGCGGTAAGGACAAGAGCAAAGTAGAAACCAAGCAGCAGCCCGACGGCACCATCAAGACAGAAGTGAAAAAGGTGGAAACCTCGTCGCTGAAGTAGTGCGTTTGTCATCCTGAGCAGAGCGAAGGACCTTATCACCGAGCAACGATTTGCAGTAATTTCAATCGGCTGCGAACGTGATAAGGTCCTTCGCTCCGCTCAGGATGACATACTGGCACTCGGCCCAACATTCAAACCCGCCGTACCTTTGAAATCCGCCTCCGGGCGGATTTTTTTGTGCCCATCCCACCAAATTCCCACCGCGCTTTCCTGATGAACGTCGATTTCAACCGCAACGAAGACCAACTCAAGCAACTCAGCTTCAACCTCAGCCAGAAGTTTCAGAAAGTAGCCCTCGGCGGCGGCGAGAAGCGCATTGCCGCCCACAAAGCCAAGGGCAAGCTCACCGCCCGCGAGCGGATTGAATTCCTCCTGGATAAAGGCGCGGCCTTTGTTGAAATAGGCGCGTTTGCCGGCGATGGCATGTATAAGGAGGAAGGCGGCTGCCCCGGCGGCGGCGTAGTCGTGATAATCGGCTACGTGGCCGGGCGGCAGTGCGTGGTGGTGGCCAACGACGCCACCGTGAAGGCCGGTGCCTGGTTCCCCATCACCGCCAAAAAGAACCTGCGCGCCCAGGAAATCAGCATCGAAAACAAGCTGCCGATTATCTACCTCGTGGACTCCGCCGGCGTGTACCTGCCGATGCAGGACGAGATTTTTCCCGATAAGGAGCATTTCGGCCGCATTTTCCGCAACAACGCGGTGATGAGCAGCATGGGCATCGTGCAGATTTCGGCCATTATGGGCCCCTGCGTGGCCGGTGGGGCCTATCTGCCCATCATGAGCGATGAGGCCATGATTGTGAACGGCACCGGCTCGGTATTCCTGGCCGGCTCCTATCTGGTGAAATCCGCTATCGGTGAAACCATTGACAACGAGGCGCTGGGCGGAGCGAGCATGCACTCGGAAATCTCGGGCGTGACGGACTACAAGTTCGATACCGACGAGGAGTGCCTGACGCATATCCGCAACATCTTCGACAAGATGGGCGGGCAGGCCACGGCCGGTTTCAGCCGCGCCACCCCGGCCAAGCCGGCGCAGGATGAGCAGGAAATCTACGGACTGCTACCCTCTGACCGTGTGAAGCCTTACGACATGATGGACATCATCAACCGTTTGGTTGATAACTCCGAATTCGAGCCCTACAAGGACCTGTACGGCCAGACTCTCATCTGCGGGCTGGCGCGCATCGATGGCTGGGCCGTGGGCATCGTGGCTAACCAGCGCAAAATCGTAAAGAGCAAGAAAACCGGCATGCAGATGGGCGGCGTCATCTACTCCGACTCGGCCGATAAGGCGGCGCGCTTCATCATGAACTGCAACCAGAAGCGCATCCCACTGGTGTTTCTGCACGACGTGTCGGGCTTCATGGTGGGCAGCCAGAGCGAGCAGGGCGGCATCATCAAGGACGGGGCCAAGATGGTGAATGCCATGGCCAACTCGGTGGTGCCCAAGTTTACGGTCATCGTGGGCAACAGCTACGGGGCCGGCAACTACGCCATGTGCGGCAAGGCCTACGACCCGCGCCTCATCGTGGCCTGGCCCACGGCCCAACTCGCGGTAATGAGCGGCGCGGCCGCCGCCAACACCCTACTGCAAATCCAGGTGGCTTCCCTCAAAGCCAAAGGCGAAGTCATCACCCCCGAAGCCGAAAAAGAGCTGCTCGACCGCATCAAGGCCCGCTACGAGGAGCAATTATCGCCCTACTACGCCGCGGCCCGCCTCTGGGTCGATGCCGTGATTGACCCGCTGGAAACCCGCAAGGTGCTTTCGGAGGGCATTGCGGCGGCGAACCATGCGCCGATTGAGAAGGCGTATAACGTGGGGGTTATTCAGGTGTGAGGTTGAATGACTCCAATCTTCAAAAATGCGCTTTCGGTACGTGTCTCACTTGGGCATCTTACTATTGTCTTTTTGCTTGTGACAATGTCAGTGGGAATACTGATTTACGCAGTTTTCCCACTGACATTCTGGGTGTTTTTTGGAGAAGGGGAAATCGCATTAAAAACCTATCACATTCCAGCAGTGAACTTCGTGTATGAGTGCCGGCCATTGCTACTAGGCGTTGCATTTTGTTTCTTCAAATACATGCAAAAGCGCAGCAACAATATGCCAAAGGCAAAGTCTTACTTAATTGTCGGGGTTGCTCTGTTGCTGCTATATCCATTTAGACTCGCTCTTATAGGCTTCGTAATAGACATGTGCTTAAGCGTAACTAGATTGTAGTGGCTTCCTAGAACCCTCTACCTCCTAGCCAGTTGTGACGGCACGCCCCCCCCGAAGCCTTCACCCTGCCGCTCGACTTGCTGGCCTGCCGCGAGTTAGTTAATGCTGCCGAGAAAAGGCAGCATTAACTAAAACCTTAACCTATCTGCCCCGCCACCGTCTCAAAAAACGGCATCCCATACAGCGCGGCAAACTCCTGGATGTGGCTACGCAGCCGGGTTTCTTCGGCCGCATCGGTGCCGGCGGCGAAGTGCAGCTCGACCAGCCAGATGTGTACCTGGAAATAATCGAGCAGCCAGCTGTTGGTTTCCAGGTTGAAGAGCGAGTGCAGGTGTGGGGCGCGGGCGCTGATGAGCCCGGTGCGCAGCTCGGCCACGGCCTGGAAGGCACGCAGCAGCTGGTCGAATACGTTGGTTTCCAGCCAGGGCAGCTCGGGATACTCGCGGTTGGTGAGGGCCAGCCAGTCGAGTAGCGCCGGAAACTGGCCGGTAAGGAATAGCCCCTCGGCTATCAGAAAGTGGTAGCCGGCCGGGAATAGGTTGTAGAACGCCGGCAGCGGGGCCGGGGGCACCAGCGTGCGCGGAACCGTGACGGCTTCCTGGTGCAGGCGGGCCAGCAGGTCGGCCGGCACTACGTGGTCGGGCGCGTCGTACCAGGCCGATACTATCTCGGCAAAGGCCCGGCGGCCCCGGGGGAAGGCGTGCACTTCGGGCGGCACGGGCAGGGCCAGCAGCCGGGCCAGGCGCTTGCGCCAGGCGGGCTCGTCCTCGGCCAGGAATTCGGCCAGAAACAGGGCGGAATTCCCAAACAGCTGGGCTTCGGGCGTGTGCTTGTGTTGCAGGTAAGTAGCCAGCACTTCGCCAAACGCGCTGGTCAGGTGCGCCAAATCCACGAAGGATTCGACGAAGAATTCCTGGCCGGCCGGATGGGTGGCCAGCTGCAGGGCCAGCGGCGCGGCGGACCCGCCAGGCTGGGCTGGGCGCGTGATGCGCCCCAGAAAATAGCCCAGCAACAGGCGCTCAGGATACGCCAGCTGCTCCATAGCCAAAAGCTCCGGGATGTCGGTGGCCGTGCCTGCGCCTGGGGCGGTGGTTTCCTGCATTGCCAGCCCCGAAACCGATTGGCCAAAGGCGGCAAAGTCGGCGTGGCCGGCGTAGCGGGCCAGCGTGTCGAGGGTATGCAGGTGGTAGCCGCCTTCCTTGTCTACCAGGCCGAAGAACCGCCGCAGGGTGCTGGGGCTCAGGCGGCGGCCGCCGGTGGCGGCGTTCTGCCGCAGCTCCAGCTCGAGGGCATCGCAATGGCTGGGGTAGCGCAACGGCTGGCCGAAGCGGGTCGCAACGGCCTTGCGCAGGGCAAACTGGAGTGGTGGAGAAAGGCGTGGCACAGCAGTGAAGATAATATGAATTCAACCGAAAAGAAATTTTTGGACTTTGTACTTCGTAGAGAGAATTATGGATATTTGAAGTTCAGTCATATAGATATGATTAATAAGCAGAAGTATTGTGAACACGGCCATCTGGCCCTTGGCGGGACTTGTAGCCAGTGCGCCCAGCGTACCAAGCCGGCGACTGAGCAGGAGGCAAACCCTGCCGGGGCTCCTGCGCCCAACCGCACGCTGATGGAGTTGCGGGAGCTGAAAAGTCTGCTGCAAAAAGGACTCATCACAGAAGCAGAGTATGACGAGCGCCGCAATAATATTCTGGCCAACTTTTAGTTGAGCGACATTTTTTCAATAAAAAAAGCCTATTCCTTAACAGGAGTGGGCTTTTTTTATTGAGTCGAAAATAAAATTTGTTGGATTGAATTTTCGTGGTTTATGTTTGCAGTGTACTAGAACAATAATACACTAGGCAAGCGCGACAATGGTCCACATCCGCAACCTCCACTTTGGGTACTCCAAGAAGCGCCCGCTCTTCCAACACCTCGACCTGACGCTGGAGCGCGGGCACATTTACGGCCTGCTGGGCAAGAACGGGGCGGGTAAGTCCACGCTGCTCAAGAACATGGTGGGGCTGGCGTTCCCCGAGGGCGGTACCTGCGAGGTGCTGGGGCAGCCGGCGGCCAAGCGCCTGCCTGCCGTGCTGGCCGACCTGTTTTTCCTGCCCGAAGAAATTTACGTGCCGGCCGTGACGGCCGCGAAATTCGTGGAGCAGACGGCGGGCTTCTACCCAAAATTCGACCACGAGGCGCTGACGCACTACCTCGTCGAGTTTGAGGTGCCGGCCCAGGCGGTGCTTACGGCGCTGAGCTTCGGGCAGCAGAAGAAGTTCATGATTGCCTTTGCGCTGGCCGCCAACACCAGCCTGCTGGTGCTGGACGAGCCCACCAACGGCTTGGATATTCCGAGCAAGGCGCAGTTCCGCAAGCTCCTGGCCACGGCCTTCACGGAGGAGCGCTGCCTGATAATCTCGACCCATCAGGTGCGCGATTTGGAAAGCCTGATTGATACCGTGGTGGTGCTGCACGGCCAGCGCATCGTGCTCAATGCCGACCTGGGCGAGCTGGCCGAGCGGCTGACGTTTGCCACGGTGCCGGAGGCGGATGAAACGGCGCTTTACAGCGAAGGCTCAATCCGCGGGGCCTATGTCATTCGGCCCAACCACGGCGGCATGCCGGGCCGTGTCGATTTGGAATTGCTGTTTAATGCGCTGGTGGGCGAGGCTCCCGCGCTGATGTCTTACTTATCTCAAAAGCAACCTACTCATGAGCCAGTTCTTTAATCTGTCGCGCTTTGGGCGCTTGTTCAGCAAGCACACCACGGAGCATGCGGGCGGCTATCTGCTGGCCACGGGGGTGCTGCTGGGCGGCATTGGGCTGGTGCTGGGGTTCGTGGCCGTTTCGTCGAGCCAGCCGGTGAGTCCGGACATGCAGGGCGTCATTTTTGTGATGGGGCTGCTGGCGGCGGGCGCGATTTTTTCCAGCACTGTTTTCTCGTTTTATGGCAACCGGAAGCAGACCACGGCGGCGCTGATGCTGCCGGCCTCGCACTGGGAGAAGTATCTGGTGGGCTGGCTGTACTCGGTGCCGCTGTTCATCGCGGTGTACGTGGGGTGCTTCTACCTGATTGATGCGCTGGTGGTGAACCTGGAGGACTGGCACGGCCAAACGCCGAAAATGGTGCGGCTGTTCTCGAACGAGAGCAAGCTGTACTGGTCGCTGGTGGGCTACGCGGTGGTGAATGCGGTGTTTTTGTGGGGCAGCATTTTCTTTCAGAAGCAGCAGTTTGTCCGCACGGCGTTTGGCCTGCTGCTGGTCGGGGTGCTGGTGTCGCTGGCGAATATGCAGGTGGTGAAAGGGCTGGTGGGGCGTAAGCTGGACGGCGTGCTGCCCTTCGCGGGCATGGGCTTTCGGGACGGGCAGGAGTGGTATTCGGTGAACCTGGAGCCGACGCAGAACAGCTGGTTTCTGCTGGTGCCGGTGGGCGTGATGCTGCTGGCCTGGGCGGCGGCCTACCTACGCGTCACGGAGAAGCAGATTTAAGGGAAGAAAGTCATGGAATTTAAAGACAACGAGGCCATTTACCTGCAAATAGCCGGGTACGTGAGCGAGCTGATACTGCGCGGCAAGTGGCCGCCGGATAGCAAGATTCCGTCGGTGCGCGAGCTGGCCGGCGACTTGCAGGTGAACCCCAACACGGTGATGCGCACCTACGAGCTGCTGCAAAGCCAGGAGGTGCTGTACAACAAGCGCGGCATCGGCTTTTTCGTGGCCCCGGCCGCGGTGCAGCAGGTGCAGGCCGCCCGCCGCGAGCGGTTTCTGAGCCAGGAGCTGCCGGAGGTGTTCGGCACCATGCTGCTGCTGGGCATTGGGCTGCCCGAGGTGCAGCGCCGCTACGAGGAATTCAAAAGTGCCCAACCGCAACCTATCACCGTCCCTTCCTGATGAAAACCAGTAACAAGCTTTTCGTGGCCGCCGTGGCCCTGGTGCTCGGCTCCATGGCCACCTACGATGCCGCCCTGCTGGCCGAATACCGCACCGGCCACTACAAAGACCCGCTGCACAACTTCACCAAACAGGTCGGCACCGGCTTCGATGCCGTGGAAGTGCCGGCCGGGCTCTACTTCCGGGTGAAGATTGAAGCCGGCCCGGCGGGCGTGTGGGTAAACAAGGAGGCCACCGAATACGTGCGCCTCCGCCAGCACGGCCGCACGCTGGCCGTGACGCTTACTTCGCCGGAAGAGGTGCATTTCCTGGGTGGCCAGCCGCACGTCATTATTCACTGCCCGCAGCTGCAACAGCTGACCACGGACGCGGGCTACCTGGCGGTCACGCGCAAAGACTACCGAAACGACCCCAGCAGCGAGGTGCTGGTGCGCAATTTCAACCAGGACAGCCTGCGGGTGAACCAGCGCCGGGCGGGCACCGTGACGCTGGAGAGCAACAACCTGCGCCGGCTTCGGGCGGTGGCCGAAGCGCCGGCGGGCAGTACGGCCATCCTGGTAGTGGAGGGCACCAACAACATTCAGGCCGCTGATTTGGCCATCGAACACCAAAGCAAATTGGCCCTGAAAACGAGAATTCCGCAGCTGCGCTACCATTTTTCGGACAGCGCCACGGTCACCTTTGGTGGGGCGGCGGCGCAGGGGCTGGGCCTGAAATAATACGCCCGTCGCCATGACCCGCCAAGCCCTGAAACACTCGCTGCTGCTGCAGCTGGCCGTTATTTATACCCGCTACCTGGTGGGCGGCGCGTTCGTGTTTGCCAGTCTGATTAAAATCAAAGGGCACCGCTTCACGCAGATTTCGGACACGGCGGAGGCGCATAGCGTCGGCCATTTTTTCGAGATGATGTACCAGTCGGGGCTGTACTGGCAGTTTATTGGCTGGGCGCAGTGTGTGGCGGGGCTGCTGCTGCTCACGCAGCGCTACGCCCTGCTGGGGGCGCTGGCTTATGTGAGCATCATGGCCAATATCTTCGTCATCACCATTTCCTACGACTTTCGGGGCACGCCCGTCATCACCGGGCTGATGCTGCTGGCGGGCCTGCTGCTCCTGGCCTGGGACTGGAACCGCCTGCGCGTGGTGGTGAACCTGCCGGCCGTGCCTGAGGCTACTTCGGCGCTGTTTGAGAGCCGATTGTGGGAAGGGGTGGGGGC